>JANNDY010000062.1:0-3149 GCA_031378345.1 Emticicia sp. | reverse complement strand
TTAATTGAGCTAATGTCTTTTGTTCTTTTAATGCTTCAATTACTACTTTTGTTTTGAAATTCTCATCGTAATTTCGCCTTGTTTTCTTTCCCATTTTTGTGTTATTTTAAGATAAAGGTAATAAGTTTTCACTTATAAACCGTGTCCTAAAATTGGGGTACAGTATACATTTAAAGCTTTATTCGTGTAGTAATCATAAATACTATTAAAGGCTTTTAAAAATTTACTCTCTTTTATACCATCTTGTGTAGATAATTGCGGTATAATATTTTGATGAATGTCCTTGAAAATATTAAAGTACATTACATTTTGCTTATTATTCATAGCTAAATCCATAACAATATTTCTTATTGTACTTATTGCCGTCATTTTAATTTTATAGCTCACTTTTTCATCTTCTTGAACAATTAAAATTCGTGTCAGTTCATATCCAATAAAATTATAAATCACAAGTTCTTCATCAATACAATCTAAACCTTTTCTTTGCTTTTCATCTATTGAAAGTTGGGTTTGTTTCAAAAATTTTGTTAGAAACTCCTGATTTACAAAATATTCAAGGTTAATATATTTTATAGCATGAAGTATAAAAACAGAGTTTTTATTATCAATTTCAATATCATCTAAATATTTTTTTATAACACCAATAGCTTTGGGGTAAATCTTATTTAGTGTTTCAACAAGTGGTGGCTCATGTATTAAAACGGCAGATAACGCTTTTTTAGCTTGTTCTGACTTCAGAATATCACTGATACTTAAATGTTTGACTACCTTTTTTCTTTTTGTTGTTTCCAAAATACCAGTGGGTTCTTGTTCTTTGTATAATCGATAACTATCGTAATTTCCTAAAAAATCCCGTAATTGATACATTAATTTTTTATCAACTCCCTTCAAATAAAATGGTTCTTCAATTGAGTTAATCGAAGTAAATTTCAATTGATGTTTCCTCCAAGCTATATATCTCCCAATAAACTCATGATTTATTCCTTTATTTTGAAAATATTTCTCAATATCAAGTAGCTGATTATATTCAAATAATGTCGGTATAGTGTTCTGTTTAAATACCGGCAGATGAAAGTGTGTGCCAAAAAAAATATTAATATCAACTTGTCTATCTTTTACTCTAACCTGTTTAATACGAGTTAGGAGTTCTCTTTGATAGTCTTCTAAACGAGCAAAAATAGAAAGTACAACTATTTCAGAAACATTTAGAAAACATATAGTGTCTATCATTTGAAGAATTGTTTCCCCTGTACAAGAACCATCATCCAATAATAAGATTGTTTTGTTTTTTGTATGGTGATTAAAGAATTTAGGTGGGAAAGTAAATCTCCAACCTCTTGGCGTCATAATACGGGGTATTGGATAAACTTCAATGCTCTTTTCATCCCTAAACTCTTTAAGAAGAAAATCTAATTCATTTTCAATTATCCCTATACTGGACATAGAGGGATAAACAACAAAATCAATCTTAAGTTTTAAGTCCTCAGAGTCAAAAAGTTCATATTGACTTAGAAGTTTCACCATATCAATATCAACTTTTGTCTTCGTCTTTATTGTGATAAACTCTGTTATTTTATTCTGTCCAAAAAAATCAAGAAAGACTTTGTTTCTATCACCCCGATTTTGTTTTCTTAATTCTTTTATATTTTCTCCTAATCTTTTAAATATTGGATTTAATATTGGAAACCCATTTTCCACTTCGCTTCTAAAAAACTTATCTGTTTGAAAATAATAAGTATGGTAAACTGTGTTTTGCTTAATATAACCAACTTTGAAAAAACTATCTTGTTCTTTACCAGAAAAAAAATCACAAAACTCATTTGGAAAAAACATAATATGCTCACTCATACTCTTTGTGTATGGCATCGTGGTTGGCGTATTCAAGATTGGATTTATCCATATAAAATCATTTTCTTTAATACTATCATTTTCTTGATGTTCTATTTCTCTTTCAAAAACTGAAATAATGGTAGCATCAATTTCATTTTCTTCTTTTTCTCTACTACCTCTAATGTCAATTATTGAAACAATAGATGAAATTTTTGCCTTATCCTTTAAACTCTCATTAATTTTTTTTGATAAGTTTCCTGTTGATATTACATCATTTACTACTAAAATATTATCGTTTTTACTAATATCATGGAATGGTTCTTCGGTATTAAAAGCGTAATAATTAGAAAGTGGTATTAAATTTATTTTTTGTTTTGATAATATTTCATATATATCTGCGACTTCTTTTCCAAGCATTTGACTACTAAGTGTCACAGTTAAAATTTTGTTAATTTCATAGTCATAGAAGTTTTTCTTGTGAAAATAGCTAAAAAGAATATATGTTGCTATCATTCTTCGATATTCTCTTACATATAATTTTTCAATAAAACTTAAAAATTCATGCTGGTATTTACCACTTGCTGTAAGGTAATACTTCCCATCTTTCTCGCACCTTGATATATTATTATAATTATGCTCTATATCTTCAAATAGTTGCCAAAAATGAATACCATTATTTTCTGTTTCCAGTCTTATCCTTGTGCTTTGATACTCTATTATTTTTTTTTCAATTTCATTTAAAGAATCAATAATTACCTGCACTTTTATTCCATTTGTATCAGAAACCTCAATTATTTCAATAAAATTATCGTTGAAATGTTCTTTATTAGTATCAATATCAGTAGTGTATCCCGTCTGCCATATTTCAGTAAGTTTTTTTTCAATGACTGAATCATTAACTCCTATCCATGAAATCAATCTGTCTGGATGGATACAAGGAATAGGTTTAGGGTTATATCCCTTTGTTTTTAAATCAAAATTTGTAGAATTATTCAAAGAATAATTAACATCCCGATCTATTACGTTAAATAAAACAAGGTTATTTTCATGATTAAAAAATGGGCTATAACTTAAAAAAAACATTAGTTTATTAAAAAAATCAGTATTGTTTTTTTCAATTCCTGCGAAGTCTAAAAGGATAATATTATTTTTTGATTCAGTAATAATATTTAAGAGCCTTTTAATTCTACTTTGGCACTCTGGAAAACCTATCAATATCAGTTTGTCTTTGCAGGTGTCTAACTTGTATTGCGTTTAACAAACCATCATCAGAGTTGAGTTTATTTAGTAATTTTTTGGCAAAAACGAGTTTAATATCA
>JANNDY010000061.1:0-120670 GCA_031378345.1 Emticicia sp. | reverse complement strand
TGATATTAAACTCGTTTTTGCCAAAAAATTACTAAATAAACTCAACTCTGATGATGGTTTGTTAAACGCAATACAAGTTAGACACCTGCAAAGACAAACTGATATTGATAGGTTTTCCAGAGTGCCAAAGTAGAATTAGTTCATTATTTCAAAAGAATATTGTCCCGAAGCTAAAGTCATTTTCACTTGACCATTTTCGACAGAAATATTTGTAATACCATTGCTTGGCGTAAGATTTTTGCCACTTTCTTTTACTTGACTGATTGCTTTTGCTGGCAAATAAAGCGTTGCCGAAGTATTGGCAGGAATGGTAGTTTTATAGACCAATTTATCGCCTTCATAACGCCATTCGCTATTGATTTTTCCGTAAACCGAATCGTAATAACCTTTGGCGAACGTCATTACTTTGTCGGGGTCGGGCGTTGGTTTCAAGATAATTTGTTTGAAAGCTGCTTTTTCTGGACTTCTTTGAATGCCCAAAGAATAATTGTACATCCACGCCGAAACTGCTCCAAACGAATAATGATTAAACGAATTCATTGAATTATTGCCACCAAAACCATTTTCTACGGTATAAGAATTGAGACGTTCCCAAATCGAAGTTGCACCATTAACCACCGAATATAACCACGAAGGATATGATTTTTGTTGCAATAATCGGTAAGCATTGGCATGGTTTCCATTGGCCGAAAGTGCCTCAGAAATAGAAGCCGTGCCAATAAAACCTGTCATCAACGAATACTCTGGACGCTCAACGCCTTCATCGTCTTTGTTTTTACGAAGTAGGGTTTCATTCAAATTTTTGATGGCAAAAGGTTTATTTTCTTCATTAAACAGTCCCAAAGCCAAAGGAATTGCATACGAAGCTTGGGTATCAACCACTTGACCTTTGTCCGATTTCCCTTCTGCATTTCTGGCACTTGGCGGCCCCATTCGGGCAGTTTTTACACCTGATTTGATAGTTTTATGCGTAATTTTATCAATATAAACTTCATTGAAAGTCTTTTTGATTTCCTCATATTTGGCTTTAAAAGCCGCCGCATCTTCCGTTTTGTTCAAAATCGTGGCCACTTTATTCATTATTTCTAAATCATAAGCAAAATAACTCATCCAAAATGCCGTATTATCGTTTTTGTTCCCTTCGGGACTCAACCAATCTCCCAGTGGACCTTCGTTCAAAATACCATTTGTTTTGTCCACTTTGGTTTCTAAAAAAGTTACATAACGTTTCATGGCATCGTAATGCTCTTTCAACAATTGCACATCGCCATATTGTTGGTAAGTTTCCCAAGCAACGGTCAAGCCCGCACTACCCCAAAGTGTACCGCCAAAACCTCCGCCCATTGGAGCTACGTCAGTAAATCTGCCGCTTTCGGCTTGCACATCTCGCATAGCCAAAAGGTGTCTTCTCAAAAACAAATCAGAATTGGTCAAATACGTTGCGGATTTTGAGAAAACCGAAATATCACCGCTCCAACCCATGCGTTCGTTGCGGGCAGGCGTGTCGGTTGGAATTGAAAGGAAATTACTACGTAGCGACCACGTAATATTTTTCCAAAGTTTATTTACCAATTCGTTGGAAGTTTCATAAGCTGAACTCAATTCATTGACCGAACTGATTACCAAACCTTTTACATCAGCTACTGGAATTGCCTGGTCGATTCCCGTAATTTCGAGATAACGATAGCCGTGAAATGTAAATCTTGGCTGAATGGTTTCGTCGCCACCTTTCAAAATATACATATCTTGCGTGAGGGCGGCTCTAATGTTCTCCATCATTACCATGCCTACATTTTCACTGTATTCTTTTAAATCAGGGTATTTTACTTCGGCATAACGCATCGTAATTACTTGTCCTTTTTTGCCATTTTTAATCAAAATTTGTGGCACACCCACCATATTTTGAGCCATGTCATAGACAAAAACTTTCGGGCGAACTTCTTCTACTTTTTGAGCAATCATTGTTTTTACGATGGTAGCATTATCGCCCATTTGACCAACCAACTTAAAATCTTTATAATCAAAGGTTGTTTTTTGTCCACGACCGTCAGTAAAAGTTCCTTGGTAAGCTGTGCCATCTAATGGCACTTCAACTGCCGATTTCCAAGCACTTGCGTCATAAGCAGCAGTTGACCAATCTTTTATTAAAACCTCTTTGTTGGCATCATAAACTTCTCCTTGAAAATAACTACCGTAACGAACCGGGCCATCATTGAAAAACTTCCAATCGGCTGGATTTGAGGTAATTACCTGCTCCGAATCATCAATATAAGTGATAACCAATTTGCTCAAAAGCGATTGTCTATCGCCAAAGAAATTCCAACTATCGCCACTAAACGTAATGTTTCCGCTCCACCAACCTTCGCTCAACCAAGCTCCAATGGCATTTTTTTCGCCTTGTTTCAAAGCATCTTTCACATCATAAGTTTGGTACATATGGTTTTTGTTGTACTGCGTCAAGCCAGGGTTAAAGTAATCGTTGCTTACACGTTTGCCATTCATGTAAAACTCATAAATGCCTCTTGCGGTAATATATAAACGAGCTGATTTGATAGTTTTTGTTTGCGTAGAAAACGTGCTACGGAGCATCGGAGTAGCATTTTTGCTTGGATTTGCCAAAATCAATGTACCGCCATTTACTTTATAACTATTATTTTCAATGCTTAAATTATTAGATTTGAAAATGCCGTTATAGGCTTGGTTATCAAGCTTTTCGGTAAATAAAGTGTTGGAAGGGAAACGAAAATTTTTGATTTCTACTTCAGAAAAACGAACTGTTTGGTTAGCATTAGTTTGAAATCCAATATCAGCTAACATCGGAAAACTAATGAAGTTATTGCCACTTCCAACAGGGTTTAGGTTAAAACCACGAGCCGCAAAAGGAGAAGCGTTTGCCTCAACTTTTTCTTTGAGCTTATTTTCTGCTTTATTTCCGTCAATGTAAACCTCAAACAAACCAAAATTACATTCTACAAAAACTTTATGTTTTTCGTACTTATTTGCTTGATTGATAAGCGTTTGTGGAATCGTAAGACTTTTGATTGGCGTTTCTTTTGAGTCATTTTTTGTATAACCCACTCTGTACATATTCAATTTCGCCAGACCATCTGCTGCATCAGAAATACTTGAAATATCTAATTCAAAGGAAATGTAGCTTTGATTGGGAGTGTTTTCCATTGCCATCAAATTCAAATCTTTGTCCATCAATCGGGCATCATTTCCGCCAAAAACAAAAGCTGCTTTGGTAGAATTTGAAGCTTTATCAAGCTGAATGGCATATTGAAATTTATAAACCGATAAATAATGGGAATAGAGTACCAAATCATCATTGCCACCGCCAATCCACGTTGCACCAGACCATGCCGAAATATTGGGGTTCAACAAACCTGTTTCAAACCATGAACTATTGGTTGTTACTTTGTTGGTATTATCCCAAACGCTTACTTTCCAAGTATAACGAGTGGTCGCTTTTAACGGACTTCCTGCATATTCAATGCCATGCGAAACATCAGCATTGACTTTTTTAGAATCCCAAACGATTTGATTTTTTGAATCAGTAACGACAATTTGGTAAGCATTTTGGGTAAAGCCTCTTTTAGCATCCAATGCTTTCATTTGCCAAGAAAAATGCGGATTTGTAATATCAATTCCGAGTGGTTTTTCTTGATAATCGACTTTTAAATTGTCTATTGAGACATTAGCGAATACGTTTCCAACAGAGAGTATTAGCAAAAATGTAATCCAATTTGCTTTTTTTTTGAACATTATGGTAGAATTTATAGGTTGGTTAAATATACTTTGCAAGGTATCAAATGTTTATTTTTAAGCCATTATGTTCGTACCTGATTTATTTTAACATAGGTAGAAAACTTAGGTTTTTTATGAAGTAATCTGTTGATAATTAGGGTTTTAACTCAAATTCGAGTTCATAATACAAATTGTCTTTTTTCTTTTCTTTTGTAATATCTCGGTCGAAAACTCGGTTTAGATTATTTCCTGCTAAATCTTCGAGTAGGGCATTTACTTGTAACTTATATCTCTGTGCTTTCCAAGGTTCTGTTGGCGAGAAAATCCAACGTTTGTCTTTGGCAGTAATACTTATTTTTCCATTTACGAATTTGCCGTTTTCATCAATAATAGCAATTGATTCTTGCAATAAATAATGGTCTAAAGGCTGATGAATATCAATGGTGAGTGGGGTAGAAGCACCTGCTTTTGGAAGGTGTAATTGCCATTGTGTTATATCAGGAACTTTGCTATCCCATTCGCCCACAAAAAACGTTTTTGTATATTTTTTTGCGAGCTTTAAACCACGGTCGTCTTTCCACTGTTGAGAAACAACCAACTGATAGGTTTCTTTTGTTTTTAGTGGATTTCCCAATTGTTTGTTCAGCACTAATCCTCTTTTTATGCGTCCAGGGTCAAGCCATAAAGTGTGAACTGTGCTGCTGCTATCCCATAACTCAGGCTGCAAATTCAAGAATACATTGTGTAAAGTATCTTTATTTTTATCCAATAAACAGATAAATTGTAGAGATTGCCCAGTACGCATCGGTTTTGAAAATCGAAAATAGAATTTTAGTGTATTTTCGGGCAAAGTATCGGTTTCGGGGTAAACAGAAATTAATTCGGGAGCTTGTGGCTTATCATCAAATGGCACGGATATTTCGCCAATTGGTATATTATTTTGCAAAATATGATAAGTAAGGCCTGGCGTTAGTGGGATAAGTGGCTCGAATATGAGTGAAGTATTGTCTGCAACAAAATTACCTAAAATAACTTGATTGCTATGCTCAAGTAATACTATTTTTAAGGAAGAATTATGGTCAGTTGACGAAAAATCTTTTAAAAGATGGTTGGGAATTTCTATTCCAGTGGCACGCTTGTTTTTCCAAACCAGCTCAATTTTGCTCTGCTGGTTTTCACAAGAATTTAATATTACTATCAAAAGAAAAGTCAGACTATACATTACATATAGTCTGGCTTTTATGATAATATCTAACTTAAATGCTTTTGCCATCGGATGTCCAAAGGTCAATATCGCCATTAGCTTTCTTTTGAATCAATACTGCTTTGCTTTCATCAAGTTTAGCCAACTGCAATACTTTTTCGTAAGGTAGGCGAGTGAAATTTGTACCACCAGTTTCATTAATTTTCTCTTTCAGCGTACCTTGAAATTTTTGAATGTCTTCGTAAGCAACTTTCACGGCTGGTCGATTATCATTGGCCATAACCAAGTAGGTTTGGTTGCCTTCTTTTAGCCAAATCATATCAGAAGGAGTATTTCTATTGCCCATTTCGGCGATAGTTCTTCCCATCACATGAGCACCTGGTTTTAAATCATCCAAAGGAAAAAGTACCAAAGGTGTACAGGTATAACTTGCTACGACATAGGTTTTGCCCTCAATAGAAGTGGTAGTAAATGTGCGAATAGGAGAGGTTGTTTCAAATCGTCCGTGTTGGGCGTGATACATTTCAAGCGTTGATTCTTCATCTTGTTTGCCTGTAAATGGAAAACTGATGCTACGGAATGAAGAACTAAATTCTTTATTTGATAAGCCACTGAGCATTAATTTCCCATTCTCATAACCCATATCCGAAATTGATAAGTTACGCAATGGCTTTCCTTGTCTGTCTTTTTTATCATCGCTTGGATAATTATTCAAAACTATTGACGAAAAATTCACATTCTTTAACGACACCGCTCGAATTTCATTTTTTGCAGATAATGTAAGCAATACTGGCGAGCCATCGGCACTTTTTACAGCGATATACAATTTTTTTGAAACGGGGTTAACGGCCATGTCAATGATAGAGATATTTTCTTTGGTTGTACCCAATGATTCCGCAATTTTTGAGTCTATATTTTTCACATCGTAAGTCAATGCACTTGCTGTTTTCTTAGTATCTTTTGTGTCCACAGCAAAAACAGTTGAATTTTGTGAATCACCAATAAATAATACCCCACTCGGGCCAAAAGCTAAAGCCGTCATAGATTTTATTTCAGGCGTGCCTGTGGTAAAATTATACTTATTTTCAGCTTTTCTGTAAGTGCCAGCAAGAAATAGCGTTCCTAAAATGCCCACTGCAATAAAAAGAGTGATTTTTTTCATGTTTGTAGAATTTAAAAGGTTGAGTTTTTAATGACCATTCATTATGAATTTACCAATAAATATAACATGAATATCTACGATAAAAATCAGTAATCGCTAATCAGGCACGTTTTAACGATGGAAGTTTCAAAATAATCGACAGTTTGATTGAAAAAAGAAATTTTAAAGACTATAACTTTTAGTTTTTTCTAATATAGTGACTTGATTTTCAACGACTTATATAATATGACTGAAAAAAGATTCAATCAACACTTAAAGCATCTCGCAAAATCGAAAACGATTTTAGCTTGGCATCTAAATCGAAAATATGAGAAGCTACCATCAATTCATCAATGCCAGTTTCGTCTATAAATGCTGAAATGTTTTTGCTAAGCGTTTCCTTACTTCCATGAAATGTACACGAAAGCATATTATTTACAGCACTTCGCACTTCGGGAATTTGATAACTTTCAGGAAATGCTCCCGAAGGACTTAATGGCTTGCGATTATTGGTAAGAATACCGACAAACAAACGCACTAAACTACTCAATAACACATTGGCTTCGTCATCTGTGTCAGCAGCAAGCACATTTACACAAGCCATTACATAAGGTTGAGCTAAAACCGTCGAGGGCTTAAAGTTATTGCGATAAATTTTGATAGCAGTACGAAACTGGGCTGGAGCAAAATGTGAAGCAAAAGCATAAGGAAGCCCCATTTCAGCTGCTAAATAAGCACTATCGGTGCTTGAACCCAGTATCCAAAGAGGAATAGCTAAGCCTTCGCCAGGAAAAGCTCGGACTTTACCATTTTGGTTTTTTGAGCTAAAATAGGTCTGCAGTTGTCTGACATCCAAAGGAAAATCTTGAGCGGTTTCTTGATTTCTACGCAAAGCCATTGCCGTGAGTTGGTCAGAACCTGGAGCTCTGCCCAAACCCAAATCTATTCGGTTTGGGTAAATGGATTCTAATGTACCAAACTGTTCAGCAATAACCAATGGGCTATGATTGGGCAACATAATTCCGCCCGAACCTACTCGAATCGTATTTGTTTTTCCTGCCACATGACCAAGCAAAACTGACGTTGCCGAACTCGCAATGTATTCCATATTGTGGTGTTCCGCCATCCAAAAACGCTTATAGCCTAAAGATTCTGCGTGTCTGGCAATTTCTACGGTATTTGAAATGGCAGTGCTGAAAGTTCCTCCTTCTACGACTGTTGCAAGTTCGAGAACAGATATGGGTATTTTTATCATTGCGTGTAATTGCTTTCTTTTACAACCCAAAGTCTATTTAGAAAGTTTCTGAATTTTTTACTGAATTTTACAGCAAATAAAAAAAGCGACCAAATAGCCGCTCTTTTTGTTTATCGCAATTTTGATAATTATTTTACTCTCTTAGCAGAACAGTCAAACATATCCATCAATTTGCCTTTTAGATTATCGTCATCAACTTTCTCAAAAGGAATTGACAAATCATAACCTTCAGCACTAAAAAATATAGTCATTTTGCCATCAGCTTCTTCCACGCTTGTCAAAGGATTTGCAGGAGCAGTTGGCTCGGCAGGGTTTGTCATTTCGCCAACCAATTTGCCATCTTTGCGGCTGATAGTCGCAATCATTTTTGCATCACCGTTGGGTGTTCCTAAAATGGTAACTTCCCATTTGCTCACATAAAAATCTGCTGGTGTAATAGCTGTTTGTGAAAAACCATTTAGGGCGATTCCGAAGAATAATGTGATAAGAAGAATACTTGCTTTTTTCATTGTTTTGGTTGCGTTTCGTCGCCACGATTTTAAATTGAATAAAAAAACGAATTAATGTGCTTGTCTAAAATAGTTTGAGGTAGTCTAAGTTCGTTTGTGCAAAACTACTCTTCAGTATAATTCAAATCTTTATGAAAAGTTTCTTCCAAATTGCTCAAACCCCAAAAGGCCAATAAAATAGCCACCACACCCACAACCATTGCCGAATTTACGATACCGATATAGGGACTTAAAAAACCAAATAACAAGGTTTGCGGAATAACCGTAGCACGGAGAATATTCAACGAGGAAGTCGTTACGGTAGCTCTTATATTTGTGCCATACTGCTCGGCAGCGAGTGTCAATAATACAATTGAGTAGCCCACACAAAAACCGAGAAATAAAAGAAGTCCGTAGTAAAGTGTCAATGATTGATTTCCGATAAGAAAGAAAACCGCTGCCGCCACAGCATACATTGATAAATACAAACGAATGGCTTTTTTGCGACTTTGTAGGTATTGGCTCACAAATCCGCCAGTTAAATCACCAAAAGTTAGACCGATAAAATAGTAGGTAAAAACTGTTGATACCGAGGGGATTTCGGTCATTCCCCATGCTTTGGCAATTTCGGGCGTGAAAGTCATCACTACGCCATTGACATACCAAACTGGAAAACCCAACACACAAATACTGATATACTTAATGATATAATCTTTATTTTTGAATAAAAGTCGTAGATTCCCTTTGTTGGATGTTTTTTCTTTCATTGCATTAAACAAACCCGATTCTAACACGCCTAAACGTAGAATTAATAAAGCAAAACCCAATCCTCCACCCAACTGATAAGTAAATTGCCAAGAATATTTACCACCAATATATGCTCCAGCGATTGCTCCAAGCATTCCGCTACCACCAATAATAGCAGGGCCAATTCCACGATATTTTTGTGGCATTTGCTCAGTTACGAGTGTAATGGCAGCACCCAATTCACCAGCCAAACCTACGCCAGCCATGAATCTGAGCAATAAATATATCTCGAAATTTGGAGCATAGGCATTGGCAAAAGTGGCGGTTGAATACAAAATAATTGAACCAAAAAGCACCGAAAGTCGCCCCATTTTATCACCAATAATGCCCCAAACAAATCCGCCTATCAACATTCCAACCATTTGGACATTAATTAATGTCACTCCTTTTGAGAGCAATTCTGTTTCGGGAACGCCCAATTCTAAAAGGCTTTTTGAGCGAACAATACTCAAAATAATAATATCATATAAATCAACAAAAAAGCCCAGTGCAGAGGCGATAATGGCTAACCAAATGTGTTTTTTCATAATTTAGTTTTTAACCATTAGCTCTTAGCTTTTGGCATTTTGTTTCATGTTTAATGCTAATAGCTAACTGCTAAAAGCTAATCGCAAAATTATACTCTTAAACTCGGTAAACCAACTCCTGCGGCATCAAAACCACCATCGGCACAGATGATTTGACCATTGATATAGCTCGCTTGTGGACTACATAAGAAATAGACCATATTAGAAATTTCTTCGGTAGTTCCATATCTTGCCAACGGAATAGCATCAGCGTAAGAAGTGCGAATATCGGCACTATGTACCAACTTTGCCATTTCGGTTTCTACTGGGCCCGGAGCAACTGCATTGGCTCGCACACCTTTATTACCATATTCAACGGCCTGTTGTTTCGTAAGGTGCATGATGGCGGCTTTGCTCGTTCCGTAAGCAATGCGTAAAGTGCTTGCTCGCACGCCAGAAATACTTGCGATGTTTACAATACTTCCTTGCCCAGCAACTAAAGCTGGTAAACAGGCTTGGCTACAAAGAAATGTACCATTTAAGTTTACCGACATCACGGCACTCCAATCTTCAAAACTCACCTCTTCGGCGGGTTTGAAAATGGCAATTCCTGCATTGTTTACGAGTGCATGAATGGCAGGAAATTGAGCAGTTATTTGAGTAAAAGTTTCCGTAACCGATTGATGATTAGATACATCACAGTTGAAAAACGAAAAGCCCTTTTGCTCTTTCAAGTTTTCTTCACATTTGGCAAGTTCGGCAGTATCAATGTCTAAAATCACTGCATGATACCCTTCTCTATTAAATCTTTTGGCTATTTCTAAACCAATGCCCCGTGCAGCACCTGTAATTATGGCTATTTTGTTCATGTTTTTATTTGTCCGTTTTGGTAGAGACGTTACATGTAACGTCTCTACATGGTGGTCTGTACGATATAATATTTAAAATTATTTCATCGTCCAATTGATACCATTTTCAATCAATTTTACAAAATTTTGGTCTTTCCAAACCGATTCATCATGCCCCATTGAGGTGTAAAATGTTTTTCCATTTCCAATATTTTTACACCATGCTACAGGATGATCTTTACCCATTCCGAAATTTTTGCCACTTGCTAAAAACGGTACATCGCCATTCGGAATGATGGTTTCGCCATTAATTGTATATAAAATATTAAAGCCTTTTTTACGAGGATTTTCAAAAAACACATACCATTCGTCGGTATGACTCCAAGGCTGAGAAATTTGTGCAGTAATCGAGCTATCTGCTTTTGGTTCTAATAAAACATCAGTTTTCTGAAATTGTGGCTTGATTGGATGATGCGAAAATTCTGCCCCAAGCAAATTCTGTACGTACCAATCCCAATGATGAGAATTATCACCCGCACCATGAATACCAATCAAACTTCCACCATTTTCTACATATTGCTCTAAGGCTTTTTGTTGTTCGTCATTCAATACCCTACCAGTCGAATTATTGAAAATTATGGTTTTGAATTTTGAAAGTTGTTCGGCATTAAATACGGCACCATCTTCGGTTTCGTAGAGAAACCAATTGTTTTTCTTGCCTAAATCGGCAATGATAGACTTTGATGCATCAATTGAATTACTGTGACGAAAACCAGTTGTTTTTGAGAATAACAGAACCGCAGGCTGATTGGCAGGAAAAACAATTTTAGGAGCTTCGGTTTCATAAAAAACAGGGAAACCATTCTTTACTTTATAGATAAACCCAGCCATTAGTATGCCGAGTGATATCACGATAGTCAGCACCGACCAAAGGATAATTTTTACAACTTTTTTCATTTTGTAGAATAGTGGTTGGGGTGTAAAAAGCATTTACGAAACAAATGTAAAATATTTTTCAATTATTGTCTAATTTTTAGACAATATATTTTAATTTTATATTATATTTGAATAATTATATTTTATAAATGGCTTCTATGCTGGATAAGCTGTAATTTTGTGACTAAATAAATGCATCAACATGAAACTATTTGACGGAGAAAATTTCATACATCAGCTTTCGATTGACTGTGTGATTTTTGGCTATAAAGAGAAGGAATTGAAAGTATTAGTTCCAAAAATAAAGTTATCGAAAGATTTGTGGGCATTGCCAGGTGGCTTTATTCAGCAAGACGAA
Organism: Emticicia sp.; assembly: GCA_031378345.1. Classification (GTDB taxonomy): domain Bacteria; phylum Bacteroidota; class Bacteroidia; order Cytophagales; family Spirosomataceae; genus Emticicia. The sequence goes on along the minus strand of JANNDY010000061.1, from coordinate 109,380 downwards.
AGCATTGATGAAGCGGCTCAGAGAATTTTGCAAGAAAGAACAGGTCTGAAAGATATTTATTTGGAACAATTTAGGGTTTTTGGGCAAACTGAACGTAAAAACAAAGAGATTTTTGAAGAATTTAGTCCAATAAAAAATGAACTTTTGGAGCAAATCCTATTTAACGAAAACGATATTAATTGGCTTAAACAAAGATTTGTTTCAATTGGCTATTATGCTTTGGTTGATATAAATAAAGTTAACCCACAAAAGGGAGATTTTGATGATTCGATTGATTGGTATAATATCAAAGATTTGCCAACGATGATAATGGACCATAATGAAATGGTAACTTACGCCCTCGAAACGCTCCGCCAAAACCTTGACCATAAGCTCATTGGCTTCAATCTACTGCCCGAAACTTTCACGATACGAGAAGTGCAAGAACTCTACGAAGCCATTTATGATAAACCTTTTGCGAGAAACAACTTCCAAAAGAAAATCTTGGATTTGGATGTTTTAGAACGCCTCGAAAAAAAATTTACGGGAGCTGCTAATAAAGCTCCGTATTTGTATCGGTTTAGGAAATGAATTTTATATCTTCAAGTTTCTTTATGAAATTACAAACAGGACTTACACAATTCATCAAAAACATTGAAACCAAAGAATGAAATTTTGCCTATCAAACTTCGTCAGTTGCTTCAATCAGCAAAACTACAAAGGCTCAAAACTTTTATTAATATTTTTAGTTTTGAATGCCCTCAATGCTTTTTCTCAAAAAGAAATTCCAATTTTAAAATATTCAGTTTCGATGCCTCAACCTGCCACGCATAGCTATTAGGTAGAGCTGCAATTTAGCCAATCAAAACATGATACTATACGTTTAAAAATGCCCAAATGGATTCCAGGTTATTATCAACTAATAGATTATTCAAAATCCGTTAGCAATATGTCGGTTAATGATAGCAAAAGAAAAATGCTTTCCTTTGAAAAAATCAACGATAATACTTGGCTTATTACAGGAATCAAAAACGAGGCTTTTTCGGTAAAATATACCATCAATACAAGCAAACAATTTGTGGCAAACAGCTACATCGATGGCGAACACGCCTACATTATACCTATAAATACGTTTTTATATATAGATGGGAATTTAAAACTTCCTGTTTCGATTAGCTTTTCGTATAGTAAAGATTGGAATAAAATAGCGACTGGTTTAGAGCCAATTATGGGCAAAACCAACGAATTTACTGCTCCTGATTTCGATATTCTATACGGCTGCCCAATTCTAATCGGAAATCTTGAAGAACTACCCTCTTTCAAAGTGAAAGGCGTTGAACATCGGTTCATTGGCTATAAAATTGGGCAGTTTGACCATGCCATTTTCATAGAAAAACTTAGAAAAATGGTTGAATCTTCTGTAAATATTATTAGCGATATTCCTTTCAAACAATACACTTTTATTGGCATCGGACCGGGCAGAGGTGGCATCGAACATTTATACAATACTACAATCAGTTTTGATGGCACAGGCTTGGATAAACCCGAAGCCATGAATAGAATGATGAATTTTATTGCTCACGAATACTTTCATCATTATAATGTAAAACGAATTCGACCGTTTGAGCTTTGTCCGTTTGATAACGACCGAGGCAATCGCACGAATTGCTTTGGATTAGCGAAGGCCTGACGGTTTATTATGAATATTTGATTTTGAAAAGAGCCAAACTGAGTAATGAAGAAACATTTTGGCAAATTTTGAGCGAAACATCAAAAATGTTGAGAATAATCTTGGCAAAAATTTCCAGTCTTTGCAACAGGCAAGTTATAGCACTTGGACCGATGGACCATTTGGCACGCAAGGAAATGAGCCAAATAAATCAATTTCTTACTATGAAAAAGGGCCAGTTGTTGGTTTATTATTAGATTTTGAAATCAGAAATACCACACAAAACAAGTATTCGCTTGATGATGTGATGCGGAATTTATATTGGAATTATTATAAAAAACAAAACCGAGGTTTTACCGAAGCCGAGTTTCAGGCAAGTTGCGAGCAGGTTGCGGGTATTTCGCTATCAGCTTTCTTTGAATACATTTATAACATAAAAGAGCTTGATTATAGCAAATATTTGGCTTATGGGGGTCTAAAAATCGAAAAACAAGAGATAGAATCAAAAGAGAAAAAGATTGTTTTGAAATATAAGATAAGTACAATTGCAAGCCCCAACCAATTACAGAAATCAATCTTGGATTCTTGGATGGGTAATTAGGTTGTCCTATTTTGCTGTATTGCAACTCTTCAGCAAGAAATTTACAATAAAGAAAATTAGTTCTTTGTTAGAGGTTGTTTAAGCTTTTTTTTGATGACGAAAAATGACGGTTCGCCGCTACGATACATTTTTGACATAATTAAGATAAAAAAGATGAAATTTTGCGAGCAAAATGAGTGTTTTTTAGCGAAGATAATGTTAAAAAGGTGCAATTTTAGTCCAAATCAAAAAACTTAAACAACCTCTTAAGGTGTTTCTTCTATATAATCTTTACAAATAGAGTAAAAACAAAAAAGCAGTTATAGTGAACTACTTTTTATGCCACTTCTATTCAACCTTTTGATAAAATTTTCGTTTACATTCTCTAAATCAAAAGTTATTTTATGAATGTTTTTATACCTTCATTTTCCTATATAGAGTAACTTTCTGCCACTAAAAGAGCTTTTGAAGCAAGTTTAATATATTTTAAGGATCGAATGCTTCATTTAATTGTTGGGCAAAATAAAAAAAATGAGAACTGAATATTTACAGTTCTCATTTTTTTAAATTTATGATTTCGATTGCTCCGAAACAAACGGCTGATTATAATACCGTTGACCAGTAGTTTTAAACAAAGCATTGGCCACAGCACCAAAAACTGGCGGGAATGGAGGTTCGCCAAGACCAGTTGGGTCGATGTCGTTTTCTACGAAATGCACATCAATTTTCTTTGGTGCTTCGTTATGGCGAATCATACGATAATTATGAAAATTGTTTTGTTCAGGTACGCCATCTTTGTGCGTTAAAGCACCATAAAATGACTGTCCAATGCCATCAACTACAGCACCTTGCACCATATTTCGGGCGGCATCGGGGTTTACGACTACGCCACAATCGACAGCACTTGTTACAGATTCAACATACGGTTGTCCATCTCGCATAACCATATCCACAACATGACCAGCATACGAAGCATGGCAGAAATATGCAGCTACGCCACGTTTTTTGCCTGCATTTTCAGGTTTCCCCCAACCTGATTTTTCTTTCAATAATTCCAAAACGCCGATATATCGGCTGGCATCGTAATCGTTGTTTTTACCAACTGGATTTTCTTTGGCACGTTTCAACAAATCAAGACGAAAAGCGATTGGGTCTTTGCCCATTGCTTCGGCTACTTCATCCAAAAATGATTGTTCGGCGGCCGCATTGAAATTTGAACGTGGAGCTCTAAATGCACCGATGGTAATGTTTGATGGAATCTCCCAACCATCAGCCAAATAATTATCAACCGCACCCGCTGGGAAACGATTGGCGTGAATAGGATTTTCGGGAATACCACCACCTGTTACATGAAAACCTATCAGATTTTTATTGGCATCAAGTGCCGCACGATAAGTAGCGGTGTACATCGGGCGATAAATTCCGTAAGTCATGTCGTCTTCACGGGTATAAATCAATTTTACGGGAGCTTTCATTTTTTGAGAAATACGAGCCACTTCGTGCATATATTGTGCGTAAGCTCTACGCCCAAAACCACCACCCATTCGGGTCATTTGAATCTCGATTTTATCGACTGGTAAATTTAGGACTTTTGCCAAAGTTGGTTCTGCCCAACCTGGTGCTTGCAATGGCCCAGCCACTAAGGCTTTGTCATCTTGCACATGGGCAAAGAAATTCATCGGCTCCATTGTATTATGTGCCAAAAACGGAGCATTATACGTGCGTTCGATAATCTGAGCGGCATTTTTGAATGCAGTTTCGGGGTCGCCGTCTTTTCTTAATTCTTTGGCTGGCAATTTTGCTCTTTCTTGCATTTTAGCCAATTGCGTTGTTGAACTTTCCAAACCACCAGGAACGATAACATCGGTTTTACCAGCTCTAAATACATTTATTGTTTCTTTTGTATCAGCGATAGGCTCCCATATTACATTTAATTTCTTTCGAGCATTCATCACCTCCCAAGTGCTTTTACCCACTATGGCTATCATTTCATTGAATGTTCTGGTATCGAAGCCTTCTTGAACGAAATCATCGTCATAGAGTTTGAAACTAAAAATGTCTTTGATTCCTGCCATTTTTTTGGCGGCCGTGGCATCAAAAGATTTTAATTTCATACCAAATGCTGGTGGATGTTGAATCATAGCAATCAACATTCCGTCAACTTTATAATCCATTCCGAAAAGTGGTTTTCCTGTAACTACCTTTACACCTTCGCTATTTTTCTTTGAATTTCTTATAATCGAAAAATCTTTCGGGGCTTTCAATTTTACATCTTTCGGAACGGCAATTGTGGCGGCTTTTGCGGACATTTCGCCATATTTTGCCGTTTTTCCACTTGAATGCGATAAAACACCTGCTTTTGTTGTGATTTCTGATGCTGAAACGCCCCAAGTTTGAGCTGCTGCTTCAATCAACATTAGTCGAGCCGCTGCTCCTGCATTTCTCAAGGGCTTCCAGTACATTTTTACCGAATTACTGCCACCTGTGAATTGTGGGCCGTATTTCACGTTGTCGTGCGTACTCATTTCTACCACCACATTTTTCCAATCGCAATCCAATTCTTCGGCTACCATCATTGGTAATGAAGTCATTACATTTTGACCAAATTCTGGGTTTGGACAAAGAATTTTAATGATATTATCAGGCGTAATTTTGATATATGCAGCCAACTCTGACCATTGTTCGGGAAGATTCAAAGTAGCTACTTTCTCAGCAGCTTTTGCTTCAGAAAACCAACTAAAACTAAGCATCAATCCGCCTCCTGCCAATGCAGAAGACCTTAAAAAATCTCTTCTACTTTGTGATTTAATATTTTTCATAGTCTTTTTCTTATTTAACGTTTGATGTTTTGGCAGCCGTTTTAATCGCTTCCTTAATTCTCAAATATGTTCCACAACGACAAATATTGCCACTCATAGCGTTGTCAATATCTTCATCGGTTGGTTTTGGATTGCTTTTTAGCAAAGCCGTTGCCGACATGATTTGTCCACCTTGACAATAGCCACACTGGGCAACGTCATGTTCGAGCCATGCTTTTTGTACTGGATGTGTGCCATTTTCAGAAAGCCCTTCGATTGTTGTAATGGCCGATTTTCCAATAGCCGAAACTGGCAACACACATGAGCGAGTGGCATTTCCATCCAAATGAATGGTACAGGCACCACATTGAGCCATGCCACAGCCAAATTTAGTGCCAGGCATATTGAGGTGGTCACGCAAAACCCACAAAATTGGGGTTGATGGGTCAACATCAACTTGTTGCGTTTTTCCGTTGATTTTTAAAGAATATTTTGCCATAATGTTGTATTTACTTCTTTTTAGAATTTAACAAAAATATATGAATAAATCAGTAAAAAATAATGTATTTCAAATGAAAACTTACGAATTTCAAATAATTTCTAAACTACAAACTTTCGTCAAAAGGCTGATTATAAAAACGCTTACCTGTTGCTTTGTAAAGTGCATTTGCCAAAGCTGCATAAACTGGTGGGTAAGCTGGCTCACCCATGCCCGTTGGGTCAATGGTATTTTCAACAAAATGTATCTCAATTTGTTTGGGTGCTTCGTTGTGGCGAATCATGCGATAATTATGAAAATTATTGGCATCAGGCACACCTTTCGTAAATGTCATTTTGCCGTACATGGCAGCTCCAAGAGCATCAACAATGCCTCCTTCTGCCATGTTTTTGGCGGCATTTGGGTTTACAACAATGCCGCAATCAATGGCACACCAAACTTTATTGATGATTGGCGTGTTGTCTTTCATTTCTAAATCAAGCACATGAGCAGCATATGAATCGTGGCAGAAATACGCAGAAAAACCCAGTTTTTTAGTCGTTTTTATGCTTTCCCACTTTGATTTTTCTTTGACCAATTCCAGCACTTTTGCAAAGCGTTCTGGCTCATAATCGTTGTTTTTGCCTACTGGATTTTCTTTGGCACGTTTCAGTAAATCTAATCTAAAATTGATTGGGTCTTTGCCTGAAGCTTCGGCAATTTCATCGAGAAAAGATTGTTCGGCATAAGCCATAAAATTGGAATTGGGAGCTCTATATGACCCAACCGTAATATTGGTTTCAATCGTAAAATCTTCTGCCAAATAGTTGTCAATAGCTCCTGCGGGAAAACGATTTGCAGCCAATGGTGACTGTGGCATTCCGCCCACTTTTACATGAAAACCAATCAGATGATTATTGGCATCGAGTGCGGCACGGTATTTTGCAGAGTAAGCAGGGCGATAAACCCCTGCCGTCATATCATCTTCACGAGTATAAATTAGCTTAACTGGTGCTTTTACTTTTTGCGAAACAAGAGCTGCTTCAATCAACCAATGAGCGTAAGAACGACGGCCAAAACCACCACCCAAACGGGTCATTTTAATGTCAATTTTCTCCAGAGGCATTCCCAAACGTGCCGAAAGAGCTTGTTCGGTAAATTCGGGTTTTTGAAGTGGTCCTAAAAGTTCCGCCTTTTCATCGGTAACATGAGCAAAGAAATTCATAGGCTCCATGCAATTATGGGCCAAAAAGGGGCCATTATAGGTACGTTCTATAACTTTACTTGCATTTTTGAAAGCTGTTTCTATATCTCCATCTTTTCGGCGAACGGTGGCTGGTTTTGCCATAAATTCAGCGAATTTTGTAGTATGGTCAGTCGAATTTTCTAAACCTGCTGGAATGTTCATGGTTATTTTCCGACCATTCATATTTCTTTTTTCGGAAATAGTTTCTGCTTCTTGCCAATCAATTTTCAGGGCTTTTTTTGCTTGCATTACCTCCCAAGTGCTGTTGCCCACAATGGCTACTACTTCATTAAATTGGTTAGTATCAAAAAACGTTTTTTCGTAGCCATCATTGAATATTTTAATAGGAAAAATGTCTTTGATGCCTTTCATTTTCTTGATAGTTGCATCGTTTTGTATCGCTTTAAATTTTAAGCCCATTGCTGGCGGATGCACAATCATGGCTATCAACATTCCTTCTTTTCGGGTATCAATTCCAAAAAGCGGCTTTCCTGTTACGATTTTCTCTAAATCAACATTCCGTTGGCTTTTACCTATGATTTTAAAATCCTTTACTTCTTTTAATTTTACGTTTTTCGGAACAGGAATTTGTGCGGCGGCCGTAGCCATTTCGCCATATTTGGCAGATTTTCCTGAGTTTTTATGATACAAAACACCCAATTCGGTGCTAACTTCTTCAACTGGTACATTCCATGTTTTGGCAGCAGCTTCTCGTAGCATTTGGCTTGCCGTTGCACCTGCCATACGTAGCGTTTGCCAACCTTGATGAATCGCTTGACTTCCACCGATAAATTGTCGAGTAAAATGTTTGGTATCTAAATCTGCTTGTTCGATGATGATTTTAGAGAAATCTACGTCCAATTCTTCTGCCACAATCATCGGCATAGAAGTTTTTATGCCTTGTCCACCTTCTGGGTTTGGCGACATGATTTTGATAATATTGTCAGCTGTGATTTTTACGAAGCCGTTTAATTCATTAAAGTCGAGTGGTAAGTTTGTAACAGTCTCATTTCCAAGTGATTTGAAACTTGACAAAAAACTAATACCAAGCATAAATCCTCCGCCCGAAAGAGCTGATGCTTTTAGAAATGAACGACGGCTTTGGGTTTGCATATCTTTTGATTTTTGAAATCAAATATAACAATTATTTATCCAATCAATTTTACTTAAAATAAAAAGAATAGCATTAATTCGGAGTCATCAATTTTGAAAATGAAAGCGAACCCATTTTCCATTCGTTTCCAACTTTAACATATACTTCTGTAACCATAAATGGATTACTTACTTCGTTGTTTCCAACAACTGCCAAAAGTGTAATTCTATTAAGCAAAATTACCACCATGAATAAACACAATTAGTGGAACGCCATCCGATGGAACTTTTCCATTAGCATTAGTGGGCAAATAAATATCCAATAAATGTTTTTTGGGGGTATCTTTATTGTAGTGAATATTACCATGAATGATAGTCCCTTTTGGTAAACGACCTTGAATTTGGCTTGGCGATGGCGGTTGGGCATAAGTAAATGCCGAGCTTAAAAGTACAAGTAGGATAATTCTTAATTATTTATTCATTTTTGCTTTTTGTTATTATTGAAATTTACTTTATTTGTTTTCGTTACCATACTCTTCATCTGTTACTTTTTGCAGCCATGTAACTATACCTTTTTCTGTATTTCGAATAATGTACATCTGTAACATTCCTATTTCTGGACTCGCACCATGCCAGTGCATTACATTTGGAGGACATTTGATTACATCACCTTTTTTGATGGTTTGTCGTGGTTGTCCTTTTATTTGGTGATATCCTACTCCATCTGTTATAATCAATATCTGCCCTGCTGAATGGATATGCCAGTTGCTTCTTGCTCCTGGTTCGAAATATACATTGCCTACAACTGTGTTATATATACTATCGTTGGCAACCAAGCTGGTACTCCAAGAATTTCCAGTAAAGTTTTGGGCTGGTCCTAAATTACCTTTTGGAAAGATAAATTGTAGTTCTTTTCCTTTTGATGCTTGTTTCATACAACTGGTTGAAAACAAGGTCAAAAAAACAGCCACTATTAGGAATAACATTTTGTTTCTCATGTTCATTTCAATTTAGATTTATTTGTGTAATTTTATTTATTCCTGTTCAAAAGTAATACTTATATCGCCACTACCAAGTGCCGCCACAAGTCCCGTTACATCATCAATTTTTCCGATTTTGGTATAACTGTATGAAGTAGAAAAACCTTTGTAGAATAACACTAAAGTTTTTTTGCCGTACATCATTAAATCACCCGATTGAATGCTTGTAGGCACGGAAGGATTAATAGGCAAACTTTTGGACAAATCTACATACTTTTCGTTATTGTTTAGCTCATTCATTTTGATTGTCAATGGCAAAAGAGCTTTAAAAGCAGTGGTCGTTGGGTTGTCTAAAAGCGTGGCAGTGAAAGTTTTTTCGCCAATTTTAATTTTCAGTTTATTTTCGCTCATCGGATTAATATTTTTAGCCATATTTTGTAGAGAAACTTTATTTTCGGCCTTGCAATAAACACACAATCCTATAAATAATTGCACAAAAGAGAGTATAATTAATCGTTTCATTTTGCTGGATATTTAGTTTATTTTCTTGAAAACTTTCTTGAAATTATAATTAAGCGTTACATTCCACATAAAATCTTTATTGCCAGGCACATCAGAGTTAAATGTCTGATTAATAGTCGATTGCAAGCTAAACGGCGGTTTTTTATGAACTAAAGCACCTGTAACTGTCAAATAATCGCCTCGGTAGCCATCGGTATATAAAAAATAAATGTAAGGAAATAGATTAAAACTAAGATTTTTGCCCAAGCCAATATTGATAATGTTTGTGTTCAGGAACAAAACACGAGTCAGTTGAGGGCCGTGTTTTTGAAGTCCGTTTCCTTGCAAATACATGGCACTTACACCAATTTTATTATTGAATTGATAACTCGGAACAACCTCAAAGGCCAGAAAACGGAGCATTTCGGTGATTTCTTTTGTAGTTCCATTTTCGGTATCTGTTCGGCGAATGAGCGTAAAGGCAGGGTGAGTACCAACTCTCAAAGCAAACTTTTTGTTATCGACCAAACGATAACGCAACCACCAAATCAAACCACCATTTTGGGAATTTGGAACTAAACGAATATCAGGTTCAAAGCTGAATTTCTTTTTTCTGATAGATAAATTGGCCACAAAAGCTGGGCTATTCAATGAAAACGTAGGGATAATTGAAAAACCATTATGAGTAAAGCCAACCGAACCAGAAAAAGTAGAAATATTTTTGGTGCTATCTGTCGATTGAGCAATTGCAAACGAAAAAATCAATGAAAAGGAAATAATGTATAAAAGCTTCATTTAAAGGCTGTTAAGTGATTGTAAAATAATACTTCAAAAGGTAGTCTTCACCAATTCTATTACTTTTATACATATTACGGTTTTACTTACCAATTTCACGGATGGCCATTTAGATACTATTTTTTATACATAGTTTTGAAGAAAAAAAAAGCGATGATAATTTACGATACAATAAAGAAATACAGCGAGATGTTTAACAACAAAAAGTTGCATCCGCTCATCAATTTGGTTGATTTGAATATGTCAAATGAATTGGCAAGAACCAAGTTTACGCTGGGTTTTTATGCGATTATCATCAAAGAAACAAACTGCGGAGATATTCGATACGGCAATAAATATTACGATTATGCTGAGGGTAGTATGGTGTTTTTTAGCCCAAATCAGATAATTACCCATGAACCAGAGGGTGAACTACATCAACCTTATGGCATGGCTCTAATTTTTCATCCTGATATTATCAAAGGCTCGAGTTTGGGCAAACAAATTCATGAATATTCATTCTTTGGTTATCAGTCGAGTGAAGCTTTGCATCTATCAGATAGAGAGAGAGAAGTTGTAAATCAGTGTTTTGAAAATATTGTTAACGAAATCAGTCAAAATATTGACCGACATATCAAAAAACTGATTGTAGCAAACCTCGAATTACTTTTGAAGTATTGTTCAAGATTTTACGACCGCCAATTTATTACCCGTGAAAATGCCAATCAAGGCACCATTGAGCAGTTTGAAACTTTACTAAACCAATATATTTTTAGCGAAAAACTCAAAGCCGAAGGTTTACCATCGGTTGCTTATTTTGCTGACGAATTACATCTTTCGGCCAATTATTTTGGAGATTTAATCAAAAAAGAAACGGGTAAATCAGCTTTAGAATTTATTCATCTAAAACTATTGGAAGCTGCCAAAGAGAAAGTTTTGGACACAACCAAATCAATCAGCGAAGTGGCTTATGAATTGGGCTTCAAATATCCACAGCATTTTACGAGGCTTTTTAAGCAAAAAGTGGGGGTTAGTCCGAATGAATTTCGGGGGCTGAATTGAATGTTATTTCAACTTTTTGTACTTATTATTAATGTTGTAAACCAAACCAATACTCCACAAAAAATCTTTACCAATAATTTGAGTTTTGAGTGCTTTACTTGTAATTACATTTAACGAAACAGGGAAATCCTTTTTGTATAAATTTACAGTTGCGTTTATATAAGTACCTTCTTTATCATCCATTTTGAGATAATATGCTTGTGGAATTAAACCCAATGTAAAGCTTTTAGATAGATTCATACTTATTACACTTCGTACTGCTAAAAAAGTAGTGTTTTGCACAATATCCTTGGTGAGTCCTTTCGAGCCTAAATAGTACAGCCCCAAACTGGCATTCTTGTTAATAATGTAGGTTGGAGAAGCCTCCCAAGCAAAGTATCGTTGGGCGGCTAAGAAGTTTCTCGAAATGCCACTTTCAAACACCGAAATATCTCTGAAAACCACCGAAGGATGAGCTCCCAAACCAAGTGTAAATTTCTTTTGCTGAATGAGTTTGTATCGCCACCAAAAAACAAAAGCCCAAGGTTTACCATTCATGCTAAACCTAATCATTGGGTCAAAACTTAGGCGACCTTTTCCGATATTTAAATCGAACAAAACCGCAGGTTTTCCCAGCGAAAAAGTAGGTATCAGCGAAACGCCATTGTTTGTGGCGGTTATTTGTCCACGAAAAAAACTTGGCGTTTGGGTGCTGTCGGTACTTTGAGAAAAAGAACAATAAAAGGAAAATATTAGGCCCAAAAGTAAAGTTATTGGTTTCATAGAAAAGTATTGTTTGTTTTCTGCAAAGTTCTTGAGCTTTTTCTTATTTCTACTTACCTGTTTTACGGCATCATTTACCATTTTTACTGATAATCAAGAGTAAATTGAATAGGCTTTAAAATTTATCGTATTTTTGATTCAATAGCATTAAAAACATGGAGAAAATCGAAAAACTAAGTAGCGTTACCCAGTTCAATTCTCGTAGAGGGCAAGAAACTTTGCATCCTTTGGTTAGTGTACTTGACCAGTCGAAATCAGTAAAAATTCAAGCAACCAAATATCTTTCTGAGCTATATATTATTTTTTTGAAAGATGTTCGTTGCGAAGATTTCCAGTATGGACGCAGCAAATACGACTATCAAGAAGAAACTTTGCTTTTTATCTCTCCCAATCAGACTTTTGGTTTCGATTTACCCGATGATGTTTTGATACAACCCACTGGTTGGGCTTTGGTATTTCACCCTGATTTTATTCGAGGTACGGCTTTGGGCAGAACCATCAAAGAATACGGTTTCTTTTCCTATGATGTCAATGAAGCCTTACATATTTCAACTCGTGAGCTGCAAATTGTATTAGAATGCTTCACAAAAATTAAAGAAGAACTCGAAAGAGGTATTGACAAACATAGCAAAACCTTGATAGTAAACAATATAGAGTTATTTCTAAACTATTGCGTGCGTTTCTTCGACCGTCAGTTTATTACCCGTGAGAATATAAATAAGGATATTTTAAATAGATTCGAACATTTGCTCAATGAATATTTTGAGTCGAACCTACCTCAAATCGAAGGTTTGCCTTCGGTAGCTTATTGTGCCGAAAAACTGCATTTATCGGCCAATTATTTTGGTGATTTAGTAAAAAAAGAAACGGGCAAATCTGCCTTAGAATATATTCAAACCAAAGTGATTGATGTAGCCAAAGAACAGTTTTTTGACCAAAGCAAGTCTATCAGCGAAATAGCTTATGGACTGGGTTACAAATATCCACAGCATTTTACGAGGCTTTTTAAGCAAAAAATTGGTGTGAGTCCGAATGAATATCGGGGTTTGAATTAGAGAATTTTTCATATAAAAATGCAGAGTCCTTTTACAAGAACTCTGCATTTTATGTGTTTTGCTAAAGTTTTTTTTATTTAAACCCAAACTTGATTATGCCTTCCTTACTCAATTTGAGGGCTTCCAAAGGTTTCATACCATCAAAAACTTGGTCTTGCTCTATGATATAATATTTCATACCTGAGAGTTTTTTGTTTTTAAGAATACGAGTTTCATAATTAATGGTTCAATGTTAGTTTTGTTTTAATTTTAGATTTTAGGCAAATTACGGTATAATATTTAATCTTCGGTTTTTTTTAGACGGATACCAATCTTTAATCGACGTTTTGAAGAAATTCGTTCTTCATTCGGCATTGAATCTAAAAGACTATTTCAAGAGAATTTGATTTTTTTTGTCTATTTCTTCGCCTGAGCAGCCATCCATTCCATCAACGAAACTGGCTTGCCGTTTAGTTTGACATACGAGCCATCAAAATCTTTAAAGACTTGATTATCGTGTGAATATATCCACGACCAATGTCCGTTGAAATAATAGTTTTCTCCACCAAACATTCCTGTTAAATCAATTACATGGTCGAAAAAGCTAAAATGAATATTTTTTGCACCTGCTTTTTTGAGTCTTTCATAGACAGGAACTGCCGTCAACAAAGGGTCGGTTGTTTTATCGTCTTTGGCTTGGATGAACCAAATCGGTACATTTTTTATGCTATTTATTTGAGCATCAGTAATATATTGCGACTGATACGCCAATGCACTGATATAACCCGCTGCAAAATAATTTGGCTCTTTCAAAATCAATTTCAGCGTCATATAGCCTCCATTGGAGCACCCACCTATATAAATTCGCTTAGGGTCAATCCACGGATTTTCGTTTACATAATTTTTTATGAGCTTCATAAGTCCCACATTATAAACATCTTCGCCACTTCCTGACTGGGTTTTGCCATCTTTATCGTGCATCCAAGCACCTGGGGTTTGGGGTACAAGTACAAACGCATCACCAAAATATTTTTGAATTTCAGGCGAAGCATAATTAAAGGCTTTATTGCCCATCAATGCTATACTTGGGTCTGTACCACCTTCACCACCACCATGCAACCAGATTATAAGAGGAGCTTTAGGACTAATCACTTTTGCAGGAGTAAAGTGAGCATAAGTGAGGCTTTTGCCAGGCTCATATTCAAATTTTCCAGTAAGGTCAAAATCATCACCAATAGGCATAATTCGGTTTTTCTCTTTGTTCCAAACTTGGTTGGTTTTGGTGTTTGTAACGGTTACTTTGTAGTCCACCCATTTATTGCCACGACAAGCTGCTTTTTGTGAATATTGCAATGCCGAACAAATAGGAGAATTTGGTGCAACTGCCAAAATAAGCGTAACAAATGAGCCTTCTTCTACTCTATTTCCTTTATTATCAGACACAAACGCAAAAACTATGGTTCTGTTTCCTTTGGCAAAAGCAGCGGGTACTTCGGCACAAGCATGGCTTCTTTCGGCAACAACGACATAATCTTGCATATCAGCTGTTTTGGTTGGAGCATCCACTCCTACAATTACTTTATTTACCATCGGCCCCCAAGCAAAGCCCTCAACCACTAAGGTGTATTCGGGGTTGGCGGCATTGGTTGAGTAGGCAAATTGGCTAATTCCTAAAGTAAAAAGCAGTAGGGCAATTAATTTCATGTTTTTCATATTGTTAAGGTTTTTTATGCAAAATACGACTTAATAATGGTTAAAGTCAAAAGAAATTACAGACTAATTTAACAAGTTGATTTTAAAAAAAGGGAATTTCTCCTATTCAATCTTTCATGAATTTTTTAGCTTAAATTTGTATAGTGTTAAATAGAAAAAATGCCACGAGTTTTATCATTTCGTGGCATTTTTTTATAAACCAGTTGCTTTTTCTTGGGCTTCGGTATAACGTGTCCCCATTACTTTTACCTCTTCTGAGGCTGCGGTTAGTTCGGTTAATTCTTCTACCGTAAAACTAATATTAACTGCACCGTTATTTTCTGTCAAACGATGAATTTTCGTTGTGCCAGGAATCGGCACAATCCAAGGTTTTTGAGCCAATACCCACGCTAAGGCTATTTGTGCATTGGTTGCATTTTTTCTTTCGGCAAATTTAGCAATGACATCTACCAACGCCTTGTTGGCAATGCGAGCTTCCTCAGTAAATCTTGGAATAATTGAACGAATATCCTGTGCTTCAAACTTACGATTTTCGTCCATTGCACCAGTCAAGAAACCTTTGCCAAGTGGACTAAAAGGCACAAAACCAATGCCGAGTTCTTCGATAGTTGGAATGATTTCGACTTCGTGATTACGAGTCCAAAGCGAATATTCACTTTGCAAAGCCGAAACTGGCTGAACCACATGGGCCTTGCGAATAGTATTTGCACCTGCTTCTGACATACCAAAATACTTAGCTTTTCCTTCTTTTATTAAATCCTTTACAGTTCCAGCTACATCTTCAATCGGCACATTTGGGTCAACTCGGTGTTGGCAAAGTAAGTCGATACAATCAACTCCTAATCTTTTGAGTGAGCCTTCAACTGCTTTTCTGATGTTTTCGGGGCGGCTATTTACACCTACCATTTTTCCATCAACGATATTAAAACCAAATTTGGTAGCGATTACAAGCGAAACGCCGCCCGCTCCATTTTTGAATGGTGTTAAGGCTTCGCCTACCAACTCTTCGTTGGTATATGGACCATAAACTTCGGCCGTATCAAAAAAAGTTATACCTTGTTCCACTGCACTTCTGATGAGTGCTATTGAGTCTTCTTTTGGTGGAAATGGAGCATAGCTAAAACTCATTCCCATACAACCTAAACCAAGTGCCGAAACCTCTAAGCCTTGATTTCCTAATTTTCTTTTTTGCATTTAACTTGGTGTTTTTTGTAAGTCTTAACATTACAAATGTTAAACATACAGTGCATCATAAATAACTAAAAACAAATAAAAGGATACGAAAATCAAATACTTCTAAACTTGCTCGGACTTATTTGAGTATGTTTTTTAAAGAAATTATTAAAATGGGTAACCTCCGTAAAACCTAAAGAAAATGCAATTTCCGACACATTCCATTTACTTTGTTTGAGCATGATTTTGGCTTCTTGCAAAAGCCTTTCACCGATTAAATTTGACGTCGTTTTGCCACTTGTTTCTTTGACCGAACGATTGAGATGATTGACGTGAATATTTAGCTGGTCGGCAAAATCGGAGGCAGTTCTTAGCTTGATTTCAGTATGATTTTCGTCAATCGGGAACTGTCTTTCGAGTAATTCCAAAAATAACCAATAGATTCGCTGTGAAGCATTAATCGGTAGCTGCTCAATGCGAGTCGATGGACGAGTTTTCATGGCAAAATGAATCAACTCATAAATCAGATTTCTGATGGCATCGTATTTATGAATGTACTCGGAGTCGAGTTCGGCTTCTATTTTTTCAACTATTTTACACAAATAATCAAACTGAGTTTCGTCTAACTCAAAAACGTGGGTACCCGTTGGTTGAAATACTTCGTATTGAATCAGATTCCCGAACTGATTGAAAAAACGAGCATTGAAGACTACATAAAAACCCGAAACTTCATCCTCGATGTGTTCCCATTTATAAGGAATAAATGGATTTGAAAAAACAAGGGCTTGTTTCTCGAACGAAAAAATTTTATCGGCATAATGAATGCGGCTACCACCCCGACAGAGTGTAACTTTAAAGAAATCTCGTCGGCGATACGGCACTGGTTTTTTCATTGGATGCGGTAATCTGAACACATTTACATGCCCAATATCACGACTCAGATTTTCGGGAATCCAATCGAATTTTCGTTTATAAAACTCTTCGAGCGATTCAAGCCTTGCAATGTTTTCCATAAAATTGTATTTATAAGCGGTAGTTTAAACCAACATTCCAAACCACATTATCGCCCACAATCGTTGATTTTAGTTTATATGTAAATATTGTAGATACATACACAGGTAGCTTTTTTCTATTCAAACTAAGCATTTGGCTATAATAAATGCCTTTTTTATCGTCTAAAGTCAAATGAAAAATCTGCGGAAAGAAGCCTAAATAATATTTTTTTGAAATTCCGATATTGGGAAAACGAGGCTGGAGCGAAATGTACGTACTTTTTTGAATGGCATTAGGGTCTAATCCTTTTGAGGCAAGCAAATGTAAACCTAATGAGAATTTAGGAGATTGATGCCAAACAGGTACAAATTCACCCGCAAAATAGCGTTGCGAAACCCAACGATTTTCGGTTTTATTATTAATGACTACCTGACTCGAACGTATAACATAGGACGGATGAGCACCTACATGCCAACTAAAATGCTCGGTGCGTTTGGGGCGGTATCGCAGCCAAAAAATGTACGACCACGGCTCACCGTTAAGTCTCCAACGGAGTTCTGGTTCAAAGAAAACATGTTTTTTCCCAACTGTCAAATTAATAATTGCGGCGGGCTTTCCAAGCATTAAATTTGGAAAAAGAGATACGCCATTATTGGTTATTTGAATATTGCCCGATGCTTGTAATGGTTCTGCTTTTTTTAGTGAATCTATTTTTTGGGCAAAAACAACACCATTACAAAAAAGAAAAAATAAGAAAGTAATTCTAAAAGAAATGTTTTGATTTAGGAAGTTCATTTTGATAAAAAATAGGTTTTAAATTATCCTACAAAATTACTGCTTTATGCTCACTTTCTTTAACACTTTTCAAATCAATACTTACGAAAATCAAACAATCTTAATAGCAACCAAATACATAAGAAGGCTCAATTCTAATCAAATATATGATTGAAATTGAGCCTCTACTTTTATCTGTTTACTTCTATTTTGCCATTAAAACCTTCACCTCTCCAATCATTCCCGAGGCTACTAAAGGTGAATTTGCTCTATAAAATGGCATCGTTGTAAACGTAGTTTTTACTTTTACATCGGGTTGAGCATCACCCACCAATCTGTTTACCCAAGTATTGGTTACTTTCACTTGAATTGTGTTTTCTCCTGCTTTTATAGCTTCCGAAATATCCAATTTGAAAGGTTTTTTCCAAGCTGTACCTACATTTTTGCCATTTACGATTACTTCGGCAACGTATTTCACATCGCCTAAATCAATGATATAGCCTGCTGATTTATCAACTGATACTACTTTAAATGTATTTTTATAAGAAGCAGTTCCTGAGAAATATTTGATGTCAGAATCTGCATTTTCTGACCAAGAAACTAATTTATCAAACGTTGCATTTTTATCATTGAAACTTACTTTCCAAGGGCTTGACATTTGGCTTAAAACTGCTTCTTTTTTTGGTGCAATAGCAACACTATTTGAAGTAGATTTATCTTTGAAAACGATGAAATACGCCTCCCAAGATTCAAATTTTAGCGGAACGATTGTTCTACCATCTTTAATTTGATAGCTCACTTTTTCAGTTTTTCCTGTTTGGGCGTTCCACAATTCTGGCACTTTTCCTGTAACTCTGAAACTCACTTCGGCATCGGTAGTATTATCGCTTCTGTTGTCGAGCCAATAAATATCTTGCTCGGCCGATTGACGATGGCGATATAGAATTTTGTTTTTCGCATTTGAAATAATAACATCGGGTTGAACATTGATTTTATCAAACGATATTATGTTTGATTTTGACCAAATTTCGTTTGCTAATTTCTGAAACTCTGCTTCATTATCGGCCAAACTTGGTGATTTTTCGGGCTTTGCTCCTACTACTTTTATACCTGCATCAACCAATGTTTTAATTTTTTTCAAAACAGGCAATGTCATAAATCTGGCCGATTCATCAAGCATCAAAACTTTGTAAGTATTGCCACTTTGAGCTACTAATTGACCATTTTTAGCTTGAATAGCATTGATTAAAGCCGATGAGTTTGCAAAATCAAATTCATATCCCGCAGGAATATTTGGTAATTTTTCACGAGTAACCCAAGTAATATTGGTATTTTCTCCGTAGTAGTATAAAACATCAGCTACGTTTCTACCTTGCTGCAACATATATGAGCTTCTTCCCAAATAATCCATCCATGCTTTGCCACCTGCTTCTGCCCAAGTTTCTTGACGAGTAAAATACTGACCAAATGGCCCGAGTGAAAAACCAGGTTTTTTGTCATCGAGTGGCTGATGCACCGAAGTATGAATCACAAAGCGATTGAGTCCTGACGCAAATTCTAAATCAGCAGTACGTTTGAGACGTTCAGGGTTTTCTTGAAAAGGTTTCCCTACCGAAGTCATTGATTCTGCTGCTACAATTGGTTTTCCATAAATATTTGCTACCGATGCCGATTCTCTAATGTCTCCTTCGCTACGCACTTCTTCGTCAGCACCTCCTGCCAAACTTCCTGGAGTCCACATTGCCGACATCGGGATTTCTGCATTGCGTTTTACGTCCATTCCATCTGCCAAATAAATACGTCCACCTTCATGCGATTCGGTATAACGTTTCATGCCTCTTTTGTGCAACTCTTCGCCAATTACATCATAATGATTTTCGACAATCATTTCACCGATGGTTTTTCTGAAATCCCACAGGAATTTTTCACTTGATTCAAGGCTTGTTACGACTCTGCCCGTAAGCACAGGAATCCATTTTATTAAATCATATCCACGACGTTTCTGAAATTCGGTAGGAAAATCTTTTGTCCAGTTCATGTGTCCTGCTTCGTAGCTATCCAAAACCATGTACTGCAGTCCTTTTGCTCCCATCAAACCACCAGTAGCATCTTTATACATATCTAAGTAAGTATTAATGTATCGACTCACAGCTTCTTTATCGAGTTTATCAACTTCAAGTCCAGTTGCTTCTGGTGAAGCAGGATGATTCTGACGTCCAGTGAGCGAATATCCCATACGAACTACCATCCAATTTCCTGCTGGCACATCCCATTCGAGGCTACCATCGGCATTCATTTTTCCAGTTAAATCAACTACGTCTTGTGTCGAAATAGCCTCAACATTATCCCCACCGTTAAGTTTACCATCTTCTTTCCATGGTGTAAAACCAGCTTTATCTTCAGCTTGGTCGATACGAGAAGTATTAAAAAGTACAAATTCTGAGATATTTGCACCTTCGGGTTTAGGTTCGCCACCAGCACCCATCATGGCAGCAATCGGATTGATAGAAGCAGGAAGTGTCTCGAAGCACATACGCCAGTATTTGGCCGTGGTCGGTGAAATCGCAACTGTTAAAAATGGGTTGGTAGAACCTGAAACTGTGGCAACAGTTCTGAAATTAACACCATCATCGCTTACTTTGAGTCGGCGATTACCGGGCAAACCGTTAAATTCTGCCAATCCGCCAGCAGCTCCTACTCCTACGGCAAAAGCCTTGAAAGTATGTGGCGAGTCAAATTCGTATTGAACAAACATATCTTTGCCTACTTCGGTTGGAGGCAAAAGGAAGGTTTTGCTTAAATCGTGGTCGATCAACAAGGCTGTGTCAAAGTCTCCACCACTTTTACTCATTTTGGGTTTTGCATCCATCAAATGTTTTTCGTTGCTTGGCAATTTATAGGCAATCACCAGTGCATCTCGATAAAAACGTGGTTTTTCGCCAACAAAACCGCCCGTAACACTACTTCCATCCGAAAAAGCATCTTGAAATTTACTAATCTGGTCTGAGGGTCTTGGCAGTTTGATTGTCTGTTTTTTTCCACCTTCAACCAAAGCTTCGGCCCAAACATATTTCTTCATGGCATCTTCTGGTTTAACCCACGGGCCACCCGTTACACTCCAACCTGGCGAACCAGCTATGGCCATTTCAAGGCCTTTTTTGTCGGCAAATTCGGTTGTAAATTTGAAGGCATCTTTCCATTCGGGAGTCATAAAGACTATTTTCTTCGGCACTACCACGGGCGTAAATAAGGCTGCATCAAAGTTTTGAAAACCTCCGATTCCGACACGGCTCATCCATTCTAAATCTTTTTGGATACCTTCTTTCGAGATATTTCCATTCATCCAATGCCACCAAACTCTTGGTTTTGCAGAATTGGGCGGAGTTTGAAAATTTTGTTGAAGGGTTTGGGCTTCTGAAATATTACTGAGCATTGCAAAAAATGCAATGGCTGCAATTGAATATTTTTTCATAGGTTTTAAGGAAGAAAAATGAAAATACAAAGATATAATAGTACAATTCATTGACAGTCATGTACTATGCTGATTTTATAAGAAATCAAAGTGATAATGCGACTAACTCGCCAGGATGCCCAACAGCACCTACGGCAACAACAATATACTGCTTGTCATTGACCGAATAAGTCATCGGAATACCTGATTGATTGGCAGGTAATTCAATCTCAGAAATAATTTCACCCGTTACTTTATCGTAGGCTCTAAATTTATTTCCGCCACCACCATCAGAACCATATAAACCTGCTCCTTCACCCGCAAACAACAGTGTTTTTGTTACTAACATTCCTACTCGGTCGGGCAAGCCCGTTCGTGGAATATCAATATTTTTTAAGGCTGGAACATCTTTGACCCAACTTGGTGTGTCGGCATTGGGTATCATCCATTTATGGTTGCCTGTGTTTAGGTCAATGGCTGTGATTCGGCCATAAGGTGGTTTTACCAAAGGCAAACCATAAGGGCCAATTCTGGCACTACCCATATAGGCCACATAGTCCATGTCTGATATTTTTGGGGCAGATTCTAAACTCATTGGACGAATAACTGTACTTGAAGAAATATATAGCACTCCAGTTTCTGGGTCAAATACGCCGCCTTGCCAATTAGCACCACCTACGGCATCGGGGAGCATCAATGTACCTAAATTATTTGGTGGATTATAAACACTTACTGGTGTAAAAAGTGGCCCTTTCTTAAATTTACTGACGATTTTCAAGGCTTCTTTTTTGATTTCTGGCGTAAAATCTACTAAAATATCATCTGAATAACCTTGTCGGTCGAAAGCTGCTGGCTTGGTTGGAAATGGCTGCGTTGGAGAAGTCCATTCGCCTTTGACATCACTTTGAGGTACAGGACGCTCTTCAATTGGCCAAACTGGTTTACCAGTTATTCTATCAAAAACAAAGGCAAATGCTTGTTTTGTAACTTGCACAACTGCTTTTATTGATTTTCCATCAACAACAATGGTGGTCAAAATTGGTGGAGCTGGCAAATCATAATCCCAAATATCATGATGAATCAACTGATAATGCCATACTTTTTTACCCGTTTTTGCATCTAAACAAACCAGACTTTGCGAAAATAAATTATTTCCCGGTCGATGGCCACCGTAAAAATCGCCAGTTGCGGCCTCCAAGGGCAAATAAACATAGCCCAATTCGGGGTCGGCTGTGAGTGGAGCCCATACTCCTGCATTTCCTGTGTATTTCCAACTTTCTTTTTCCCAAGTTTCATTGCCTTCTTCGCCTTGTTGAGGAATTGTATGGAAAATCCATAATTGTTTGCCTGTTTTGACATCATAACCCATGATGTCACCCCTCACTTGACTTTTGGAAGCTGGAGCTAATCCCACAGGAAAACTTGCTCCCATAATGATGACATCATTGACAATTATTGGAGGAGAAGTTGAGCCAATTGTTGATGTGATTGGGTCAACGCCCAAGCCTTTTTTTAAGTCAACAACACCATTTTCGCCAAAATCAGTAATTAAATGCCCTGTTTGAGCATCTAAAGCTATTAGTTGAAAACTTGGTGTGATATAAATTACTCGGTCTTTTCCTTTTTCGGGAGCAGACCAATAAGCAACTCCTCTACCCGAATTCTGACGAGGCACATAAGTTTTTCGTTCTTTTTCATCGAATCTGAAAGTCCATAATGTTTCTCCATTTTCGGCATCAATTGCGGCTACTGTTCTGCTCAAACCTGCGGTTGTATATAATATTCCTTTTGCCATCAATGGCGTAGCTTTGAAATAAAACTCTGGACTTGAGCCAAAATTGTCGGTTTTCCAACGCCATGCAATTTTCAGATTTGGGGCATTTTCTTTATTGATTTGTGTCAATGGAGAATAATTTGTACTGGCAAAATCGCCTCTGTGTTGCAGCCATTCGCCCTCAATTGTTTGAGGTTTTTGAACATTCATATTGGGGGTAAATCGCATGCTTACCCTCGAAGGCGGTGGCGATTCGACTAAAATATTTTGTAATGCCTTCTTATTTGAAGGTAAATCAGTACTTCCCGTAGGAAAACCATTTGCACTCAAAATATAAGCTAAAAGTGAGGCATAAGAAGCATCATCCAACGAATGAGGATTTGTCTTTGGCATTGTATTTTTTGTCAATTCAAAGAGTTCTCCTAAAGTTTTTTCATTCCATTTTGCAATAAAACGCTCACCAATTAATGAAGTACCACCTTCAGTTCCTCGTAAATCTCTTCCATGACAAACCACGCAACTATTGGTATAAAGAACAGAGCCACTTTCGACTTGGTTTTTAGTAAAAATGCCTGCATTTGTAGTCAAATTGGTTGTTTTTGTTGAATTCTGAACTGGTTTTAAACAAGACAAAAGCAACAAAAAACAAAGTGGTATAATTAGGTTTTTCATGGTTGTAGAGTTGGTATATGAAAATGCTTTTTAAAATTATTTACTATATCAATACGTAGTCTATTTCCAAAAAATCTTCGACAGATTTCATCCAAAAGTTTTGAATAAATGCCTGATGTTCAGCATGATTGGAGTAAATATCGTATTGTTCTTGATTATCAAATTCCATCGAAATGCCATATTCAAACTTGTTTTTTGAGCTAATTTGCTTCAAAACCTCAAATTTTTGAACATCAGGAATTACGGCGAGTTTATCAACAGCAGCGAAAAATGCTTGTTTGTCTGCTGAATTGATGTCCGCTTTTAGTTTTAAAATTACAGAGTGTCGTATCATATTTTTATTGTTTTATATCAAATTGGCAGCTGAGCGTAGCCGAAGCTAATAAGGCGAAACTCCCACCGAAACCCAACCACCATCAATCACGAGATTTTGACCCATGATTTGTCGAGATAAAGGCGAAACCAAAAATAAAGCTGCATTGGCAATGTCTTCTACTGTTGCGGGTCTGCCCGATGGCGTAATTCTCGACCAAGTTTTGATATATTCGGCATCTTCAAGTGTGCGTTCGGTTAGGGTTGCCCCTGGCACAATTGTATTTATATTGATATGGTGCGGTGCTAAATCTACAATTAAGTTTTTGGACAATTGGTCGATTGCCGCTTTGGTCATTCCATAAGCTGCCAAGTTTAGGTGTGCAGCATGAGCGGTTACGGAAGATGTTAATAAAATACTTCCACCTTGCCCTTGCAAAACCATTTGTTTTGTAGCTGCTTGCGTCAAGAAAAACGTTCCGAAAAGGTTGATTTGCAATAGTTTTTGCATGGATTCGGGTTGATATTCTAAGAAACTACCGAAAGTGGTAATTCCTGCATTTGCCACCAAAATATCTAATTTTCCGAAAGTTGTTACTGCAAATTTTACGATTCCTTCGATGGTTTTTATTTCTGAAATATCTCCACCGAATGCCTCGCAAATTCCACCTTGCTCACTGATTTTTTGACTGGCTGACTTCGCCAAATCTATATCAATATCATTTAAAACTACCTTTGCCCCTTGTATGGCGAGTTGGCGAGCCACTTCAAAACCGATGCCCACTCCCGCTCCCGTCACGATGGCTACTTGATTATTGAAAAGTTTATTTTGCATTGTTAAAATACGCACTATTACGTTTTAAGAATAAAGTTTTGTAAATGTATCAAAAAACTTAGTTTATAACATAAGATATTCATCATACAAAATAAAATACAGAACGCCAATTTAAGAAAATCAACGTTCTGTATAAACTTATAGCTTAAAGAATCTTATTCAAATTCTCTATATTTTCTTTATTTGAATTTAAGCATGATTTACTTTTTAAATTTTAAAACTCTACCGTCTTTTATCTCGCCTTTCCAGTTCATTCCAAAACCAAAATCATAGCTATTTCCATCTGAATCTTTGTGAGGAATCATGTCGTAAGGCACGTCTTCTTCTTGTTTTTCTACGGTTGTCATATTTGCTGGCATTTGCATTGGTAAAAGTGCCGAAGGCTCTGCTTTTCCTGAAATAATTTCTAATAATGCTTGGTCTTGTACTCCAAAATTGACCAAAATAGCAGCAGCGTCTTTTTCTATTTCGCTGAAAACCATTGGATTTGTGGTGCTTACCGATACAATCACAGGTTTGTTTTTCATCTTAGCTTTGGTTTCTGCAACCAATTGAGCATCAGTAATATTGGCAGTTTTTGCTGATTTGTTTTTATAACCACGGTCAGTAAAATTTTCCATTGGGTCGCCACCTGCAATACTTTTTTCACGAGCTTCGGTAGCGGTATAATCGCCGTACTGCAAACTTATTGGAATGTAGCCATTGCCTCCATTTTTCAAATCTTCTTTGTCATAACCCATCGTTGCCGTAGGATTTTGAATAAAAACTAAGGCAAAATCGGCTTCGTCGGCATTGTCAGTTACATTATAGTATTTTTTAATCAAATCTATTTCTACTGGATAATCGGTAGAAGCAGGTGTTTCCATTCCCAAGAAATTGCGACTGGCTGGACTGAAACGTTTTGGCACATAAATTGTCTTTTTCGCTTTAATAGGCAATATTTTGGCTTGGTTTTTTAACAAAACAACTGATTTTAATTGTGTTTCGTAGCCCAACTTCATAAACTCAGGCTTGCCCACAACGGCTTTTGTTTCTTCTGGATTTAAGTATGGATTTTCAAAAACGCCCACTCTGAAAATATTCTTCAATAATCTCACGGCTGATTGCTCCATTCTTGCTCTCATTTTGTCTTCTCCAAATTCCTTAACCCCCATTTGATAAGCTTCGATAACAGGTTTTGCATCGTTATTTCCGCCAAATTGGTCCACGCCCGCCATTAAAATTTTGTAATGACGCTCCGCCATAGTCAAGTTTTCAACGCCCCAAGTTTTTCCATCAATAAACACATCCATGGCTTTGTGGTCTCCAGTTACGAGCCAATCGGTACAAACTACACCATCATATTTATATTTTGTTCTTAGCAAATCGCTAACGATATATTTATTGTAATTATTGGCTACATTTTCGTGGTTTTTTACATCTTGATTCCACGAAATGGTATAATAAGGCATCACGGCTGAAGCCATAGCTGTCTTTCCTTTTAGCTTAAAAGCACCTTGGGTAAAGGGTATCAAATGGGCGTCGAAATTATTGCCTGGGTAAACGGCAAATTTTCCGTTGGCATAATGTGCATCACGCCCTGCTTCGCCCGAACCACCACCTGGCCAATGTTTTACCATTGCATTTACGCTACCAAAACCCCAACCTGTTATTGCATTTTTGGTCGTTTGAAAACCATCGCAATAAGCTTGTCCCATGGCTGCCGAAAGGTAAGGGCTTTCGCCAAAAGTACCGTTGAATCTTGCCCAACGAGGCTCAGTGGCAATATCAACTTGTGGCGAAAGTGCCGTGGTTATACCCAAAGCACGGTATTCGGCAGCGGCAACTTCTCCAAATTTTTTAACCACACTTGGGTCGAAAGTGGCTGCCATGCCCAATGAACTTGGCCACATCGAAATTTCTCCACCTGAGGCAGCATCGTATTCGGCTTTTGCTTTTGTGCCGTGGCGTGGGTCGGTGCTATTATTAGCAGGAATGCCGAAACCTACACTTTCGCAAAAAGCCTGTAATTTATTGTTCCATTGAGCCGCAATTTCGGGGCTTTGCACGGTCGTAAGTAATACGTGGCGAAGATTATCGTCTTTCAAAAACTTCTTTTGTTGGTCGGTCAAATCGCTTGGGTCGGTTTCGCCAGCTTTGAATGGTTGTCCGTTATATGTTCCTGCAAAATATCCTCCCGCACGTGCAGGAATTGATTGGTGAGCAGAATACAACATCAAACCCGCAATTTCTTCAACACTTAGTTTTGTCGCCAAGTCTTTGGCACGAGCATCGGCTGGCAAACGCCAATCTTCAAACTTATCAAGTTTGCCATTTTTGTTTAAATCTTTGAAAGCTAATCCATTGACAGTTAATATTTTAACACCTGACGTTGGCGAATAAGCAAGGCTTTGCCCACCTTGATTTTGGACAAGATTAAAAGTTCCTTTTTGCGTTTCGCTCCACTTTTTTTGGGCGAATAGCGAAATAGTTGCTAAAAAAAACAATGAGGCAATAAATAATTTTTGTTTCATTTTTGAGGTTATTTTAATTGTATTTTTGAGTAAAATGCCTTGGTATCTTGGGTAATTTTGTTACACATAGATTAGTTTCTATAAAGTCTCACTTTTAAAACGGTAATTTCATCGGCAGGAAGTACGGTTTTTAGTTCATCGCCATTCCAACGTTTGGTAGCAATAAAATTATTGTTTTTGAAATAACCTTTATCAATCGAACGATAGCCCAAATGGTTGAATTGGATTGTACTTTTCAAAGAAAAATCTATTCTCAAACCATAGCCAACAATATAAAACTCATCATCAGAATTTCTGATTACGATTGCAGAACCATAATCTTTTGGTAAACCTGCAAACGGATTCGGCGGTGGACTTTTTTGCTCTTCTTGATGTGGCATTCCATCAGGTATTTCAATTCCCATGAGTTGAGGAAATGAAATGGTTTCTTTTCCTGCTTTTTCTAATGATTTCCCAAAATCAATTGCAAATCGGTGGCTTTCAGCAGAACTTACCGATAGTATATAATCGCCTATTTCGATAGATTTATTGCGAGCCATAGGTGCTTGATACAAACCTCTCATGTCTGTTGAGTTGAACTTAGAGGTAATCAAACTACTCATTTCAGCCAGCGTATGGTTTACCGCTGTGAGCAAAGTTTTGTTTTTTTCGTCAGTCCAGCCATCAATACCATAAGGTGCAAAACCGATGGCATCATACTCGCCAATGGCATAAAGTATTCCCGCTGGGGATAAAATGCTTTCAGGAATAAACAAGGTTTTTCCACCCGCTTTATAGTCAGAAAAAAGTTGGTCATATTCCAACGAATATACATTAGGCGAGTAAAAATCAATGGATTTTCCTGCTGCATGGTACATATCTAACACATGAGGGTTGATAGTGCCATGCGGATAATAACTCAATTTATTATATAACCAACCGTTGCAATAGCTTGGCAAATCAAGCACTTTTCTACCTTCGGCAGCTAAGGAATTTATAAATTTTGAATAAAAATAAGCCGAGAAAAGTTCTTCGGCATAATGCGGATAGCCTTGTACATCGCCAAATAACTCAGCCCATTTTCCATTGGTTTTATTGCCATTGGCTGCCCAAGATTTTTCTAAGGCTGGAAATAAATTTGTTTTATTGTTTTTAAGATAATCCATTACTTCATTTGGTACATTGGCATTCCATGTGTTTTCGGCTTTGGGGCTAAAATCTCGGTAACTTGAAAATGTGCCAGGTTCATTTTCAGGTTGAAGCATAATTACAGTATGTTTTTTATCAATTTCTTTCAAATGTTGCATCAAGGCTACGTATGCTTTGGTATCTGCCTTTAAGTTTTCATCGCAAAAAGGCGATAAAATTTCGAGGGTAGTTCCATCTTTTAAAGCATACCTTTCAAATCGCTTTGGGTTGGTTTTTACCCATTCTGGAGCGTAAGATGATGTTGTACTTTTCCAACTTCCAAACCAAACCAAAATCAGCTTTAAGTTTTTCTTTTCTGCCGATTTTATTAGGTGGTCAACCAAATCAAAATTGAATTTGCCTTCTGTTGGCTCTACCATTTCCCAATAAGCATAGCCCAAAACCGTGTTCATATTCATTGCTTTGGCTTGCTTCATCACAGCAGTAACAGCTGCCGTGTCTGTGCCTGTCGAATTGTGCATTTCGGAGCCTAAAATCAAGAATGGCTTGCCATCAACCATCATTTTGGTTTGATTCCCCGCTTTTGACAATTGTGGCATTTGGGCAAACCCAATACTTGAAATGAATAAAAGAAATAAGATTTTTTTCATGTTTTATCTGAATAATAATGGTGCAAAATCAAGTAAATTATTACGCCAATTTCAATATTGAATTTTTATTATTGAAAAAGAATATCCTTTTAAATCAATAGAAAGCGTTTTGCCATTGAGCAAAATTTCCTTTTCATTAGGAGCAATTATCGCAGGATTTTCCATCGTATTAGTTGCTTCCAAATTATCATTTTGTAACAAGATTAATTTAGCTTTTGATGCGATTTTCTTGCCACTTTCGATATTTATTGCCGTAGTTTGAGCCTTATTTGACGCATTTACTACCTTGATAATCAACTCATTAGTTTTTATATCCAAACTTGCAGTGGCATAAAGGCTATCTTGCCCAGTAATGGTTTGATTATTATACAAAATAGGCAATGTATGCGTGCCTTTATTGGTAGAATATAGTTTTTGTACTTGATAATTAGGCGTTGGCATAACTTTCAGATTGTCCACCCAAATCAAATTGGGTTTCCATTGCCAGCCATCAGTATGTCCAAAAAGCGGAGCATACGAAGCCATGCCCACCACGTCAGCATTACGCTCTAAGCCTGTCATAAAAGCGGCTTCGGCAAGAGCAGTTTTCCAATTATTTTGATTATCAGCACTTACAACTTTATCGCTTTGTCCTGCGTATTCGCCTGCAAAAACCTTTGATTTGCTTTTTCTATCATAATTATCATAGCGTTTGGCATTTGCCAAAAACCATTCGGGACGGTTATAGTAATGTTCATCAATAAATTCAGCATTCAATTTGCGAAGATTTCCATTCAAATAATCAAACATTTCGCCGTCGGCTGCCACTCCTGAGCTACAAACTAAGTTCATTTGAGGATATTGTTTTTTGATTTTTTCTTGAAAAATCTTTAATCGTTCGATGTATTGTGGTCCCCAGTTTTCATTACCAACACCCAACATTTTTAGATTAAAAGGTGCAGGATGCCCCATTTCTGCTCTAATTTTGCCCCATTTGGTTGTAATATCACCATTGGCAAACTCTATTAAATCCAAAGCATCTTGCACATAAGGGTCAATATCTTCGATGGGAGCGAGTTCGGCTGTATTGAATTGACAAGCCATACCACAGTTTAAAATCGGTAGCGGTTCGGCTCCAATATCTTCTGCCATTTGGAAATATTCAAAAAAACCTAAGCCAAAAGTTTGAAAATAATCGGGCGTAGGGCGATGAGCCATTTCGTAATTCCAGCGGTTGATAATCAATTTTCTGTCATCTACTGAACCAATCGTTTTTTTCCATTGATAACGCTGCGAAAGGTCATTGCCTTCAACAATACAACCGCCTGGAAAGCGAACAAAACCAGGTTTTAAATCTGCTAAAATTTGCACCATATCTCCTCGTAAACCACCTTTTCTACCTTTCCATGTATCGCTCGGAAATAGTGAAATCATGTCCAAATCCAAAATACCACTACCTTCAAACCAAATATTGAATTTTGCTCGTTGTTCGGTAGTGGTTGCTTTAAAACTCGCTTCACCTTTTTGCCAATGGTCGCCCAATTTGCTTGGTTCAAAGATGCCCGAACCTATAATTTCACCTTTTTCATTGATTAATTCTAAGTGCATTTTTGACAAACCATTTTTCTGACGGTATAGCACGGAAAAATGATAAGTCAAATCTTTTTTGATGCCCATTCCTCGAAAACCCTCGTTGGTTAAACCCAAACTTCCTTTGGAGTTATTTTCCAAAACCACACGCATAAAACGAGGATTTGTATTTGCCATTTCAGGACGGTTGATAATGGTAATTTCACCGCCAATATTTAAGCCATAAAATGATTTCCCGCCAGTGATTTTCCAGCCCATGAGAGGTTTTGAAAATTCAAAAGAGCGATTTTTGATGAGTTCGGCATACAGTCCGCCATCTGCTCCTAAGTTGATGTCTTCGAAGAAAATACCCCACATATTGGGCGATATTTCGGCAATGGGTTTGTCTGCCTGAACAGTAAAAATGGCTTTGTTTTGTGCAGAAAGCTCAATAATGCTTACGAAAATGAATAAAATGAGTAGTTTGATTTTCATCAGGTTTTTTTGTAGTTTATAATTTTTTTTGATGAGGGGAGTTAGATATTATTTCCAGAAAATTCATACCATACAACTCCATTGCGGCTCAAAAAGCCTTTCATGGAATTCTTTATCTTTTATAAAGAGCCAGTTTAATCTTTTTCTTTATTGGTGAATTTCGAAAATAATTTTTGAATCAAAATTGATTAAATTTTTCGAGTTTCTTGCAATTTTAGTACAAAGAAAATACCTAAAACAGCTAAAATTGATGAAACCCAAAGAAATGCCGATGGATTGACTTTATCTGAAAGTAAGCCTGAAATAGCTGGAACTAATACACCACCAACAATTTCGGCAACTCCTGTAATTAGCCCAATTGCCTTGGCTTTCAAATGATTTGGTACTGTTTCAGATGGAATAACCGCCGCAACTAAAGGAATTGCTCCCATTGTAAAATAAGTCAGAAACATGGCGGGTAAATGCAAAGCCGAACCTGCCAAAAATTGCACTGCAAATGAATAGAAAACCCCCAAAGTAATAAATGTTAATAAAACTTTTTTACGTCCTATTTTATCAGAAAGTGCTGGGACAATTATGGAAGATAAAAGCCCTGAAACGCCTAATAGTCCCATGGTTTTGCCCATATCATCAGTGGACATTCCTTGTGTATTTACGAAATAATTGGAGATAAATGGTAAAGTTGAAAACCACCACCCAAATATACAGCAAGCAGCACCAATGCCCCATTTGATGTTATTGTATTGTAATAATTCTGTGATATTTAGTCCTTTTTTTTCAGTCGTAGCCGTACTCTCGGCAGTTGATTTCTTGATAAATTTCCAAGCTAATAAACCGAAAATTAAACCAGGCACCCCAGCGATGAAAAAAGCATTTCGCCAACCTAAATCTTCTGCAATCTTTACTAATAAAACAGGGGCTAAAATTGAACCAAATAATGCAGATCCAAAGGCTTGCAACATACCCGAATTAAGACCCAAACGATGGGGTGAAGATTCTCTTTCGACAAAGTTTTGAGCCAATGGAATCACGGGACCTTCGGCAAAACCCATCACGAGCCTTGCAATCAATAATGTTGCAAACGATATTGCCCAACCCGAACTAAACGAACAAATTGAAAAGACAAAAACTGCTGCGACAAAAACCAATTTCTTTTTGTTGTTGGTTTCTGCCCAAGCAGTTGTAAAAAAGCTTGAAAATGCCCAAGCCAATGACAAAGCTCCTGCTAAAAGTCCGATTTGGGTATTGTTTAGATTTAAATCTTTGGAAACATAGGGCATTAGAAAATTGAGTGCCAATCGGTCAAAAAATAAACAACCAAAAGTGAGTGCCATGAGGGCAACAATGCCGTTTTCGTAGGAGAAAATTCCTTTTTTCATGTATAGGTAAGGGTTTGTTTTGTTGAAATAGTGGTTTTTTATGAAATTCATTATTCCATTATCCGCAATAATAATTGTTCTATTTAAAATTATTTTTTTTGAGTATGTGAAAAGAAGAATTATGAATATGTAAAACACCTCATCGGCGGTTCGATGATTATCAATGAGTTATGAAAAATTTCAATTGTAATTAATTTTGTCCAAAGACTTATATAAATTAACGTTAAAATTGTTAGCGGACTGTACTAATTAGCGTGAATTTTGATGGTGGATAGGGTTACTTATTTAAGTTGATAATCTTATTTTTAATTGTACAAAATTGAGAAGAATATTAAAGAAAAATTACGCAGAAAACGGCAGAAAATATGCTAAATCAATCCATTTTGAGCCAAAATGATTTAGGTCATAGTTTTTAATGTGGTTTTTACTTCAAATACAATTTTGAATATTGTGTTTTACTTCCGTTTGCATTTTTAATATAGTAATCAAAATAACGTGTGGTAACTCAATCCATTTGCTTGTATTCCTTTGGTGTAAAACCTGTTTTTGACTTGAAAAAACGAGAAAAATCACTTGGGTTTTGCTTAGTTATTTTGAAAGCAACCTCACCAATTGGCAGTTCGGTTTGTTTTAATAAAACTTTTGCTTCGAGAAGAATCATGTCATTCAATAAATCTTGGGCGGGTCTTCCAATAATTGTTTTGACACATTTGTTGAGGTGATTGGGTGAAACTGCCAATAAATCGGCGTATTCGGTAACGCTTTGTTTTTGATAAATATGTTGGCTCAAAGCATCTTTGTATTGCTGCGTAATGCGAAGTGCAGAATTTTCTTTCACTTTTACGGGTGGCTGCGAAAAACGTTTGAGTTCGGTAAAAAGTGCCATTAAATAAAAACTCACTAAGTCAAATTTATGCAAACGTTCGTTGTTATTTTCATCTTCAAGCCTTTGTAAAATATTTAAAATAGGTATAAATGCCTCATTATCAATCTGTATAATTGGGTTTCCAATAAAATTTAGAAAATAAAATTCCTTTGAAATATCACGCTTCGAAAAATTTTTATTCAGAATTTCAATATCGAAATGGCAGAAAAAACCCTCAGCATTTTCGCTCATGGATTCATGCGTAGTGATTTGATAAGCGGGTAGAAAAAAGAAAGTATTTTCTGAAATTGCATAATTATCCAATCCTTTACTGCGAACGGAATTACCTTTTGTCAAAAAGAAAAAATCAAAAACAGTTTTTCGGTGGGGGAGGAGGGGAAATTTTAAAAAATTGCGAACTGACTCTATCCGATTGAAATGAAATAAACTATGGTCAGGCGAAAACGATGGATGCCATTCTGATGCAATACCAAAATGATGAGTTTCGAGTTCGGAAGGGCTAAGAATAGGTATTTGATGAGCTTTCAATGGCATAATTATTAATTTATTTTAATTCCACACATATTCTTAAATATCAAAATAAAGTGATTTATTTTAATTTTTTCAATATTAAAACCCCAAAAAAATAATATTTTAAAATATTTGTTTTAAGTTTGAATTAAGAAATCCATCTAAAGTATTTTTTTTGATTTTATGGGTATATTTAAAAGCAACTAAATGACTGATTATCAGTGTATTAGTAGTTTATTGACTATCAACTATTTACAAAAAATTACACATAATATTTTATATTCATGAAAATAAAAGAAGCGGAGAAATATATTCATAAAAAGCTACGAAAAAATCTTTCTCCTACGCTTACTTATCATGGTTTTCATCATACTATTGATGTAGTGAATGCAGCCATGAAAATAGCAAAAGCCGAAGGTGTTAAAGATAAAGAATCTTTGATATTATTGGAAACAGCTACGCTTTACCATGATTTAGGTTTTATTACAAATTATAAAAACCACGAAGAAGAAGGTTGTAGAATTGCGAAATTGACCTTGCCAAATTTTGAATATAGTCATAAGCAAATTGAAGCTATTTGTGGAATGATAATGGCTACTAAAATTCCTCAAACTCCTCAAACTATCTTAGAAAAAATCATAGCTGATGCCGACCTTGACTATTTTGGAAGAGATGATTTTAAGCCAATCGCTCATTCTCTTTTTCTTGAACTTAAAGAGCGTGAAATGGTTGCAGACATCGAAACTTGGAATAAAGTTCAAGTTAAGTTTTTAGAAAGCCATCAATATTGGACAAAATCTGCCATCGAATTGCGGGGTGAGCAAAAACAAAAACGTTTAGATGAATTGAAAGCTATTGTTGCTACTTATAGTCATTGAATCTTCTAACTAATTGATAATCAGTGATTTATTACAAAATTTTCCAAACCTGAATCGTTACATTATCAGGATTCCTGATTCCCTTACAAATAAAAATCGCGTTGTTTAGCCAGCCATATTTCCCTGCAGGTGCTTCAAATTTTGGTACAGCCCTAAAATAATAGTCATTGGGCGAAACTTGCTCTCCTCTACCAATTCGAGCGGCAACTTCTGGCGTAGCTACTCTTAAACCTACATTTTTGACATAAATAAAAACACCATCGTCGGTTTTGATAGTATAATGTGCTTCCAGTTCAGCAACGCCATCCTTTCTAACGATTTGCCAATCGGCACCACCATTGACAATTTCACCTTTCATTTTTGGACCTTCAAAAGTGCCCCCTGCAATCGGAATTACTCGTCGAACGCCATGTGCCGTTTCGCCAACAACCATTGGTGCTGTTACTAAAACTTTCAATTCACAAACGAATTCTAATTGTGGACTTTCCATGGTTTTATTGGTGGTTTGTGCTTGCATTTTGCTCGAAAAAAACAAGGCAATTAACGCGAAAATTAAGGTTTTTTTCATGATTTTTGATTTAGACTCTGGACATCAAATCCCGCTATTATTTTATAATGATTCATTACTGTTTCTAATTCGTCATGAGGAATTTCACTCTCTGAAAAGCCTTCTGGAAAGCGTTCTTCCATCATATCCATAATTTGGTCAGGCCCTTTGGCTCTGTTTTGCATCACAACTTTGGCTGCTGCTGGTACTCTTTCGGCATCGTATTTTTGTAGTGCAATGAGTGGATTTGGCTCATTTATAAGCATTTCTGTCAAGCAATCGGCATCCAAAATTGCCTGTGAAGCACCATTTGAGCCAATCGGATACATCGGGTGGGCAGCATCGCCTAAGAGCGTAACTCTCCCAAAAGTCCAATGGTCGAGTGGGTTGCGGTCAGACATCGGAAACTCATAAACTGCGGGTGACCCCTGAATCATGGTCGGTACATCGAGCCAATCAAAGTTCCAATTTTTATAAATTTCTACTAATCTTGCTTTGTCGGCTTGGCGATTCCAATCTCTTTCGGTGATTTTTTCAGTATCAGTTTCTTTCAAATTTGCCACCCAATTGATGAGTTGATTTCCATTTTGATCCAAGTTTGGGTCAATAGGATAAGCAACCATTTTTTGTTTCAAACTTCCAATCATCACCATCGAACTTCCTGACAAAAAAGGTTTCATCCAGGTTGTTCCTCGATACAAAACATTGCCCGAATAGCACGGTTCGCCCTCTTCGGGGTACAATTGCTTGCGGACAACCGAATTTATTCCGTCAGCTCCAATCAAAATATCACCTCGTTCTTGGTGAATAATTTTGCCAGTTTCACGATTAATAAAAGTCGCAATTACTTCATTATTTGTTTCTTCATAAGCACTTAAATGATGATTGGTGAAGATATTTTCTGCCCCGATTGTGTGTAAAACTTCATCAAAAAGCAACATTTGAAAACTACCTCGATGAATCGAAAACTGCGACCATTTGTAACCTGCAAATTTTCCACGTGGTTCTTCCCAAAACTTCTGCCCGTAGCGGTTGAAATAGAGCAAATCTTTAGTTTCGACAGCATTTTTGGCTATTTTTTCTTCTAAACCAAGATTTGTCAGCACCCGAACACTGTGCGGCAAAGTATTGATTCCTACACCCAAAGGTCTGATTTCTTTGACCGATTCAAAAACTTTTACCTCAAAACCTGCTTTTTTTAAGCACAAAGCCGTGCAAAGTCCGCCAATTCCTCCACCAATTATGAGTGCTTTCATTAAAAATATTGTCAGGTGTCCTTATAAATAAACAAATGTAATAGGATTTTTTGAAATTTCTGTAAACTCATGTCCCAAAAACAAAGGAGTTCATTTCCGCCCTCCTTTTTACAGGATTCTGAGGCTTTTTTGGTTTTTATCTGCCCTTGCCCTCAGAGTCCCCTACGTTCCTTCGGGAGACTCTGAGGGAACGAAAAATTATTTGATTATATACTCAGATACGTTGATAAGCGGTATATCTGTTTTGTAAGTGCTGTTTATTGAACGAATAAATTCATTAGCTATAACAGCCTGACCTAATGCAGTAGGATAAAGCCCATCTGACGAAAAGAAGTTGCCAGAAGGATAGGTAGGGTCTATTAATATACCATCTTCGATATATGTTTTTGAAAGTATCTTTTTGTATAAAGCATTAATATCAATTAAGGCAAAACCATATCTCTCACAATTAATTTTGATAGTATTATTTTGACTATTAATAGACTTTTTTGTTGATTCCATATCAACTTTATATAGTAAATTAGCTCTACCAAGTAAAGGATTTTGTTCAGATGTGCCTTTTTTCAAGCTAATATGTACTTTACTACTTACTAAAGAATCTATTGTGCCAGTTGGTAGCATTATACCAGTGTCTTCTTTATAAGTAATTCCTCCAAGATAAATAGGTTGCCCTAAAACTCCTTTTATAATCATTTCATAACTTATTCCATTAAAATATGGGAAACTTAAAATATCAGGAACGTTAGCAAGGCAAACTTTTATTTTTTGCTTTCCAATAAGCTTTTCGATAATTTTATCAGTATATGAAGTACCATCGAGATAATATACAGTACCTCCTGAACTACCTCCTAAAGAAGCATTTTTAATAAAATTATCAGACCAAATATCTACTGTAAGTATATCATATTTAGTGCTATTGATAATTTTTGTCAGATTTGTCGCTTTTTTATCATTAGCAATTACTCTTTTAGCATAAATACTACTATTTATTAGAGGAGAACCACTATAATCTGTATCAAAGTTTTCAATATCAAAATCAACACTTGATTCATTCAAAAAAGGTATGCCATAATGGTCAATTGTAGCTAAATTTTTAGCTTGCTTCAATTTCACTTTTGTACCTGTGGCATCTTCCACCCCACTATTATTCTTCACCTCATTAAACTTCGGCACAGGTCCACCCGTAGGGTTAAAGCCAGTACGGGTTTTTCTGCCAAAGCCGTTGTAGTCGGTGGCATCAAAGAGAGGTTGCTCAAATTTTTTGAGCTTCATTTGTCGGGCTATTAGGTTTGGGTAGCTTGTCATTATGCCCTCATTAAAATAGCCACCATCACGCACGCCAGCGGTGAGGCTGCCACCTATGGCTACATAGCGTAGAGGCTTGCCTTTTAGGTCGGGGTCATCGTTGTTTTTTAGCTTACTTAGGTCGGGGTCTTTGGTGGGTGGCGTGTGCAGTTTTGGTTCTTTGTATGCTACTATTGTGTCGCCAACTACAATGTATTTTTTGCCGTTGGGGTCTTTGTCTTTTAGCTTTTTGTAGTCTTTAAAGACAACCGTCTTTACGGTGTCGCCATCAATAATGCTATAATCGGGGTTATCAATGGGCATCGCTATTGGCTCTTTTGTGTTGCAACCGCCCAGCAAAAAGGCAGATATTAGGAGTATGTTTATAATATAAAACCTCCTTGGCCCCGATTGGGGTAAAAAGAGCGACTTAAAAGTTATCATTGTTAGATTTATTTTAGCGTTATGTTGCAACCGGGCGGCGAACCGCAATAACTTGGGTCAAATGTATATAATCATTTCCGTATAAAAAAAGATAAGTTTTCAAGTATTTTTTATTGTTTTTATGTAGGAAAAACGCCTTTGTTTTCTTTAATTTAGAGGCAAAATATAAGGATGCCTGACAAGATTTATAAACCTTTTTTACTATTTTTGTGCAAAACAAAAAACGATGCCCGCAAGAACTGTCTATTTGATAAAGAGAATTGAAACCGAAATTACCTTACGCATGAATAAGGTTTTGGCTGAGTTTGGTGTAACGTTGGCTCAGTTTGTCATTCTTAATTTTGTGAATGACAACCAAACCGATTTTTCGTCGGCACAACTTTCTCGAAGGTTCAAAATGACTCCTCAGTCAATGAATGAAACCGTAACAACGCTTCAAAAAAAAGCGTTAATTTTTAAAAATAGTGATGCCGAAAATAAGCGAATTTTACGCATCACTTTGACCGAAAAAGGCGTAGAAACGCTCAGTTTTTGCAATAATGCGATAGACGAATTAGAAGAAAATCTTTTCGGAGAATTTTCTAATGACGAACTTAGTTCCTTCCGAAAATTTGTAGGCAAAGTGCTGGAAAATACTCGATGAATTTCACAGCAAAGTAGCTGGGTCGAGCAAATTGTTTTTTATCGAAAAAACTACCAAACCTGCTGTGTTTCTCATGCCTGTTTTTTCGAGAAGATTTTTTCGGTGTCCGTCCACCGTGCGAACACTGATGAAAAGTTTGTCGGCAATTTCTTGGGCGGTGAGTTGTTTACAAATCAAATCGAGCACATCGAGTTCACGTTGCGTAAGTGTAGAAGGTATGTCATCTTGAATCAAAAGTCGAGGTTTTTTGCCTGTTGCTCGGCTTTTCATCGCTCCCAAAAATGCTTCATTGAAATAAAAATCTTTCTCGATAACTGCCCAAATCGCCTTTTCTACTTCATTTGGCTCTACATTTTTGAATAAATAGGCATTTACGCCAAGCTCCATGAGATGCGTTACGAAGCGGTCTTCACCATAAACCGAAAGAATAATTATTTTGATATTTGGGTGTTTTTGATGAAGAATTTTAGTCGTTTCTACACCATTGAGTTCGGGCATTGATAAATCAAGCAAGATAACATCTGGAATGTTTTCAGCCTTTTCGATGGCTTCGAGTAGCTCCAAACCATTGCTTGCTTCTATCGAAATTTGTATGTTTTCAAAAGCATTTATAATAGAAACCATTCCTTTGCGGAACAAAATCTGGTCGTCGGCAATGGCGACATTTATAGTTTTCATGGTAATTATTTATATAGGAATTCTCACTTCCAACTTCAAACCTTCATTGAGTTTTGTGTCGAAATTTGTTGTTCCTTTTATCATTTTAGTTCGAGTTTCAATATTTTTCAAACCTAAACTTCTCTTTTCATAAGCCTCAGCAAAATCAAATCCTTTTCCGTTATCAGAATAGTTAAAAATCAATTCGTTTTGTTCTTTTTTTAATAATAAATGAATGTTTGATGCTTCCGAATGTTTGACGGCATTATTTAATAATTCTTGAATCAAACGATAGAGAATCAAATTGACTTTTGTTTCAATACCGTCAATGTTTTCGATGGTCAATTTTATGTCAATGTCCGAAATTTCAATAGTTTTTTCACACAATCCTTCAATGGCATACGCCAGTCCGATTTCTTCTAACCCTTGTGGTAATAAGTCGTTAGAAATGCGTCGTACATTGTCTATTGTGCTGTCTATCAGCGTTTTACATTTAGTACTGATGTTATTAATGAAAATAGATTCGGCAGAATGTTGCTGGATTTGCCCCACCAAAAGTCTCATTGCCGAGAGTGATGCACCTACCTCATCGTGCAAATCTCTGGCTAAACGTTTTCTTTCATTTTCGATGGCTTCGAGTGTGCCATGATAAAGGTTTTCTTGGTGTTTGGATTCGGCTTCTGTGAAAGCCAAATCTTGCTTAATTATTCGGCGTTGATACAAAACTATAAAACCCACAACCCCAGACGCTAAAAGAATCATGGCGATTGTGCCTCCAAAAAGCAATACGTATAAATCTAACGGCGATGACTCTGCCATAAACCGATTCCGATAAAAATGTGTAAAACCGCCATTAAAAAGGCGTGCATTCCCCAACCAAGCAATAAAAGGTGATTATCGCTTTTGATGAAATTGCTTAATGAAAAGATGAATAGATTACCTGCAAAGTAAAACAAAAAACCTGAATTAATCCAAAATACTGGTTGTTTTGTTGGGCTACGGGTATCTAATTCTATCAACATTTTATAAAAACACAATAATGCCAAGCCAATCATTAAAATACTTTCCAATCCACTGGCATAAGTATTGAAATTGCTGAGTTTTTGAATAAAAAAAGCATTGATTAGTGCAAATATCACAAAACCTATAATTATTGTAGGAAGAAGTTTTTTTGAGAAAAAATTTCCAAAAAAACGATTATAAAAAAGACCAATAATGATGAATTCTAAAATAGTATAGAGATGTAAGGCAGGTAAGGTGTTCAGCTTTCGGTCGTAGAAAGAAATTGAACGAGAAAGAATTTCAAAAAAAATGCCCAATATTATAAAGTAAAATATAAAACTTAGTTCGTCTTTTATATATTTTTTTTTAATTATTGCTATCACAAACGGAAGCAATAAAATGTATTGTACATAGTCTAAAAGCCATATTAAAAAATCAGTTATCATGTGAAATTTAAAAATAAGAGTAAACAAATGAATATTTACTCTTTTTTAGTATAGAAATTGTTATAAAATTGTATTTCATCAACCCTCTGGTGGATATGGAGGAACTGGTCGACTGAAATCATAAATATTATCGTCGTCTATAAATGTTGCATCTTCTTCTTTCATTGATGAACTTGTCATCATAACACAGCCATAAACATCACCATGAAATTCTTCAAAAGGTCTTCTTCCAAGTGTAAATTTGATAAAACAATCGGCAGGATTGAGACTCATTACTTTTTCGATTTCGGCTTTATGAAAATAAAATGCTTGAAAATCGGCAGGTTTAAAGTTATTATCACCTAAATACCTTATTACATTTTCATAAGCTTCTTTTGAACTAATCGGAATTAAATCTCTTGGGGGGGTAGTGCATTCAAATGCCATAATATTGGTTGTTTAAAAAGTTAATTGAAACTTCACAAAAGTAGATTTTATCTTGAAGATTACAATAGGTAAAAATACGTGTTTTTAGAAATTTATTTAATATCAGTTGAGTAAAAACAGGTATTTTTACGCTTCTATAAGTTTCCTGAACTATATACTTTTGTAAAAAAACCTTAAAAAATAGCTAAAATGAATACTTATCCTTACAAAAACCTTGTATTTAAGGGCGGTGGCGTAAAAGGCATTGCTTATGTTGGAGCTTTGAAAGCCCTCGAAAATGCTAATATTATGCCTCAAATCACAGGATTTGCAGGAACTTCGGCAGGGGCAATTACTGCTGCATTGGGTGCTTGCCGAATCAAGTCAGATGCCCTTAAAACATTTCTTGGTACGACTAATTATGAAAAATTTAAAGACAAGGGAGGTTTTTTTAATTTTTTGAATGACCTCGCCCGTCATTTTGGAGCTTATGAAGGAGATTATTTTTTGGATGATTGGTTTAAAGCATTTTTGATTCAACAAAAAATTGACCCAGCAATTACTTTTTCAGGAGTTTCGGCAAAATTTGGTACAACATTGAAGGTTTTTTCAACAGATTTGAACACGCAAACAATTCAAGAATTTTCGACAAAACAAACACCAAACGTTCAAATTGCTATGGCTGTGCGTGCTTCAATGTCTATTCCGATGTTTTTTAGGGCTTGGCAGTTTCCTGATAACCTGCCAAATAACCATATTTATGTAGATGGTGGCGTGATGTATAATTACCCGATTGATGCCTTTGATTCGGCCGGAACTGACCAAAATCAAACTTTAGGTTTTTTCTTAACTGACTTATCAGACGCACCAACGCCTCCAAATAACTTAACTTTTGGTGTTTCGGATTTAGAATTATATATCAAATCTTTGTTTGAATCTTTGATGAGTTCACAAGATGTGATGGTTCAAGATAATGCTTTTGAAGAAGCAA
This sequence comes from Emticicia sp., assembly GCA_031378345.1. Lineage (GTDB taxonomy): Bacteria > Bacteroidota > Bacteroidia > Cytophagales > Spirosomataceae > Emticicia. Next base: position 67,066 of record JANNDY010000061.1, on the reverse strand, counting down.
GAACAGTTCAGGTGGATGATTTAGGAATACCGGCAACTGATTTTGGAATTACAGCAGCACAAGCACAAAAATTATATAATTCGGGCTTGAATGCTACGCAGAAGTTTTTGAGTAAAATAGCATGAGGAACGGTTCGCCGTAGCGATGACGAATTGTTCGAATGACGAGTTACGAATTTCTATATTTTTTATTCGTACCTCGTCATTCGTACCTCGTCATTTCTTTTCAATGTCCAGAACCACCTTTTTTTACTTCGTTATCAAAATCAATGCCTTGTTTACGAAGAACTCGTTGCACAATGATTCCAAAAACAAACAAATAAATAAAACAAGCAGCCGCCAATAAATATGATTGCTGGATGCCGTAAGCATCAGAAAGTTTTCCTTGAACAACTGGAATAATTGAGCCTCCCAAAATCATCATTATCAAAAATGCCGCACCTTGATTGGTGAATTTCCCCAGACCTGCCGTTCCCAAAGAGAAAATACTTGGCCATAAAACCGAACAAAACAAACCTCCTGAAATCAACGAGAATAAGGCAACTTTGCCAGTTGTCATTACACCAATGATTGACATAATTGCACCTAAAGCGGTGAAAATTAGTAATAACCTTACTGGTTGTTCTTTACTTGCAAAATATGCCAAAATCATAATTACTATGCAAAAAGCATAAGGTAATAGGTCGGTTACATCGCCACTATAAAGAGCATTGACAAGCAAAACAATGGCAAAAGCTATAAAAGGAACTACTGCGGTTAATATTTTTTTGAGTGATTCTGAAGGATTGAAATTACCAATTGATGCTGTCCAACGACCAATCATCATGCTACCCCAAAACAAAGAAATATATTTTGAGATTTGTGACGAATCTAAGTTTTCGGTTTCTTTGAGATATTCTCCTAAGTTTGAACCAATCGTTACTTCCACGCCTACATAAACAAAAATGGCAGTCATGCCCAAAATCGCTTGTGGATAACTTAGTACCGAAACTGCATTTTTGACTTCTCCAGATTTGTTCACAAGCGAATAAATCAAAAAGCCAAAAGATAAAAACACCATTAACCCAAAAGTAAACATAATTGCCATTTCAGTAGAAAATACTATGGCAACACCTACACACAATGCTAAAAATGCAAGGGGTAAACCTATCACAATATTGCTTACTTGCACATCTTCATCATTTTTAATTCGAGGTAATTTTGACCTCCAAAAAAACAATGCCATCAATAAAAATAATACCCCAAGGCATAAATAAGGCACTTTTACGTCTTCAATTGAGGCATTGGCAGCAGCATCACTTGCAATCGAACCAAAGATGGCATACGACACTAAAGCTGGTCCGATAGTGCCACCAACATTATTGACAGCTCCACCCAAATTGATTCGTTGAGCTCCCGTTTCGGGTGGTCCTAAAGCAATCATAAATGGCTGAGTAGCAGTTTGTTGTAACGAAAAACCAAGTCCAACAATAAACAACCCGCCGAGTAGTAAATTATAAGATTTCAATTCTGCCGCAGGATAAAATAACAATGTTCCAACAGCCGAAATCAAAAGCCCAATTACGATACCGTTTTTATAGCCAATTTTATTCAACACATCTCCGCCCATAACTCTTGAGAAGATTAAATAAAGCACTGAGCCAATAAAATATGCAGCATAAAAAGCAAAATCAACTAATTGGGCTTGGGTTTGGGTAAGCACAAATTTTTCTTTGAAGAGAGGAATCAAAATTCCATTTGAAGCAGCCACGAAACTCCAAAAAAACCAAACGGTCATTAGAGTATAAAGATGTGAACGATTGTTTTGCATAAATAAATGTTTAGGGTTAAAATTGATTTACAAATAAGGGAAAATATGAGGGGTTTTCAAAGTAGTTTTTAATGAATAAAGTTTGAGTTTTGAAAAGATTGCCCCTTTGAAGGGGCAATCTGTCTGGCGTAGTCGACGATGGAGATGTCTTTTTGGTCGAAATTACTACCTTCTTTTCCCCAAATACTCTTCAATCTCCACCAAACTCAAAGCATTAAATGTCATATTTTTTGTTAAACCGCCTTTTCGAGCAGTTGCTACGCCATAGTGCATATCGTGGTAGCCTTGCATTTCGTGGGCATCGGGGTTGATACTGAGCATCACATTTTGCTCCAAAGCATACTGAATCCAACGCCAATCGAGGTCAAGTCTGTAAGGGCTGGCATTGATTTCGATAACTACGCCATTGGTAGCACAACAATTGATAACTTCCTTATAATCAATAGGATATCCTTTTCGAGAAAGCAAAAGTCGCCCTGAAGGGTGTCCTAATATTGTCGTATATTTGTTCTCAATGGCACGCACCAAACGCTCGGTTGCACGTGCTTCATTCATTGTCAGATTTGAATGAATAGATGCCACTACATAATCAAAAGTCGCTAAAACTTCGTCAGGATAATCTAACGAACCATCGCCCAAAATATCAGATTCGATGCCCTTCAAAATCTTGAAAGGTCTATCCAAAGAAAGTTTTTTGTTGAGTTGTTCGATTTCGGCATGTTGTTGTTGAACTTTAGTAATCAAAAGTCCACTCGCGTAAGTTGCCGACTGCGAATGGTCGGCAATTCCAAGGTATTCAAAGCCCAATTCTTTGCAATAAGTTGCCATTTGTTCCAAAGAATGTTGTCCATCAGAATAGGTCGAATGGTTGTGCAAAATTCCTCGCAAACTTTCCCATGTTACCAAATCTTCGTTGCTGTTTTTCCGAATCCAATCAAATTCAAAACCACCTTCTCGCATTTCTGGAATGATGTAAGGAATACCGAATTTTTCGTAGATTTTTTCTTCAGTTTCTTGAATTGTTGCACCATCACTTGCCCCAGAAATTGTGAGTAATGAAACACCCTTTTCATTGCGTTGTTTCAAATGATTGGCATCGGCAGAATAAATGAATTGTTTACTAAGTAGTTGATTGTCAAGTATATAGCGAATTTCGACATCAATTTTATTTTCCAAATATTTTCCTCGCCATACAAAAGGAGAAGATTTTTTTTCATCTTTTATAAAACCTTCTGCAAGAAAATTAGGCAATTTATTGGCATAATTTACCAAGAAAAGAAGTGTATCAACAGCTTCACTTTGCCGACGGACTTGTCCCGAAATTTCGACTTTTTCAAAGACTTTTTGCAAATTTTCGACAATAACTTCTGCCAAAGCTGCGGCTTTATTCATGCGAAGTTTTCCAGCCTGACTTTGAATAAATTTCAAAGATTCCAAGATAGAAACTTGTGTTTTTTCGCCAAAACCTTTTACTTGGGCAATGCTGTTGTTTTCACAAGCAATCTGCAAATCGTTGAGGTTGTCAAGTCCCAATTCATTCCACAAAATCTTTATCTTTTTTACGCCCAAACCCTTAATTTTGAACATTTCTATTACACCTTCTGGGGTTTTTTCAAGCAACTCTTGCAAATCACGCAATTGCCCTGTGCTTACCATTTCCAAGATTTTGCCAGCAATCATCTTCCCAACTCCTTGAATTGAAGTCAATTGCGGAAAATCTAATTGAGCCAATTCTCCTGTATATTTGTCAAGATTAAAGGCGGCGTTTGTGTATGCTTTTATTTTAAACTCGTCTTCGCTGTGAAGTTCGAGCAATTTGGCAGTCAGTTCAATCGTTTCAACGATGTCAGAATTTGAAATCATAGTTTTTTAAGATTTTAGACAAGAGATTTTTATCAGAATGACGAAGTTAGCAAAAGTCAAGAGTTTGTTTTTCAAACAGCAAAACAATTTTATTCTAATTTTGTTTATTCTGATGTCTATTGTCTAAAAACTTCTTGTCTAATTTATTTTCCTGCAAATTAGCTTAAATTTGCCTCAAAATTAATCTTATTTATGAAAAAATTATTGCTCATCATTTTTATGTCAAATATAGCTTTTGCTCAAAAACTTACTTTGAAAGTGAGTGTAACAGGTTTTGAAAATACGAAAGGAAAACTTTTTTTTCAATTGCTTGATGCCAAAGAAAAAATAGTCAAACAATCTTCACAAATCATTGATAGTAAGATAGTTATGGTTGAAGTAAAAGATTTATTGGCAGGAAGATACGCTGTAAGAGTTTTTCAAGATGAGAATAATAATGGTAAATTAGATACAGGATTGTTCGGAATTCCGAAAGAACCTTGGGGATTATCAAATAATGTAAAAGCGGTATTTGGACCGCCAAAATTCGAGGATATGCTTTTCGATTTGAAAGCAAACAAAGAGATTTCAATAGTGCTGCAATGATGTAGGAATCAACTCAGCAACAATCAATTAGCATTATAATGATGCAGAAAACTCACTAAACGTTCGTAATTTAGCAAATCATCGTCAGTGCCGTTTTTGAGTAGAAAGTGGCGATAGATATTAGTTATTGTCGTAAAGTTTCGGTTATCAGATAGTTTTGCGGCAATAATTCCTTTGAAACATCGGTGTATTTGATTATAAACAAATCTGCAAGGAAGAGTAGGGGAATCGTTCAGAATATCGTCAATATTTTTCAGAGAATTATTGTTATTTAAAAAATCAAAACCTTTTTTTTCAAAGAAAATTTTCACTTCTTCCATAATTCCGTTCAATTCTTCTTCATCTGTTACTTTAAAACGATAGTATTTCAAGTCTTGAAACTTGCCAATACTTATCACGAGTGTGTTTGCTGATGGACGATAACCATGAGCATTATTTAGAAATTGTTGAGCAATTTGTTCGATAAATTCATTTCTTACGCCAAAATTGACTTCAATCCAAAACTCTTTCGGGGTTTCAGAAATTGAAAAAATTATATTCTGAAAACCATTTGGTGTAACTTTCCGAAATTGTTTTTGATTTAATTGTAAATCGAAGTTATGCAACAAAAAATAACTTTCTAATTGCTCATAAAATTTCACTTCAAATTTGCTCAATATCATATCAGAATTCGTTTCTATTTAAACTTTTGTAAGAAGTAAATGTTTTAAAATTCTTGATTTTTGTAAAAAAAAGACATTTTCTTAATAAAACCTTTTCATTCCTTCGTAACAATTTCATCTAAATTCAACATTGCATTTGCCGTAACAGCCATTGCGGCCAAAGCGGGTGAAGTATCGGAGCGACCAAAAAACTTATATGCCTCCACAGGATTTTTGCGATATTGTTGCTCTGTTTGGCGGTAAAGTTTTGTCAAAATTTGCAACTCTCGTTCATCAATATTTCGCATCATAATCAAATTAAACCCTGCCTGAATCTGCTCCTGTGGGCTTTTGCCTTTCTTCATCATTGTTTTTGCCAATTCTTGTGCTGCTTCTATATATGCAGGGTCATTGAGTGTAACGAGTGCTTGCAAAGGGGTGTTTGTACGTATTCTGCGAGATTGACAAAACTCCCGACTTGGAGCATCAAACGACATCATTGAGGGATAAGGCGACGTGCGTTTCCAAAAAGTATAAATCGCACGGCGATGTTTGTCTTCTCCGTTAGATGTTTTCCAAGATTCACCACTCCACGGCGATTCCCACATTCCTTCGGGTTGATAAGGCATCACACTTTTTCCGTACATTTTCTTTGATAAAAGTCCACTGACGAGCAATGCTTGGTCACGCACTTGCTCTGCCGAAAGTCTAATGCGAGGTCCACGAGCTAAAAATCTATTGGTTGGGTCCTTGTCTAATAATGCTTGATTAACTTCAGAAGATTGTCGATAAGTTCCTGACATGACAATCGTTTTAAGTAATTTTTTAACACTCCATTTCATATCATCTTGAAACGTAAAGCTCAGATAATCAAGCATTTCTGGGTGAGAAGGGGGCGACCCTTGCGTGCCAAAATCTTCTAGGGTTTCCACGATTCCCGTACCAAAAATTTGTTCCCAAAAACGATTGACCGCTACCCGTGCCGTCAATGGATTTTCTTTATTGACCAGCCATTTGGCAAAGCCAAGTCGGTTTCTTGGCAAATCTTTCGGCATTTTTGATAAATATTTTGGCACATCAGGCTGCACTTCTTTGCCCTTTACAAGCCAATTTCCTCGCTCAAAAACGTGTTGTTTTCTTGCCAAATCGCCAGTTCCCTCATTCATTATTGGAGCATAATCCGCTTTGGAGTTCAGAATTTCTTTATATTTTGATTCAATTGCTTGATAATCAGGTGTTTCGGCAAAAGTATTTTGAAAAGACAACCACTTAATTTGCAACCATACTTTTGGCATTTTTGGATTCGTGAAAACAAAATACAAATCATGCTTGCCCTCCAATTTGGGCAAAGAATAAAACATAACTGTATCACGAGTTTTAAAAATTGGAATAGTCAAAATCGTTTTTCCATCTAAAGCATTGTCTTTTATTTGCAAAATTCCTTTTTCGTTGCCAGTATTAAAGGTCATAAACAAGCGATTTTTTCCTGTCAATGTTACATTTTTCAAGCGACCATAGCCTGTATGTAGCAACCCAAGATATTTTGAATCCATCAAAGTAGAAGTGCCAGCCGAGAGTTGTTCAACATCATGCGAATTGAATTTTGGTTCTAAAACCTTGGCAAAATGTTCAAATTCCTTAGCTTTTGCTTGCCCAGATTTGCTCAAAATCCAGTTTTTTACTTCCTCAATTTTCGTCGAATCTTCTTTTTTATAGAACCGCAAATAAGGTGTTTCGCTCACCACATCTTCATCACGGGTATTATTAAAAAACGCCATTGTTTTATAATATTCATCATGCACAAAAGGGTCGTAAGGGTGCGTATGGCACTGCACACAAGCCAAAGTTGTGCCTTGCCAAACATCAAAAGTAGTATTCACACGGTCAATCATAGCAGCAACTCTGAACTCTTCATCAACGGTCCCTCCCTCGTCATTGGTCATTGTGTTTCGATGAAAGCCTGTTGCAATGAGTTGATTATCAGTAGGTTGTGGCAATAAATCTCCTGCCAATTGCTCAATCGTAAACTGGTCGAAAGGCTTATCTTCGTTAAATGCCTTAATGACATAATCTCGGTAACGCCACATATTTCGGTAAACATCACGCTCATAACCTTTGGTGTCGGCATAGCGAGCCAAGTCGAGCCACATAGCCGCCCAACGTTCGCCAAAAGTTGGCGAAGCAAGCAATTTATCAACTACTTTTTTGTAAGCATTTTCAGATTCATCTGCCAAAAACTCTTGCACCTGTACCTCGGTAGGAGGCAAGCCTGTCAAATCCAAATATACTCTTCGGAGAAGTGTGCCTTTATCAGCTTCGGGTGCGTGTGTGAGTCCTTCTTTTTTGAGTTTATCTAAGATAAAATGGTCAATTTCATTTTTGGCAAAACGAGTTTCATCATCTTTGAGAAGCCCGATTCGTGCAAAAAATCCACCAATCGAAGGGACGTCAGGTTTTTCGGGTTTTTGGTATGCCCAATGTTCGCCCCAATTTGCTCCGCCATCAATCCATTTTTTCAAAATCACAATTTCTTCTTGCTTCAAAGCATCTTTACCTTTGGGCATTCTTTCATCTAAATCGTTGCTGGTAAGGCGTTTATAAAATTCAGAATGTTCGGCATCTCCTGGGATAATTGCAATTTTTCCAGATTTTCCTTTCGTATTTATTGCTTCCTGTGAAAACAAAAAGCTCATATTGGCTGCTTTTTTTACACCTCCATGACAAGCCACACAGTGTTTATTCAAGATAGGTTTCACTTGGGTGTTGAAATCAACTTCGTTAGAAAGATTAAAACTAAAAGCCATAGTTCCGAGAACGGCAATTATAGCTGTACTTATAATAATGATTGCGGAATGTCGCCCGTTTGAGGTTTTCATAAACTTGTCTTTACAAAAAAATGTTACACAAATTTAACAGATTCAAGATGATTTCATATTAAATTCACATTAGAATAATTAATTTTGAAAAATCATCACTAAATTTAGCCATTCGACACATCTTTTACTTAGATTGTATGAAAGTATTTGTGGAATCTTGAAATAACCCGAAGATTTGCTGAGTATTATTTGAGGAATTAGGGCTTAAGAATTAGGTTTTAGGACAAAACTTTTTTCTTACGAAATGATTCCTGCATTTGAAACTAATTTTAAAAATTCTAAAACCTAATTCCTACGTCCTAATTCCTAATTCAATGAGCGATTTTTTATCAAAACTGAAAGGTATTTTTGTATTGCAAACTACTGCCGATGGAAAAGTAGTAGAATCTACTACGACTACCACAAAAACTACCACCACAACAGCCAATGTAGCACCTGTTGACACACCAAGCGGAAAAGTCTCCGACAAATTTTATGATATTTTGTTTGGTGCAATGGAAGCAAATAATCAGGAAGGTTTTGATTATTTGGAATACAAAAAATCGCTTCAAACCCTTGCCAAATTGCCAATGGACGAGCAAACTCGCTATGCTTCGGCTTTTGCAGCGGCACAGGCAATGGGCGTAACTTCCTCAAAATTGAATGAATCGGCTCAGTTTTACTTAAATATTTTGAAATCGGAAGATTCAAAATTTCAAGAATCGGTCAATATTCAACGCCAAAAGCAAATTGGTAGCAAAGAAAAAGCAATCACCGACCTTGATGCAATGATGAAAGCCAAAGGCGAACAGATTGCCAAATTAACGCAAGAAATTGCCGCTTCGCAAGAAGAAATGGGCAAAATGAAAGCCGAAATTTCGGAAGCTGTCGTAAAAATAGAAACAACTTTAAGCGATTTTCACGCAACTTACAGCGATTTGACAAGTCAGATTGGACAAGATGTTGAGAAAATGAGTAAATATTTGAAGTGAAAATAGTCGGTAGTCAGGATTCATATTACAGAAAGAAAAATTATACATTATCCATTTTCAATTATTCATTAAAAAATACCTAAACCAAAAAGAGAGTAAAGCCTCATTCTCTTTTTCAAATTAAAACAAAAACTCCCCTTCAGGGGCTGGGGGTGGTCTTTAAACAATGGAATTACAAGAATCAAAACCAAAATCATTTTGGAATCGCCCAGAAGGCACGACTGGTATGCTTTTTGCCGCAGGAGTTTTGCTCGGTGGCGGATATTTATTATACCAAGCATTGCCAGTTTTAATCACTTTGGCTTCAAATACGCTTTATTTGGCGGGTTTGCTCATTGCTTTAGCGGCGGTTATTTATATGGTACTTGACCCAAAAATGCGTAACCTCGTATTTTATATGTACAAAAGTATCATGCGGTGGGTTACTGGGCTTTTTGTGCAACTCGACCCAATTGGTATTTTGAAAAATTATATTGACGAATTACAAGGAAATTTGGGCAAAATGAACCAGCAAATTTCAAAGCTGAAAGGGCAAATGATAAATCTGAAAACGATTATTGAAACCAACAAAAAGCAAATTCAAAATGACTTGACTATGGCAAGCAAAGCCAAAGAAACCGACAAGCAAGCCATGATGGTTTTGAAGGCTCGTAAAGCTGGACGTTTGCAAGAATCTAATATGAAACTTGATGATTTGTACAAGAAAATGGAAATTTTGTACAGAGTTTTGGGCAAAATGTACGAAAATTCGGAAGTAATGCTCGAAGATATCAAAGACCAAGTGGTTGTGAAAGAACAAGAGCGAAAAGCAATTCGTGCGAGTCATTCAGCCATGCGTTCGGCAATGAATATTTTGAATGGAAACAAAGACCAACGCCAAATGTTCGACATGGCACTGGAATCTATCACCGACGATGTGAGTCAAAAAGTAGGCGAAATGCAACGTTTCATGGAAGTTTCATCAAACTTTATGGATTCGATTGATTTACAAAATGGTGTTTTTGAAGAAGAAGGCTTAAATATGTTGGAAAAATGGGAAAAAGAAGGTGTTTCGTTGCTTTTGGGTGATGATAAAAAAGCTCTTATTGCGGGAAATAGCGTTTCGTCAAGCAAGCCTTCCGGAAATCAGTATGATAAGTTATTTGAATAAAAACTAACCGTAAAACCTAAATACAATGCAAACAAAATTAACACCTTTTGCCAGATTTTTGATTACTCTTGGTATCATTGCAGGCCTTTTTTTTGGTGGAAAATATGTTCTTGAAAACACGAGTTTTGGCAAATCTCTAAAATCTGAGAGCGAAAAAACTGATACAAAAGCACCAGAAAATGAAAATTCGACCGCTTCGGGCGATGTCGTGAAAGTCGGTGTCGTAACTTGGGGCGGCTATTCGGGCGGACAGTATTTCAATAATGGTTTCAAACCAAATGCTGACTCTCGTTACCGTAAAGACTATGGTTTTGATGTAGAATTCAAGGTTTTAGATGATTTTGAAGCCTCTCGTGCCGCATGGAAAAATGGCGATATTGACCTACTTTGGACAACCGCCGATGCATTTCCGACCGAAGCAGCAGGTTTAGGTGATTTTGAGCCACAAATCGTTTTTCAAGCTGATTGGTCTCGTGGAGGTGATGCCATCGTTGCTCGTCGAGGAATTAATTCGGTAGCCGATTTGAAGGGTAAAAAAATCGCTGTTGCCGAACTTACGCCTTCACATTCGTTTTTATTATGGTTGTTGGAAGCAGGCGGTTTGAAAATGTCAGATGTGCAGATAGTAAAACAAGCAAGTGCCATTGATGCAGCTGGAGTTTTCAAGGCTCAACAAGTTGATGCAGCAGTGGTCTGGTCACCAGATGATGCTCTTTGTGTGCAAGCTGTACAAGGTTCAAAAGTATTGCAAAGCACCAAATCTGCTTCTAATATTATTGCCGATGTGTTTATTGCCAAGAAAAAATGGGCAGAAAACAATCAAGATAAACTTCAAAAGTTATATGAAGGTTGGATGAAGGGTGCGGCAGAAATAAATACTGATGCCACAGCCAAGAAAAAAGCTGCCAAGATTTTGGCTGACCAATTTCAAATTTCAGAAGCAGATGCTATGCAATCTATCAATAATGTAAGATTGACAACACATGGAGATAATCTTAATTTCTTTGGCAAAAATGCTGATTATAAGGGAGTTACAGGTGAACAACTTTATGGAAGAATGGGAAGCATTTACAAAAACTTAGGCTATGCCGATAAATTAGTAAACTGGCGATTGGTGTCAAATCCGTCGGCAATTAATGGAACATCTTTGTCAGGTGATGAAAATGCTGCTGAAGGGCAAAAGGTTTTCTCGGCTGCAACATCTGCCGATGCCAGTAAAGATGCAGTAGCCACCAAAAGAGTAAGTATTAGTTTTCGCTCAGGCGAATATCAATTAGACGACAATTCAAAATATATTGTTGACAAAGAAATGGTCGAAATTGCGAAGGCTTTTTCGGGAGCCAGAATTCGTGTTGAAGGCAATACCGACAATGTTGGAAGCGAAGCAACAAACATTAATTTGTCGAAAAAACGTGCTCAATCAGTCGTTGATTATTTGGTAAATACTTATGGGATGTCAAGAAATCGCTTTATAGTGGTAGGAAATGGACCAAATAATCCTGTTGCTTCAAACGACTCAGAAGACGGCAAAAGTAAAAACCGTCGGACAGATTTTGAGATTGTAGAGTAGTTTTCTAATTTAATTGCATTGATTTCAACAAAATTCTAATGAATTTATTCAAACTTCATGGCAAACTCACTACGCAACAAAACCTTGTTTTGGGCATCGTGGGTTTGCTTATTTTTATTGCCCTTTGGTGGGGTTTAGCAGAAGGTTTTTCTGAAAAAAAGTCAATCATTTCAGTTACTGACTCGACCAAAGTTGCGGGCTACGGAAAAGTGTATCCTCTTTTACCTCGTCCCGACCGAGTCGTGACATCTTTCAAAGAATTGACTCAAAAAGACCAACTTTGGAGCAATACTTTTCGCTCAATTTGGTTAAATTTAAAAGGATATTTTTGGGCAATTATTTTGGCAATTCCGATTGGTTTTTTGATTTCGCTTGTGCCTCTTTTACGTGGACTTTTCAGTCGTCAAGTTGATGCCTTGCGTTATTTACCACTAACCGCTCTCACAGGACTTTTTATTATTTGGTTTGGCATCGAAGACCAAATGAAAATCGCTTTTCTTGCCTTTGGTGTGCTTGTTTATTTGCTACCAATTGTGGGGCAACGCATTGATGAAACCGAAGATGTTTATCTCAAAACTGCTTATACACTCGGAGCTAAAAATTGGCAAATCATAAAGAGCGTTTATTTGCCCTCAGTTTTCTCAAAACTGATAGACGATATTAGGGTTTTGACGGCTATTTCATGGACCTATATTATCATTGCCGAACTATTGAATAGGGAAGGAGGTATCGGTGCTTTAATTTATATAAAAGCTCGACAGGGGCAAATTGATAAGGTTTTTGCGATACTGATTGTTATTATTTTGATTGGATTTTTACAAGATAGGCTTTTTGTTTATTTAGATAGAAGACTTTTTCCTAATAAATATTACAAGACGGTTTTGAAAGGAAGTGAGGAAATTAAATATGGAATTTGGAGTATTTTGGGCATATTTGCTATTAAAGTTTTGCAAGAAGCCTTTATTCCAAATCTTTCTGAGAGTATCAATAGCTTTGTTTGGATAGTTGTTTTAGCAAGTATTGGGTTTGCACTTTTTGGTGAATTTAAATTTCAAGCGGCTCTACGTTCAGCTTCTCGTTGATTACTTTTTTATTAATTATTTAGAAAAAAATGGTAAAATTTACTGATACTCCACTCAAAAATATCGTAGAACTTCGCAATGTTTCGCAGAGTTACGACGGAGGCAAATCATTTATAATCAAAGACTTTAATTTAATCATTGAAGACAAAGAAGCACAAGGGCAATTTGTAGTTTTGCTTGGAGCATCGGGTTGTGGAAAATCTACCATTTTGAGATATATTTCTGGTTTGCAACAACCTACTTCTGGCGAGGTTTTGTTATATGAAAAATCGATACAAAGTGGACAACACGTAGGCATGGTTTTTCAGCAATATTCTTCTTTTCCGTGGCTGACAGTGCTTGAAAATATTGCATTAGGGCTTAGTTATCAAGGTATTAACAAGAAAGAACGAGAGGATAAAGCAATGGAAATGCTCAAACTCGTTGGCTTAGAAGGACACGAAAATAAGTTTGCTCAATATCCAACTTTATCGGGTGGCCAATTGCAACGAATTGCTATTGCACGAAGCCTTTTAGTCAATCCCGATATTTTATTGATGGACGAACCTTTCGGTGCTTTGGACATCAATACACGCCTCCAAATGCAGGAATTATTGCTTGAAATTTGGCGAAAAATTCACCCAACGGTCATCTTCGTAACCCACGATATTTCGGAAGCGGTTTATTTGGGCGATGATATTTATATGATGAAATCGCCTCCATCAAACATTACCGAGCATATTAATGTAGATTTACCCTTGAAACGTAACCACGAAACCAAGCGTGAAAAACGTTTTGTAGAACTGGTTCGTGAAGTAGAGGATAAAATGATTGCGATTGGAAAGTAATGTCTTTGTATTATAAAAGAGTCGTATAAATGCCTGATTATCAGGTATTTATACGACTCTTTTTGCTGTAAAATCAATATTTTTTCATCACTTTCACAAGCATATTAGTAATCACTTCATAACCTTTATCAGAAGGATGAAGGCCATCGTAAGTCATGTCGGAAGCCTCAATTGGATAAGGATATTCGTCAGTTTCAGGCTTGAATGGAATATCAATAAACTGTGGATAAGGATAGTTTTTATATTCTCCTGTTTGAGGGTCTTTTAGGCGTTTAAACTTCACTAAGTTTTCGTGCGTCATGCCACTTTTTTTGTAAAGGTCAATTACTTTACAATGTTCTTTTTTGCCAATTTTCTTAATCGCTTCGGCAAATTGTGCTAAAAACTGCCCTTTTTTCTCTTTATACGAGCCATAAGCATTATTTTTGAAACTGTTGATATAAACAAAATCAACTCGCTGCATAGGTGTAATCAGAATGATTTTAGCATTTTTATTCAAACTTCTGATTTTGTCAATGATGATGCGATACGAGCCATACAAAGTTTTACTGCCCGTATTGTATTGATAGTCAAGCATTTGACCAATTGGCCGTCCTTGCCACCAATCATTTGTTCCAAGAAAAACAGAGTAAACATCAGCAGAAGTAAGCCCCAACGTTTCAATTTTATCAGCAATTCCGCCCGAAGTCCAGCCATTATGACCTTGGTTGATAAAATGAATATTTGGCAGTTTTTCTACAACTCTTGTCATGTAACCCTTCGTAATTCTGTTGCCAGTTTCGTTTGGATGTTCATTCAAATACGTGATAGAATCGCCAATGGCAACCCAAGTGATTTCTTTGGCTTTGTAGGCACTTGTTACAAAAATTAGGGCGACTAATAGTAGTAGTTTTTTCATGATTTTAGTACGACGGGTTTGTAACCCGTCGTACAGTATAAAAAAATCGCATAAATTCTTGATTATCAAGCATTTATGCGATTAAATATTTTCTTTAGTATATATTTAGTTATGTCTTACCAAAAGTTTCTTAGTAACTAATTTCTTGCCGTCAACCACCAATTGATACAAATAAACGCCCGAATCCCAATTGGTTGTTTGTACTTTCAATTTGCGGTCGCTTTTATCTAATTCGTAGCTTGCAATTTCATTTCCAAGTAAATTATAAAACGACATACTTGCTTCATTTACATTTCCTGTAATCACATAATCAATGCTTGCAAAATCATTGGCAGGATTTGGATAAATGTTTGAAACCGTCAGTTTATCACTTGAATAAAGTTTGTCATTGTTATTATTATCACCTACGCTTTTATCAAAACTTGCAGGGATTTCATTATTTGTTGTTTTCACAACACTCGGTTTTGGTGAACCGTTCAAAAGAGCATTTCTAAAATACTGATTGACCACCGAAGGCTTATTCAATTTCACTTCGGTAGGCATTGGTTTGCTCACAAAAGCTAATTTTTGAAGAGGAGCCTTAGATGTAGTTGTTGGTTTCTTGCCAATATCCAAACGGGACTTGCCTTTCTCCACTTGGGCGAAAGCAATGTTGGATACGAGTGAAATTCCAATCAGTACAGATAAGTATTTTTGTAAATTTTTTACCATAATTAAACAATCAATTTTTATATTTTTAGCACGTATATTATTAGGGATACTACAAACTTACAAGAAATATTTTAATATCCAAATAATATTATACTATAAAGATGCTTTTTTTGATTAAATGGTTGCACTAAAAATAAAATATTTTCGTTAGCACCATTTTTTGACTAAAAAAGGCATTAAATACCTACTTTTTTTATTGCAAATTTCACGCCAAGAACCTCATCTTTTGTAGGTTTTTCTTTTTCTCTCCACGAAAACCCTTCTAATTTATTGCTATCGTTTGTCAGTTCGTCGGGCGGGACAAGTTTGGCATCAGGTTTTCCCAAAAAAGTAATTTTATTTACTTGGTTTTCCTTAAAACGCATATTCATTTTACTACATTCTACTCGATTTACGCCAATCAATCTATTTTTTTCATCCAAGGCATAATAAATACTTTCGCCGTTGCCTTCCACAATCACTTGGTCAATTCGAGTTTCTTTGTTGAACAAAACCGAAATATTTCGACCTTTTATTTGGTTAAAATTTTGCGAAGTATCTTTTGCTATCACGAAGCCATTGTTTATCATAAACATTCGATTGACTCTTTTGTTTTTCATATATACGTGAATAGTGTCAGCTTCGGATTGATTTTGTGTACTCCATAAGATTGGCTTCGTGAAAAAGTGAATAACCGAGTCTTTTAAGTCGTAAAACAAAGAATCGCAGCGACTTTGCATATCAGCTCGATAGACTTTTACATGACCAAAAGCTATTAGTTTCTCTATTTTATTCTCTTTTTTTGTAGTATCTTTTTTAGCAATTTTTGTCTGTAAAGTATCCTTTTTTTCGTATGCATAAAGCGTATCTGCACTCAAATAAAGGGTATCTCGCTCGGCGGTATTTCGCATGAGGGCATTACCCAAAATTTTAGTCAAACCAGTTTTTCCATCTCTGATTCCGATGTTTCCATTCAAAATAATTTTATCTTTTTTGGAAACCAATTCAACATTTCCTTTGGCAATGCCCGACTCGGTTTTTTGGTCGAAATTGAGCGTGTCGCCAATCAAAGTATATTCTTCATTGACGATTTTTGAGCGACCTTTGAAATTCGATTGTTGTGTTTCGGTATTGTAAGTGCTTCCTGCATTGGCAATAATATCTCCATCTTTGCTTTTGATAAGTGTTGGGGCTTTAAAAATCGCAATTTTAGTTCGAGCATTGTATTGCAAACTATCAGAAGTAATGGTGTATTTTGGATTAACAATTTCGACGTTTTCTTTATAATTAAAAATCTTGCTTCTGGTATTATAATAGCCTTTTTCACTCTTCAAAGTGCTTGAATCTTGCACAATTACGCCACGAACAGGGTAATAGGCTCTGTTTTTTTGAATATCATATTCTACTACACGAGTGGTGAGTGTAACTTTTTTATCGGTCAGCACTACCTTTTTTCCAAGCACTTTTGCAAAGCGTGTATTGCCATCATAATAGAGCGTATCTCCTGTAATTGTGAGTGTATCTCCCTGCACAATTCTTACTTTTCCGAAGGCTTCAAGCGTGTTATTTGATTCATTTTGAGTTGCTGTTTGGCAATACAAAATTGCTCCACGATGCGAAAATGAAACATTTCCAAGAAATTGACGAGTTAAAACTGGTTCTTGGTTAACTCCCAACAAGCTATCGGCACTCAAAAGATTTATTCTTGAATTTGGTACTTTTGGTGGCGGTGGATTTAATGGTTTTTGGGCGAAGGTTGTGAGGGAGCAAAACAACAAAAATCCGCCTAAAAACCCCACCCCCAGCCCCTCCCCAATTGGGAGGGGGGCTAAAAAAGGAAGAGTGAAAAGCCCTCTCCATTTTCGGGGAGGGTTGGGTGGGGTTGCGACTTGGGTTATATTTTTTACAATATATTTAATCATCTTCGACTGGAAAGTTCTAAATTTGTTCGCAAAATTACACAATTGCTTTGATGCTTCATGACTTCTTAACATATATTAACGAGCAAAAATTATTCAGCCCGACCGATAAAATCTTACTGACCGTCAGTGGAGGTAAAGATTCGGTTACGATGTTTAATTTATTTTGTGGGGCGAATCGCAGCGGCGACCGCATCCTATTCGCTGTCGCTCATTGCAACTTCCAACTGCGAGGCGAAGATTCAAATGAAGATGAGCTTTTCGTAGAAGATTTATGCAAAAAACAAGGTATAACTTTCCACTCAACAAGATTTGAAACTAAAAAATTTGTCAAGAAAAATAAAGTTTCTACACAAATGGCTGCCCGAACTTTACGCTATGAGTGGTTTGAGCAAATCAGACAGAAATTTGGCTATTCCTATATTGCCACGGCTCATCACCTCAACGACAGCATCGAAACCGTACTTTTAAACCTCACACGAGGTACAGGAATTACTGGTTTACGAGGAATTTTACCCAAAAAAGATTATATTATTCGTCCGCTTTTGTTTGCTTCACGAGAACAAATTGATAGCTATGTGGCTGATAATCAATTGGTTTGGCGAGAAGATAGTTCAAATGCCTCTGACGATTATCAACGAAATTTGTTGCGAAATCAGGTTGTGCCTTTGTTGAAAAAAATCAATCCAAATTTTGATGAAACTTTTGCTCGAAATTTAGAACGTTTGCAAGCGGTTGAGGCAGATTTTCGCAGAAATTTAAATTCGTTTAAAACGACAGTGATGCGAGAAGAAAACGAGGTAGTTTTCTTGAAAATTGCTAACATTAAATATTACCAATCGGCGGCTTATTTCTTGGAGGAATTATTGAAGGATTTTGGGTTTAATTATTTTCAATCAAAAGAAATTTATCATTCGCTTGATGGGCTTTCGGGTAAAGTTTTTCATTCAGCAACCCATACGCTTTTGAAGGATAGAGAGGATTTGATAATTACCTCACCGAAGCGTCGGTCGCCCCAGCCCTCCCCGATAGGGAGGGAGCAAGAGCAAAAAGCCCTCCCCATTTTCGGTGAGGGTTGGGCGACCGACGCTTCGGAGGAGTTTCATACAGTAACTTGTGACGATAAAAATCTTTGTTTTTCTGTCGTTGAAATTGCTGATTTTGAAGCAAATTTTGCCAAAAATAACACAACACTTTTTGTAGATTATGACAAAATCACCTTTCCTTTGATGCTCCGAACATGGCAAGAAGGTGATTGGTTTATTCCGCTCGGAATGAAAGGGCAAAAGAAGATTTCTGACTTTTTAATTGATAAAAAAGTTTCGATGAATCTTAAAAAAGTCATATTTTTGCTTACTTCACAGGATAATATTTTGTGGATCGTTGGTCATCGAGCTGACGATAGATTTAAAATTACTGAAACTACTAAGCGAGTGCTTAAAGTTGAAATTATTTAGGTTAAAATTGCTCCCAAATTTCTCATTGAGTTTTCTTACTTAAAACAAACACCCCCTTCTAATCATTTTATTGCTATATTTTCTTCTTTGGCACGGGTTTTGACAGACCTTGATTATAACCCAAACGTGCAGTGAATTATACCCATTTATCATTAACATTTAAAGTGCTTCTTCCATGAAAAAATACAATTTTGGATTATTGGCATTAATTATCCTAATAACCCAGTTTACTTACGCTCAAAGCGGTAGATTAAAGGTTGCCAATCGTAATTTCGATAACATGAGTTACATCGAAGCGATACGCAATTATGAAGATTATTTGCGTACTGCCAAGGCAGGAACACTCGAAATGAAAGAGGCTCTAACCAAGCTTGGTTTTAGCTACCGAAAACTGCAAGATTCACGAAATGCCGAACGAATTTATGCCGATATTATCGAAGGTTTTGGAAAAGATGCCGAAAGCGAAATCTATTTATACTACGCACAGGCATTAGCCAATAACGGAAAATATAAGGAATCTCAGAAAATGTATAGCCGCTACGGTCAAGAACAAACGACCGATATGCGTGGTAGAAAATTTACGGTTGCCTACATGGACAATAGTCGTTTTTACCAAGATTCTTCAACATATAAAGTAGATTATTTGTATGCTTTGAACTCTCGGCAGTCAGATTTTAGTCCAATGTACTATAAAAATGGCTTAGTGTTCGTCTCGGCAAGAGATGAAGGAGGAGCAATAAAGCGAGTTTTTATGCAAAACCAGACTCCTTTTCTTGATTTATTCATGTTTCCTGATACTTCACAATTAAGAAAAGACAATATTGTTGCAGCAAAAAATACAGGGGCAGTTGGTGGTGGAAGCACAACTTTTAGCACGTCGGAAAAAATTGATGCGTTGGCTGGAGAAGACAAAGCTTTGTCTAAAATCGAACAATTTAGCAAAACACTCAATAGCAAATACCACGAAGGACCAGTTACGTTTTTTAAAGATTATAAGAAATTAGTTTTCACAAGAAACAATTATAGCAAAGGTAGAAGCAGAACTGGCTCTGATGGTGTAACGAAATTGAAACTCTATATGGCTGCCGAAAATGGCAAACATTGGGGAAATGTGAAGGAATTACCTTTCAATAGTGATGATTATTCGTGCGGACACCCTGCACTTTCGCCCGATGATACAAAACTTTATTTTGTGTCGGATATGCCTGGTGGTTTTGGTGGCACAGATATATATGTAGTCGAATACCGAGATGGAAATTGGTCTTCGCCTGTCAATTTGGGCAGAGAAATTAATACCGAAGGTAACGAAATGTTTCCTTTTATGGATACCAACGGAAATATGTATTTTTCATCGGACGGACATGAAGGGTTGGGCGGTTTAGATGTTTTTTATGTAGAAATGCGTGACGGAATTCCTTTAAGCGATATTCAAAATTTAGGTACACCAATCAATTCAGAAAAAGATGATTTTGGTTTTATCACAGACGGTCGTCGCTCGAGTGGCTATTTTAGTTCAAATCGTAAGCGTGGCTATGGTGATGACAATATTTATTCGTTTCGACATGGTTGCCGACAGTTGAATGTGTTGGTTTATGACTCCGAAACTAAGCAACCATTAGAAAATGTTGATGTGCGTTTAGTGAAAAATGGTGTAAATAAAGAGCTTTTTGTAACAGCATCTGACGGAAAAGTAAGCGTTTGCTTAGAAGCTGGCACCGATTTTGAGTTTAAAGCATTGAAAGAAGGCTACGAAGCAAACAGCGTTGGTTATGGAACTTTTGCCACTTCATTGAAGAATAAAACTTCGATTACGATGTATTTGCAAAAATCAAAAGCCCCGATTGTAAAAGGGATGATTGTTTCGGAACTTAATCAAAGACCAATAAATGGGGCAACGGTAACGCTTCAAAATGGCAAAGATGGTTCGAGCCAGCAAGTGATTACGGGCGAAGATGGAAAGTATGAATTTCAGACTAAAAAAGAGGGAGAATACTCGGTAACTGCAACAAAAGGGCGTTATGCAACAAATACAGAGAGTTTGGGCAAAGTAAAACAAACTCGAAAAGGACCAAAAACGGTTGAACAAAACTTAGGTTTGGTTGGTCAAGGAGATATTTTTAGGTTAGACAATATTTACTATGATTTGGGTCAATATTTTATCAGACCAGATGCAGCCAAAGAATTAGAGTCGAAATTAGTACCACTTTTGAAGAAATATCCAGAAATGCGAATCGAAGTTCGCTCGCATACTGATAGCCGTTCAAGCGATGTTTTTAATGTAAAATTATCGGAGAGTAGGGCAAGAGCTGTTTTAGATTATTTGGCAGCAAGAGGCGTAAATATCAAAAGAATTGAAGCAAAAGGTTACGGCGAAAGCGAATTAATTAATGATTGCGACGACAGCACAGCTTGTAATGAAGCTCAACATCAGGCTAATCGTCGCACCGAATTTAAGATTTTGACAGTAGCAGTGGGGATGAATTAGTGCTAAAGCACAAAATTAAGAATGTTGAATTAAGAATGTAGAATTAAGAATGATTTTTCTCTACAAAATTCATTTTTACAGGAAATATTAAAAGAGTTTTTTTTCATAGTTTAGGGTTAGGGTTTATTAGAAGGAAAAGCATCGCCAGATTGAGCGGTGCTTTTTTGCGTAAAGACTTTTTCAAAAACTCTAAGGTTTTTTCATACGATACACTTACTTTTGAAGAAAAATAAAAAAATAGAAGAAAATGGCAGAAAAAAACATCGAATTTCTTTACAAATACTTAAATAATGCTTCTCCGACTGGCTTTGAGGCACCAGGACAGCAAATTTGGTTAGATTATATAAAACCTTATATTGACGAACAAATCATTGATGTGTATGGAACTGCCGTCGGCGTTGTAAATCCTGGACAACCTTATAAAGTAGTTATTGAAGCACATTCTGACGAAATTTCGTGGTTTGTCAATTATATAACTGATGACGGTTACATTTATGTTCGCCGAAATGGTGGTTCTGACCATCAAATTGCTCCTTCAAAACGAGTAAATATTCATACCAAAAAAGGTATCGTGAGAGGTATTTTTGGTTGGCCAGCCATTCATGTGCGTGAAGCTGCAACCGAAGAAAAACCGACTTTGAAAAATATCTTTATTGATGTAGGAGCAGCAAAAAAAGCTGAGGTTGAAGAAATGGGAATCCATGTGGGTTGTGTCATTACTTTTGAAGATACTTTGATGGAATTGAACAATAAATTCTATGTCGGTCGTGCCTTAGATAACAGAATGGGAGGTTATATTGTGGCAGAAGTTGCTCGAAAACTAAAGGAAAACGACATAAAACTGCCATTTACGCTATATATTGTCAATGCTGTGCAAGAGGAAATTGGCTTGCGTGGTGCAGAGATGATTTCTCGCAGGCTAAAGCCCGATGTAGCCATTTGTTGCGATGTTATTCACGACACTCAGTCGCCAATGTATAATAAAAAAACAGATGGAGATTTGGCTTGTGGAAAAGGCCCAGTGCTGACTTATGGTCCAGCGGTGCAGAATAATTTGCTCAATTTTATGATTGATGTTTGTAACGAAAAAGCCATTCCTTTTCAAAGAGCTGCCGCAAGTCGCTCGACAGGAACTGACACTGATGCTTTTGCTTATTCATCGGAAGGAGTGGCATCAGCATTGATTTCGTTGCCTCAAAAATATATGCATACCACAGTAGAAATGTGCCACAAAGATGATATTGATGCCTGTATTAATATGTATTATGAGATTTTGTTGAAGCTCGAAGCTGGACAGAATTTTAGTTATATAAAGTAAGATTTGGTTATCGGTAGTCAGATAAGACTTTCAAAAATAAATTTTAAAAAATATTTTCAAAAACACTTGGAAATATTTTTTTAATAAAGTTACTTTGCAATACAAAGTTCTTTTTAAAATAAATTATGTCAAATAATATTAGAATAAATTTCACAGTTAGCCGAGCCACATTAAGTGTGCTTTTACTCACGCTTCTTTGCTGTATCTTACTGATAATCAGGGCAGTAGAAACCCAGCAAGTGCAAGGATTATTTCTTCTTTGGAATCTTTTTTTGGCTTGGATGCCTTTATTCTTTGCACTCGTGGGAAGAAGATTAGTAGTTTCAACATCAAAAGTTACTAAATTCAAGCAAATACAAATCTACACAACTTTAGCTTTTTGGCTTTTATTTTTTCCGAATGCACCTTACTTGATTACAGATTTAATTCATTTGAGCGAAAACAAAAGTCAGATTTTGTGGTTCGATGCTGTTGGTTTTTTTATTGCAGCTTTGGCAGGAATGGCAACTGGACTTTATTCTCTTTATGTTGCTCATCAAGTTCTTAATCGCCTGACTACCAATGTTTTAGCATGGATAATTGTTTCAGGAAGTATCACACTTTCGGGTTTTGGATTATATTTGGGCAGATTTGTTCGCTTCAATAGTTGGGATTTATTTACCACTCCAGTGTATTTATTACGAAAATCATTTCAAGAATTAAAAAATCCTTTGGCAATGCAAACGACTTTGGTTTTTACACTGGTGGTGATGGTGCTATATATTTCGATGATTATCTTAATTCCGAATCGTCATGCAAGTATTAAAAATGTTGCGTAGCTTTCGGCACGCCATTCGAGGGTTAGGTTTTTTGTTGGAAGAAAACAATACAAAGTTTCATTTGTTGGCAAGCGTAATAGTCTTATCAGTAGGGTTTTATGCAAAACTAACAATTATTGAATGGTCAATTATATTGATTCAAATTGGTTTAGTTTTTGCAGCAGAAACATTCAACACTGCCATCGAAAAACTCTGTGATTTTGTTTCGCCTGAGCATCAATCACTCATCGGAAAAGTAAAAGATTTATCCGCAGCAGCAGTTTTAATAGTTTCAGGTGTAGCAGTTATTGTCGGAATTATTATATTTTTGCCTAAATTATTCAATTATTCAATATCCATTGCGGCACTCATTCACCAAATCACTCATTCACTCATTGCCCCATGAACGAACATCTCGAAAATCTCAAAGAAATTCGCTCCTTGATGGAACGCTCCTCAAAATTCCTTTCTTTAAGTGGATTTTCAGGCATTTCGGCGGGTTTATGTGCCTTAGTGGGTGCGTGGTATGCCTACGCCAAACTTCATGTTGATGGCTCAAGTTTATTGAGTAATCCTGAGATTAGAGAAGAAATTGTACCAAAATTAGTCATGGAAGCATTGATTGTATTGGCATTTGCTTTATTTTTTGGAACATTATTTACAGTCAGAAAAGCTCGTAAACAAGGTTTAAGCGTTTGGAACAAGGCATCAAAATTGTTATTACTAAATCTCATGATTCCATTAGTTGCAGGAGGTTTATTTTGTCTTGGAATGTTATATCATGGCTTTTTTTGGTTGTGTTTTCCTGCCACTTTGGTTTTTTATGGCGTAGCTTTGGTTAGTGCAAGTAAATACACATTGCATGACATCTTTTATTTGGGAATTGCTGAAATAGTTTTAGGAATAATTGCTTTATTTTTGGCAAAATATAATTTAATCTGTTGGGCGATAGGTTTCGGAGTATTACATATTTTTTATGGAACAGTGATGTATTTTAAGTATGATAGAAGCCCCCAACCCCCAGAGGGGGCTAAAAAAGTGTAAAAATTGATTATCAATATTTAAAATAAAGCTGACAGCTAATTGTCAAAAGCTAAAATGACAATTCTACAAAACTTCAATAAAGCATTTGAAAGCAAGGCAAGGCTCGGCATTATGTCGGTGCTGATGGTCAATGATGTGGTAAGTTTTATAGTTTTGAAAGATTTATTGAACATGACCGACGGAAATCTTGCCACACATTTACGGGCTTTGGAAGAAGCAAATTATATTAGTTTCAAAAAAGAATTTATCGGTAGAAA
Source organism: Emticicia sp. (assembly GCA_031378345.1). Lineage (GTDB taxonomy): Bacteria > Bacteroidota > Bacteroidia > Cytophagales > Spirosomataceae > Emticicia. Next base: position 42,827 of record JANNDY010000061.1, on the reverse strand, counting down.
ACCAAGTACAGTTTATAATGTAACTGATGAGGGAAAAATGGCTTTTAATGAGCATTTGAATGAGTTGGAAAAGTTTATAAAAGGCTCTTGAACATATTTTTTTAAAACTTTACTTTGCAATACAAAGTTCTTTTTAATAAATTTAAACTTAAAATAAAAACCAAAATGGAAAACAACGAAAACAAAAACCCTCAAATTACCCAGCCTTCATTTTTAGAGCGAAATGCGGCATTAATCAAAGGCTTTTTTATCGGCTTTTTGATTCTACTTTTACTCATTCCAACTTTCATGATTCAATCACTTATTTCTGAGCGTGAAGGTCGAAAAAGCGAGGCAGTGCGAGAAGTTAGTTCAAAATGGGGAAATAGTCAAAAACTAATTGGACCAGTTTTGAGAGTGCCGTTTTATGAAATTACGAAAATAGAAACAATAAATGCCGCAGGCAAAAAAGAAATCGAACAAACAAAAAATTTGCAATATGCTTATTTTTTGCCAAATCAACTGAATGTCAATGGCGAAATAAGTCCCGAAAAACGCAACCGAGGCATTTATGATATTGTGGTTTATAGTTCAAAAACTACTTTCAGCGGCAATTTTTCTACCATTTCGCTTGAACAATTCAAGGCTTTGCCCGAAAATATCCTTTGGAAAGATGCTGCAATCATATTCACATTAAGCGATTTTCGTGGAATTGAAGAAGAAGTTGAACTAAATTGGAATGGCAAAAAATCATCTTTTAGTTCGGGGGCAAAATTGCCTTTTTCGTCAGAAGCAGATTCCTATATTTCGGGCATTTCGACGCCAGTGGTGATTGAAGATGAGGGCAAAGGAAAATACAATTTTAGTTTTATAACAAATCTGAAAGGCTCTGAATCATTGAATTTTGTTCCAATCGGAAAAACTACCGAAGTAAATTTGAAGTCAAAGTGGCAAAATCCAAGTTTTATTGGTGCTTTTTTGCCTGACAAACGCACCATTAATGCCATCGGTTTTACTTCAAATTGGAAGGTTTTGCATCTCAATAGAGATTTTCCTCAGCAATGGACAGGCGTTGCACCAATTTCCATGAATCAATCGGCTTTTGGCGTAAATCTCATTACGCCCAATGACAGTTACCAACAAAGTAGCCGTTCAGTAAAATATGCAATACTAATCATTGCACTTACATTTATGTCGTTTTTCTTTCTCGAAATACTCAATCGTAAGCGAGTTCACCCATTCAATTATATCTTGATAGGCTTGGCATTATGTATTTTTTACACGCTTTTGATTTCGATTTCTGAGTTTCTTTCTTTCAATATTTCTTACTTTTTGGCTACAATAATGACCATTGGCTTGGTTTTTCTCTATTCAAAAAGTATTTTTCAAAACTTACGATTGGCTGGTTTGGTGAGTTTGGTGATGTTCATTTTGTACGGCTTTATTTTTGTCATCATTCAATTAGAAGATACAGCATTGCTTATTGGAAGTATAGGTTTGTTCTTGATTTTGGCAACAACGATGTATATTTCACGAAAAATTGATTGGCAAAGTGTGGGAGTAAAATGATAAAAAACCTTGCCACACTTCAGAAGTGTGGCAAGGAAAAATGTACGACGGATTTCCTAATCCGTCAGCAGCGATGGACGGATTAGGAAATCCGTCGTACTAAAAAATCAAAAAATATGCTCACCTTCAACAAAAAAGCCTTCACAATTTTCACAGCATTATTTCTAACCGAAGTAATGATTGCGATATATGTTCACGATGCCATTATTCGACCATTTATTGGGGATTTTTTGGCGGTCATTGCTTTGTATTTTTTGCTAAAATCATTCTTGAAATTCTCAAATCTAAGTCTTGCAATAAGTAGCCTTTTGTTTGCCTATTTCCTCGAAATCTTACAATATTTTGACTTTTTGACTTATTCAGGCTTAAAAAACTACAAAATCATAGCAATTGTGCTGGGAACTTCATTCGCTTGGGGAGATATTTTGGCTTATACTTTGGGATTTTTGTCTCTAATATTTTCAGAAAAACAATTGAGAAATCAAGTAATCCAAAAAATCCTTTAATCATGGCAACTTTTGTTGATAATAATTCCATCGTCCGCCAAATTTGGGGCAAAGCCGACACTGTTTTGTTTATTTTTGGTGGAGCTGCCGCCGAATTTGCCCTGAATAAAGCCGTAGATTGGCTATATTTTACAGGAAAATTACCAGCCGACCCTCTCGGAAGGCTATTTTCGACGGTGGTTTATGCTCAACAAATCATTTTTTTGGACGAAGAAGCTGCCCTAAAAGCCATTGACAAAATCACGGCAATACATCAAAATGTGGAGGTAAGTCGAGGTATGAAAATCCCAGATTGGGCATATCGTGATGTACTTTTTATGCTGATTCATTACTCAATTTCGGCTTTTGAATTGCTCGAAAGAAAACTTTCTGATGCCGAAAAGGAGGAAGTTTATGACGTTTTTTTTCGTTTAGGAAATCGAATGAATTTGAAGGATTTACCAAAAAACTATCAAGATTGGCTTGCTGTTCGTGAGCAACATTTGCAAGAAAACCTTGTCAGAAGTGCTTTTACGCTTGATTTATACAAACAATACAAAAAACATTTGGGTTTTGTTCGTTACAAAATTTTGTTGGAGGGACAAAAATTAGTCGTGCCAAATCATGTAAAAACACTTTTAGGTTTCAACGAAATTTTCTTGCTAAAGCCATTCTTGAAAATTTATAAAATCACCCAAAAAGTCAAACTTGATAAAATATTAAAATCAGCATTATTGCCATCAAAATATAAGCAACAGATTTATGCTTTGGATAGAAAATAATTCTTAATGTAAATTTTCCGTTGCATTTTTTAAAAATTCCCCCTTCAAAGGGGGTGTCTGACTGGCGTAGCCGTCGAAGGGGGATGTTGTCGGTATATTTGCAACGGAAAATTTACACTAACAAATAATTCTTAATGTTAGGGTTTAGAGAAGCAAACGCCACTTGAATTTTGAGTGGCGTTTCTATTATTATTTTCGTAGCAAGTTTTTTATTCCAAAGCCAAACATTTTTCGTAATTTTGCAGATTATTTAGAAAAAACACTCTCGAATGAATATCGGACAAGCATATTGCTCTTTTTGTGGCAGAAGAAAAAACGAAGTTGAACTTTTAATCTCAGGAACTGAAGCAAATATTTGTAATAATTGTGTGGAACAAGGTTTTCAATTGGTACAGCAAGAACTTGGTGATGTAGCTCCCAAAAAAGAAAAAAAGAAGAAGACTCCCGAACTTCCAAAGTTTGAATTAAGACCTCCAGCTTCACTCAAAGGGCATCTCGACCAATACATTATTGGGCAAGATGAAGCAAAAAAAGTGTTGAGCGTAGCAGTTTATAACCATTATAAGCGTTTGGCACAACCAAAAAAGGACGATGATGTAACGATTGAAAAATCAAATATTATTATGGTCGGCGAAACTGGTACAGGCAAAACTTACTTGGCTCGTACTATTGCGAAGGTGCTTCAAGTACCATTTGCCATTGCTGATGCTACTGTGCTGACCGAGGCTGGTTATGTGGGCGAAGATGTAGAAAGTATTTTGAGTCGTTTGCTTCAAGCTGCCGATTTTAATGTCGAATTGGCAGAAAGAGGCATTGTTTATATTGATGAAATTGATAAAATTGCCCGCAAAGGCGATAATCCTTCAATCACGCGTGATGTGAGTGGCGAAGGCGTACAGCAAGGACTTTTGAAATTGTTGGAAGGCTCAATCGTAAGTGTACCACCTCAAGGCGGACGTAAGCACCCTGAGCAAAAATTGATTCAAATAAATACCGAAAATATCCTTTTTATATGTGGGGGAGCATTTGACGGCATTGACCGCCATATCGGAAAGCGAATGAATACCCGTCCGATTGGTTTCTCAAATGGTGGAAAAAACATTGAAATGTCGAGTGATATTAGTTTGTTACGCTTTGTAACACAGCAAGATTTGAAGTCATTTGGACTAATTCCTGAACTAATCGGGCGTTTGCCGTTGCTAACTTACCTCAATCCACTCGACCGTGATGCTCTTCGTCGAATTTTGACCGAACCTAAAAATGCTTTGGTGAAACAATACAAAAAACTCTTTGCGATGGAAGATGTAAAACTTGAATTTTCGGAAGAAGTTTTGGAATTTATTGTGGACCAAGCCATGGAATATAAACTCGGAGCGAGAGGTTTACGTTCGGTTTGTGAAGCAATTATGACAGACATTATGTACGAAATCCCGTCAAATAAATCTATCAAAAACTTTACTATTAGCCTCGAATATGCACAAAATATGTTCGAGCGTTCGGCATTTTATCAGTTGAAAATTGCGGCGTGATTTAAGTGTAGAGTTAAGAATGTAGAGTTTAGAATGAATTTTTCTGGAAAATATACTTATTTTCAATCTAAAATAAAAAAAGAATCCTGCAAAGTATCAAAACTTTGCAGGATTTTTTGGTTTTCATCGTTGCCCTCGGCTTCGCTCGGGCAACGAAAACAATTCTATATTCGTTATTCTACATTCTAAACTCTACATTCTGAATTAAACCTTATAACTTCTATGAGCATCTAATTTCAAGAAAATAAATAATAGAATAGTAAACGACCAAAGAGAAGAGCCTCCATAACTTAAAAATGGTAACGGGATTCCGATAACGGGCATCAAACCGATGGTCATGCCGATATTGACCAAAAGGTGAAAAAACAGAATAGATGCCACACAATAACCATAGATTCTGGAGAATTTGCTCCGCTGCTTTTCTGCCAAATTGATAATCCTGTTGAGCAAAACGGCAAATATTAATAATACTCCTAAACTACCTAAAAAGCCCCATTCTTCGCCAACCGTACAAAAAATAAAGTCAGTTGATTGCTCTGGCACAAAGTCAAATTTTGTTTGAGTGCCTTGTAAGTAGCCTTTTCCGATTAAGCCGCCTGAGCTAATGGCAATTCTTGATTGTGTTACATTCCAACCATCCCCCAAGGGGTCGGAATCTGGATTTACCAATATCTGAATTCGTTTTTGCTGGTGAGGTTTCAAAATGGTCGAAGTAAAAAATCCAACGCCAAAAACAAATGTTGATGAAATAACAAACACAGCTCCGAGCCGAATTAGGTTTTGTTGTGTGCGGTCGTAGCGTTTCAAGAAAAACTGCCAGAAAAGTCCACAAGCGACAGCAAGCCCGATAGTAACATAAAGTTTATCGAAAAATAGCACAAGAACAAACAAAATAGCTAAGGCAATACCCAAAGCTGGATAAACCCCTGGAAGACCTTCTCTATAAAAAACAGCTATAAAAGCTGCAAAAGTAAGTGCCGAACCAGTTTCTTTTTGAAAAATGATAATGATTGGTGGTACAAAAACCAATAATCCTGCAACAATTGCATCTTTTACTCTGGTAATATTGACATTTTGACTGCTTAGAAATCGAGAAAGTGCCAAAGCGGTAAATATTTTGGAGAATTCGGCAGGTTGAAGCGAAAATCCACCGCCAACTTTAATCCATGAGCGAGAGCCTTTGATTTCGGTTGCAACAAATATAGTAGCTACTAAAAGTGCTATTATAAATCCATAAAAAATATAGGCAAATGAGTCATAAATTTTATAATCAACAAATAAAATGATAAGTATCAAGATAAAGGAGGAACAAATAAAAAGCAATTGTTTACCTGCATTATGCGATGTCGAAAAAATAGTAATTGGTGTTTCGGGGTTATAAATGGCAGCATAAATATTGAGCCAACCAAAAATTACCAAGGCAGCATAAAGCCAAACGGTTGTCCAGTCAATACCTTCTCTAATGTCAATATCTCGTGCCATATTATTTTTTTATCTTTGGGTTTATCTCTTTGGGTTTTGTAAATGTTGTTTTTAGAGGCTTTTGAGCTTCTTTTTGTGGTTTTGTTGGCAAAGTTGTCAAGGGTTTTGCAGGAACAACAGGCAAAGACTTTACTTCATTTGAACTTCCACCTGCCGACATCGCTTCAAAAGTTTTGATGCTCAGATTCAACATTCGTTCTTTTATGGCAACTCTTTCTATTTTTCTTTTGAGGTATTTTTCAATCATCAATGTTGCAATTGGTGCAGCAACCGAGCCTCCAAAACCCGCATTTTGAACCATAACGGCTATTGCAATTTTTGGATTATATCGAGGAGCAAAAGCAATAAAAATTGAGTTATCTCTTCCTTTTTTATTGTTTTGAGATGTGCCAGTTTTGCCACAAATGGCAATTCCTTCTACAATTCCTGCTCCGCCGCCCACTGTTCCACGCTCAACTGCATCTTGCATTCCACCAATAATTGCCTCATAATTCTGCACAGCAATATCAGTTTTATGTACCTTTTTTAGTTCTGGACTTACCCCATTGCCATTTTTACCAAAACCTTTTAGTAAATGTGGCGTAATCCAATAGCCTCTATTGGCAATGGTTGCTGCCAAATTTGCCATTTTTAGCATATTAATTGAAACCTCACCTTCGCCAATACTCAATGAATAAATGTTTGAAAATTTCCATTGAAAAGCACCGTAGCGTTTGTCATAATATTTTACGTTTGGCAATAAACCCGACGATTCGGAAGGTAAATCAATGCCAAGTTTTTGTCCATAACCAAATTTTTCAACCATATCATGCCATTTTGAGAGCATAATTGGAGCAGCTTTGAAAGGATTAGTTTCAGAAGTATATCCCATTGTTTTTCTGAAAACATTATAGAAATAAGGATTACAAGAAAAACGAACAGCATTATGAAGATCATTTGGCGAGCCTGGATGATTATGACATTTTACGGGAGCTCCACCAAGCGGAAAAGCCGTCGAAGGAGTTATCGCCCCCAATTGGAGAGCAACTAATGCTTGTGCCAATTTGAAAGTTGAACCCGGTCGAAAAAAACCAGTGGCTACACGGTCGTTGAGGGGTTTGTCAGGATTTTTATAAAGTTCCTTAAAATATTTACTAAATTGTTTTCCAGAAAGAATATTTGGGTCATAATAAGGATAAGAACCAATCGCCAAAACCTCCCCTGTTGAAGGCTCAATAGCAACAGCACAACCTGTTTTTCCTTGAAAAAGACTATCAGCTAATTGCTGTACCTCCACATCTACCGTAGAAATGAGGTTTTTGCCAATCACTGCCAAAGTATCATTTTCGCCATTGGCATAAGAGCCTTTGTCTTCACCATGAACATTCATCATCGTAAATCTCACGCCACGCTTCCCCCGCAACTCCGCCTCATATTGTTTCTCCAAACCCGTTATGCCTATATAATCGCCACTTCGGTAATATTCCACCGCTTGATCTTCGTAAGCCTTTTTGCTAATTTCGCCAATATAACCGAGGGCATTTGCCATTGTGTGGGCAGGGTACGTTCTAAAGAAAGAAAGTTCAAAAGTAAAACCCGGAAAACTCACCATTGCATCTGAAACACGGGCATAATCTTCCTTAGAAAGTTGTCGTAAAAATAATGTTGCCCGATTACGTGAAAAGGTTTTTGCCAAAGTCATTGTGCTATCAAAATAGTTCTTATTGATATTGAACAAGCGACAAAACATAGTTGTGTCCATCGGCTTAACTTTGTAGGGCGTAACATACATATCATATACGTCCACATTGGCTACCAATAATTTGCCATTTCGGTCGTAGATTTGCCCACGAAGAGGTATTTGCACTTCTTTTTTTAATGCACCAGTCGAGCCGAGTGCATGATATTTATCGTCAATTACTTGTAAATAGAGCAATCTTATCAAGTAAATGCCACATATTAAAAAGAAAAAACTGAGAATAATTTGTTTTCTGTCTTGGAACATTGTAACGGCTTATAAATGGGTGTTATTTTAAAGTGTTAATCGTTAGAGAATTTGATGCACTTGGTTAAATTTGTTGCAGATGACTGCTTGAATACTTTTATATAATCACAGCAATATGTAACAAAAAAAATGTAAGAATCAAACACTAAAATACTAACAAACTGTTTTTTTTCTTTTCAACTAACAAAGTTCTCGAAAAATCAACAGATTTCTGCATATATTGCCTAAGAAAATTTGTTTTTTTTATGAAAACTAAATTTCAAGAATAAGATTAAAAATATTCTAAGTTTTTATGCGATTTTTGTAAGAAAATTCACAGTATTCAGTAGAAATGATTTATAAAATTGAAGATTTGCCCGAAGTTGCGAAAAAGGTTATTGCTTCGGCAGGAACAAGAAAAATTTGGATTTTTGAGGGCGAAATGGGTGCAGGTAAAACAACTTTGATAAAGGCAATCTGTAAAGAATTGGGTGTTTTGAGCAATGTTCAAAGTCCAACTTATTCAATAGTTAATGAATATTTGACAGATTTGGGCGAAACAATTTATCATTTTGATTTTTATCGCTTAAAAAATGAATCTGAAGCTCTTGATTTTGGCGTTGAAGAATATTTTGACTCAGGAAATATCTGTTTATTAGAATGGGCGGAAAAAATTGAATCTCTTTTGCCAGAAGATTGTTTCAAAATTTGTATAAGTTTGGGCAATGGTTTGACCCGAGAAATTAGTTAAAAAATGACAGGACAATCTATTTCCGAATTGGCACAGCAATCGGTGCTTTACCCACAAGAATCTCCCGAAATGGTCAAGAAAGGCAAGAAAAACCTTTTTATTGGACTTCCACGTGAAGTTTCTTTGCAAGAAAATCGCATTGCCTTAACACCTGAAGCCGTTGCTTTATTGGTCAGAAATGGGCATGAAATTTTGATTGAAAAAGGTGCTGGAGAAGGTGCAAAGTTTTCGGACAATGATTATAGTGAAGCTGGAGCAAGAATTGCTTACAGTGCCAAAGAAGTTTTTGAGGCAGATTTGATTTTGAAAATTGAGCCTTTGGTCGAGAACGAAATGGAGTATTTGAAAGCTGGTCAAACAGTTATTTCTACCTTGAATGTACCAAATCTTAGTCGAGCATATTTTGAAAAACTCAACGAAAAACGGGTTACAGGAATAGGTTTTGAGTTGATTCAAGATAAAGTAGGAAACTTTCCGATTATCAGAACAATGAGCGAAATAGCGGGTAGTACGGTCATGCTCATTGCAGCCGAATACCTAAGTAGCGTGCATGATGGACGAGGCATGATTTTGGGTGGAATTACGGGCGTACCACCAACAAAAATTGTGATTATTGGTGCAGGAACAGTAGGGGAGTATGCCGCCCGAACTGCACTCGGGCTTGGTGCAGAAATTAAAGTTTTTGACCAGCATATTTATCGCCTTCAACGCCTAAAATATGCCGTTGGGCAGCATATTTATACCTCAATTATTGACTCCGAAACTTTGACTGATGCCATTATTCGTGCCGATGTAGTTATTGGGGCAATGCGTGCCGAAGATGGAGTTTCGCCAATGCTTGTTACTGAAGAAATGATTTCAAAAATGAAAGCAAATTCTATCATTATTGATGTTTCGATTGACCAAGGAGGTTGCTTTGAAACCTCAGAAATGACTACACACAAGCATCCAACTTTTCAAAAATATGGCATTACGCACTATTGTGTGCCTAATATTGCCTCAAGAGTGGCACATACGGCGAGTATAGCACTGAGTAATGTCTTTACACCGTTTTTGCTAAAAACTGGTAATGTAGGTGGAATCGAAGAAATGATTTTTGCCAAACAATGGTTTACAAAAGGCGTATATTGCTTTAAAGGAAGCCTCACAAACTTGACAATTGCACAAAGATTTAACCTTAGATATAAAGATTTAGGGCTTTTGGCAGCGGCAAGAATGTAGGTTCAATTATCAATGGGCAATTAACAATTATCAATTATAAAATATTCTGTTATGATTTTTGAGAAAATAACCGCAGCGGCGGACCACTCAGAATTCATAACTCAGAATTCATAACTCAAAAATGACCTCACATTCAAACGAAAATACGATTTTAGATGATGTAAATTCACCAGAACTTGACCAAAAAATCATGAGTCAAATCGCAGGGGATTTTATCAAAGTTTCAGACCATCTGAAAGAAGCCTCTTACCAAATAAGGAAACAAGGTTTTTCTGAAAACCCAATTTTTATTGTGGCTCGCACGCAAGTAGAAGTTGGACAAATGCTTTTTACTCGACTTGATTTTGAAACGCAATTCGACTATAAAGCATCATATTTAGATGAATTTGTGCAGCGAAAACTCGTTGGAGAAGAATCTGTGGAGCTTTTCAAGGAAAATTACAGAAATGCCGACGAATATTGTTGCTTATTTGTAATCGAAGCAGAGTTTGCAGGATTTGTTTTTATTCCTTTTCCTGAGGATTGAAAGAAAAATTAGCAGTCTACAGTTTCCAGTCAGCAAAAGACTAAAAACTGTGGACTGCCAACTGAAAACTATTTTTGCTCAGCTCTTACAGTAGGATATTTAATACCCAATTGCTCCAAATAAGTCTTATATTTTGTAGAATCGTAGTAGTATTTGCTCATTTCAGGGCGAAATTTCTCCATAATTTCTTTGTTCAATTGAATCGCAGGTTTGTCATCTTTTGAAATAAGAGGCACATATTTTATTTCTTTTGTTTGTTCTTTGGTGTAATATTCTTTTGCTCGTTCAATAATTTCGGGCTTCAAAAGCATATCCAAAAGTGTGAGAGCCTCTACTTTTGCACCAGCCGTGCATCCTTTGTGAGCAATTGGCGTTGCCATCGTTATTGCATTTGCCCAATGATGCCCAGGCATTCCCGGCATATTTGATGGGTAACGCAAAACTACCGTAGGCAAACTCCAAGAAATATCAGCAATGTCGTCTGAGCCACCTTGACGCACAATACTTGGTGAGTAAACTGGCTCGCTGATGGTGTCAAGTTTAGTAGCCAAACCTTCCATTTTGGCAGATTTTAACTCTTTTTGACTTGCTTTTGCCAATATTTGGTCTTCTTCCGACCATTGAGGTAAACCTACTCGCTTGATATTATTATACATTGTTTCGGCAATTGGCTTATTAAAATGTCCGGGCCAAGCACTTCCCAAAATCTCATAAGTAAACTTTGTATCAGTCATCATGGCAGCACCTTCGGCGATTTTCTGAGCATTATCAAACATTTTTTTGATTTTTGGATAAGTTCGTTCACGCAAATAATACCAAACTGTTGCCTTAGAAGGCACAACATTTGGTTGGTCGCCACCGTCCGAAATTACATAATGCGAACGTTGGGTAGTTTCCAAATGTTCACGCTTAAAATTCCAGCCAATATCCATCAATTCTACAGCATCTAAGGCACTTCTGCCAAGCCACGGAGCTCCTGCAGCATGAGCGGCTGCACCTTCAAAGTGAAATTTCACCGAAACCAAACCCGTATTTCCTGCATCGCCCCACGACACGCCCAAATTATCACCAACGTGCGTAAAAATGCAAGCATCCACATCTTTGAAATAACCATCACGCACATAAATTGCTTTTGCACCTACTTGTTCTTCGGCAACGCCTGGCCACAAAACGAGCGTACCTGCAATTTTTTCTCGTTCCATAATTTCCTTCAAAGCAAGCACGGCAGTTATGTTGAGGGCTTGACCAGAATTATGCCCTTCACCATGTCCGGGAGCACCTTCCACGATGGGGTCTTTATAGGCAACACCAGGTTTTTGGGAGGCTTTCGGAATGCAGTCAATGTCGCTGCCAATGGCAATGACGGGCTTGCCCGAACCCCATTTTGCTATCCATGCAGTTGGCATTCCAGCTACGCCACGCTCAACTGAAAATCCATTTTTTTCGAGCAAATTAGTGAGGTATTTTGAGGTTTCAAATTCTTGAAAACCCAATTCGCCGAAACTGAAAATTTGGTCATTTACTTCTTGCGTAAACTTTTGTCGCTCATCAATTTTCTTGATAACTTCTTGTTTAAGTAATTCCAATCTGTCAGGCACTGGTGCTGAAATAATTGCTTTTTTCTTTTGAGAAAAAGCTAAACTGTTGATAATCAGCATTGTAGTGATGAAAATGTAGGTTTTTTTCATTTTTTTTTAGTTTGGTTTAGGAATTCATTCTTTACTTAGGAAATTTACTTTTATCAAGACCCGGAATGATTTTAAGAGCGTTTTTATAATAAATTTTTTTCAAAACTTCGTCAGAAAGTCCCATGCCATACATACGCCAGTAAGCGTGGTATTTTTTGTGGTACGGGAAATATTCGTCCTCACTTTCAAGCACTCTAAAGTAAGTTTGATATTCGTCTGGAACCCACGAATCTTTGCCAAATAATATACGGTCTTGGCGTTTTTCAAAAAACTTCTTTGCCATGCGTGGTTGGCGACCCAACTCAGAAATGACAGCACCGATTTCGGCATACATATTTGGGAAAGCATCCATCAAACTATCTAATTTTCCTAAATTATTTGGATACCAACCCATGTGGGCATTTATAAAGGTAGTTTTTGGGTGTTTTCTGAAAACATTATGTTGTTGTTCAATCAATTGTTCCCACGAAAAATCTTTGCCTTCACTCGCATTTCGCTTGCGACCGGGGTGAGTTTTTAGTTCGAGCCAACGTTCATTTGTTGCATCTAAAGGATTCCAAAATGAAGCTGGGTCTGCAGTGTGAATCAGTACAGGAATGCCCAATTCGCCAGCTTTTGCCCAAATCGGGTCAATGCGGGCATCATCAACAGCTACTAATTTTCCATTATCTTTTACGCTAAAACCAAGACTTTTATAGATTTTCAAGCCCTTTGCTCCACGAATTTTTACATCATCTACAAGCATTTTTACAGCTTTTTCTGTCCAACCAGCTTCATTTATTTTCGAGAAATCAATGTTTGTAAAAATAGCAAATCGAGTAGGATAATTGGCTTTTACGGCGTCAATCATGCCTACAATTCCTGCGGTACTTTTGGCTTCATCTTGGTTGAAACCTCGCCCACTTAGGTTGCACATCAAGCCCATATTCATCTTGTCCATGTCGGTGATGAGCGTGGTCAATTTTTCTTTGCTGGCCATTTCCCATTGGTGATTATGTACATCAATAAATGGGAATTTGGCTCTCGTGATGGGTTTCCCTGGAACTACAAGTGTCGATTTTGGTTCGTATTCTTCAAATGTAACAGCACCTGCATTGTCGCCGATTTTGATTTGTTGAGCTTGTAAATAATTGATAGTCAGTAAGATACCGACTATTAGCGTAAGTTTTTTCATTAAGAATGGTAGGTTTTTAGAATGTTTCCTGCAATTTAATGAAAAAGCAATAATTATGTATGAAGTGAACTTATATTTCGACAATAAGATTGAAAATGTCGATGAAAGGGGGGAGATTGGTTCGAATAGGAGTGTTATTTAATCTTCTCTAAAAAGTAATCCGTGCCACGCAATTACATTGGGGCAGAAAAGCGTGTCACGGCAAGAAATCTTTTTTTTTACTTATAAATCAAGCAAATTGCATGGGCTTCTAAGCCTTCCATTCTGCCAACAAAACCCATTTCTTCGGTAGTTGTTGCTTTGATAGAAATACAATTATCGGGCAGACCCGTTACGCTGGCAATTGCCTGAACCATTTCGGGAATATATTTGCCAATTTTTGGTTCTTGTAAACAAACAGTTGAATCAATATTACCGATTTTGTAACCTTCTTTTTCAAGCATTTCTGTTACGATTTTGAGTAGAATTTTGCTGTCAATTCCTTTCCAGCGTGGGTCAGTGTTTTTGAAATGTAAGCCAATATCTCCCATGGCTGCTGCACCTAAAAGTGCATCACAGATAGCGTGGAGCAATACATCGGCATCTGAATGTCCGACCGAACCAACGGTATGCGGAATTTTTACGCCACCCAACCACAAATCATAACCTTCGCCCAATTGATGTACGTCGTAGCCTTGCCCAATTTTGATATTCATTATTGTCTTTTTTATTTTGGGCAAAAATAGTGAATTTTTAGTGAATTTCAGTCAAAAAACATTGTGACAATTTACAATTTCCCCCAAAAAATCTGCCATTGTATTTTTGTTTTCTCCCAAAATGTAAAAGGACATTCGATGCCTTCACACTGAATTTTGTTGAAAACTGTTTCAGCTTTTATTGCTTCGTTGGCTTGCAAATAGGCTATGACCAACAGCCATTTGGCGTTTCGTTGGTAGTTTTGGCTAATAGCAGGATTTTCGGACAATTGTTCTAAAATCGCAATTGCCTCGCTCGGTTTTTCGCCATTTTCGACTATTTCTTGTGCCTTTTTGAAATCATTTGCCCTTGCTTGTGTATCTTGATTTAATGGACCAATTTCCCCTCTATAATTAAACTCATGCTTAGAAAGTGAAATCGGCATCGAAAGCATAAAGAAAATAATACTCGCTGCTGCCGCAAAAGTTCCGAATGTAAACATTAGTCCACGTTTTGGGGCTTTATTGATTTCGGTTCGGGCAGCATTTACTCTTGTCCGCACTCGATTTCGTAGCAAAACTTCACGTAGTTTCTGGGTTTCAATTACCTGTTGGCGGAGCGATTCTTGTTCTTTGATTTTTGCTTCAAAACTAAGTTTTTCTTGCTCAGGCATCATTCCAGCTACATAATCTTCAATTTTATCTTGTAAAAGATTTTCCATAGCGATTGTATTTTTAAAGGTTCACGTTTATCATTTCCATTATTTTTTTCAGGCATTTGCTCTTGGTATTTCGCACGGTTTGGTCATTTTCAAAGATGCCCTCGGCTACTAATTTTTGAGAAATTTCTTGCATCGAAAAACCATCAATCAAACGCATATCTAATATTTGTCTGCAATTTTTGCCTGCTTTACTCACCAAATTGATGTAATGTTCCCAATTTTCTTGGTCAATCAGCGTATCGCTTACATTATCGTCGAGTTCGTCCCATTCTCTCATATATTTATTTTGACGTTCATCACGAGAGCTTTCCGACGAAATATATCTGAACCACAAATTTTTACAAATACTTTTCAAATAAGTTTCCAAAGTGGCATCTTTCAGGCTATAACTTCCTTTTTTTACATTTACCACAAAGGCTTCAATTGCCTCCCAAATAATGTCTTCGGGTTGTTTGGCATAATCTCTTCCTGAGCTTCTGTGGGTAATAAAACGTTCCAAGGAAAGATGAAATTTCTTGTAAAGTGCCACCAAAGCCTCATGTTCTTTGCGGTCGCCCGTCAGAATTCCTTCTACGATCGCTTCATCAGTCCAATGTTTTGATAAACTAAAAGTCATATTCTACTATTTAATATCATTCGGTGAGTTAAATGTAACCTCGCTTAGATGATTTTTTTTGAAAAGGTTTAATTTTTTCGGAAATATTTTATTTAAAGGTTGATTCGCTTTTAAAGTTATTAGCCACGAAGACACTAAGGCTCAAAGTTTTTTTGCAACTCAATCAACTGATTATCAGTAACTTACGCAACAATAATCATGCAAAATAAAGACTCTAAAAAAATATTTTCAAAAAAATATTACAAAAAGGTTACATCAGCAACCACGACTGATATTAATGACTGAAAACTAATTATAAATAGGACATTTCCTGAAAATCCGTTAAAAGAGTAAGGCACGAAAGCCGAAAAGTGAATAGAGTAGGCAACAAAAAAACTAAAACGTAGCGGTGTACCGCTTTATAGTCATGAAAACTTCATTTTATCGCACAGGAGCTTTGGCTCTAACAGTTACAACAAGTATTTTATTTAGCTGTGAAAAATCTCAAGAACTTGAGCCAAGTACCGCTACAAATCTAACAACACCTTTTGAAGTAACAAAATCAAGCACCGATTCACCATTTTTGAACGAATCATTAAAAAATGTTGGCTCTGACAAAATTTTGGCGGCAGTTTGTGAAAATTATTCATTGGTTTTATCAGGAGTTACAGGCACACCTCATGCGGCAGGACTAAATTCTTTCTTGTCAAATGTTGATATGGTAACAGGAGCTACAACTGCTTCAAGTCAAATAATGATTGGGGCAGTTCCAGTAAGAACCGTAACAGGAATTACCAGAATCCCGACCGCTGTACCAACGCTTTATGGTGTAACTGGTCAAAATTCAAATATTCCTCGCCGTTTGATTAGAATAGACGCTGCTACGGGAGCGAGTGTAAATGTTGGAGCTACGGTTTCGGTTGGTGGGGTAATTGCCTTGCAGGATATTGAATTTTGTACCGCTAATAATAGATTTTATGCTATTTTGGAAGGTACAAATGTTATCATGGTGTCGAATAATGCACTTAATTGGACACAATTGGCTATTGCCCCAACTAATTTTAGATTGAATGGACTTACATTCCGAACTGTTGGTGCAATTACAACTCTTTGGGTCATTGCGGGACAAGGCAATACTGTGTGTGCGGCGAATTTTGGAGATATGTATAATTTTGATTTGGTAGGAGGCTACATCGGAGCAGATTCTTATAATGCAGCAACAGCCCCAGTAACTACGCCAGAATTAGGCTTAGATTTCTACGGAAATGCTGCTTGTATTGCACGAAACTTTGTTGTTGGAAGTGCTTCGGGTGTATTATCAAATAATATGTTATTGTGTTCGGGTGGAGGAATCCCGGGACCAATTGGTGCTGGTGTTGTAAGAGCAACTTATGATTTTGCAAAAAGATAATTATCTAAAAAAACCCTTCTGAATAAATTCAGAAGGGTTTTTGCATATTTTAAAAAATATTTTTGTTTTTTTTCACACAAAAGGTTACAAAGCACGCAGCGACTAATATTAATGTATAAAAGGAATCTATAAACTATTTAATCAATTACATGTATGAAAAATTTAACTAAAACATTTGCCGTAGCCTTTGCTACAACAGCTTTATTATTTAGCTGTGAAAAAAGTCAAAACGTTGAACCAACTTCAATAGCAAACATTACAACAACAAAACCAAGTGTTGGCTTGGAGTCGCCATTTGAAATTGAATCTTTAAAAAATGTAGGCAATGATAATGTAATCGCCGTTGGTTGCCAAGTTTACTCTTTAGTTCTTGCAGGAAATTCAGGAACACCACACATCGGAGGCTTGGATTCTTACTTAGTGAATGTTGACATGAATACTGGAAATTCGGTAGCAGCAAGTCAAATAAAAATTGGCGTAACACCTGTAAAAACTGTAACAGGAATTACGAAAGTACCATCAGCAGTACCAACGATTTATGGTGTTACGGGCATCAATTCTAATGTTCCGGGAAGGTTATTAAAAATCAATCCTGCGACAGGTGCAACAATAATTGTTGGCAATACAATGATTGGAAATACACAAGTTTTCTTACAAGATATTGAACATTGTACTTCAAATAACAGGTATTATGCTATTGTAGAAGGTACAAATCGAATTGCGATTTCGGTAAATGGATTGACTTGGGTTTTACTTCCAAATGTAATTCCGACAACTTATCAATTGAATGGTTTGACATTTAGGGCTGCTGGTGGCGGTGTTAGAATGTGGGTAATTGCTGGAGCTGGCACTGCATTTTGCTCACCTAATTTTGGTGATATGTGGGAACTTACTTTGGCTGGTGGATTGGTTAGTACCAACAAATATAATGCAACAAACGCTCTTTGGACAAATAAAGAATTAGGTTTAGATTATAATTTTTCAACGATAGCAGCTTGTGCCCCAAGAAACTTTGTAGTAGGAAGTGCGATGGGATTTTTGTCAAATAACATGACGCTTTGCCCAGCTTTGCCTGCCTTGATTGGTGCTGGACAAATAAAACCAACGTATGATTTTGCAAAACAATAAATTATAGCCAAAGAAAAATAAGTATTCAATGTTCCTCACAACTCCCAAATAGAGTTGTGAGGATATTGAATTAAAAGTAGCCTATAAAACACCGCAACGACGAGAGTCGACTGCCGCCGTCCGATAATTATCAGCCATTTAGGAACAACTTTTGCTGTAAAATTTAAAATATTACGAAACCCAACGTACATTTCAAATTCATTTACCTAAAAAAACCATTGAAATGAAAAAGAATTTTTCTATTATCATTTTATTAATAATGCTAAGTGTTGGAGTTTTTGCACAATCAACTACTATCACGGCAGGTGGTTCGGCAAATATGCAACTTCCTATTTTGACAAATGCACAAATTTCGGCAATTCCCAACCCAAATGTAGGAATGATGATTTTTGATAAAACTTTCAATGTGGTGCGGGTTTTCAATGGCTCGGCTTGGGGGAGTCTTAGCTCATCGGCACTGTTTTTTACAACAGCTCAAATCGCCAATGTAAAATCATTTACACTTACACAAGGCTCTGGAAATACTTATACTGCAACGGGAATTCGAGATTTTGTACCTACCGATAATGCCATTGCTGATATAAAAACTACACTTGGAAGTTCGGTTCCCAACGGTTTTTTATTAGACAATCAAGAAGTAATTGTTTTTGAAAATGCCCTCAGCCAAGCATTGCAGGGGCTTTCTCAACAAGAAATCATCGCTTATGTGGCACAATCACAATGGACAAATCCAACGATTTATAATCAACCGATTGATGTTGTTGTAAAGTCAGACGATGCCAATTATATTTATGCTGTCAGAGAAGCAGGAAGCTACGAACGCCGTGAGGGATACATCATGGGCGTGAAGGCTTACAGGTTTACAAACAAAATTTTTACCGAAAAATATGCTGCTTTTGTTACTGTTTTTGACCACGTAATCAAAAATACAACTTCGGTCAATTTGATTACGGGCATGGGCATTACCAATGCTGATAGTTATTACATTAGTAGCACATCGCCTTGGTTTCCTGTCAACAATGGCAATTTGACTTTTCCAACAAATGGCAATAAACCTCAAAATAACGTTGGAATTATCTATTTTTTGCCAAAAACTGCCAATTTGCCAGTTTATCGCATGAGGATTTTTACACATAAAGCATCGGCAGGTACGATTGGTCAATATTTTGACGGAAATGGCAATCTAATTAATCGAAATAGTTATTTGGATAGTTATTATACAAATATTTTAAGCTCAAATATTCCTTTTGTTTTATACCTTGCAGGAGGCACAAATTTGAGGTCAATAAATACCGTGCGAGTGCCACCACCAACTGCTGGAACTGAAGAATAAAAAAAACATGAATAAATTTTTACTCGCCCCAATAATGATTTTATTGATGCTGAAAGAAACTTCAGCACAGCAAAATCATACCATTGACAAAATCAATGTCATTCGAGATGATATTTATTTAAAACTTCAAAACCATCAAATTTCGCTAAAAAAAGCACTTTTTGTATATAAAAAACTGCAAGATTCACTGTTTTTCAAAAAAGACTATCCTAATTATATTCAAGTTTTTTTGTACCAAGCCGTTGATTTTTATGTGCCGAATGATGATTATGAACTTGCTACACAAAGCATTTTGAAAGGAATTAATGCCCTAAAATATGCCAAAGGAATTTGCCACGATACACTTTTTTTTCAGCTAAATTGTGAGCTTTCAGAATATTATCGGCGAATGCCCAATAAAATAAATTTGGCAGAAAAACATTTCAAAATTGGATATGATTTTTTGCTTAAAAAACCTTGGCTTCAACAAAAAATTCCGGCTTTTGTCATTACTTTTTTGAGTAATTTTGGACGTTTGGTAGATGATTTGGGCGATTCTGAGCAAAGTTTCAATTATTTTCTGCAAGCACGGCAACTTGGCAAACAACATAAAATAAGCCTTAATCAATATGCGGTTTTGAGCAATTTGGCAAAGTATTATAGAGAAAAAAAGGAGTACAAGAATGCTTTAGAATTGCTGAAAGAAGCACTTCCACTCGCTGAAAGTGATGATAAAAGGTCTGTTGTGCAGCTGGCAATGGGACGTTGTTATAAACAAATGCAGCAACCAACCGAAACTTTAAAATCGCTTATAGAAGCTGAAAGATTTTACCGAAAAGCTAAAGAACCGCAGCCTCGTCAGTGGATAAATATTCAAACGTTGAAAGCTGAATCTTATTTATCACTGAACAAATTGGACCTTTCAGAAAAGATTTTTAAGGAGGCATTAAAGAATTTTCAAGAAAAATTTCATCACCAAAAAGGCATACAAGTTGCTCGCATTGAGAATGGTTTGAGTGAAGTGTATAAGAAAAAAGGAAAATACCAAGATGCACTCCAACATTGCGATAAAGCTATCATGGCTGCCGACACCAGTTATGGCCAAAAAAAATATACTTTTGAACGAATAATTGCTCCGCAAGAATATGTCATTGCACTCAACCAAAAAGCCGAGTTATTGGCAAGTTCAAATCCCGAAAAATCGGCAGAAACTTATTTGTTCATAATTGATTTTGCGGCACGATTACGAAAGGCATTTGATATGCCCGAATCGAAACTTTTTTATAGCGAAAAAGTTTATCCAATTTATGAAAAAGCCCTTGAAAGTATCTATTTTTTATGGCAAAAAACAAAAACAGATTTGTTGGCAGAAAAGTTTTTTTATGTACTGGAAGCAAGCAAATCTGCCACGCTTGGCGATGTCATAAATGAGCATAAGTTCAGACCTAAAGTGCTGAATGATAGTCTTTTAATTGAAGAATCAAGCCTTCGCCAGAGAATCGTGAAGTTGCAAATAAAATTATTAGATGCAGGCAATGAAAAGACCCTTGCCGAACTTTCGGAGGCAAAAATTAGGCTCAATCATTTGATAAATAATATTGAAAAACAATCAACAAAATACTATAAACTAAAGTACGATAATCACCAGATTTCGTTGAAAGAAACACAACGAAAACTTGGCAAAAACACTATATTTATTTCTTATTTTTTGGGAGAAAAAACGCTGTATTATTGGGCAACAAACAAAGAAAAATATGAAATAATTAGACTTGGGAATACCGAAAACATCAAAAAAACTATCAATAATCTTTACCAAAGCATCAACACACCACCCGGAATTGATGCATATAAAGGACATGATTTGGCACGAAATGCCTATAAAGTTTTACTTTTTCCAATAAGAAATTTGTTACTAAATTCACAAAAAATCATTGTTTCACGACACGAAATTATTGGATTTTTGCCTTTTGAAGTATTAGAATCTCAAGGTAAGTCAGATTATTTAGTCTATAAATATACTTTTTCTTATGCAAACTCTGCGTCTTTACACTTCGATTCTAAAATTTCAGGGCAAAATACTTCTATCATTGCTTACGCTCCTTTTAGCAATGGTGCAGAAGCGGGGCGTTTTCGAGACCAAGGCTTCAAGGCTTTGCCTGCTTCAATCAATGAAATTGGTGCTATCAATGGCGAAATATTACAAGATAAGCACGCTACCAAAATAAATTTTGAGGAAAGTTATCGTAACAAAGGAATCATTCATTTTGCAACCCACGCTCAAGTTGATGACGAAAATCCATCAAAATCTTTCATTGCACTTTACCCGGAAGGCAAAGATTTTAAACTTTATACGCCCGAATTATACAATCTTTCACTCGAAAATACGCAATTAGTAGTGTTAAGTGCTTGCGAAACAGGCAAAGGAAAAATCAAAAAAGGGGAAGGAATTATCAGTTTGGCAAGAGCATTTCAATTTGCAGGTTGCCCTTCGGTAATTACTACGATTTGGAATGCTCACGACGAAAGTATGGCACACCTTTCCGAACAATTTTATGCTTATCTAAAACAAGGTTTTGAAACTGACGAAGCTATTAGACTTTCAAAAATTGACTTGATTCGTTCTTATTCTGACCATCCTTTTTACTGGTCAAACTTTATCCTAATTGGTAACTCTTCGCCTATTTCCATTCAATCTTATACATTTCTTTACTTTGCTTTATTCATCGCTTTTTTGCTTTCAATTGCTGCTTTTTTACTCCGAAAAAGAATAATTCAGCATTTTTCAAAGTAAAACTCTTTAGAAACGTTACATTTGTGATTCTTTTAAAATGTAACAGATGATTAATTACCAGCACTTTACTTTACAAAACGGCTTAGAAGTTTACGTCCACGAAGACCACACAACACCCATGGCGGCGGTCAATATTCTTTATAATGTTGGCTCACGAGATGAAGATGAAAGTAAAACGGGCTTTGCTCATTTGTTTGAACATTTGATGTTTGGCGGTTCAAAAAACATTCCTGCTTATGACGAGCCACTTCAAAAAGTAGGTGGCGAAAATAATGCTTTTACTTCGCCCGATATTACCAATTACTATATTACGCTACCCTCCGAAAATGTCGAAACTGCTTTTTGGCTCGAATCTGACCGCATGATGAGCCTTTCGTTCGACCCAAAAGTGCTTGAAGTACAGCGAAAAGTAGTTATTGAAGAATTTAAACAACGCTATTTGAACCAACCTTATGGCGATGTTTGGCTAAAACTTCGTCCGCTCATTTATGACAAACACCCTTATCGTTGGGCAACAATTGGCAAAGAAGTTAGCCATATCGAAGAAGCTACAATGGAAGATGTGAAAGGTTTTTTTTATAAATATTACTTGCCAAATAATGCGATTTTGGTTGTTGCAGGAGATATTACTGTGCCGCAAATTAAGGATTTATGCACGAAATGGTTTGAACCAATACCCGCAGGAGAAAAATATGTCAGGAATATTCCTCAAGAAATGCCTCAAATGCAAGCAAAATTCTTAGAAACCTCTGCAAAAGTGCCTTTAAATGCTATTTATAAAGCATACCATACACCAAAGCGTTTTGACGAACTTTTTTATAATGTCGATTTACTAAGCGATATTTTGGGTCGAGGAAAATCCTCAAGGCTTTATACAAAATTGGTAAAAGAAAAACAGCTTTTCAATAATGTTTCTGGTTATGTAACTGCTTCACTCGACCCTGGTTTATTAATGATTCAGGGAAATTTGAATGAAGGTGTTTCGCTTGAAGATGCTGATGCAGCGATAGAAGAATTAGTGGCAGAGTTAGCTAATGTTCCTTTGTCGGAAAATGAGTTGCAAAAAGTAAAAAACCAAACCGAATCAACTTTGGCTTTTGCCGAAGTTGAGTTGCTGAATCGTGCCATGAATTTGGCTTTTGCTGCAAATGCAGGAAATGTAGATTGGTGTAACCAAGATGCCGAACGAATTGCGGCAGTTACGCCCCAAACGCTACAAAAAATGGCAAAACAAATTTTAAGAAAAGAAAATTGCTCGACGATGTATTATCGTAGTTCTGAATAAGTGGTGTACGAAGGAATTTGAACGCTGATAAAACGGATACAAGTAACGCTGATTTTCGCTGATTTTTTTTTAAATCCGTTACAATCAGCACGGTCCGCCGTTGCGGTTGGAACATCATCGTAATCAGCGTTCCAATACTTAGAATAGAAATACTTCGTACACCACTTGTTCTGAATTCTTAGTTAAAAAACATCTCGTAAGATATTGATAGTCAGTTGTTTAGGTAGAAAAGAAAAACTCAGAATTCAGCACTCAGAACTCAAAAAAGAACATCATTTTCATAGCATATTTCAAGAAAGGCAATGACGTTTGTTTGAGCGTTTGACTATTATTAATGACATTCAAATCAAGCAAAATTTTGTTTTTAGGGTCAATTTGAGCTGATTCTATTGCTTTTGAAAACTTAAAAGTTTTCGATTTGTCTTTACCATTCCATGCCAAATTTTCTGTGTTTCCGTCGGTAAATTTTATTAAAATTTCGGTCGGTAAAATCATATCTCCAAGCTGTTCAACAGTAAATTCGCTTTTATTTCCTGTGTTTTTTATTGTTTTTATAGCAAAATCGCATACTGGAGCTTTGTAAAGCACTTGTTCAAAATACCAATTTAGGTCAGCCCCAAACTTATTTCCAAGACGTTTTGGTGTAATTTCATTCACAATATTAATAAAATCCTGCACACAAGGATGCTTGAAACGCCAACGAATAAAGTATGTTTGCATGATATCATCCATCACATTTCTACCGAGCATATTTTCTAAGGTTTTTAGCCAAGTAGCAGTTTTTGTATAAGTCAAAGTGCTGTAAGTTCCTTTCGGATATTTCCAAGAATAGCGAAAAATCTCCGAAATCTTAGGGTTTTTCATGCCAACATAACTCATGCGAGAAGACTCCGTATCGCCAATTTTGAAGCCTAAAAAGTTCATTTGTGAACCTTTTCCGTAGCTTTCGTCCATAATTCGTCCTTCATAATATTGGTTAAAGCCTTCATCTAAAAACGATTCTTCAAACTCATTAGATGCCAACATTCCCTGGAAATATTGATGCCCAAACTCATGAATCGTTACCATTTCGGTAAATCTCATGCCTTTTGGCACGCCCCATGTTGAGCCACAAGTAATAAAAGTTGGATATTCCATGCCTCCCGAACCCGAACCAGCTAAAGGTGGGTCCACCAAAGTAAGCACCGAATGAGGATATTTCCCCAAATTTTTATCAAAATATTCCAAGGCAACAATGGCAGATTGAAAATAACGTTCGGTAGCTCCCGAATGTTCGGGTTGCATCACAGCTTTGATTTTTACATGCTTCCATTGGCGTTCGCTTACTTCAAATCTTGGCGAAACCGTCCAAGCAAAATCATGTACATCGTTGGCAAAATAAGTGATAGTTTTTGTATTATTTTGATTTGATTTTTCATTTTGAAGAAAACCTGTAGCCGCCAAAACGTAATCTTTCGGCACGGTCATATTTACACGATAAGTGCCAAAATCTGCGTAGAACTCACTATCTGCATGAAATTGGTGGCAATTCCATTGACCGCGTTTAGCATAACGCATTCCCGCAGGTTCATAAACACCAATTTTAGGAAACCATTGTCCAACCAAAAAGTAGTTGTCAGCAAAGCCAGTTCGGGCAAATATTTTAGGCAATTTTGCTTTGAAATTTATATTTAAAGTGATGCTTTCGTTGGGTTTCAGCGGCTTGCTCAAAGGCACACGAATGACGGTTTTATCTTTGTCGTTGAGGTCGTCAGGCTGAATAAATCGAATTTTATGAGTCAAATCTTCTCCACCATGTACCTGCATTGTAAGAATATCAATCGAACCCCAATTTTCTTTGGTATTTTTATCAATCTTATTGCCTCGCAACTGCCCGCCAGACTCCTTCATAAAAGTTGAGTTTTCATCTTTAAAAGCATTCAAATACAAATGAAATTGCAACTCAGATATATTATCGTTTGAAGTGTTTTTCCACAAAAGAATCTCTTGCCCATCAAGTGTTTTTTGTTTTACATCAAGTTTTACCGAAATAACGTAATTGGCAATTCGGTTGCTAAATGGTGGTTTTTGGGCATTTGTTTGTAAAAAAGTAAAGATTAGAAGGAAAAGAGGAGTGTATTTTTTCATTTTATCGGATGATTTTTCTGCAATTTATGAAATGATTCCAAAAATTATGACCTTTGTCAAAAAACAAATCAAATGTTTCTCCACAAAACCAATTTCTTGATGCGGGCTTTGTACCCAAATTTTGTTTGGCGAAAACCCAAGCAAGAAAAAGTCATTTATCTGACTTTTGATGATGGACCAATTCCAGAAGTAACCGAATTTGTACTTGAAACCCTCGCAGAATACAATGCCAAAGCATCTTTTTTTTGTATCGGAAATAACATTCAAAAGCATCCAGATATTTTCCAAAAAATAATCAACGATGGTCATAGTATTGGGAATCATACTTTTAATCATTTAAAAGGCTGGGCAACTGACGATAAAATTTATTTCGAGAATATTGCACTTTGCAAAGATGAAATGACGAGTAGGGGAGTTGCAACAAAACTCTTTCGCCCACCTTTCGGAAGAATCAAACGCAGCCAATCAAAAGTATTGTTTCCTGATTATCAAATAGTTATGTGGGATGTTTTGAGTGGAGATTTCTCTTTGAAGCTATCGCCAAAAACTGTTTTAGAAAAAACCTTGAAGCATACAGAAGAAGGTTCGATTGTACTTTTCCATGATAGTATTAAAGCGAATAAAAATATGTCTTATGCACTACCACGATTTTTAGAGCATTTTTCGGAGAAAGGATTTCGGTTTGAAAGTATTTGAGCCACCAAGACACTGGGCCAATAGTTGGAGGCACTAAGTTTTTTTCATTTTGTCTTTGTGCCTTAGAGTCTTGGTGGTAAGAAATATTTGACTATAAAATGTTTAGAGAGTCAATTCTTCCAAAAAACCAAACAAATTTTTTAAATTTACATCAAAAATTAATCATCAAACTAAAACTAATGAAACGTACTCTACTGTTTTTGTGCTTGACAAATGTTGTTGTTTTTGCTCAAAAGAAAGATTTTGACGAAAAAGAATTAAAATCAGGCAAAACCCCAAAGAATTTCACACAACCATTGCCAACTTTCGGTCGTTGGATTGACCATGATAAAATTGTGATTTCACAAAAAGCATCGCCCGAGGCAGAAGCCAAGTCGGTAGTTTTGGAATTGGCAAGTGGCAAAACTACCGAAGCAACGCTCGATATTATTTCTCCAAAAAACGCTCCTACAAAATCGGTTTTTAGCAAAAATAACGACCTTTTCTTGAAAAATGGTAGTACCGAAACTCAACTTACCAGCGACAAAGACGAAGAGAAAAACGCTACGTTTTCGCCTGATAGTGCCTATATTGCTTATACAAAAGACAATAATCTCTATACTTATAGCTTCAAAACCAAGAAAGAAATTCAACTTACAAATGATGGTACAAAGACAACTTTGAATGGCTTTGCTACATGGGTTTATTGGGAAGAAATCTTTGGGCGTGCAACCAAATTTCGTGCTTTTTGGTGGAGTCCTGATAGCAAATCGTTAGCTTACATGCGTTTTGATGAGTCAAAAACTCCGATGTTTCCATTGTATAGTAGCGAAGGTCAGCATGGTTTTATTGAAGAAACTCGATACCCGAAAAGTGGCGACCCAAATCCAGAGGCAAAGTTGGGCTTTGTTTTACCAAGCGGCGGAGTAACAACTTGGGTGGATTTCAATATGCAACAAGAACATTATTTGGGTTGGCCCGAATGGTTGCCTGATGGAAGTGGCTTGATGGTGCAATGGGTCAATCGTGGCAACGATAGCTTGAAAATGTACAATGTTTCGCCCAAAAATGGTACTAAAAAAGAAGTTTATGCCGAAACTCAAAAATCTTGGATTGGCATTGACGAAGCCGACGAACGCCTAACAATCATGGATGGCGGCAAAGAAATGATGATTATCAGCGACAAAACGGGTTGGAAACAACTCTATCTGTATGGCATCGACGGTACATTTAAAAATAATATCACTGAAGGGAAATTTACTGTAAAATCGGTAGAAGGCATTGACCAAAAAAATCGTGTCGTTTATTTCTATGCTCGTGGAATCGAAAATACTGCACGTTTTGACCTTTATCGAGTAAATTTTGATGGAAAAGGCATGAAACGCCTTACTTTTGGAGAATTTAACCACAAACAAATTCAGGCATCGCCCGATTTGAAATATTTTATTACTACTTATTCAAATATCAATACGCCGCCTCAAATGGCAGTTATTGACAACAACGGTAATATTATTCGTGAATTAGGTTCGGCAAAAGGAGCAGAAATGGATAATTATAATTTGGCAAAAACCGAACTTCTAAGAGTTAAAAGTGATGATGGAAAATTCGATTTGCCAATGACAATCGTTTATCCACAAAATATGGTGGCAGGCAAAAAATATCCAGTGATAATTAGTATTTATGGCGGACCTGATGCAGGAACAGT
This sequence comes from Emticicia sp., assembly GCA_031378345.1. Taxonomy (GTDB): domain Bacteria; phylum Bacteroidota; class Bacteroidia; order Cytophagales; family Spirosomataceae; genus Emticicia. The sequence continues at coordinate 15,253 of JANNDY010000061.1, read as the reverse complement.
TTATGACCAATGGATATGGAGTACCCGCAGCCAATGGTACGCCAAAGAAGGCGTCATTCAAGTAGCACTCGACCACCGTGCCAGCGGGCATTTTGGCAAAGAAGGTGTAGCATATATGCACCGAAATTTGGGTTATTGGGAAATGGTTGATTACAAAACATTAGTTAAGTCATTGATAGACAAAGGTTTAGCTGACCCAACAAAAATTTGTATCACAGGTTTTAGTTATGGCGGTTATATGAGTTGCTATGCTTTGACTTACGGAAGTGATGTATTTACTCATGGAATGGCAGGTGGAAGCGTAACCGATTGGGGACTTTATGACAGTGCTTATACTGAACGATACATGGATACTCCTGCCGAAAATCCAGAAGGCTATAAAAGCTCAAGTGTAATGACTCACATTGATAAATACAAGGGAATGTTACAAATCGTACATGGCACAATGGACGATAACGTGCATTTACAAAACAGCATTCAGTTAATTAGCAAGTTAGAAGATGCCAAGAAAAATTTTGAATTTATGCTTTATCCAAATGGCAGACACGGTTGGGGCGGAGCAAAAGGACAGCATTTCGATAACCTAAAAACGCAGTTTATTTACAAATATTTATTGGAAAAACCAGTGCCAGAAGGGTTGCTTAAATGAGTGTAGAGTGAAAAGTTAAGAGTGTAGAATGAATTTTAAACTCTACACTCTTAACTCTACATTAAAAAAACTTACTCCCAAATCATAATGTCTTTATTATCGTACCATTTTTCTAATTTTGGACCAAATTCTTTTTCAATTACATTACGTTTTATTTTGAGCGTTGGTGTCATTTTATTATTATCAACCGACCAAGGCTCACGCAAAACTACTAACCTTTGCACTTTTTCGTGAGGCTTTAAGCGAGTGTTCAAATCCTTCAACGTTGCTTCCAAACTCTCTATAATTGCTTGTTTATCGGATGATTTAGCTAAATCTGATAGTACCAATAAGGCAATTGGCTGAGGTAAATTATTACCAACAACGCATATTTGTTCGATGAAATTATTATCAGCAAAGCCAAACTCAATTTGTGCAGGAGCAACATATTCTCCCTTCGAGGTTTTATACATTTCCTTTACTCGACCTGTGATTTTCAAATAATTCTCAGAGTCAAGTTCGCCCACATCACCTGTGTGTAGCCAACCATCGGCATCAATTGTTTCGGCGGTTAATGCTGGTTCTTTATAATAACCTACCATATTCCACTTTGAACGAGTCAATATTTCGCCATTTGCTGGTGAAATATGTACTTCCATGCCAGGATATAATTTGCCAACATAGCCATCTTTAATAGCATCTTTTGGCATCATACAAACAGCACCCAAATTTTCAGTCATGCCATAGGCTTCCTGAATAACGATGCCTAATTTCCTGAACCATTTAATTACACTTGCCGGCATGGGAGCTGCACCTGTCAAAATTACTTGTGCTTCATTTAAGCCTAAGCCCACACGAATTTTTTTCTTAACAATACCACTCAAAATCGGAATTTTTAAGAATAAATCCAATTTTTTTTGTGGCATTTTTCCAAGAATACCCATCTGAAATTTTGTCCAGATACGTGGCACTGCCAAAAAATGCGTTGGACTTGCAGTTGCCAAGTTTTTTGCAAAACTTTCCAAAGATTCTGAAAAATATACAGTTCCACCAGTAGTCAAGCTGGCAGCTTCTACAATATTTCGTTCGGCAATATGGCAAAGCGGTAAATAAGAAATAAAGCGAGCGTCTTTAATATCTAATCTTGAAAATTTACGAGATTCGTAAATACCATTGGCCATGGCATTATATTGAAGCATTACACCCTTAGGATTGCCAGTTGTGCCAGAAGTATAAATAATGGTAAATAAATCGTCAAGATTTGGCTTAAAATCTGTAGCAATTGGGTTATGTTTTGCTAAAATCTGCTCCCATTGCTCATGCTGAGGGTCAGGATTATACGTTGGAAAAGAGATACATTTTACGCCTGACGGAATGCCAGTTTTCATGCCTTTCCAATCATCTAATTTTCCAACAAAAAGTATAGAACAGCCACTATGCACAAGCACTTGGTTGAGCTGTTCGCCAGTTAAAGTAGCATAAAAAGGCACTGAAACGTGTCCTGACATCATTATTGCCAAGTCAGTAATTATCCATTCTGCACAATTTTTTGATACCAAACCAATATTGCTTTTGGCAGGAAGATTCAACGATTGCAAGTAGGTAGCCAAACTTCGTGCTTGTCGCCCAGTTTCTTTCCATGTAAAATCTCGGAAATCATCTCCGAATGGTTGGCGTAAAAATGTTTTTTCGGGTGTAGTTTTTTCCCAATGATAAAAATAGTCTAAAAGGGATTTGTCAGGTGAGATTTCCATTTGTATTAACAGGTTTTCGTGATGAATACAAATTTGCACAAAAGAATGAAAAAATAAAATATTTTAAGGAAATAAATTATAAATCTACTAAGACTTTTTAAAACCTTATAGGTTTTGAAATTCAAATATGATGTGTTATTTTTGGAGAAAATAAAATAAAATCGAAATGAAAAACCTTTGGAAAGTCTTAAAATTCACTTTAGTATTTTTTGTACTACTAATTGTTGGGATTTCTGCACTTTATTGGCAAAATAATATTCCTTTAGATGTGCTGTATAAAAAATATGCAAACAAGGAGTCGAAATTTGTGCAAGTTGATGGAATGTCGGTGCATTATAGAGATGAAGGCAACCAAAACGACACAATTCCCGTAGTTCTAATACATGGTACAGGTGCGAGTTTGCACACATGGGAAGGTTGGGTACAAGAATTGAAAGCCAATCACCGAGTTATATGCATGGATTTACCCGCTTATGGATTAACGGGTCCAAATCCTACAAATAACTATTCGCAAGATTATTATGCCGAATTTATTGATAAATTTTTAACACAACTGGCAGTAAAACGTTTTGTTTTGGGTGGAAATTCGCTGGGCGGAGCCATCACTTGGGCGTATGCTTTGAAGCACCCCGAAAAAGTATCAAAGATGATTTTGGTAGATGCAGGTGGCTATCCCATGGTGTCGAAGTCTGTACCGATTGCTTTTCAAATGGCAAGAATTCCTGTCATTAAAGAACTTTTTAAGTATGTTACACCACGCTCAATTATCGAAAAAAGTATCTTGAATATATATGTGAACAAAGAGAAAGTTTCGCCCGAATTGGTTGATAGATATTTTGAATTGTCGCTTCGTGAAGGAAACAGGGCAGCGTTTTTGAATGGAATGGGTAGAGGAATAAAAAATGATAACTATTTGAATATCAAGACTTTAACTATGCCAACGCTCATTATTTGGGGCGATAAAGATTTGCTTATTCCGATGGATGTTGCAGAGAAATTTCATAAAGATTTGCCTCACGATACCTTAGTTGTATTTAAAAACTTAGGGCATACGCCAATGGAAGAAGATGCTCATGCAACGGTTGCAGCGGTGAAGGAATTTTTGAAGTAAGGCTGTTTTTTTAGCCATCAAAGTGAACCATAAAAACAGTCGGAAACAAATTCCGACAAATTCTATGAAAAAAACTATTACCCTTTTTACAATTCTTATTAATTTTTCTGTTTTCGCTCAAAACCTTTCTGAGCCGATTCCGACTTTAGATAAATCTGAAAATTTATTTGACCACGAACAGCAATTCAAGGCTTGGCTTGGGCGTCAGCCACAAGGCACGAAAGGCTGGAAATGGATGGCTCGTTACGAAAATGATTTGCTTCGAAGAATTAATGCTGTAGGCGAAATGCCTTCGAGCGAATTATTGCTCAGTAATAATAAAGCAATAGAAAACCTTCGTCAAACTTCTGAAAATGCTCGAGTAAAAGCTCCCGAATGGACTCCGTCGGGACCTTATGGCGATGCTAATTTGTTTGGAATCGGGCGAGTAAATTGTATTGCTTTTCACCCAAAAGATAGCCTTACATTTTATCTTGGTTTTGGTCAAGGTGGAATATGGAAAACTACAAATGGGGGCAATTCTTATATTCCAATTGGTGATAATTTGCCAATTTTACGCATCAGTGGCATTACCCTCGACCCAAATAATGCGGACATAATTTATGCTTCTTTGGCAGATTTTGCCTACATCGGCTATGACCTTTATACTGCCGACCGAAAACGAAATACTTATTATGGAATTGGTGTCTGGAAAAGTACGGATGGCGGCAAAACTTGGAAGCAAACTGGCTTGAAAAATCAACTTTCGGAAGGTATAAATTCTATTACTCGCACGGTTTGGGTAAATCCGAAAAACTCGAAAGAGGTGCTTGTGGTAGGCACAAAGGGTGTTTTTAAGTCTTTTGATGGCGGAGATTCATGGTCAAACAAGGTGCTTGACAAAATGACTTCTTCCTTAGTTCAGCACCCTACAAACTCAAATATTTTGTTTGCTTCGGGGGTTTATGTTGGCACAACCAAGCAAGGCGAAGCTGGACTTTGGAAGTCAATTGATGCTGGAAATACGTGGAAACTCACGCCAACTGGCATCAATTCTACGGCAGTTCAACGTGTAGAAATTGCCATTTCTTTGTCAAATCCTAACCTAATTTATGCCATTTCTTGCGATATTAATAATGCCTTTGAAGGTTTTTACAGAAGTTTTGATACAGGCGAAACTTGGCAAAAATCTGGCTTCAAAGGCAACCTTTTGGCAAGCACTTATAGCTCTTCGGGCGGACAAGGTTTTTATGATTTATGTATTTTGGTTCACCCAACAAAACCTCAAACTGTTTATGTTGGCGGACTTGTTTTGAGCGAAACAATTGATGGCGGGAATACTTGGAAACTAGCAACTGGTTATACTACAATTCACCCTGACCAACATGCTTTTGGTTATAATTCATTGAACAAAACCATTTATTTGTGCAATGATGGAGGCGTTTATTCAACCAAAGAAATTATTGCCAGTACGACACAAAATTTATCTTGGAAATTTGTTGCAAAAGGTATCAATGCTACTTCGTGCTACCGTTTGGGGCTGTCGGAAGATGGTAAAAGAGTGATTACTGGAGCTCAAGATAATAATATGTTTTTGAGCGAAAACGGTAAGCCTTGGACAAACGAATTTGGTGGAGATGGTATGGAAGGTGCTTTAATAAACAACTATATTTATGGCTCGTCGCAGTATGGTTATATTACTTTTTTCGACCAAAATGACACAAAAAAACAAGAGAAATTAGTTTTTCCAACAACTACTGACACAGGAGAATGGACAACACCTTTTGTAATAAATAAAGAAAAAAATCAGGTAATTATTGCTGGCGGAAATGTATTTAAAGGTGATGTTGGAAAAGATAGAAATGGATTAACCGTAATTTCAAATTTTAAGATTTTTGGTACTACAAAATATCCCCAGGTTTCTACGGCTTTGGCTGTGCCAAAAAGCAATTCAGACATTATTTATGTTGCAAAAAAGAACACTCCATTATCAAAACTTCCTGCCGATTTGTGGCGTACAAGTAATAATGGAGCGTTTTGGGAAAATATCACAAATAATATTTATAAAGATTCTTACGTAACTTATTTGACGGTTGATGATAATTTTCCTGAGCGAGTTTGGGCAACTTTGAGTAATTTTGTGGAGGGACAAAAGGTTTTTTATTCGAGTAATGGGGGTAAAAATTGGGAGAATATTAGCTATAATTTGCCAAATATTCCTGCAAATTGTATTGTTTATCAATCCGACGAAAGTACCGATATTTTGTATGTTGCTATGGATATTGGCGTGTATTATTTGGTAGAAGGTTCGCAAGAATGGAAGCCTTTGATTGGCAATTTGCCAAATGTGATTATGCATGAGTTAGAAATAAATCAAGCCACCAAAAAACTATATGCAGCCACCTTCGGAAGAGGGGTTTGGGTAACAGATTTGATAACCGAAAAACTCTCTCAAGGAGAAGGTTTTTATAATATGAAAGTTGAGCTTTATCCAAATTCCAATAAAGGAAATTTTACAATAAAAACTGATTTTAACGAAATAGAATCTATTCAGATTATTGACATCATGGGCAGGATTTCGCATGAAGAAAATCTCAAACCAAAAGAGTTGAAATTTGGCAAGAAATTTAACCTAATTGGCTTACAATCAGGGCTTTACTTCGTAAAATTGACCAACGCTGGTCAGTCAAAAGTTATTAGAATGGTAGTGGAATGATGGAATGTATCCACCTACTAACTTATTGCACAAAAATCATCATTTGGCATTGAAATTGCATTGTAAATACTTGAATATCAAACACTTACGAAAATGCAAGAAATAATCCTAATTCCGAATGAGTACATCGAGAAAGTAATAGAAATGACTTCTGGTGTACGTCCAAATCTTCAAGACGAACTCGTTTATTTACGTACCTCACTTTCTTATTTAAGGGAAGGTATGAATGTAGAGCAAGCCACCGACTTAGCTACGATGGATTATCTGATGGCAAGTTAATTGTTGCATTTTCATTCTGAAAAACACTTCTTGCAATTAATAATTGAGAGGTTGAGTACATGATGAAATAGACAAAAATCATGTGAGAGTAGTGGTGTGTCAATAAATTTATAGATAACCACAAATTTGAGAGGACTAATAATGAAATGCCAATAATTCCTTCAATATATGCTTTTTTACTGATAGCCCTATAATACGCCATCCATCCTAATATTGCCATTTGAGTAGAGTAAACAAAACTTAAAACTAAAAGATTTGTGGGGACGTTTGGAATAACGATAGACAAAAATCCGATTAAAAAAACAATGGTCAATAGAAGTATTTTCCAGTCCTTTAAGTTTGAAAAAAAAGGTGGTAGATTTGTGCCTTCTTTCCGAAAAATGTTAATGTACATCAAATGGGTTAGATAAAAACCAACTGTATTGATAAACATTCGGAGTTCTTCCCCTTCAAAAATCAAAAGAAAAATCCCTGAAACAGAGGTAAACAACAAGGCTACTATCAAAAGCCAATCAATTGCAACAAGTCTTGATTTTCTATTTGATAAATAATAAAGAATTAAAATTAAATTCGAAATGGCTTCAAGTCCTCCAATTTTTTTCATGAAGCTCCCTTCATTATAAAATTTGGCAAAAATCGTAGCAGGAATAAAGCTAAAATAGAGAATAATCCATAGTTTTTCATGTCAATAGCAGCCCACCTTAAAAATAAGGCAGTTTTTTTAAGTTCATCGTGTTTTGTGTTGAAAACTAAGCAAAAATGATACCGTTTGCTAATTTTTTCAACTCATAAACTAAATTGGGCTACGATTATTTGATTTTATAGAAGCTCTTTTCTTTTCAAAATAGATTCAAATAACTTCAAATCATGCTCACTATTAAAGGTATTGAAAGGAAAACGAAGAAATTGTCCTTTTCCGATGATTAATAAAAAAGCATCAGCCATTTTTTCGGCAGATTGAATACTATCCCACTTCATTACACCACCTTCTTTGGCATTGATTTTTACTAATATTTTGCTACTATCAATTTCGTACATAAACTTATCAAACATCTGTTTATTTTGGTCCATCTGTGAAGCAGCATAGAATTGGGCATACCAAAATAGCACATAAAGTCCACCTCCAACTATTGATACTACTGGAATCCACCAGTTTTTGTAAGTTCCTGTAAAGTGAAGAACAAGTCCTAACAGAAATATCGCTGCTGGAATCAACAACCATTTCCAATCTTTTTTCATGTGTCGCTTAAAAGAAATGCTCACATACTCTTTTTTGTCTAAGGCAAATTTTTTGGTCTTAACTATCATTTTATCTTTTCTAATAAATATACAATCGTGGTCTTGATTGAAAAAAATTGGTAATATTTCACAAAAATAGAAAAAGGCTCTGACAATGTCAGAACCTTTTTTGTAATTTTAAAATATGGGAGGGAGAGTTTGCTAATTAAGAATTAAGAATTAAGAATCATGAATGAGGTAAAATGCTTATAGTCAGGATTTTAGATGTATAAATATTCACTCATTCTATCATTCAATCATTCACACATTAATTTTTTATCCTTCTCTAAACTGAATCGTGTCAATCACATATTTATTGGCATCGGCACGTTTCACCAAAATATAGACCAAGAAATCTTTGTTTCTACTACGATATGTGCCAACACTATATCTAAGGTCAGCATTTGATGCTCCTTGATAAACATATTGAAATGCCAAAGGTGGGTTTTTCTGAAAAAAAGTTTTGAAAATTTGTTCTGCTTGTTGCGAAGAAATTTTTTGAAAATCAATTTTTTCTGAGTCAATCACCAATTCTACTTGTTGGTTGAGGCAACTTGCCAACATTCGAGGATTTCCACCACGAAATGACATTCTGATTCGGTCGGCAAGTTCGTTGTCTTCTCTTGTCAATTTTTTATCATCATCATTTGGTTTGGTGGCACTTGTAAGAAGTACAAAAATGATTGCCGACAATAAGTATTTCATGGATTTCATAATCTTTAAGTTTTGAGTATCTTTGTTCGTTAAATGGTTCGTTATAGTCATTTACACAAACTATGCCAAAAAATTATTAAACGGATACATTATAATTAAGAATTACGAATTAAGAATGTAGAATGATGTTATTTGTCGCTTTGTAAAAATAACTCATAACTCATAACTCATAACTCATAACTCATTTCATGTCAAATCAATTATTAAGTCGAACTGTAACACTTCAAAAAATTCGTCGAATTGCTTATCAGATTTATGAGCAAAATTTTGACGAATCATCTCTCATCATTGCAGGTATAAATGGTGAGGGTTATCACTTTGCTGAATTATTAGTAAAAGAATTGAAGCAAATTTCAACTTTGACAGTGCATATTGCGAAGCTAAGTTTCGATAAACAAGCAAGTAATCAACCCGAAATAGATATTGAAAGTGAAGTAGATACTTTTCATAACAAAAACATCGTTTTATGTGATGATGTGCTAAATACAGGTCGAACATTGGCATTTAGTTTGCGACCATTTTTGAGTATTCCTGCAAAAAAAATACAAGTTGCCGTCATTGTGGACAGAAATCACCCTCGCTATCCGATGGCGGCAGATTATGTAGGGTATTCGCTCTCAACTACGCTCAACGAACATATTCAGGTGGTGTTGAGTGATGATGAAAAAATTGGTGTTTATTTGTTTTAGAAGTTAGGTTTTAAGGGTTAGGTAAAAAAAAAATTAATCAAAGGCTAAAAGCTAATTGCAAAAATCCAATCGTTAAAATATGTCTAAAGTATTGATAGTAAGGTATTTAAGTGTTTTGTTTGCAACAATATTATTATTTAGTTGCAGCAAATCTTCCGAAGAATATTCGCCCAAACCACGGGGTTTTAATCGCATTGATTTGCCTACGCCCGAATATCAAATGTTGCCAAATGAACATCCTTATAGTTTTGAATACTCTAAATATTCGATTGTACAGCGAGATACGTTTCGCAATGCCGAGCCACATTGGATTATTCTTTATTATCCAAAACTCAATTCTCGCATTCAATTTACTTACAAACCAGTCAATAATGATCCCGTTCGTTTGCAAAACATGATGGCGGATGCAGCAAAATTAGCTTTTCATCATGATAAAAAAGCCTATTCAATTACAGATAAAATTTTGCAGACAAAAGACGGAAAGCGTGCGGTGATTTTTGAATTAGAAGGAGAAGTGCCAAGTCCTTACCAGTTTTTCTTAACAGATAGTACCAAACATTATTTGCGTGGGGCAGTTTACCTAATGACAGCCACCGAAAATGATTCTCTTCGCCCAGTTATTGATTATATGAAAGCTGATTGCCGACATATTTTGGAAACTTTGAAGTGGAAAAAATAGTCAATAATTTACTATCAATTGATTGTAGGAACGCTCAAATTGTTATTATTTGAGCGTTTTTTGCATTAATAATTCTATTACTTTGGCAATCTTTTGGCATACCAAGTCATTTGACCACGATGATTTGCAAAATGTTCGGCTACATGAAACCATTTGCAATAGTTGTTCCAGTCCCAGTCTTTTGTTTCGCCCGAAAGAAACCAATTATCGTCTTTTTTCTTCATTTCAGCCTTTGTATTTGCCCGCACTTCGTTCATTGCTTCTAGGTAATACTCAACTTTATTTCCTTTTATTTTGGTTTGGGCATCTTTGCCTAATTCCATTGCAACATTCCATTTTCCTTTATTTTCTTTAGAAAAATCACTCAAATTATTGAATGTTAAGTCTTGATAAATTACCTCAGTCGCTGCCAAATGCATCATTAGTGAGCCGATTGAGTTGGAATCAGTATCATGCAAATAATCTAATTGCTCGACCGAAAGTTTTTTTGTAACTCCAAAAACCGATTTGCTCAACCAATCAAGCATCGAAATCAAAGTGCCGATTTGTGGTGTAAAACCAGCTTTTGGGCCAATATGGTTTTTGTTTTCATCTTCCAAAATAATACCATGAGCGTTGCCATATCTTGGTAGAACTAAATTGGTGGCAGCAAATGTAGAAAGTCCGATGGTGCTGATAAACTTTCTGCGGTCAAGCGTAGGTGTTTTCATAAAAAATAGAAGTTTTTGTTTGATTTTTTAGCAATTTAAGGCTTTTTTTAAAAACCGTTAATAGAATTAACAAAAAAAACCACTACAAATTCAACCAATAAGTAACTTTCGCCAAAATTGCTCGGTTTTTGGGCATCCAAGATTCCGAATTATAATTATCGGTATAAACCAAAAAGAAATCAGACACAGGTGCAAAACGCCATTGCAGACGTGAATTGACATTCAGATTTTTGAATTGACTATTATATTGTACAAAAGTTGTCCAGAAGATACTTTTTGTAAATGTCAAATCAAGCTTTGGTCCAACCAAATACACTTGATTTTTCCCTGTCGAAAGTTTGATATTATTATAGCTAAAATTGACCGACAAAAAGCCATAAGGCTGAAAACGATAAGAAGCATTTCCGACCAAACTTACAATATTTCCATCAAAATATTGCCCAATTAATGGTTGGAAGGAAATCGCTAATTTTTGACGCAAGTCTGAATTGTAGTTTACCGAAAAATTATAATAGGTATAACTCGAACCTTTTTTAAGCGAAGGAAGTGATTTATTACTACGCAAAGCATCAAAATCACTGAAAAGATAAGTGTAGTTTTGATTGATTGTCATTAAAAAATATGAAGAATTTTGGAAACCTAACAACATAAATGGTCCAGCTTGGCGGTCGGTTACACCCAAACCCGGCTGGCTAAACTGGTCATAAGCTACACCATAACTCACTCGATTGAGTATTTTTGAAGTCAAAAAATGATTAAGTCCAATTGTTGGATTGATATGAAAAAAGTTTTTTCTTGGCACAAAACCAACTTCAGCATTGAAGCCTTTTCCTACCCAATCGTGCGACCATTTGGCAATCAGTTTCTTGACGCTATAATTTAGCGAAAAACCGTGAGCAAATTTTTCATTAACTGCAATCGGACTAAAAACTTGGTGATAAAAAATCTTCCCATTCCAACGGTTGTCTTTTGATGCCAAATTATATTCCAAACCTGCCACACGATTGTAGGCGAGTGTTCCCTTTGCCAATTCTTTGCCTAAAACTTGCTTATTGGCAAAAATAAAAGCGATATTCGACCGACTAAATACCTTTCTTTGCAAAGCAGCCACCGAGTAATTCATGCTTGGTGTTCCTTTAAAATCGTCGGCAGCGGTTTGGATATTTAGTAAACCCACCCGCCAATTATCATCTATTTTTCCACTGATTCTTGCACCATATAAAATTCGATTTTGCACATTTGTTCCCGTAGCTGAATCAAGACTAATGCCTATTTGTCGAGAAAAAAATGGACTAACCAATTGATTACCAGCCGATGTGCCAAGCGTGCCAGATGGTGGCACAAATGGATTGATATTAAAACTTCCAAAACCAGTAAAAAGGTCAGAATTTTCTAAGAAAAACTGCCTTTGCTCTGGGAAATTGACATCAAAACGAGTCAAATTTACTACTTGACGGTCAGCTTCAACATTTGAAAAATCGGGATTTACGGTCAAATCTAAGTTCAATCCTGACGTAATTCCGATTTTTGCATCACCACCAAAATTCATTCTATTTCCTGCTGATGGGTTATTCGGATTTTCAAAATCACGTGTACTTCCTGCCGACAAATATGGGATAATAGAGATATTTGCCCCCGATTTTTTGAGAGGTTTTTCAAAAATAATGGGCATCGAATAGCCCAAATTCATAATTATCTGGTTTTGTGGAATCCGCATCAAAGTAGATTGCTCGTTGGCTTGGGTGTCGAAGCGATACGCCTTAAAATTCCATTGTGTGCTGCCTTCCTTAAAACGCAACGTCGCAAACGGAACCGCTATTTCACAAATCCAATAACCATCATACATTTTCGAGAAACCATTCCATTTATTATCCCAATACAAATTAAAATATTCATTTACGACACCTCCATTATAAAGCAATGCCTCTCGCATGATGCCATAAGGGTTCATTCCAAACAAAAAACTATTCGTTTTGTCATTGAAGGTGTCAAACAAAAAACTAACATTGTCGTTGCCTCCTGCCCTAAAATCACGGCGAAAAGAGGGTGTTACGTAGTCGTTTCCGGGAGAATATAACTTTGCACCGATATAAATAAATTTCTCATCGTAAGTCAATCTAATCTCAGTTTGATATTTTGCCTTCACGCTATCTTTCGGGAAAAACTGCCAAAAAGTAGGCAATTTATCTGCATTTTGCCATGCTTGTTCGTCCAAAACCCCATCAAGTTTTATTTTTTCAGTCGTGTTTTTAACAACTAAATTTTCTTGTGCGAAGCTAATTTGAAAAGCAAAAATGAAGATGAAAAGAAGTAAAAGTTTTTGCATGATGTAGCTGTTATTGATATTTACACAAATTTAAGTGATTTTAAGTCCATTTTCAGTTTCATTTTTAACAAAATTTAATATTTTTCATGCAATCTTTAATTATTTTTTTTTCAAAATCTATTCTGTCATACCTTTGTTAAATAAAATACCATTTTTTAAATTTATCACATGAAATATACTTCCATTCTTTGTTTATTTATCATTGCTAATTGTTCAACAACTTTCGCACAAGCTCCCGAAGAAAAACACCTCAAAAATCTTCGTCAGCTCACTTTTGGAGGAAATAATGCCGAAGCATATTTTAGCCGAGATAGCAAATATGTAAGTTTTCAGTCCGACAACCCAGCATGGGGATTATCGTGCGACCAGATTTTTTATATGGATGTAGAAAAAGGCTTGAAAGACCCAAAAGTGCGTCCCAGCATCATCAGCACAGGTTTTGGACGTACAACTTGTAGTTTTTTTATGCCAAATGGCAAACAAATTTTGTATGCAAGTACACACGAAGGTGGAGGGCATGCTTGTCCGCCCATACCAGAAACTGGCAAAAAATACCTTTGGGCAGTATATGAGTCTTTCGATATTTATGTGGCAGATTTGAAAGGAAAAACAAAAAAACAAATAACAAATTCGCCCGGCTATGATGCCGAAGCAACGGTTTCGCCCGATGGCAAAAAGATTGTTTTTACAAGTACCCGCAATGGCGATTTGGATTTATATACTATGGATATTGATGGTAAAAATGTAAAGCAAGTTACGCACGAATTGGGTTATGATGGCGGAGCATTTTTCTCGCCCGATGGTAAGAAATTGGTTTTTCGTGCCTCTCGTTTTTCAAATGAAGAAGAAAGGCAAGAATACAAAGATAATTTGAAGAAATACTTGGTTGCTCCTACCAATATGGAGATTTTTACGTGTAATATTGATGGCTCAGATTTGAAGCAAATTACGCATTTGGGCAAGGCAAATTGGGCTCCCTACTTCAATCATGCAGGAAATAAGATAATTTTTGCCTCAAATCATCATTCTACTCGTGGGTATGATTTTCAGCTTTACATGATTAATATTGATGGAACTGGACTCGAAAAAGTTACGACAGAAAGCAATTTCAATGCCTTTCCGATGTTTAGTTATGACGGGAAAAAGGTGATTTTTAGCTCAAATCGCAATAATGGCGGCACACGCGATACTAATCTTTTTATTGCCGATTGGGTGGAGTGATTTCTTTGAAAAATCATTAAGATTTAGCCAAATAATAGTATATTTGTAAAAAAACAATTAAAAGATATGACAGCATTTTTGGAACAAATTGATGTTGAAGCTGAATATTTACTCGAACGTGGAAAACCTATGCCAAGCAAAAATCATTCAAGGTTAGAGTCAAGATTAGCTCGAATTCTTGGAAATAGTTACGAAGATAAATACGAAACTTTTGTAGAATTAAGTCTCGAATTAACTTCTGGCAAGGCTACTCCTGATTTATGTATATTTCTTCCAGAACCTTCAGATTGGCTTGAAGATGAAATTAGAGTAAAAATTGCTCCACTTTGTGTCATAGAGATAGTTTCGCCTAAGCAAAGCACACAAGATTTGATTGATAAATTAGATTTATATTTTGCCGCAGGAGTTCAGTCATGTTGGATTGTGATTCCAACTTTCAAAATGATAAATGTTTTTCACGCAAAGCACGATTATAAAACCTTCATGACAGGCGAACTGCACGATGAAAAATTAGGTATTCAATTAAAATTAGAAGAGGTTTTCAAATAGCTTTTTTCAATAATAAAGAAAATTTTCAAATAACTGTGACACAGTTTTATAAAAATACAATGAGAAATAATAATTTCACTTTAGGGATTACAAAAATTATTGACGAAACTTTAGCAATAAATACAATTGATAATAAAGCAAAGGAAATAATTCGAGAAGAAACACTTAAACTTTATGAAGAGTTTATAAATCTAATCTTAGCTATAAAGAATGATGAAGAATTAGAGGATTATGAGAAAAATATAGACTCCCAATTAAATCTATTTCTATTAGGCTATGAAAACATGTTAAATAATCTTAATGATAAAAAAGATAAAGATACAGTTAAAGGATTATGGATAGCTATTTTTAGCGGAACTGAGATAAAAAATAGCCTCTCTTCTCTCAAAATTCAAATGTTGAAATATGCACAAGAAAAACTTTATTAACATCAATTTTCGATTAAATTTTAGGAAAGTATTAAAATGGGGCAGAGCCCCAGAGGCTATTTTTTAAACTGTGTCAAGTGAAAATTTCACAAAAGTGTTAATTTTACTTTAAACATAGAATATTATGACTCACAATCAACCATTTGACTTTGCATCTTTTCAAGAAGAAGCAATAAAAGGCTTATATTCAGG
>JANNDY010000031.1:0-161473 GCA_031378345.1 Emticicia sp. | reverse complement strand
TTGATAGATACTTCATTGTCATTTTTTGCATAAGCCAACTGCATGATTTTTAAGGCAGTAGGCAAGGCATAGACACAAAGTTTTTTAATAGCTTCTCCGTTTTCGATTTGAGAACCTTCAATATTTAGTCCTTGTTTTTTAAGGGTTCTAAATAGGGTCTCAATCCACCAGCGAAGTTTATAAAAATTAATGAGTTGAATAGCCGCCTCATAAGAATCAACTTGATGCGTTGTTAATAATCGCCAGCAAATTGGTTCTATTCCGTCAGGCGGATTTTGTTCTTTGACTTCGATGGCATAAACAGACACAAAGGCTTGTCCTTGTTTGACTTTTTTCGGCTTTTTTAACTTTACAGGGCAAAACTTTACAGATACAGTTGCTACTCTTTTGACTTGTTGCTTTCTGTTTTCTGTGGGAATATTTATCTCATAAGTCCCTCTAACCAACTGACTATCAATGGTTTCATAAAGTTTTTTATCACTTTCATACAGACATCGGTTAGTAGATGAACGAATTAATAAATGAGTTTTTGTATTCGGCAACTGCTGAAACTCCTCATACAAATCACTCTCTCGGTCAGCTATAATGGTAATCATTGAAGCATTTTTTAGTTGCTCTGAGGAGTCTTTCATGGCTTGTATCCACTTATAAGACTCCTTTTCTGACACCTCTAAGGCTGAATAATTTCGCTCGTGTTTATCTAATTTATCAAAGTTTCTTGTCCAAATTTGTAAGGAGCTAAATCCAACAAATTCAGCACTTTCGGCACGCATCAACAAGGTTGGATGAAAAAAGAAACCTATTCCTTTATCATGACCAATAAAACCTAAATTTTCTTTATTTAAGCGTCCAATGTGTGCTTGAAGGTTGAATTCAGACGTATCATTAATACACAAAATATGACCTCTTTGCTCTAATAAATTATAGTCAGCAATTTGGTTCTTGATTACCAATGATAATTCAACTGAATCATTATCCAAAAAACGGTAAAAACTCTTGGTTTGGGCTTTATTTACTCCCATACTGCGAATCACTGTACTTTGCGTTTGTTCTATGCCATTCAGAAGTTCCAACTCTTTTTTTTAACCTTAAATCATTATATCTATTCATAATGTCGCAAATATCGCAATTTTTATCCCCTTTGTCTAACAGCCATACTTGTGGGTACACAGTAGATTCTTACAGGAAGAAGAAGTATTTGGAGAAGTAAAGAAATTTATTGGGGTTAACAAAAATCAGCTCATCGTTTTATTGACAGGGGGAAAGTTTATTTCATTAGATGTTGATACTGGTAATTTGAATTGGGAGACTAATGAAGTAACTGAAAATTTAACCAATCAAGCTATTGATTATGGTTTCAGTGACCCTTATCATCCATTTTTGGAAGAAGAAAAGGGAGTAGTTTATATGTTGCAAGGTGAAGTGCTAATTTCCTTAAATCTTAATACTCAAAAATCTCTTTATGAGTGGCACATCAAGGATGAAACAAATGAAGATTATCTTTTCATTCGACAGTCAAGGATTTACCAAAATCAAATATATTTTACCGCTTGGAGAAAAGGAAATGAAGGCAATGATGACACTATCGGTATTTTTGATATTGATACAAAAAAGATAATCTGGAAATATACTTTTGATTTTGAAAAAGGAAATTTTATACCCAACTCACAGGACAATATTCAAGTAAATGATTCACAATTATTCGTCTTAGATTGGAAAGGAACATTGCATATTTTTGAAAAAGAGTAAGCATTAGGTTATCATTATGCCCAAATAAATGAATTATATTTATCAATAAACGTATATGCTAATTGTGCCTCACACGATAAAAAAACTTTTTTTTGATGTTTCGTCTTAAAATAAGTTTACTTAGTTTTGTGTAAACCTATTTCAGGACAAGACAGTAGCTTTTTTTTGATATAAAAAAATATATCAATTTTTCTTTCTAACTCTGCTTGAAATACTTTAATTTTGAAGATGAATAGTTTTTTTACTCACTCCGAAACGCTAAATTATATATTTGATTTTCTCAAATTTATTCACTCAAAATTGCAGGAAGAATCAGCTTATAAATTTGGTATTTCTACGCTAACTGAACAATTTGAAGGTAATCTTGATGATTTTGAAAATTTTAGTGATGAAAATTTTGAGTTAGTGCTAAGTTCGCTTATTGATAATCTTACTGAAATTTCAAATGTCTTGACCTTTATTCGAAAAGAATGTAAGTGTGATTTAAGCGATAGGGAGTTAAAATATTTTCAAGGAATAGTCGATATTGAAACATATAATCTGAACAAATAATTTTATGAAACCCGTAGGACAAATTTTAAAAGAATTGCGTGAAGGGAAAAAAATGAGTCAAAGAGAAGTTTCTGAGCAATCTGGACTTACGCAATCGCATATTTGTAACATTGAAATTGGTACAACCGAGCCAACCATTCCTACGATGTTTAAGATTTGTAGAGCCTTAGAAATTGACCCGTCGGTGCTTAGTAATTTAATGGCACACAGTTTTAAATATTACTTGGAAACAACCCAAAATATCGAAATATCAAAAAGAAGGAAACTTCATTTAGTAAGTTAAAATATTGATAGTCAGGTGATTAAGAGCGAATTTATGGGAGTAGATTCGCTCTTAATTATCAATTCCAACCTACTGAAAGATACATAGCTTTGTAAAATAAACCTGCTAAACAATCTCCCCTAAAGCCACTTCATTTGCTGCTAAAACCTCAATAATCAACTTAGGCGTAAGTGCCGTAGAAAGAAACAACGCTTCATATTGCGAAGGTGCAAGATAAATGCCTTGATTGAGCATGGCATGAAAATATTTGCCAAATTTTGCTGTGTCAGATGTCTTGGCAGTTTCAAAATCTGTAACTGGCGTTTCGGTAAAAAACAAGCTATACATCGAACCAATATGGTTGATTTGATAGTTGAGATTTAGCTTATCCAAAATGCTACGGAGTCCGCTAACTACTTGATTACCAGTGTTTTCTAATTGCGTATAAACTTCTGGGTGGTCGTTTAAATGGTGCAACATCGCCAAACCTGCCGCCATTGCGATTGGGTTTCCCGACAAAGTTCCTGCCTGATAAACAGGCCCTTGTGGCGACACACAATTCATTATTTCGGCTTTTCCGCCATACGCACCAACGGGCATTCCGCCACCGATGATTTTGCCCAAAGTTGTTAGGTCGGGCGTTACGCCAAAACGTTCTTGAGCCCCACCTTTTGCCAAGCGAAAACCTGTCATTACTTCATCAAAAATCAAAACGATTCCTTCTTTTGTACAAATATCACGCAAGCCCTGCAAGTAGCCTTCTTTGGGCAAAACACAGCCCATGTTTCCTACAACTGGTTCAAGAATTAAAGCGGCAATTTGTCCTTTATTGGCATCACAAAGTGTCTGAACTGCCTCCAAGTTGTTGAATGGAGCTGTCAAAGTATCATTTGCTACGCCTTTTGTTACGCCCGGACTGTCAGGAATCCCCATCGTAATTGCTCCACTTCCTGCGGCAATCAAAAACGAGTCGCCGTGTCCGTGGTAGCAACCTTCAAACTTGATGATTTTATCCTTGCCTGTGTAGCCACGAGCAACTCTCACGGCGGCCATTGTAGCTTCAGTGCCTGAGTTTACCATTCTCACTTTTTCGATAGATGGCACCATCGAAATAATCAATTCTGCCATTTCGACCTCTCGGCGAGTGGGAGCTCCAAACGAAAAAGAGTTTTTGATTGCCTCACGAACAGCTTTTTCTACTGGCTCGAAGGCATGCCCCAAAATCATAGGTCCCCAAGAGTTGATTAGCTCAATATACTGGTTGTCGTCTTCGTCGAAAACGTAAGCACCTTTGGCTCTTTTGATAAAAATAGGATTTCCTCCAACAGATTTGAAGGCTCTCACAGGAGAATTTACACCTCCCGGAATAGAAATTTTGGCTTTTGCAAAAAGCTCTTCGCTTGTTTTTGTTGTCATGTGAGTATGTCGCTTATATAAAAGCCGACCTAATAGTAACGATTTTGAAGGTGTTTTTGATTAAAAAAAGTAGATTTTTATGAAATTATTCTACTACAATTCCTTTTTTATCAAGAAATTTTCCTATGTTAAAGTGCTGATTATCAAGTAGTTCGATGTCTTTACGCCAACTAAAAGTTTCGATTTTTTCATGAGTAGCCACAATCACAACTTGAGCCGCAGTTAATACCCAAAAAACTTTTTCAACACCAAAATTGAGTAATTTTTGGGTTTTTTTATAGATATAACCTGACTCGCCCATATCTTCTATTTCTGCCACAATATCAACCTCTATAGCAATTTTGGGTGGAACATCGGCATATTTTTTGTTTATTTTGGAAGGGGGAAGTACCGATTGGTCAAAAATTGCAATATCATTTGCCAAGTTATTTCGATGGTCAATATGCAAGCCAGCTTCACCAGTAAGTACCATAAATTTATCTTCGTCAATAAATTTACTTATAAAACCAACCAAATAATAAATGATAATTGACTGCAAACTACTTGCTCCCATGATTTCTTCAAAAGTTTTTTTATTCAACAAAACATCTCTGTATCCATGATAATAGATAGGTTTTCCATCCATGATTTCATAAACCAAATAGGCAGGAATGTTTCGAGGCTGACGTTTGACAGGTTTTGGTTCTCTTAATGCTATCATTTTCTCAGAATTTTTGTCAAATATAAAAACTTTAAAAATTACTATTCGATTTAATTGGCAAATAAATTCTGATTTCAAAAAGTTATCTTTACCATCATTTTTTCAGCCCCCCGTTTTACTTCTGCATCAATGGTTTGCCCTTTTTCAAACTTGCCGAGAGCCTTCATATATTCTTGCACATCGGTGGTTGCATTTTCTCCTAATTTTATGATGATATCGCCTTGTTGAAGTCCTGCTTTTTCGGCTGGTCGTCCTTTGGTTACACCATCAATTCTTACGCCACCTTTATCAAAAGAATAGTCAGGAATTATACCCATTGTTACCTTAAAACTACTGCGTGCATTGCCCGCATGAGGATTGGTAACAACTTGGATAAAATCAAGTTTTGGTGAGGCTTCAAGTTTATCAATAACACTTATTGCCAAACCTAAAACTTTTGCTTCACCTTCATAGTTTATAAGGTTTGCATCGTCGCTTGGTTTGTGGTACTCTTGATGAGCTCCCGTAAAGAAAAACAACACAGGAAGGTTTTTTAAATAAAACGAAGTATGGTCAGAGGGTCCAACTCCTGCCGAATCAATATTGTATTTAACTCCTTGATTATTAGCTAATTGTGGGATTTCCTTTCCCCAAAAACTACTCGTTCCCCAGCCGCCAATTGTCAAGCCTTTGTCATCTCGATAACGCCCAATCATGTCCATATTGAGCATACAATTCACTGTTTTTAAGTCAATTGTTGCATTATCTGCATAATATTTCGAGCCAATTAGACCTAATTCTTCTCCCGAAAAACCTACAAAAAGAAAATTGTGTTTTTCCGTGATTTTGTTTTTTGAAAAATGCTTTGCTAATTCAATTAAACCTGCCGTTCCAGATGCATTATCATCTGCCCCGTTATGGATATTTCCGACCGAATTTGCTTCCAACGAACTGCCTTGATCGCCCTTGCCGAGGTGGTCATAATGAGCTCCAATGATAATAGTTTTGTCCGAGCCATTGTCCAAAAATCCAACCACATTGGCAGCTTGCACATAGCTAATATTTGGTGGCAAACCTTTTTTTGCAGGAAATTCTTGCAGGAAAGTACCTTTATCACCATAAGGTTTCAAGCCAATTTTCTTGAATTGTTTGACCAAATAATTGGCAGCTTTTCGTCCACCTTCAGTGCCAGTTCCACGCCCTTCAAGCTTGTCGGAAACCAAATATTCGATGTGTTTTTTGATGCTTTTTGGCGTTTGGGCTTTCCCTGTTTGAGCGATTAAAAATGTTACACAAAGGGTTAATGGAAATAATATCTTTTTCATTGATGAATTGATTGAATTGACAAATTTTGCCTCAAATATACTCACAAAATGACTGTTTTTGAAAAAAAACAAATCACATTTCACGACTATCCTATAAAAACATTACTTTTTTTAAAACCCGATTAAAATCGGGAGCTACCATAATCAATGGATAATTATCTTCTTAAAATGACGACTTAAGTCGTTCAAGAAGCAAATAGATTTCCGTTTGTTATATTAGAACCCGATTTTAATGGGGTAAATCGAGTAAATGAATTTTATAGAAAAACCGTGAAGCACATTTTTTTGTACATGATTTTTTCACTAAATTGTGCCTTAAACTCTAATCAAACATGAAAAAATTTATCTTACCTATTGCCTGCATTTTCTCATTGATGCTTGGTGCATTTATTTCTAAAGTAGCTGATAATCAACCTATTACGGTTGAAGTAATTAACCAAGCCGAGAGAATTTTAGGCTTAGATTTTACTGATGCTGAAGCCGATTCGATGCTGACAAGTTTAGAAGATAAAAGGAAAAATTATGAAGCTATTCGAAAAATCCCACTTGATAATAGTGTCGCTCCAGCCTTATATTTCAATCCTTTGCCTATTGGATTTCAGTTTGAAACGAGCTATTTGCCTTTCAAAGTTTCCAAAATATTTGCCGTAAAATTGCCTGCAAATCGTGAAGATTTAGCCTTTTATACAGTGAGAGAATTGTCAGAACTGATTCGCACAAAAAAGATTTCTTCGCTCGAATTGACCAAGTTTTTTCTTGAAAGATTAAAAAAATATGACCCTCAATTACATTGCGTTGTAAGCCTCACCGAAGATTTGGCTTTGAAGCAAGCCGCCCAAGCCGATGCCGAAATCAAAGCAGGAAAATACCGTGGTTTTTTGCATGGAATTCCATACGGAGCAAAAGATTTGTTGGCGGTGAAAGGCTATAAAACTACTTGGGGCTCTGTGCCTTATAAAGACCAAATCATTGACAAAGATGCGATTGTGGTGCAACGTTTGGAGCAAGCTGGGGCGGTGCTTTGTGCTAAATTGACCTTAGGTGCATTGGCAATGGGAGATGTTTGGTTTGGTGGAAAAACCCTGAATCCTTGGGACTTGAAGCGTGGCTCAAGTGGCTCGTCGGCAGGTTCGGCTTCGTCGGTTTCGGCAGGACTTTTGCCCTTTGCTATTGGTAGCGAAACGCTTGGTTCTATTGTTTCGCCCTCAACCGAATGTGGCACAACGGGGCTACGCCCAACCTTCGGACGAGTGCCTCGCACGGGAGCAATGGCATTGAGTTGGAGCATGGACAAATTAGGCCCGATTTGCCGCTCGGTTGAAGATTGTGCAATTGTCTTGAATATTATTCAAGGAATTGATAATCAAGACTTTACGTGTATGAAAGCACCGTTCAATTATGATGGAACGAATGGTTTACAAGGCATAAAAATTGCTTATTTGAAGAATGATTTTGAAAGAAAATATCCAAATAAAAGTACTGATTCGCTTACTTTAGTTACATTGAAAAACTTAGGTGCAGTACTCATTCCACTCGAATTACCCGACTTGCCTTCCAATGATATTAGCTTTTTGTTGGGCGTGGAAGCAGCAGCCGCTTTCGATGAATTGACTCGTTCATATCGAGATGATTTGATGGTCAGACAAACCAAAAACGCTTGGCCCAATGCCTTTCGTTCTGCCCGATTTGTTCCTGCCGTTGAGTACATTCAAGCCAATCGCCACCGTACTTTGTTGATTCAAGAAATGGAGCGACGTTTACAAGGAATTGATGTTTATCTCTCGCCATCTTTTGGTCGAAACTTGACATTGACCAATCTTACAGGGCATCCTTGCGTGGTTTTGCCTAACGGTTTTCGTACCGAGGGTCGTCCTTTAAGTATTACTTTTATGGGTAAATTATTCGGAGAAGCTAAGCTCCTGCAAGTGGCTAAAGTTTATCAAGATGCGACTGATTTTCATAAAAAGCATCCTGTTTTGAAAATGTAGTTTTATCTCGAAAAAGTTTAATTATTCAAAGTTAGCTTTTAAAAGCTCTCAAAATCATTTAAATACAAAGACTTTCTATTTGAATTTTGCAAAAATTATGATAGTTTATACAAATCGTATCTTAACTTTGTCATTGTTTTTAGTTTTTTCAAATTCTCGACTTTTATAATAGTTCAATGGATCAATTTTCATACATAGCCAATGCCGATGTTGCTGCATTGGATGCACTTTACCAAGATTACAAGCAAAATCCAACTTCAGTAGATGAAAGTTGGCAGAATTTCTTTAAAGGTTTTGAGTTTAATCAAACATTCAATGGGACTTCGACAGGCGTCCCTCAAAATGGCTCGGTTTCCTCTGCCCAGCCAAATACTGCCGAGCATACTCGCAAAGAAATGGAGGTTGTTCACCTCATTCGTGGGTATCGCTCTCGTGGGCATTTACTTTCAAAAACAAATCCAATTGGGCCTCGCAAAGACCGCCAGCCAATGCTCGAATTGGCTGATTTCAAACTTTCGGAAGCAGATTTAGACACAACTTTTGAAGCAGGAATCGAGCTTTTTGGTAAAGCAGCCACGCTTCGCCAAATCGTTGATGCTTTGAAGAAAGTTTACCTTGGAAAAATCGGTTTTGAATACCTATATATAAGAGACAGAAAAGCCAAAAGTTGGTTACGCAAGAAAATCGAAAATGAATACCTTTATTTTGACCCTTCTCGTGACCAAAAACTGCGTATTTTCGAGAAATTGAACGAAGCAGTCAACTTTGAAAATTTCTTGCACACAAAATTTCTTGGAAAAAAACGTTTTTCGCTCGAGGGTGGCGAATCCACAATTCCTGCACTTGACATTGCCATTAATCGTGGGGCAGAATTGGGCGTTGAAGAAGTTGTAATCGGCATGGCTCACCGTGGACGTTTGAATGTTTTGACAAATATTCTACAAAAACCTTATGAGCAGATTTTTAATGAATTTGAAGAAAATGTTGAATTAGAGTCATACAGTGATGGTGATGTAAAATATCACATGGGGTATTCGAGCCAAGTTGAAACCCCAGAAGGCAATCGTGTAAGTTTGAAACTCATGCCAAATCCCTCGCATTTGGAGGCTGTAAATCCTGTGGTAGTTGGTTATGCTCGTGCGAGGGCAGATGGACATTATGAGAATGCAAGCATAAAACCCAACGACCGTGATGATATTTATGACAAAGTTTTACCGATTTTGATTCATGGTGATGCTGCCGTAGCTGGTCAAGGAATTGTTTATGAAGTAACCCAAATGTCGAACCTTCCTGCCTATTATACTGGCGGAACTTTGCATTTTGTAATCAATAATCAAGTTGGTTTTACGACCGATTTTGATGATGCTCGTTCGTCAATTTATTGTTCGGATATTGCCAAAATCATTGATGCACCCATTTTTCACGTCAATGGTGACGACCCAGAAGCGGTAGTTTATGCTATGAAATTGGCAACCGAATTTCGTCAAGAATTCAACCGTGATGTATTTGTGGACATGGTTTGTTATAGAAAATACGGTCATAATGAGTCGGACGAACCACGCATGACGCAGCCAACAATGTATAAAACCATTGATACCCATGCCAATACACGTGAGATTTATTTGCAGGAATTAATGACTCGTGGCGAGGCAGATAGCAAGTTTGCCGAGGAAATGAAGAAGGAATTTGAAGGCGAATTGCAAGACTTATTAGCAAAAGTAAAGCAAAAACAGTTACCTTACCAAAAACCAAAATTGGAAGAAGCTTGGGCAAAATTACGTCGTTCAGTTCCCGAGGATTTTGAGCAATCGCCAGCCACAGGTATTTCTCAAGATGTGATTGATAAAATCGGGAAAGCATTATCGAATGTTCCCGAAGGGTTCAAGCCAATTAAGCAAATTGAGAAGATTTTGGACGAAAGAAAAGCGATTTTTGTACAAGAAAAACCTTTTAACTGGTCTGTCGGCGAATTGATGGCTTACGGAACAGTTTTGAATGATGGAAAATTTGTTCGTTTCACAGGACAAGACGTTCAGCGAGGAACTTTCACGCATCGCCATGCAGTTTTGCATGATGCCGAAACCAATCAAAACTACAATAATTTAGCTCATTTGGGTGGGAAGCAAGGCAAATTTGAGATTTATAACTCACTTCTTGCCGAATATGGCGTCATGGGTTTTGAGTATGGTTACTCAATGGCAAACCCCGATGCTTTGGTTATTTGGGAAGCACAATTTGGCGATTTTGTTAATGGAGCTCAAACAATGATTGACCAGTTTATTGCTGCTTCCGAATCGAAATGGAACGCCATGAATGGCTTGGTACTTTTGTTGCCGCATGGTTACGAAGGTCAAGGTCCCGAACATTCGAATGCTCGTCCCGAAAGATTTTTGCAGTTGGCTGCCGAATATAATATGTATGTTTGTATTTGTACTACCCCAGCCAATATTTTCCACATGTTGCGTCGTCAAATTTCGTTGCCTTTTCGCAAGCCATGTATTCACATGTCGCCCAAGTCAATGTTGAGGCATCCTTTGGCAGTTTCGCCGATGAGTGATTTTGTAGAAGGAACACGCTTTCAGGAAGTTATTGGAGATAATTATGCCGATGCCAAAAAAGTAAAAAGAGTGCTTCTTTGCAGCGGAAAAGTATATTATGATTTGCTCGACAAACAACAAAAAGAAAACAGAACAGATGTAGCCATCATAAGAGTGGAGCAATTACATCCTTTCCCGAAAAAACAAGTTGAGGCTCAATTAGCAAAATATAAACGGGCGGCGAACCGCAAGTCAGAAGTTATTTGGGTACAAGAAGAACCAGAAAATATGGGCTGTTGGACATTCGTTTTAAGAGAGTTTCCAGAGATTGGGTTAGGTAATTTTGTTGCAAGAAAATCAAGTGCTTCGCCAGCGACGGGTTTTGCCAAGGTACATGCCAAAGAGCAAGCCGATATTGTAGAGAGGGCGTTTTCGTAAGTCAGGTTTTTAGCCTGAATCTTGCGAAGTAAACAATTGATAATCAATAATTTATGTGATTTTATGAAATTAAAAGTCGTTATTCACGAAGCCGAAGAAGGTGGTTATTGGGCGGAAGTTCCTGCCATTTTTGGTTGTGTTCCGCAAGGTGAAACATACAAAGAATTGCTTGCGAATGTGCATGAAGCAATAGAAGGCTGTCTTTCAGTTGATAAAATTCACAAAAGTAACATCGCAAAAAATTAGAAGCAGAAAAATATAATAAAATATAGTTCCTATCATCATGGCAATAGAAATGAAAGTCCCTTCGGTGGGCGAATCAGTAAGCGAAGTAACCATCGCTTCATGGACAAAAAAAGACGGTGATTTAGTTAAAATGGATGAAGTTGTCTGCGAATTAGAGTCAGATAAAGCCACATTCGAGTTACCCGCCGAAGCCGACGGAATTCTAAGAATACTCGCCCCAGAAGGTACTACACTACCAATAGGAGCATTGATATGCAAAATTGAAAGCCAAAATGGACAGTCGGCGGTCGGCAATCAGCCATCGGCTGTTGTTGAAACTCCTGCTATTGCCGAAGCCCCAAAAGCTGAAAGTCAGCCAGTTGCAACAGTAACAGGCATAGTTATTGACGTAATTGTTCCAGCCGTAGGCGAGTCAATCTCTGAAGTTACCATTGCTTCTTGGAGCAAAAAAGATGGTGACACTATCAGAATGGACGAAGTTATTTGTGAACTCGAATCTGACAAAGCAACATTTGAATTGCCTTCACCAGAAAACGGAGTATTGACAATCGTTGCCCAAGCAGGTCAAGTTGTGCCAATTGGCGGAGTTGTAGCAAAAATTACAGTAGGTGCATCGGCAGTTGCCAGTCCTCAACCTGCACCAAGTGTAGCCCCAGCAACTCAGAACTCTACACTCAGCACTCAGAACTCTGATAACTACGCCGCAGGTCATCCGTCGCCAGTTGCAGCTAAGGTTTTAGCCGAAAAAGGTATTGATGCAACATCTGTACAAGGAACAGGCATTGGCGGGCGAATCACAAAAGATGATGCAATGAAAGCCGAAAAACCTGCAGCCATTCCTGCACCACAAGCAGCTAAACCAGCTGCAACTCCTGCGGTAGCACCAACTGCACAGGGAAACAGAGTTTCTCGTCGTGAAAAAATGTCTTCATTACGTAAAACCATTGCCAAACGCTTGGTTGCAGTGAAACAAGAAACAGCAATGTTGACAACTTTCAATGAGGTTGACATGAAGCCAATCATGGAGTTGAGAGGAAAATATAAAGATAAATTCAAAGAAGTTCACGGCGTAGGCTTAGGTTTTATGTCATTCTTTACGAAAGCCTGTGCGATTGCTTTGCAAGAGTTTCCAGTAGTAAATTCATACATTGATGGCGACGAAATCGTTTTCAATGACTATGCTGATATTGCCATTGCAGTTTCTGCTCCTCGTGGGTTAGTTGTGCCAGTTATTCGAAGTGCTGAGAAAATGAATTTTGCTCAAATCGAAGCAGAAGTGGTTCGTTTGGCAGGAAAAGCAAGAGAAAACAAGTTAACAATCGAAGAAATGACAGGCGGAACTTTCACTATCACCAATGGTGGAATCTTCGGCTCAATGCTTTCTACGCCAATCATCAATGCACCACAATCTGCTATTTTGGGTATGCACAATATCGTTGAGCGTGCAGTAGTAATCAATGGAGAAATAGTTGTTCGCCCAATAATGTATGTAGCTTTGAGCTATGACCACCGCACGATTGACGGAAAAGACTCGGTTAGTTTCTTAGTAAGAGTAAAACAACTCTTAGAAGACCCTACGAGAATGTTATTGGGTGTGTAAAATATTGATAGTAAGTATTTTATAAAAATATGGAAAATACATTAACCATTGAAGAAATAAAACAGAGGTATCCAAATGAGTGGGTGCTTCTGGGAAATCCTGTAATTGATAATACAAAAGTATTGTCGGGAATTCCGATTTATCATGCCAAAGACAAGCGAGAAATTGCCTATCAAGGAATCAATTGGAGAGAAAATTTTAGTGGAGCAACTATAGTTTATACAGGTGAGTTTGCAAAAAATAGAAGGTTTTGGTTATGAGAAAATTTAAGTTTTCAATTGACGAAGACCATAATGTAATATTAGTTGATGCCAAGTTAAATGGATTTTCAGTTCGACTTTTACTTGACACTGGAGCATC
The DNA here is from genome assembly GCA_031378345.1 of Emticicia sp. Lineage (GTDB taxonomy): Bacteria > Bacteroidota > Bacteroidia > Cytophagales > Spirosomataceae > Emticicia. The sequence goes on along the minus strand of JANNDY010000031.1, from coordinate 148,321 downwards.
GAATACAGTTATTGATTTGACTACTTTAATTTCAACAGGATTTCATTTCAAAGATAGTATTGATAAAATTAAGATTGAAACAGCAAAAGGAATTGTGGAAGCAGATGTATTTAATGTAAAACAGTTAGAATCGTTGGGGATTACTCAACAAAAGTATGCTGTAACCGCCTACGATTTCATCGGAAATGGCATTATAAGTGAATTTGACGGGGTTTTAGGCTTAGATTTTTTTGAAAATAATAAGATTTGTATTGATTTTGTGAATAATGAGATTACAATTTCTTAAGCAATACTATGACTAAGTGGGAATATAGAACGCTAACAGTGAGTAGAAATGAAACTAACAAATTCATGGACCGACTGAATATACTCGGTGAGGAAGGTTGGGAGTTAGTTTCAACTTTCACTATCGAAAGCAAATCGGTTGGCTTTTTTGATAGCGGAGCAGAAACTTCTGGAATTGTAGCAGTTTTAAAAAGACCAAAGGAATAAATTTGGTGAAAATATTATTCATCTCATAAAAGAGATAAACAAAAATATGCAATATGACGTAGTAGTTATCGGCTCAGGCCCCGGTGGATATGTGGCGGCAATTCGCTCAGCACAACTCGGCAAAAAAGTTGCCATTATTGAAAAGTATAATGTCTTGGGTGGAACTTGCCTAAATGTTGGCTGTATTCCCTCAAAAGCTTTGCTTGATTCTTCCGAACATTTTTATAATGCAGCCCATCATTTTGCCGAACATGGCATCGAAATTCCTGCCCCAATTGCTAATATTTCGACCATGATTTCTCGCAAAAATGGCGTAGTCGAGAAAATGAACGCAGGTATCAATTTCTTGATGAAAAAGAACAAAATCACTGTTTACAATGGTTTTGGTTTATTTGTTGACAAAAACACTATCAAAATTGCTAAAAATGATGGTTCGGAAGAAAACATTACTGCCGAACAAGTAATCATTGCGACGGGTTCAAAGCCAACGATTTTGCCTTTCATGAATTATGATAAGAAAAGAATCATTACTTCAACCGAAGCCTTAAATCTTTCCGAAATCCCGAAGCATTTAATTGTCATTGGTGCAGGTGTTATTGGTGCAGAATTAGGCTCAGTTTATGCTCGTTTGGGTGCAAAAGTAACTTTTGTAGAATTTGCCGATTCGATGATTCCGACAATGGATAAAACGATGGGCAAAGAACTCCAAAAATCTGTCAAAAAATTGGGTGCCGAGTTCTTTTTCAACACAAAAGTAAGTAAAATTGAAAATTCTGGAGAAGAAGTAACCGTAACTGGCGATGGTGCTGATGGCAAAACTATAGAGATAAAAGGTGATTATTGCTTGGTTTGTATCGGTCGCCGTGCTTATGTAGATGGTTTGAATTTAGAAGCCGTTGGTGTAACAACTGACCGTGGTAAAGTTGTAGTTGATGAGCATACTTTGGAAACAAATGTCAAAGGAATTTATGCCATTGGTGACGTAGTTCGTGGAGCAATGCTTGCTCACAAAGCTGAAGAAGAAGGTGTTTTGGTTGCCGAAATTATGTCTGGACAAAAACCACATATCAATTATAATTTGATTCCTGGCGTAGTTTATACTTGGCCAGAAGTGGCTTCCGTAGGACAAACTGAGGAGGAATTGAAGGCAAAAGGCATCAATTATAAAGTTGGACAATTTCCATTCAAAGCACTCGGACGAGCTACTGCAAGTGGAGATACTGATGGTTTAGTGAAGATGTTGGCTGATCCGACTACTGATGAAATTTTGGGAGTTCACATCATTGGAGCAAGAGCTGCCGACATGATTGCCGAAGCAGTAACAGCAATGGAATTTAGAGCAAGTGCCGAAGATATTGCTCGAATTTCGCATGCTCACCCAACTTATATGGAGGCATTGAAAGAAGCAGCTTTGGCTGCAACTGCCAATCGTTCGATTCATTCGTAGAGCAATTTTCTAAATTGCTTCAAATTTATCATTTGAGGTCAGTTTAGAATAAATATACTTTAAAATTCGTTAGAAAGCCGTCCATTCTGTAATGGGTGGCTTTTTATTTTGGCTTGAATTTTGCTTGATTTTTTACAATAAATACACTATTTTCTTACTAAAATGAAACATTTCCTATACATTTCACTCCTGTTTTATGCTTCAAATGTTTTTTCACAATACAAAGACCCTTTTTTACTTTCGGTCAATGATTTTGATATAAAATTGAAAGAAAAAACAGGAATTGCTCAATTGGTAGATGTTCGAACGATGGAAGAATATTTGCGTGGACATTTGAAAAAATCAATCAATCTGAATTTTAATGATGATAATTTTGAAGATTTGGTGAAAGCTAAATTAGATAAAACTCGCCCTGTTTTTGTTTATTGTTTTTCGGGCAGACGCAGTGCCGATGCCTCAGTTTTTCTACGTGAATTAGGTTTCAAAGAGGTTTTTGACATGGCAGGAGGTTTTGCCAAATGGACTTCTTCGAGTAAACCTTATGCCTCTGATAATATGACAACTCAGCCAATTGCGGCTTTCACGATGGAAAATCTGGATAAAGTTGTGCGTTCAAATGACTTAGTTTTGATAGATTTTTATGCCGAATGGTGTGGCCCATGCAAAAAAATGACACCAATCTTGAATAAAATTGCTGACGAAAATAAAGGTATCAAACTCCTAAAAATTGATGCCGAAAAAAGTGATAATATCGCCTCAGCCTTCAAAGTTGAGGAAATTCCGACTTATGTAATCATCAAAAAAGGAAGGCAAGTTTGGCGTGGAACTGGTGAAATGAATGAGGCTGAAATGAAAGAGATTTTAAGTAAAATGAAGTGAGTTTTTAATATAAATTTCATCTTTACCCTTCAGAATTTGTTGTTTTAGGAAACAAAAAAAGTCTATTTAGCTCCTTTTTTAATATTTTCTGGCGAAATCCATTCGTCCCATTGGCTGTCATAATTGTCATAATGAATAAGATGAAGGCACGAAAATTTCTTAATGACTTTTCCGGGATACCACTTTTGGTCTGCAGAACTCATTGCTTTCACTTTTGTTCCAATTGGTAAGTCTTTAGCACACAAAAAAGGCTTTAATCGAGATGCTTCCAACCATTCGGTTTCGTTGTTGGTATAGCTATAAAACCGCACATTGAATTTATTGTTTGCATCTGCCCCCTCAATGAAGCCCATGTAATCTTCTCCGCCATAATCAACCATTACTCGCTCACCAATTCTTGCATTTTTCTTGGCAGGAATATTACTCGAAATTGCCCAGTTTTTCATGCTTTTTGGTACAAAAAACGATGCTTTTTGACCTTCAACAACTGCCATTTCTACATCAATATATTTAGTTAGTTCGTCTAAAGTGATGCTGCCATTATTGTTGGTATCAATAAAGTTTTTTCCTTGAAGTCCATACAAAAGAGCATTAGAAAACGTCCAATTTCCAGTAGAAACATCGGTTGGCACAACTGAATTTAGTGCAGCATATTCTCGTGTAGGATATTTCTGAACTTCTTTTGCCAAACCTCCCGAATTACAACAATCGGCTATAAAAAAGGCAGTATTCCCTGCAAAATTCTCATTAACGGTGCGTACAATTTCTTCTGCCGACCAATCTTCACCTTGATAATTGGCAAAACAAACTTTGTCCTCATCGTTTTTATAGCCATGTCCGCAATAATAAAAAAATAATTTGTCTCCTTTTTGAGCTTGTTTCAGAAAAGTCGCAAATGCCGCACGTACCGATTTTGTGGTCGCTTGTTGGTCTTTCAAATACCTGATTTGATTACTCGGCACGCCATTATTCTGAAAAAACCTCAAGATTTTTGCATCAACTCTTTCTTTTTTTTCAAACGAAGCAAAAGTATTGGCATCTTCCCATTCAAGTACGCCCACCATAAAAACCCAAGTGTGGTCAAAACCAGTTTTCGATTGAGCAATTGTTAGGAAATTTGACAGAAATAAAAGCGATAATAGGATTAGTTTTTTCATGATAAATGGTTAGTAATAGAATGGACAAAATTACGCAGAATTATGAATGTATTATGAAAACTATGTAAAAACCAGAAAACTGACATTAATCATATTTTTCTTCTATAAAAATGGCATTAAAATTGCAATTTATTAGAAAAACGTGCATCTAATATGAAAAAAGTATTTTACATCTCGCTCTCTGTTTTGGCATTTTCGTGTACTCCCAAAGATGAAATTATTAAATCTTCTGCTTTGGATGCTGAACTCGAAACAATTATTACTGCTTCATCAAAAGGCAAAGGAATAGCCGCTTATCTTTTACCCGAAAGTGACGAATATTCAAAAATTCCACAAGACCCAAAAAACTTGATAACTGCCGAAAAAGTTGAACTTGGCAAGTTATTATTCCACGAAACAGCATTAGGGCGTGACCCAAAGAAAGACATCAGTGCCAAAACTTATTCATGTGCGAGTTGCCACCATGTAAAAGCTGGTTTTCAAGCCTGTATGCCTCAAGGAATTGGAGAAGGCGGACTCGGGTTTGGCGTTCAAGGTGAAAAACGAGCAAAAAATCCTTTGTATAAAGATGATGAAATTGATGTGCAACCTGTTCGCACACCTTCGGCTTTGAACATTGCTTATCAGACTAATATCTTGTGGAATGGGCAATTTGGAGCAACGAATCTCAACCAAAATACCCAAAGTAGTTGGACGGTAGGAACGCCAAAAGAAAAAAATAATTTGGGTTTTGAAGGTACTGAAACACAAGCTATTGCGGGGCAAGATGTACATCATTTATTTATCAGCAAAACATTTGTTGATGAAATGCCAACTTATAAAGAAATGTTCAAAAAAGCATTTCCAAGTATGAATTTGAATGATAATTTGCAATTGAAAATCAATACTGGTTTGGCAATTGCTGCTTATGAACGCACACTATTGGCTACCGAAGCTCCTTTTCAGCAATGGCTCAAAGGGAATTATAATGCTTTAACGACCGCCCAAAAAAATGGTGCAAAGCTATTTTTCGGAAAAGCAAATTGTACACAATGTCATAGTGGACCATCATTGGCTGCAATGAATTTTTATGCTTTGGGTTTGAATGATTTAAAAAATGGAAATTATGGCAATAGTCTGGTGGTTGCTATTACCGATGGAAAAGTTGAGTTCAAGGGACGTGGTGGCTTCACAGGGAAAATCGAAGATATGTATAAATTTAAAGTGCCACAACTTTATAACTTAATCAATTCGCCTTTCTTTGGACACGGTGCTTCATTTACAAAAATTGAAGACGTAATTGCTTATAAAAATGCAGCAAAGCCTCAAAATGCAAAAGTTCCAGCCTCACAGTTAGCCGCTGAATTTAAGCCATTAAATCTAAGCACCGAAGAAGTTAGGTTGCTAACCGAATTTATAAAAAATGGCTTGACTGATAAAAATTTGCAACGATATGTCCCACAAAAATTACCTTCTGGACTTGCATTTCCTAACAATGATATGCAATCAAGAAAAGATTTGGGGTTCAATTGATTTTTCAAGAATAACACTAAAAAGCTCATTTAGTTTTCTAAATGAGCTTTTTAGTGCCTTTTACTATAATTTAAAAGCCAAAGTTGCAACAAAACTTCTTCCGTCTGAACTCCAAACACCAACACCTGGATAACCTGTGGGTCTTTTTGTAAAATAATGTTCGTTGGTCAAATTATTGACGCCAAATTTGAATAAATAGTGGTATGAAAACCTAAACGACAAATTAAAATCTATAATCGAATAGGCAGGAACTAAGCCTTTTGCACCATCAACACTTGGTGTTTTGGTATTCAAGGCATCTGAAAAACTCTCTGAAACATAGCTATATTGTAGCGTTGCACTCAATATTTTGTACTGAAAACGAACTCCATTTCTGCTAATCCAACGGGGTACGGTTTCAAGTCGGTTGCCTTCAATATTTTTATTTTCACCATTGGCAACTACATTTCCTTTCAAGTAATAGGCATCAAAATAGGATGATGCCGTAAAAATTGAGAGTTGGCTTTGATGGTTTTTGATTGGTTTTGCCTCAGCATAAAGCTCAAAACCTTTGGTAAGGCTATTGCCTACATTGGTTTTGAAAATATAGTTTTTTCCGTCTTGATCTGGCAAAATCAAACTTCCAATGCGGTTATTGTACTGAATTTGGAAATAACTTACATCAAAAAACAATCTTTCTTTCAGATTTCCACTTACGCCAATTTCTGCATTATAGCCTTTTGCATCTTTCAAATTTTGGTCTGTTCTATCCAAAACTGTTGGCGGAATAATATCCGCAAAAATCACAGGACGATATGCCTGCGACCAACCTGCATAAGCTCTAACTGTTGGAAAAATCTTGTATTGCGTATTAACAGCAAATAATGGGAAATTGTGTTTGATAGTATTTGGCACACTTTCAGCCGCCAAATAATTGATAGTTCCTAACATTTTAGTATTTCCGTTTTCGATTCTAAATGCGGGCGAAATACTTAGTTTTGGCGTTAAATAAAGCAAATTTTCAATAAAAAAGGCTATATTTTGGGTTTTATAATGCAAATCTCGCCCCCAATTACCAGTTATCGAAAGGTCAAAATCAGAGCCAGTAGTGCCTTTGCCCAACTGTCGGCGATGCAAATCATTGTTATTATACTGCACGCCACCCGCCAAAACACTCGATAAAGTGCCAATCCTATATTGCTTCAAGAGGCGTAGTTCGGAGGTATAACTATTGAAATTATCAATATCAACTTGTCTGTTTTTTGTCAAATCGTCTTTTACATTTGCCAAAGCAATAAATTGAACACTACTTCGATTACCAAAAACTGCCGAAGTTACCCAACTTAAATTGGTTGTTTGGTTAATTTTCCAATTGAATGAAAGTGACGGAATGTAAATATCAGGACTAAAATAATTGCGAGTTCGAGTAGATTGTCGAGGGTCGGCAGTAAACATTGCATCTGTCAAAGCTCCTGGAATACCATATAAATAGGTACTTCTTCCGATTTCTGCTTTTACACTCAAATTTGGATTAAATAAATATTCTATGATCGCAAATTGTGCTGCGGCATTTGAATTTCCATTTTTGCGATAACCTTCCGACACTCTTTTTTGATAATAAGCATAATATCGCCATTTTCCTACTGCTCCACCCACTGCATTATACGAACTAAAAAGCCTGAAAGAACCAGTAGTATTGATACTCTCAAAAGCGATTTTTTGTGTAGTATCGGCGTGTTTGCTTACATAATTTATCATTCCTCCAAACTGCGAACCATATTGCAAAGAAGCCGTTCCACGTACCAACTCAATTTTTTGAATAGATTCCAAAGGAGCAGAATAATGACTCGCTGGATAACCATAAATATCCGAGTTTGTCATAACACCATTTTGACGCACATTATACTCCCAACTTCGGTGCGGGTCAAGTCCACGAGTAGAAACGTTTAGCTGATTTCCCGAGCCATCCATGTCATAAATAAACGCCCCTGCAATTTTAGCAAAAACTTGTCTCCCAGTTTTTTCTGAAATATTAGCATCAAGATTTTGAACAGAAATAACCTCATTCTTTTTACCAGCAATGATAAAAGTTTTATGAACATCGCCCAATTGTGAAACCGTTGATTCAGTAGCACGATAAGCTGTTATGGTAACATTATTGAGCAATTTTGATTTGGTAGAATCATTCTGAACTTGAGAAAAAGCTGAAAGTGAAAGGAAAGTAAAAAAGAGGAATTTCATGCGAAAAAAGATTGTTTTCATGCAAAAGTACAAAATAAACGAAATTTCTCCTTTAATAATATGAGCATTCTCATATTTTGCTTAAAATAAACGCATCAAATCCCTTTTTATCTTCCATTTCAATTTCGATAGGTACATAAAAAAAGTGTTTTATTTCATCTTCATTGAGCAAAGGTTTGAGTTTCACCATGTCTTTTTCGGTCGTGATAATTTGAGATATTTGCTTAAATTGAGCAGTTTTTGCTACGATTTCATCAATCTCTTTTCTTCTGAACGAAAAGTGGTCAGGAAAATCATGCACATGATTAATGTTGAAACCTTGCTCAAAAAGGTATTTTTCAAAAATCTCAGGCTTCGCAATCGCCGTTACGATATTGCTCTTTTGTTTAGGCTTGAAAACATTCTTCGATGAATATCCAACAACAGATTTATACTTAATTCTTGAAAAAAAGATAGGCGTTTCGGGCAAAGTATATTGTTTTATTCCTGCAATAATCTCTTTATATTTTTGATAAGAAATATCCTTCGGGCATTTACTTACAATCACAGCGTTGGCACGTTTGGCACTTTGCCTCAAATCTCGCAACCTACCAAAAGGTACTAATTTGTCTTTATAAAAAGGTAAATTATAGTCACACAAAAGTAAGTTTAAATGAGGTTTTATTTTGCGATGCTGAAAAGCATCATCTAATATAACTAACTGATTATCAGGCGTTTGAATTTCAATCTTTTTCATCCCGGCCACTCTATCTTCACAAACCACCACATTTATTTTATCCTTAAATTTCAGGTAATATTGCATGGGTTCATCTCCAATAGTTTGGGCCGTTGAAGTTTCATCTGCCAAAATAAAACCCTTAGTTTTTCGCAAATAACCTCTACTCAAAATCGTCGTTTGGTAATTATCGGCAAGCAAACGCACCAAATATTCTACATGAGGGGTTTTTCCTGTGCCGCCTAAATTCAGGTTTCCGACATTAATTGTAAAGATATTGGGCTGAATGCTTTTTAAGAAATTTTTATCATAAAGCCAATTTCGCACAAAAATTATACAATTAAGCATGAGCATAATCGGAAATAAAATGATGCGAAGAATAAAGAAAAAAGCTAACTTCATAGGTCAATATTTGAGTTGTTTACAGAAATCAATCAAACTGTGGCATTAAAAACAAAAGTTTCTGTATTTTTGTCAAAATTAAGCATTTTTCAATGGGTCTGAAAGTCAAATTGTATAAGCATACACTTAAGTTTAAATTTGAAGCTGGGACTTCTCGTGGCGTTTATACTGAAAAAGATACATTTTTCCTGAAAATATATGATTCCGAAAATCCTGAAATTTTCGGACTTGGAGAAGCTGCACCCCTGAAAGGTTTGAGCATTGATGATTTTCCAAATTATCAAGATATTCTGCAAGGTGCTTGCGATACTTTCAATGGTTTAGATTTAGAAGTTTTTGAATGGAATATCAATATTATTCTTGCCCAACTCATTGACGACCGACTTCCTTCTATCAAATTTGGCTTCGAAACTGCCCTTCTCGACTGCATGAATGGTGGAAAAAGAGTGATTTTTGATAATGATTTTGTGAAAAATCAAAGAGCAATCAACATTAATGGCTTGGTTTGGATGGGTAATTCAGCCTTTATGATGGAGCAAGTTGAAGAAAAAATTTCGGCAGGATTTGATACCATCAAAATGAAAATTGGTGCTATTGATTTTAATGAAGAATTAAGTATTTTAGCAGCTATCAGAAAACGTTTTTCTGCCGAAAAAATCGAACTAAGAGTTGATGCAAATGGTGCTTTTTTGCCAGAAAATGCTCTCGAAAAAATTACGCAATTAGCTGATTATCAAATACATAGTATCGAGCAACCCATCAAGCAAAAGCAAAACGATGCAATGGCAAGTTTGTGCGAAAAAAGCCCTATTCCGATAGCTTTAGACGAAGAACTGATTGGTATAACTGACTATGTTCAGAAGATGCAATTGCTCAAAAAAATCAAGCCAAAATATATAATTTTGAAACCTACTTTGCTCGGCGGACTGCAACATTGCCGTGAGTGGATTGAGATTGCTTCACGACTACAAGTTGGTTGGTGGCTTACTTCTGCTTTAGAGTCGAATATTGGTTTGAATGCCATTGCACAATTTTCTGCTGAATACAAAAATACGCTTCCACAAGGCCTTGGCACAGGTGCTTTGTACCACAACAATATCGAAAGTCCACTTATAGTTGAAGAAGGAAAACTATATTATAATCTCCAGAGAAGTTGGGATTTGAGTGTTTTTGAGTAATATCCTATTTTTTCCAAACATATCAATCCAACTATTTGTTTATTTCGTAAATAAGGATTGACTAACCTTTGCTTAAAAAATGAACCTCGAAACCAAATATTGGCACCTCCATAACCATAAATTAATGAGCGTTTTGAGCTCAGACGAACTTAGGCAAATTTGCTTGATTTCGAACTTCAAAACTGCAAAAAAAGGTGAAATTATCTACTTTTCACATGACGAATCGAGTAGAGTTTACACCCTCAAACGTGGAACTATCAAAATTGTAGAAATTGACCAAAAAGGCAATGAAATAGTGAAGGATATTTTGCAAGAAGGCGATTTGTTTGGGCAATTTACACTTGCAGATTCAAATCTTGACGAATATGCTGTGGCAGTTTCAGATTATATAACTTGTTGCAGTTTCAAAATGGATGACTTTGAAAAAGTAATTGAGCGAAACCCTGCCCTTGCACTTCGCTATACCAAATGGGTTGGTCTTCGGCTCAAACGAATGGAAAATAAATATGCCAATTTGGTTTTCAAAGATGTTCGTTCGAGGTTTATAAGTTTTCTAAAAGATTGGAGTTTGAAAGAGGGTACGAATGAAAATAATGAGATTGTTTTAAAAAATTACCTCACCCATCAAGACATCGCAAGTTTGATTTGTAGTACTCGCCAGACCGTTACAGCACTGTTCAATGATTTGAAAGAAAAAGGTATTCTTGATTATTCACGAAACGAAATAATTATCAAAAATAATGCAGCATTAATTATATAAATACTTGATAATTAGTGAGTTATGAAGTATTTATGCCTTTTGGTCATCCAGCCGACATTTGCTTTTCTATTGATTTAATACATTTGTATCAACAAAACAAAAAGTCTTATGAAAAATATATTTTGTATCTCAGCTTTAGTAATCTGCACAATGGTTTCTTGTCAAAAGGAAACGGTGGAAGACATGGTTATTCCCCCTAAAGTTTCTGACCCAGTACCTGTAGTTGTTACACCAACACCAACTCCTGTTGTTGTAACGCCAGCACCAGCCCAAACTTTACTTTTGTCAGGCACATTTACTACGGGAGCTCACACGACAACTGGTACAGTGAAAGTTTTTGAAGATAAAGATAAAAAACGTACACTTGTTTTTGAAAATTTCAAGACCGATGCTGGTCCCGATTTGAGGCTCTACATGGCTGAGGATAAAGCTATTACCAACTTTGTACAAATCACCGACAAAGTTACAACAAGTGGCAACTATACCTTAGATATTCCTTCAAGTGTGGACTTGAAAAAACAAACTACCGTAGTTATTTGGTGTAAGTCTTTTGCAGTATTGTTTGGCAGTGCAACCTTGAAATAAAAGTATTCAGTTTGAAGTGGGTGGGGTTTCACTTTTCATTCTTCAACTGAGGAAGTACCATAGATTATTCAATCCAATTTTACAAAAATCCTTATGAAAAAAATGTCATTTTTGATAGTCATCTCATTGACTATCAGTAGTTTATCTTTTGCCCAAAGAAATCAAAAGATTGCCGATTTGTCAATTGCGGCAGTTGGAGGCTTTTCACCAGCATTGTCATATACATACAATTGGGGTTTAGGAAAAAAAGCCAAATTCAAAATTGGAACAGGTATTCGACTTACTTATTTTGCAGGAAGCCACAAAGATTTAATAACGGCACCCGCCAAACTTACTTCGGGTGAAAAAGGGCCTCAAGTATTATTTAAAGAAAATATTTTAACAAATCTTGACACACTTCATTTAGCTAAAGTAGGCGTTGCTTACCTCAATATTCCGATTCATTTGCAATATAGTTTTAGTCAAAAATTTGAACTTGGTTTCAACATTGATGCTATCGGAATTAGTCTCGGAAGCAAACAATCGGGTAAGTTTTATGCCAAAGAATCAAAATCACTAAACGGAACTATACAAACAGGAAAACCAACGCCTTTCAACCTTCTTTTGGTCAGTGATAATGACTTAGGAAGCCTCAATTCTGAACTTTATGCACGTTATTGGGTTAATGATAAGATTGGAATTCGTGCTGGATTAAGCTTCCAATTTATAGAATACACTACTGAGAAAAAATTAACGCTTGACAACGACAGATTTCGTTCAAAAGCACTTTTGCCGATGATAGCTGTTTCGTATAAATTCTAATTCAGTGTTTTATGAATTTCATACTTTTAAGATACAACTTGTTTATAATCAGCATTTTAACTTTTCAATCAGAAGTGTTTTCTCAAAATTGGAATCCAGTTACAGCAGTGATTACATTCAAAATAAAACATTTGGGTTCAACAGCAGATGGTTCGTTTAAAGATTTTTCGGGAAACATTTTTTTTGACCAAGCAAATATTTCAACATCCTCAATCAAGGCTACAATTGATGCTAAAAGTTTTAGAACCAGCATTAATTTGCGAGATGAAGTAATTAAAGGCGAAGATTATTTTGATGCAGCGAAATACCCGAAGATTTCAATAGCTTCGACCAAAATAGAAAAAAACGTAGAGCAAAACAGTTATACTGGATTTTTTATTTTAACTATTAAAAATGTTACAAAAAACATAAAAATTCCTTTTACTTTTACAAAATATGGCACAAAAGCCACCTTTCAAGGTAATTTTTCAATCAACCGAACCGATTTTGGTGTTGGTAGTAAAAGTATTTTGATTGGTAACTCAGTAAATATAAGCATTTTAGTAAATACTCAACAATGAAAAACAGCATATATATAGAAGTAGTCAAACAATTGAATGATTTACTCAAGCAACTACAGCCCAACCAATTCAATCAGAAACTTGGCGTTCTCAACGGAAGTAGTATCGGTCAGCACACCCGCCACGTGGTAGAATTTTATCAATGTTTGCTTAATGGGGTGCGTAATGGCGTAGTAGATTATGATGCACGTGAGCGAGATTTTATGCTCGAAAACGACCTTTATTTTACGATAAATAGCCTACAAAATATTGAAGATGCTATTCAAAACTTCAATAATCCTAATGAACCTTTACTATTGGCGGTAAGCTATTGTGTTGATAGTCAGGACTTTATCGAAACTAATTTTATGCGAGAGATGGTTTATTTAATCGAACACTCCATTCACCATTATGCTTTGATTCGTATTGGTTTACAAGAAAATTTCCCTGATTTATTAATTCCAAAAGACTTTGGCGTGGCTTACTCAACTGTCAGACACAGGGAAGAATTAGTTCTGAGTTCTGAGTGCTGAGTTTAGACGGGGTCGCCCGTGCGATTCTGAGTTATTTCTATAACTCAGCCTTTCAGCATCTTAGAAATTTTTTTTTAACTCAGAACTCTAAACTCAGAACTCTACAAAATGTGCGTCCTTACATACCTTCCTACTAAAGATTCAGGCTTTATTTTCACCTCAAATCGCGATGAAAGTGTAGCAAGAGAATCTGCTATTCCTCCTCGAAAATACGAAATTGAAGGACATTATGTTTTTTTTCCGAAAGACCCTCTTGGCGGCGGAACTTGGATTGGGGGTTGCGATAGATTTACACTTTGTTTGCTTAATGGAGGTTTTGAAAAACATATTCCTGCTCCACCATATAAACAGAGTCGTGGAAAAATAATCTTAGACTTTTATAAATATTATAATGTTGAAAGATTTGTAAATGAATATAATTTCTTCAATATTGAACCTTTTACCTTAATTGTTATTGATAGAGCTAATCAATTGGTTATCAATGAAATACAGTGGAATGGTAAAAGTGTTTTTCTTCAAGAAATTGATTCAAAAATACCAAAAATTTGGTCTTCAGCAACCTTATACCCTCCCGAAATAATACAAGAACGTGAAAACTGGTTTAATGATTTTTTAGAAGAAAATCCAAGTTATACATCAGAAGATGCTTTAAAATTTCATCATTTTGGTGGGAAAGGAGATTTGGAAAATGATATAAAAATGAATCGTGAAAACAAATTGAAAACTTTGAGTGTTACACAATTTAGAGTAAATGATGAAAACTTTATAATACGGTACGAAGACCTCCAAAAAGATAAAAATTTCGTATATAGGGTTTTTACGGAGTGTGTTTCGTAAATTTAAGTTTATTTTACCTTAAATTTTTTCATGTCAAAAATAACTGCCATCGGCATTTCCACACCAACTTACCAACATCGGCAGGAAGACATCATGCAATTTATGCTTGATGCCAATAATCCTGACGAAAAAAATCGAAGATTACTTCCTGTATTATACAAAAGAAGCGGTATCCTAACTCGTTATTCGGTCTTTCCAGACTTCTCATTACCTCGTGGTCAATGGGGCTTTTTCGGAAATAATGGCGAAATTCCTACCCTCGAAAAACGAATGGCTTTGTATAACCAAGAAGCCGTCAATTTATCTGCCAAAGCAATTGAAAATTGTTTGCAAGGAGTTGCGGGCGGCGTTCCACATATTCAAGAAGTTACACATTTAATAACCGTTACTTGTACTGGTATTTCTGCTCCGGGATTAGACGTTTTGTTGATGCACAAGCTCAATCTTTCGCCTAATATTGTGCGTACTTCGGTCAATTTTATGGGTTGTTATGCAGCACTTCATGCACTCAAAATTGCCGATGCTTTCTGTCGTGCAGATGCCTCCGCCAAAGTGCTGATTGTATGTACAGAATTGTGTACTTTGCATTTCCAAAAATCAAATGATGTTGATGCTATCCTTTCATCTACTCTTTTTGCTGATGGTTCGGCAGCTTGTTTAGTAACTTCCGAAAAAGATGTAGAAGGCTTAGAAATTAAGCAATTTTATTCAAAAGTTGCTCTTGGAGGGCAGGAAGACATGGCTTGGCAGCTATCGAGTAGTGGCTTTTTGATGACTTTGAGTAACCATGTTCCAAAATTAATAAAAGAAGAAATAAGGCATTTGCTCGAAAGTTCGCTCGAAAAATTGAACCTTACAATTGACAAAATCACACATTGGGCAATTCATCCTGGTGGAAAAAATATCTTGGAAGCTGTCGAAAATTCACTTAATTTAACCAAAGAAGACTTGTCAAAATCGTATAATGTGCTGAAAAACTACGGGAATATGTCGTCGTCTACAATTTTGTTTGTCTTGAAGGAAATGATGCAAGAAAATAAACAAGGCAATGTTTTTGCCGTAGCTTTTGGTCCAGGTATCACGATGGAAAGTGTAATTTTAGAAAAATGAATTTCAAAACTCGTTCCTACCAAGCCGAACTCCTTGATAATGAAGAGATTCCGACAGAAGATTTGTACCAAAATCTACGAGAATTAGACTTTATTAATAGGTATCTCGGTGGACATGCAGTGGTTCTAAATGGTATTGGATATTTTGTAAATATAATTAAAAATATACATTCAGAAAATATTGAAAATATAAAACAAAAAGAAATTTCAGAACAATCTATTAAATTAGATAATTCTGAACAAGTAAAAATTTCAAATACAATAAAAATATTTGAAATTGGAAGCGGTGGTGGCGATAATCTAAGAGCGATTAATAAATATTTAAGAGCAAAAATCATTCCATTTCAGCTTGGGGGGGTAGATTTAAAAGAAGATTGTGTAAGATTTGCAGAAAAATATAATTCAGAATCTTCAAAAATTAATTATCAAATTGCTGATTATCAGCTTGTTACCTTTTCTGAAAGTAAGCCAGATATTATTTTCAATTCACTTTTTTGTCATCATTTCAAAGATGAAGATTTGATAAAAATGCTTCGATGGATGTACCAAAACTCTGAATCAGGGTTTATTATTGCAGATTTGCACCGACATCCTTTGGCTTATTATTCAATTAAATGGCTTACTTGGCTTTTTTCAAAATCATATTTAGTCAAAAACGATGCTCCATTGTCAGTTTTAAGAGGTTTTACCAGAAAAGAATTGGAGAATCTATTTGAAAAAGCTGGTATCGCAACCTATAAAATTCAATGGAAATGGGCATTTCGTTGGTTGATTTTAGTGGAGAAACCCCACCCAATCGAACGTCGGACCGCCTCCCCAATAGGGAACGGTACGCCGCTGCGAGGCTGTTAAGTCCCTTTCCCTTTTGGGTCGGACCGCCGAAGCGGAAAGGGATTTAGGGATAGGGGTTTTGAATACAACCTAACTAACCTATTTATTTTTAATTCTACATTCTTCATTTTCAAAATGCTCGTTTCGCTCACAATAGTTCGCTACCCAAAATATTTGATTCCAATTGCTTTTATATCAATGGCAATTTTGCGTTTGCCTTTGTTTTTCAGCAAAAGCACTTTCTGGAAATTGCTTGGTTGCGGCAAAAATGGTACTTTTGATATAAATCCCGACCTTCAACAATGGGGAATGTTGGCAGTTTGGAATAATAAAGATGATTTTGAGGCTTTTCAAAAAAACGCTTTTATCTGGAAATGGTGGAAAATATTCGCTAACGAACAATGGACAATGCTTTGTGTTCCCTACGAATCGCATGGAAAATGGGACGGTAAAGAGCCTTTTGGCAATCCTTCGCCTGACAGAAATTATCGAGGTACAATAGCAGTTCTCACTCGTGCAACTATTCGCTTATCAAAATTATCTGGCTTTTGGAAAAACGTTCCATTCGTTGCTTCTACCATAAATAACGCCGAAGGATTCATCACCTCACTCGGTATTGGGGAAGTTCCTTTTTTACGGCAAGCCACTTTTTCGGTCTGGAATAGCTTAGAAGATGTCAAAAAATTTGCCTATCGCCAACGAGAACACGCCGAAGTAATCAAAAAAACACACGCAGAAAACTGGTATTCCGAAGAACTTTTTGCTCGCTTTATTCCTCTCGAAACCTTCGGGACAATCAAAGGTGTAAATCCTTTTGTGATTGGTGTTTGAGTAAAATCAAGATTTCCTCGTCAGCAATTTTCAAGCCAAAACCTTTTATTCTTCAAAATTTAACATAAACCGCTGACTATCAATAGTATAGATAAAATTTTTATTCTTCTTTATTTGCATTTCTCGCTACATTTTCTAAATTTTACTAAATAATCTATACCTACCCTACGTTACAACACCGATACCCACCTTATCGGGCATGATTTTTGCTTAATTTGCATTGAGTGAGTGAACACATGAAACGATTAATACTATGTCCCGTATCAAATTTTTATTATTTGGGTTAGTAGCTTTATGCTTCTTTAACCCTTCTTTTGGGCAGCAAACTGCCGAACCAGACTTTTGTAGAAATCCAACTGGTGGAGTTTTAGTTGGAGGAACTTTTCTTGTAAATCCAGGAATTGGTTGTTTAGATTTTACCAGTAATGCTGGTATTGCCACAGTAGCCAATGGAGTATCGCCTACAGGCGGGGCTTTAGGAAACTTGGGCTATATATTCAATTTCAAGAATGGAACTCCTCTTACATTTCCTAACCCAATACAAACCTCAGCTACTTTTACTACTCCCGGAATTTATTGGATATTACAATCAGGCAATAGTGGCGGAAGCCAATATATCGCTTGCCGCTCTTATGAATTGATTCAAACTGAACAACCAGATTTTGAAATAACTACTTGTGGAGATAAAAATGTAACCGTTAAGTTTTTGGATACACCCAAAAATAGAAAACAAGGTAAATACAGAATCACTTGGGGAGATGGGAGTGCCCAAAGTTTTTCCACCCAAATAACAGTTTGGCCTCATGAAATGTCACATACCTATGCATCGACACCTCCTACACCTCCACAAATAGTAGCTTTATATACAAGAGGTTCTACCAACGCTACAGCATGTAGTAGTTCGCCAATTTCTTTTCCAGTAGGTGTAAATAACAAACCTCGTATTAGCGAATTGGAAGGTTTGAATGGCGGTGCAAGCGATAAAGTAACAATGGTTGAAGGCTTAGACGGCACTGCTTATAGTGTCCAACAAAGACCAAAAGCTGGCAATTGGGTTGATACTGGCAAGAAAATCTCTCGCAATAGCGGTCAAGCATCTTCCAATATTACTATTGATGGCTTGAATGGAAATAGCGAATTTTGCTTTCGTTTACAAACAAAAGATGCTTGTGGAAATGAAACAGTTTCTAACGAAGTTTGTACTATTGTGCCAAAAGCTACACTAATTTCACCAAAAGAAGCAAAACTCGACTGGAATAACCCCGATGCCGACCTTACGGCTTTGCCAAATGTAACTCGATATACCATAGGTTATAGCGAATCACTTTCGGGAGCTAATCCAAATACGGCAGCACCTTCGCCACTTACAGCAACTACTTACACTTTTGACCAATTAGATTGTAAGAAAAAATATGATTTTGGTATCATTGCATTTTTTGGTACAACGCCACTTGATAGAGTTGTTGTCAAATCTCCCACAATATTGGTTGACCCTTCAAAAGGAGGTAAACTTCCACCACGAAGCATAGGTACAGTTTCGGCAATTACAGCAAATGTTATTAAGGTAAGTCTTTTTGAACCATCAGGCTTTACTGCTCCAAAATACGTCTTTTACCGTGCCGAAGGTGGTTCTTCGACTTATACTGAGGTTAAGAAAACGACAGATAATTTTTATGATGATAAAAATGTAGAGCCAGATAAGCAACAATATTGCTACAAAGTAGAATACCAAGATGAATGCGGCAATAGCTCCGACCAATCACCTGCTTTTTGTAGTGTATTTTTAACTTCCACACAGCCCAATACATTAAATTGGACAAAATTTGTTATTCCAGACCCTACCAGTGTCTTGCAAAATGCACAACCGGTAGAATATTATGTTGAGTTGCTTGATGCCAATGGTTCGGTTATAAAACCTGTGGATACGACGCCCGATAATGAATCGAATGTAAAAAATACAATAGAAGCAGTCTTGAGTGACCCAGCTGCCAAAGGTCGAGTTACGTTCAGGATTCTTGCTCGTCAGAAGGCAACAATTGTAATAGGTGGAGTGCCAACACCATTTCCTTTTAGTGTTTATTCAAATACTTATACTTTTATTACTCCTGCACAGATTTATGTTCCAACCGCATTTTCACCAAATGATGATAGTAATAATGATATGTTTTTGGCAAAAGGACGCTTTATTGTAGAATATAACTTGGTAATTTATGACAGATGGGGCAATGTGATTTTTGAAACAAAAGACTTAGACACTGGCTGGAACGGCACAGAAGTAGATGCCCAAACACCAGCCCCACCGGGCAACTATGGTTACAAAATCTATGGCTTAGACCCCGCTGGGCAAAAATTTGAGAAAATTGGCTCGGTTATGCTTATAAGATAAGGATGACAGGGTCGCCTGTACGATTTTAAATGGTAAATTAAAGGCAACTCTGAATGGGCTGCTTTTTTTATGCATTTAAAAGTATTTTATAATGCTACATGGCAATTTTATATTTATATAAATCTGTAATAAATCCGTGTTATCCGTGTGCTAAAATTGTCGAAAATGGGACGCGGATTACACGGATTCCTTTGGAAACACGGATTTAAAAAAAAATTAAAAGAAAATTAATATTGTCATGTTGTGTTTTATTTGAGCATTATTCAAGTAGAGTTGCCGAAATCCGAAATCCCACATCTGAAATCCGAAATCCCTTTGCTATATTTGTATTTCAAATTAAAATCACAAGATTATGAACATGGGAGATATTTTTGGCTTGGCAGGAAAAATGAAAGAAATGCAAGCACGTATGCAAGAAGTGCAGGAAAATTTGGGGAAGATCACCGAAACGGGTGAAGCTGGTGCAGGAATGGTGCGGGCAGTTGCCAATGGCAAAAAACAATTGATAAGCATCGAAATTGATGAAGATTTGATGAAACCAAGTGACCGTGAAATGTTGCAAGATTTGATTGTAGCGGCTGCCAACAAAGCCTTAGAAAAAGTAGAAGAAAGAGCAAAAACCGAACTTCAAAAATCTACCGAGGGCATGATGCCGAATATTCCTGGCATGGATTTGGAAAAAATGTTTAAACAATAATTCATGACAAACGTTTCAGTAGTTATTTTAAATTATAATGGACGAAATTTTCTTGAAAAATTCTTGCCAGCTGTTGTCGAAAATGCTGATGGCTGTGAAATAATTATTGCAGATAATGCTTCAACTGACGATTCTATTGAGTTTCTAAAAAGTGCTTATCCAAGTGTTAGATTAATACAATTGCCTGATAATCAAGGCTTTGCAGGAGGATACAATGCTGCATTGAAGCAAGTTTCGGCAGAATATTATGTTTTGCTCAACTCTGATGTTGAAGTAACACCGAATTGGATTCGACCAGTGATTGCCTTGATGGAGTCAAATAAATTGATAGCTGCTTGTCAGCCAAAAATCCGAAGTTTTCATCAAAAAACTCATTTTGAATATGCAGGTGCAGCAGGAGGCTACATTGATTGGCTCGGCTATCCGTTTTGTAGAGGTCGCATTTTTGATTCTTATGAAGAAGATTTGGGTCAATATAATGACACAAAAGAGATTTTTTGGGCAACAGGAGCTTGTATGTTTGTGCGAGCAAAAGTTTTTAAAGAAATGGGCGGGTTTGATGCCAATTTTTTTGCCCACATGGAAGAAATTGACTTATGCTGGCGAATGAAAAGTGCAGGAAACCAAATATTCTATTGTGCCGATTCAATGGTTTTTCACGTTGGCGGAGGTACTTTACATAAATCAAATCCTCGAAAAACATTTCTCAATTACCGCAATGGCTTAGCAATGCTCTACAAAAACCTTACAGTAAATAATTTAATTTATACACTTTTATTAAGATTAATTTTAGACGGAATTTCAGGAATAAAGCTTTTACTTGATGGTTCGTTTCCAGACTTTTGGGCAGTAATTAAAGCACATTTTGCTTTCTATGGCATGATTCCAAAGTTAAAACGAAAATCTCCGAAGCAAGTAAGTATGATTTATCAAAAAAGTATTGTTTGGGAGTATTTCGCCAAAGGAAAAAAAACTTTTTTATGAAAGAAAACAAAACGCCAAAACTCATCGGTATCACAGGTGGAATTGGCACTGGAAAAAGCATTATTTGCAAGATTTTTGAAGTTTTGGGCGTGCCTGTATATTATGCCGACGAGCGAGCTAAATGGTTGACTAACAACGATTTACAACTACGAAAAGAAATAAAAGAGCTACTCGGACGTGAGGCTTACAACAAAGGTGAGTATAATCGAAAGTGGGTGGCAAGTCAGGTTTTTGCCAATCCTGAACTATTGAAAATACTGAATAGCCTTATTCATCCAAGAGTTTTTGAAGATATAAAGCGTTGGCTTGCTCAACAGCAAAACCACGCTTATATTTTGCGAGAAGCTGCTCTAACAAACGCCGCAGGAAATGGCAATGATTTAGATAAAATTATAGTTGTAACTGCTCCGCTTGATTTGCGAATTGCAAGAATAAAAAAACGAGATACGCAAAGAACAGAAGAGGAGATTAGAACTATAATTTCCAGACAAAAAACCGAAGAGGAATTTCAGCAAATAGCTGATTATCAGATAGTTAATGATGAAAAACAGCTTGTAATTCCTCAAGTTTTGGCTTTGCATAAAACATTAACGAATCAATTTATGCATTGATTTTGCTTAATAAAAAGTCTTTTTCTTCATCAACATCAGTAAGGGTAGGGAGGAGGGCAACCTTTAAATTTAAGCCTTCACAAGCCGTCATTGCTTCCTTGCAAACATTGGCATGACTCCATTGTTTTTCGAGAAAAACCTGTTTCAAAACTTCGCCGCAACGCTCACCAATTTTTTGAAAATTAAACCCTATTAAATAATATCCACCATCTACGGCTGGACCTATAACTACCTCATTATCAGTTAGTTGGATGTATGCTTTGTTAATAATATCTTCTGTAAGTTCCAAACAATCGCTGCCAATGATAAGTGCTTTTTGATGCTTGTTTTGAATTATATCTCGAAATGCAAAAGCCATTTTCGCACCTAAATCCAGCCCTTCATATTGTACAGCTTTTTGATAGTTTTTATTTGACCAAATATCATTTTTTTCAACAAAAGCAGAATAATATAAGTATTTTTTCGCAGCTAATGAGTGTGTTATAGCTTGTGTGTGTTTCAGCAAAACATGATAAATTTCTAAGGCACGTTCATTACCTAAAGTAGCCGCCAAGCGAGTTTTTACTTTACCAAGTTGCGGATTTTTAATAAATATAATAAGTGCATTGTCTTCTATATTTTGCTGAGAGGAGTGGTTATTCATTAATATCAATAATTTATTCTTCAAAAATTGTTTAATTTCGCTTTTTTTCTGATTTTTGTTTTTCAAACTTACGAAATTATTGAAGAAAGAGATGGTATTGTTGAAGAATAATTCCATCAATCTTTGTAACATATAAACTCACACATGAAACAAATAATCTTTTCTGAAAATGCTCCTGCTCCAATTGGACCTTATAGCCAAGCTGTTTTAGCAGGGAATACACTATATGTTTCTGGACAAATTGCTATCGAATTGGCTACTAAGGGCAACTTAAAAGCCGAAGCTCACAAAATCATGGAAAACATTGGTAATATTCTTTCGGAAGCAGGAATGGATTATGCCAATATTGTTAAAACAAGTATTTTCTTGAAAGATATGAATGACTTTGGCTTAGTAAATGAAGTTTATGGAAGCTATTTTTTGGCTGCCCCACCTGCCCGAGAAACAGTACAAGTTGCACGCTTGCCAAAGGATGTAAATGTTGAGATTTCGGTCATAGCTGTAAAATAGACAGAAAACAAGACGAAAGATTTTACGAATGTACAATTGTCTTTAAAAACTCGTGCATCTTCTTGACTATCAAGGATTTGAGCAGACATTTATTTTTTTTGAATAAATAATATTTTACCGTAAAATAATTTTCATAGGTAAGTATGCATCTAAAATAAATAAAAACTTATATATTTACAAAAAACAAGTTTCCCTCCCAAATTTTAATAACTAAAACTGATAGTTTAGCTATGAGAAAAAATTATTTTTTATCCCTATTTTTGTTGATGACAGCATTTTGCAATGTTAATGCAACAGACGGAAGTAAATCTAAAAGCCCAACTCGAAACATTGAGGCAACGGTGCTGGCACCTCCAGGCAATCCTACTGGATTAATTGGTACACCTGTTGGTGGCAATAGTACAAGAATCAATTTAAATTGGACTGACAATTCAACTGACGAAACAGAATTTGAGGTTGCCTATTCAACCAGTCTTCTTTCTTGGACTACAACCGTAACTGGTGTTGCAAATAATCTTGGTACTGCACCATTTACATTGACAGGCTTACAACCTGCCACAACTTATTATATTACAGTAAGAGCTATTAAGGCATTTGATGGAACAACTCCAACATGTACTTATAGTGACCCTAATACGCCAGCACCAGGTCTAATACCTGTTCCTCCAGGTAAAACAGTGTCATGTTGGACGAATGTGGCTATTATTAACACAAATCCGGCACTTCCTCAGCCAGTTACCAATGCAATTTTTACTAATATTGCTCCACGAACAATAACTATAAATTTCACAGATAATTCAACTAATGAGTTAGCTTTTGAAATTTTACGTTCAAACGGCGGTGCTTTTGTTCCCCTCGCCATTGTACAACCAATAGCAGGTACGGGGGTTCGTTCATATACTGATAATACTGTATTGCCAAATAACAATTATCAATACCGTGTTCGTGTTTTTAATGTAACGGGTGATGCATTTCCTTCGGCAACAACTATACAGACAGTAACGCCTTATGACCCTCCGATAGCTCCTGTTGATTTGCAAACATTTAATAGAGGATTAGACTTCGTTTCATTCTTTTGGATAAATAAGTCCCCTGTTGTAGATAGTTATGATGTAGAATTTTCGGCAAATGGCATTAATTTTATTCCACTTACTACTACACCTTCTAATATTACAACTGTAACCAGTACAGGATTAGCTGAAGGAACACAGTATTGGTACCGTGTAAGAGCGAGAAATAATGGCGGAGTTAGCCCTTATTCGAATGTTATACAACCAATTACACTTAAAAGAGTTGCTCCACTTGCACCATTCGCTTTAGCGGCTAAGACAGTTTCGCAAACTCAAATAGATTTAACATGGGCTAATGGCGTAGAAGATGGAGTTACAAATGTTCGTGTTGCTCATGGAATCTATCGTTCGTCAACAAGTGCCACTGAAGGCTTTCTTCAAATAAAAACACTTGACCCTTATTTTATATCTTATTCGGATAATACATGTAAACCAAAAACAAAATATTGGTACAAAGTAGTATCTGCCAATGCTCAAGGAGAATCACCTTTTTCGAATACTGTTACTGCAACCACACTCGGACCACCTTTTGCACCAACAAATTTAGCAGTGGCACTTGCAAATGATGCAATTGGTAATAATGTAATAAAGGCAACATGGAAAGATAACTCAGCTGATGAGTGGGGTTTTTCACTTGAAAGAGCTTTGGATAGTACATTTACGAAAGAAGTTTTGAAAGCTGATTTGGATTCAAATACAATTGCAGCTACAAGTATTCCTATCGAAGAAGGTTTGACTTATTATTTCCGAGTAAAAGCCTCGAACAAATTTGGCGACTCAAAATATTCAAACACAAGTTCATTAGCAACAATCGTAACGCTTGTTCCGAATGCTCCGTATGGCTTGAAAGGAGCTGCAACAGCAGCAGAGGTAGCTTTGAAATGGGGTGATGACTCAAATAATGAAGCTACCTTTGAAGTGGAACGCTCTGATGATGGAAAGACTTTTGCAAAAATTGGTGCAACAACTCGTAACGAAGTAGCATATACTGATAAAACAGTAAAAGAAAAAACTAAGTATTGGTACCGTGTAAGAGCAACCAACGTGAAAGGTAATTCAGGTTATTCGAATGTTGTAGAAACTACTACTCTTGCGAAAGTTTCGGCATCAATTGACTTACTTGTTGATAATGTTTTCCAAGTATTTCCTAATCCAACTTCTGATGGTGTAAAAGTTACACTTTCTGAAAATATGCAGAAAGAATCTGGTGTAATTATAATCACTGATAGAATGAATAGAGAAGTTTCAAAAACTATTTTGAATGAAAATCAAGCTGAATATCGCTTGGATTTGAGTAATTATTCAGAAGGAACTTATACTATTAGTATTCGTACAAATACGCAACAAATTACGAAGCGTGTTTATAAATATTAATCGTAATAATATTTTATATAAAAAGAGGCGTTGCACATTGCAACGCCTCTTTTTTGTGTCATTCAATCTTGGTGAATTTACTCAATTAGCAAACCTCCAAATCGCAACGGCGAACCGTTATCAAATTAATACCTATATTTTGTATCTTCAAAATCAAAAATTAGCTTTTCTTCACCGTTTGCTTTCTTCAATATGATTTTATTCGCTTCATAAGGATTTATTCGTTGAATAATACCTGCTTTTTTCGAGAAATAAAGGTTTAAATATTGGGCATCAAGAACCGAAATTTTTGGTTTATCTACAATAAGGTTTTCATAAACACTTTTGTTTTGCGAAGGAATAACAACTGTATCACCTTTTGAATAATCTTTTTGAATCAAATTAGCAGCTTTTAAATAAGGATTTTCTGCTCTTGGAGTAACGAAATAAGTGTATTTTGGAGATTTATCTTGTAAAATATTATTGATAACTTGCGAAAGTTGGAATAGTTGAAATAGAAGAAAAGCAAATCCAAATAGCTTAATATAGATATTTTTTTTGAAAAACTCATTAATTGAAATGGCATAAATCACTGAAATAAAAGGAATACTTACGCCCACATATCGTTGAGATAAACTCGTAGTATGCCCAGATTTTATAGCATCAAAAATCATATATGCCATTGGTAGAAATGACATTAGTAGTAAGATAATTAAAAATTTTTGAGCAGAAAAATCAAGTTTTTTAAAGTGTTTTATGAGCCATTCAGCAAATAAAAATAAAAGGTAATAGGTGAAAATTGTTGTTAAAATAAAATATGTATCACCTCTAAACAAATAACAAGCAATACCTATCAACAAAATTAGGAATAAGCTCCAAATATTTTTCTTATGGTAGTATTTTTCAAAAATAAACAGCAATAGTGCTATAAATAGCGTAATTATAAAATTTTTGAAGCCTAAAACAAATTGAAAAACACCATTTGAAATAGGATTAAGGTCGTAAAAGATTTCAATTACCTTAGCAGAAATATTTTTGAATGTACTTTTATCAACCATTCCTCGCAATGGATTTTGTTCGGGAGGCAAATTAGCTATTTTCAAATGCAACTCATTTTTATCCTTCAAAAACTGCATTGACCATTGCCCTCCACCAGCAGTAAACCACCAAAACATCACTGACAAAGTAATGATTCCTGCGGCACTCAAAAATGCCCAATTAATGATTTTACGCTCATATCTTAAACAAAGTAACAAATGACTTAGAAATACCAAAAAGTTCAAATAGTGATTCAATAATGCAAGGGAGGCAACTAAGGCATAGCATGATGCAAAAAATATTTTTTTCTTTGTTGAATTATTATTTTCAATCAGTTTTAAGAATAAATAAGTACCCAAAAGAATCAAAAAGAAAGAAAGTGTATAACTTCTGGCAGTATGGCTTTGGGCAATATTTAAAGGCTCAATTGTGAGCAAAAAGGCTGATAGTAAGGCAATTAGTGGAGATTTTAAATAGTCACTAACAAGCTTGAAGAGTAAAAGTATAGTCAAAATATTGATTAAACCACCCAATAATCGAACGTAAAAATCGGAAAGTCCAAATATTTTTATCCATTGATTTAGTAGCACATTATAGACGATATGTGTACCAAAATCTGAATGTGCGACCGCTATGTAATAATCAAAAGCCTTTTTTGGTTTCCAAAATTCATCAGAAGAAAATGATTTTTTATCAAAAACATCGTGTTGATTTGCTCCACCTACACTAATTCCGTTGGCATTTAAAAGTGTGTATTTTTCGTCAGTATATGGGGCAAATTTGCCGAGATTATATATTCTTAAAAACAATCCTAAGCCAATAATGAGAATCAATATTGGATATGTAAATTTTTTCATTAATTAAGAAGCTGTTTAAGTTATTTTTTCGACTGCAAAACAGCCTTTTTAATTGATTTTTCGCTAAAAAATATTCATTTAATTTATTAATCTGTGTTATTTTTTATCAAAAACTCAATCAAAAATTCAAGTTTTTCGTTCAGAAAAAATAACTTAAAAAGCTTCTAAATGTTTTTTAAATCTTCAATAGTCTGAATTGGATTTTCGGAAGCAAATACGAAATTTCCTGCCACAAGTACATTTGCCCCTGCATCTATTAATTGTTTGGCATTATTGGCATTTACACCACCATCAATTTCAATCAAAGTATTAAACCCTTTCTCATTACACATTTTGCGAACTTTTCTGACTTTTTCGTAAGTATGTTCAATGAATTTCTGCCCTCCAAAACCCGGATTTACTGACATTATTAATATCATATCAATGTCATGGATAATATCGTAAAGCACATTGACAGGCGTGTGAGGATTGAGAGCAACACCAGCTTTGCAGCCCAAATCTTTTATTTGTTGAAGCGTGCGATGCAAATGCGGACAAGCCTCATAATGAACCGTAATGATTTCGGCACCCAATTTCTTGAAAGTTTCCAAATATCGCTCAGGTTGCACAATCATTAAATGTACATCGAGCGGTTTTTTGGCGTGGCGTTGAATTGCTTCCAAAACTGGCATTCCGAAAGAAATATTTGGCACAAAAACACCGTCCATAATATCAATATGAAACCAATCTGCTTCTGAATTATTAAGCATTTCGCAATCTCTTTGGAGATTTGCAAAATCGGCAGCCAACACCGAGGGGGCAATCATCACTTTATTTTGTAGAGAGCTCATTAAAATAGTTTTTGAAGGGTATGGTTATTTCGTTGGATTTAAATCTACATATAAGGAATCGTATTCTTTGATTTTTTTTAATGCTTTTTCGTAGTAGTTTTTATCAATTTCGCAAGCAGTAAGGTCATAATTAGCAATATGGCACGCAATAGCAATAGTGCCGCTTCCAAGATGGGTATCTAAGATTTTATCTCCTTTTTTTGCATAAAGTTTTAGCAACCACTCATAAAGTTCAATAGGTTTTTGAGTTGGATGTGTTTTGTTTCGATTTTTTCTAACACTAAATCTGAATATCTTTGAAGGTTTATCAAAAGATGTCCACGCCATTTCTGCCATCGAAAAATTATTAAGTGATTCGGGTTGATTTTTATCCCATATTACAAAACCTTTATTATATTCGTTGGTTGCCCACAAATGTCCAAAATAATTCCCACCCCAGATAATTTGATTTTTAGAAACTCTGAATAATTCTTTGAAGTATTCAGAGTCTGGTTTAACGTCCCATTTAGCATATTCTTCCATATTAAATTTATGGTCGCCCCCCCTTTTAGTCTTATTTAAAATCCCGTAAGGAGGGTCCACAATGGCTAAATCAAAATAATTGTCCTCATATTTAGCCATGAGTGCCATGTTATCTTCGTTGGTAATATTTATCATTCAGTGGTTAAATGTTAATTCTGTACTGCAAACTTTTCTATTGTTAGAATTGAAATCTTATTGCTTATATCTGAACCTAAATTTGAAGAAATTATATCATCAAATTCAGCATAATCAATCTCTCGAATATCATTATTGATACAATTGTATAAATATTCAGAAAAAGTGCTTGCTCTGATAATTACAATTGGCATTAAACGAATGTCGTGTAAAACTGCGGGAACATATCTTGGTGTAACAACAATGGTGTATTCTCCACCAATTTTTGTTCTATGTGCTGCCAATCTTCCTGCATTTAAGCCAGATAGCTTATTTTTTGTTGATTTAGCATCAACTGCAAACTTTTTTCTTTTGGTCAAATACAAACATTCAATATCTGTATTTCCTGCTCCACTAATACGTTTTGCTTCTATATTATAAAACATATTAAAACCATCAACAAGAATATCTTCAAATAAATAAGCCTCTACACCATCATTATTATTAGAATATTGCTCTATTAGCTTTGGTAATCTCAATAATTCAATATTTATTTCATCTTTTTCGTCTCCGATTTCCTTCAACAAAATTTTGGGATAAAAACCATAGATTTCCTTTATTACATCAATTTTTAGTCTTTCAGAATCATCTAACTTTAACGGAATTTCATCAAAAGGATATTCATTTAAAAGAGATAAACAGTAATCGTATAAATCTCCCTTTAAGGAAACTTTATTTCTGGTGATTTTTCTAAGTGTATTTTTCCCTTGAACAAGTTTACAGATAACCTCGCCTTCAGTTTTGTCTAAAACTCCTGCATCTTTAAAAAACTCACTCACGTAATAATCCCATTCGTAGGCAGCATTTACGTAAGTATGTTCATCTTTTTTGAAAGTTTCTTCAATTTTCTCATTCGACCAATTTCTAATCTCCAATATTCTATTTACAAGTTCCTCGTACTTTTCTTTATCAATATCTTCTATGAAAACGACTAAATAAGTTATTTCAAAGGCATAAAGTTTCTTATCAAGTCTTTCATCAGTCAATAATTTGAAGATTAATCGGAAAGGGAATAAATTAAATACATTATCAGAGCCTCCATGCGGATGTTGAAACTGAATAGCCCAAAGCATCGTCAAAAAAATTTTACTGATATTACTTTTGTTTCCCAAATGTTTTAGGAATAAGTTTCCAAGTGGACTAAAAAGAAACCTATCTTGACCATCAATTTTGCCTTTATACCCAAACATATAATATGCAAGTGTATTTATTCGGTGATTGATTGAGTCAAGTGGTAATTCAGGATTTCGTTCTTGATAGTAGTTTAATTCTCGTAGTTTTTGAAGAAGCTCTAATTTATCTTCTTTAGAAATGGAAGTTTTCGAGTAAAACTTTAGATTAACAGCTACTGCAGTTATTAAGTCAAAATTATTGGTATGTCTATATAAAATCCATTTTTTTCGCTCAATTCTATGAGTCATAAAGTTAATTGTTTATTTGTGCTACAATTTTTTTTATCATCAAGGGAGGAATACACTCTCCAATACATTTTCTAATCAGAATTTCAGAAGTATCAACTGGTATATTCCAGTTGTGAGGCAATGATGACAGTAACATTAACTCCAAAGGTGTTAAAACCCTTGCATCGGAATATGTGCCATCCCGTAACAGCCTTCCAGGGTGTACATTTAATTGAGAACTTATTGCATCATTTCTCATCGTAATCGTTGGAGCTGGTTCTTCCCATTTCATTCTTCTATATGTAGTCATATAGCTTTTTATTTTTTCGCCGTTTTCCTTTACTGGTGTATATTTTTTATTCTCAAATGCAGATTTTCCTGTTGGTGTATTTTTCATCCATAAAATATGTTTATCAGCATGATTTCTTGCAAAATGCCAAGCAACATTAGATTTTTGACCCGCTTCTAAACTTGGCAAATGTCCAATGGTATTTTCAACGGTGATAATTTTTTCTTTAGAAGGATAACCCCATTTCAAACCTTTCCTAAACATTTTAATAATAGCTCTGTTTCTTCTTTGTGGAACGCCATAGTCAGCTGCATCAAAAACATCAGATTCAAAATTATAGATATCTTTGAATAAAATTGAGAATAGGTCTATCAATTCATGAAGTTTTCCTTGATAGGGTAATTGTAGCCTTAAAAAATTAGGGACATTTTCAATTAGTATAAAATTAGGTTTTTTGTCAAAAATAAATTCGATTATTTTGAATACTAAGTGGTTTCTTTCATCATTAACCATTTTATCCATCGTTCGATTTTTACCTGCAACACTCAATCCTTGACATGGCGGAGAAGCAATCAAAAAATCAACTTTTTTTCCAGAAACTTCTAAAATTTGAGCGAAATTATTTTTATCTAAAATATCTCCTGCTATCATTTTAGAGTTTTTGTATAGATTAGCATATAATGTTGCCCTTTCTTTTATCAATTCATTTGCCACAGTAATCTCTACGCCTACTTCATTTAAGTAGGTTTCCGCAATTCCTGCACTTGTAAATAATGAAACTCCCTTTATCATTTTTAGCCTTTACTCTTTTAAATTACACAAATATAAAACAAACTTGTGTGGAATACGCTTAATCCAAAAACAAAAAAGTCTGCATATTCAAAATACGCAGACTTTTTTAAAATAAAAACTATTTTTTATTTATCTCTATACAAAACTTCATCAATCAAGCCATAAGCTTTGGCTTCTTCGGCTTTCATCCAATAATCACGGTCTGAGTCTTTTTCAACCTCTTCTATCGTTTTACCAGTATGCTTTGCCAAGATTTCGTACAATTCATAGCGTAATTTGATGATTTCTTTCACCGTAATTTCCATATCACGTGACTGACCTTGAGTCCCACCACTTGGTTGGTGAATCATCACACGAGCGTGTGGCAATGCCGAACGCTTTCCTTCTGCACCACCTGCCAACAATACAGCTCCCATAGAAGCAGCCAATGAAGTGCAAATTGTTGCTACATCTGGACGCACATAGTGCATCGTGTCGTACATTCCCATTCCTGCATAAACAGAGCCTCCAGGGCTATTAATGTACATCAAAACATCTTTTTTTGCATCAACCGACTCCAAAAAGAGCAATTGTGCAACTACTACATTGGCTACATAATCATCAACGCCTGTTCCTAAAAAAATGATTCTGTCCATAATCAGACGAGAGAAAACGTCGATTGCTGCAAAACGCATCGGACGCTCTTCGATGATATTGGGAGTCATGCTCTGAACGTTGTGTTTCATATAATCATCAATTCCTAAACCACTCATGCCGTGATGATGTACGGCGTACTTACGAAATTCTTCTCCAAAGTGCATAATTCAATTATCAATTAACAGTTATCAATTATCTTTCTTTTAGAACGCTACGACTTTTATCTTAGTTCAAAAATAGAACTTTCTGCAAATACGTTTTGTTCGATACAAAGATGTGATTTCTTTTAGAAATTTGTAGTCAGAATTTCAGATTTTTTCTCAGAAAAAGCGATTTTTGATAGAAATGACGAATTATTCGAATAACGAATGACGAATAATGACCATATAATTATGAATTTAGGCGAAAAAATTAGACAAATACGGCTTGTGAAAAGCTATTCACAGGAAAACTTGGCAGATATGCTCGGTATTTCGACGACAGCTTATGGAGATATTGAACGTAATAAAACAGAACTGACAATTTCGAGAGCAACCGAAATTGCTAAAGTGCTGAATATCAGCATTTTAGATTTACTTGAAATTGAGTTACAGCCATTAGATTTTTCGATAGAAAAACTTCATCTCGAAAATGAGAAACTAAAAGCTGAAGCTGAAAAATGGGAAATTGCGGCAACTTATTGGCGAGAAAAATATGAAAATCGTTTTGTTGGAAATGTTTTGAGGCTGATTACCGAAGAACCTGAACGAAGAAAAATTGGGTTTTGAGTAAATTCAGCACATTTTTTCTCACTTTCACAACATTTTTTGCTTTCTTCTTATTTCAAAGCATAGTTTTGATTAAAAATCAGAACACTATGCAAAACCTTCAAAGATTTAGACGCTACGAATTCCTTTTTATTGCTTTCGCCACGAGTATTTATGTTGTTCGCAGACTTTTTCAAGAAGCGAGTAAGTTTGATTCGATGGTTATAACTGCCGAACTCAATGGCGTTCCAAATAAAATAATTTGGCAAGGACTAAGCGGTTATAATCATTTCTACAACACCATTTTCCCTACGATTGTTGGAGCTATTTTTCTTTTTGGTTCGTGGTATGTATTTCATTATTTGGTTTATCCACGCATGAAAGAAAAAAATATTGATAGTAAATTATTTATTTTCATAGCTGTTACTATCTTTTCTACCTTCATTTGTGTTTTTCTTTTTGACTATTTTAAACTTCATTTTAGGCTTCGTTACGACAGACAAGAGCATATTATTGGAATAAAAATATTCTCATATTTCCGTAAATTG
Source organism: Emticicia sp. (assembly GCA_031378345.1). Taxonomy (GTDB): domain Bacteria; phylum Bacteroidota; class Bacteroidia; order Cytophagales; family Spirosomataceae; genus Emticicia. The sequence continues at coordinate 115,407 of JANNDY010000031.1, read as the reverse complement.
ACCCTACTGACAGATACCTTCGCAGTATTGATTATTATTTTATTTTATGAAACATTTGCACAGTTTTACTACTTTATTCACTCCAAATTAAAAGAAGAAAAGGAAGAAAATTATCAATATTTAGATTACTTTTTGATTGGAACTGTTAGCATTTTCATACTTTTTGTAGCTCTATTTGGCAATATTCCTCGAAAAGACTATTGGTTTGGAGCGATTCGAGATTTATCATTAATGGGAATCGGCGGAGTTACAATCTATTTTTCCCAAGATTATTTTTACAAAAAAGTGCTACCTTATTTCTCTTTAATTAAATCAAAAGAATTTTATATTAGAGCCATTCGATTTTTTATAATTAATTTTATTGGTGCAATTGCAGCGTATTTTATTCAATATATAAGTTGGCTAACTTACACCCAGGTAGTTTTCGGATTTCATGGCGAGTGGATTTTTCAGATGTTTGCTTTATTTTTTTTCCCATCAATCGTAATTGCATTTCTGAGAAAGGTTTTGACAAAAGAAAAAATTCAACTTCAAACCCAAGTTGTTTCAAAATCTGCCGAACTATCGAATCTTCGCTCACAAATAAATCCACATTTTTTGTTTAATGCTTTGAATACACTTTACTCGGTTTCGTTGAAAGAAAAAGCAGATTTAACTGCTGATGGCATTCAAAAATTAGGTGATATGATGCGATTTATGCTCAACGAAAATCACCAAGACCGTATTCCGTTGAGCAAAGAAATTGAATATTTGAACAACTACATTGATATTCAACGCATGAGAATTGATGAAAGCCACAACATTGAAATCAAGATAAATATTCAGAATCCTGAGCGAGAAATTTTCATTGCCCCAATGCTGCTAAATCCTTTTGTAGAAAATGCTTTTAAGCACGGCATAAGTTTCCGAAATCCTTCTTGGATATACATTACGCTTACGCACGATGCCCAAAAACTGTATTTCAAAGTACATAATAGTTTACATCCGAAAAATGAAGTTGATAGCGATAACGAACTGTTAGAAAACAATGGAATTGGCTTAGAAAATGTAAAAAAACGCCTCGAATTGATTTATCCAAATCGTTTTACGCTTGATATTCAGACTTCTGACAACGATTATTTTGTATCTTTGATTTTAGGAATTTACTAAAAGTACCGCATGAATTTAACCGCCATTGCCATTGACGACGAGCCACGAGCTTTGGAAGTCGTACAAATACACGCTCAAAAAGTGCCTTTTCTTGAACTAAAAGCAGCCTTTACTGATGCTTTTGAGGCGATACCGTATTTGCAAAAAAACAAAATTGATTTGATTTTTTTGGACATAAAAATGCCTGATATTTCGGGCATTGAGTTTGCGAGTATCCTTCAAAAAAAGCCAATGATAATTTTCACAACTGCTTATTCGGAGTATGCCGTGAAGGGTTTTGAACTTGATGCCGTAGATTATTTAATGAAACCTTTTTCGTTGGCAAGATTTACTAAAGCATGCAATAAAGCATTAGAAATTAAGACTTTACGCAATGAAGAAACACCAAACTATATTTTTCTTAAAACTGGATATGAAGAAGAAAAAGTATTTTTAGACGAAATTCTTTACATCGAAGCCGAAGGCAATTATATGGCATATGTTTTGCCAAACAAAAAACTTTTGAGCCGGCAAAATATTAGTGAAACTATAACGCAACTACCTTATAATCAGTTTATTAGAATTCATCGTTCATATATTGTTGCCATGAATAAAATCCAAAAAATTTCCCGCCAGTCCGTTTGGGTGGCGGGAAAAGAAATAACTATTGGTGCTTCGTATGAAAGTATATTGGTAGAAATTCGTGAAAAACTAAATTTTTAATGACTACTTTAAACCTTTAAAATCTACCCTTACTGCACCATGACAAACAAGTGTTCCATTTGAAAGGGTGCTTGGTTGGGCTTGAATATGAGCAGGAAAAGCATTTATTTTCCCTACAAAAGTATTACCTGTTTTAGATATTTGAGTTATATTTTCGTTGTACCATGATAATTCTTGCAATGGCATCAATGTACCTGTCCAAGTGGCAGTAAAAGTTTCTCCAGCTTGATAATATTGTTTATCAAGTATCACATCATTGTTATTTTCCGGGCAATTAATTGGATTAGTATCATGTTGGCAAGTGCTGGTATAACCTTGATAACTAAAATCTTCATACCCATCTCTTGATACTGTTAATAAAAAATAAGCATTACTATTATCAGGTATATTATTTTTAGTAATAAGGGTATTTCCTGAAAAACTAAACTCTATTTTAGGCCCAAGATTTTGAATTGACATTCGATACTGCGATAATTCGGTATTAGGTGAAAATGGCGTAAACTTGAATTTCATTCCACCTTCTCTGCACTCATTTTGAGTTTTTACCTGAATAGGCTGATTGCTTGTTCCACCAAAACCATTGCAACCACTAAGATTAAATTCTAATACACTACCTAATTCTGAATTAAATCCAGGAGTTATTTCTATACTTTTACCAGCTCCGTAATGAACAGATGAATTTTGTGTGATTTTGTCAGAGGTATGTACTGTTTCAGAGGCAAGTACATCTTTATTAGAAGCTACTAAATTTTGGTCTGTTGTAATATTGAGTTCGCAAGCATAATTTATTTTTACTAACCATATATCACGATTATCTTGAGCACCTGCATGATTTCCAGAAACATCACCATCAAATGATTGTGTTGTACCAATTACAACGACCGTTCCGTCATTGTTTTCAATTATCCCATTTCCTTCATCATCTGCCGATCCACCAACCGTTTTTTCCCAAATAACATCAAAGTTGCTTGTTGTTTTCAATAAAACTACATCAAATTTATCATTATTATTACTCGGAATTCTGTTTCGGTCTTGAATGTTACCATTGTTTGATTTTGTTGAACCAGCAATTAAAAAGTTTCCATCTTGGGTAAATATCAAATCATTCAATATGTCGTTTGATGAACCTCCAAATATTTTTTTGTTTTGAAAATCTCCATTCGAATTGAGTTTAAATAACCACATATTGCCCTCATAATTATTTGGGAAATCGTTACTAACAGGGTTTAGAAAATCATCAGTTATAGAATTAGAAGTAATGCCGATAATTAATTCTCCATTAGGTAATGCGATTAACTTTCGGGCTTCATCAGTTTGGTTTCCACCATAAGTTTTTGTCCATAAAATATTAAGTGACGCATCGATTTTTGTTACTAAAATATCTTTTCCACCTTTATTGGGAGCGATTTGGGTATCATTTGAGGTAGTATTTCCTACAATAGCATAGTTTCCATCCGAAGTACGTTTCATATCGGAGGCATACTCATCGCCGCTGCCACCAATACATTTTTTTGAAATAATACTACCATCAGTTTGGCTTAATTTTGCTACCCACAAATCACGGTTATAGCCTGAAGTGTTTTTACCTGAGTTAGCCATATCACCATCTCCTGATGAAGTATAACTTAATAATAACAAATTATTATCAGCTGTTTGTAAAATTTTAACGGGAATATCTTCACCTGAGCTTCCCAAAACTTTAAACCAAGCCATCTGACCTTCGGCATTGAGTTTAACTATCAAATTATCATAGTATCCTTTTCCTGCCAGTGTAATAATCTGCCGACCATTTGTTTGACTGAACCTTAATTTTTGCAGATTAATTACTTTTGCTAAAAGGATATAGCCACCGTCATTGGTTTGAATAATATCTATGCCTTTTAAACCAGTAAAGTTTTGGTCATCCATAACTGTGGTTTCCCATATCAACTCGCCCCTTTGATTCATTTTTGATGCCCAAATACTTTCAAAACCTTCAAGTGTCCTTTTTCCAACCATCGCATAATTGCCATCTTGAACCTTGATAATTTTGCTGCCTTCATCACCATAGAAGAAACCATTCCACCCATAGCATTTTTGCCATTCAATGATAGTGGGTAAGCCCTGAGCATTTGAATGTAAGCTGGCTATAATTAATAGAATAGAAGCTATAATTCGGAGATTTCTTTTTTTCCTAAACATCGTAAAAGTCAATTAATTGTATGATTATAAAAATCATTTATATATAGCGAAACGTCTGTGATTAGTGTTTGCACAAAATCAGTGCCAAAAGCAATTACATACCGAAGAATACCCAAGAGCATTGCGGAGAGAAACTTAGAAAAGTTTCGGGATAATTGTTTAAAAGCACGTACGAGTCGTTAATCTATTTACAAATGTAACGCAAAAAGGGTAGAAAATTTGAATAAGGAGATTAAAATTTGGTAATATTGTGTTTTTTCAACCAAATTTTATTCTCTTTTTATTGAAGCAGCTTGATTTTAGGGAGCAGTTTGTAGTATTTATTCTTTTAAGATTTGAGCGAAATCAATTCTTTAATATCTCTGATTATCTTGTCTGCAAGATTTGAGGCTGTTGTTTCAAACTCTGATTCGGCATAAATTCTGATGATGGGCTCGGTGTTTGATTTTCGTAAATGTACCCATTCTCTCTCAAAATTTACCTTTACACCATCTTCAGTATTAAGCGGATAACGGTCATATTTCGCTTGAATATCAATCAAAATCTCATCTACATTGATGTCAGGCGTGAGTTCGATTTTCTTTTTGGCAATATGATAGTTCGGGTAAGTATTTCGCAAAAAACCAATTGGCTTACCAAATTTGGCTAAATGGCTTAAAAACAAGGCAATTCCCACCAAAGCATCACGTCCGTAATGAAATTCGGGATAAATAATTCCGCCATTTCCTTCACCGCCAATGATTGCTTTTACCTCTTTCATTTTCGTAACCACATTCACTTCGCCAACGGCTGCCGAATAATATTCGCCACCCGACTTGAGTGTTATATCTTTCAACGCCAAAGTTGAAGAAAGATTTGAAACAGTTGTTAATCCTTTTTTCTTTTTAGTATTTTTTAAAATATAATCAGCTACGGCAACAAGTGTATATTCTTCTCCGAAAGGCTCACCATCTTCATTAATAAATGCCAGCCTGTCCACATCTGGGTCTACAACTATGCCTAAGTCGTAATTTCCTTTGCGGAGTTCGCTTGAAATCTCTCTTAAATTTTCAGGTAGCGGTTCAGGATTATGAGCAAAAATACCTGTTGGTTCGCAATTGATTTTCTTGATTTCAGTTACACCCAAAGCCTCCAACAACATCGGAACAGCAATGCCTCCAGTTGAGTTTACAGCATCAACACAAACCTTGAAATTAGCATTTTTAATTGCCTCTAAATCAACCAAAGGCAAGGCTAAAATCATTTCAATGTGCTTTTGAATATAGGTATTATTGGCTTCAACTTTACCCAAATTTTTCACTTCTGCAAAGTCAAAATCTTCATTATCAGCTATTTGTAATAATTCTTCGCCGTCAGCCCCCGAAATAAATTCCCCTTTTTCGTTGAGTAATTTAAGTGCATTCCATTGAATAGGATTATGACTGGCAGTAAGTACGATTCCACCCAAAGCATCTTCAAGAGGAACTGCAATTTCGACAGTTGGAGTTGTAGATAGTCCCAAATCTATGACATGAAAGCCCATGCCAACAAGGGTTGAACAGACCAAATCAGATACCATTTTTCCCGACAAACGGGCGTCTCTACCTACAATAACTTTTAAAGGTTTTTCGGTATTTCTTTTTTTGATCCAAGAACCGTAAGCAGCAGTAAATTTGACGACATCTAATGGGGTAAGAGCTTCTCCACTTTTTCCTCCAATAGTTCCTCTAATGCCCGAAATTGATTTTATAAGCGTCACTTTAAATACGTTTTGGGTTTGTTTGACACAGCAAAGATACAAAAAACACCATACAAATTAAAGTAAAAAATACCGTTTGATATTTATTTACGAATTATGAATTACGAATTACGAATTTAAAAACTGTAAATAATTGATAATCAAGTTGTTATGAGGTTTTAAATGCTATGTTATTGAGGTTAGAATCTATTAAGAAAATAGACTTCCTTTATTCGTCATTCATCATTCGATATTCGTAATTCGTAAAAATTCTTATCAATTATGCTTAATGCTTCGTATTTTTGTAAAAAAAAACATTTCCAAATGTAAACATGCCATGTTCCGAAATTACTTTAAAATATTTTTTATTATTGCCTTAATAATTGTTTCAATTTTTGTTTGGGAGAAGCTCAAATCCTTTGATTTTTTTGCAATTCAAGAAATTAAAACTACACATAATTCGGTCTTGAAAGAAATGTCTTTATTGGGAAAGATAGAATTGGCTAATTTTACTTTTCGAGATGTTGTTGAGCAAGAATTGGTGAGAGATTATTTGCCAAATCCAAAGGCGATTTTGATTGTGCAAGGCGAAGCGATTGGTTGTATTGATTTGACAAAAGTAAGGGCAGAGGATATTGCCACTAAAGATGATACGCTCATTGTGCATCTTCCTGACCCTGAATTGTGCAGTTATAAAATTGATCACAGCAAATCGAAGATTTATGACACAGAATATGCTTTTATGAACGAGCAATTGCTCATGAATGAAGCATATACTCGTGCCGAAGACAAAATCAAACAATCGGCACTTGATATGGGTATTTTGGAACAAACAAAAAAAAATGCGGCTTTAGTGTTAAAACCGCTTTTAGAGAATATTTCGGGCAAAAAAGTTGTCTTTCAATATCGTATGAAAGCAACTCTGGAAAGGCTGAAATGAGTGTAGAGTTATGAGTGTAAAATGTAAAGTGCAAATCTCACTCTACACTCAGCACTCTAAACCGCTACGGCGGACCGTTCAGAACTCTATTTTCTCTTTTTTCTTGTTAAAATCTTTTGCTTTACTGAAATCGGGCTTTTTGAAATCGGTATAAATACTCTCTGGCAATGCCTCAAAAACCTTTATTTCGGTCAAATCACGATCGCCACGCTCTCCCGAAAGAATAATTTTTCCATAAGGTTTATATTCAGTCCAAGGGCGAGTAAAACCTGGTTTTTCGTCTGTTGATTTTGGGAAATATGCCCATTGTGTAAGCAAATTACTTTCTTTTTCGACCCAAACCTTATACATATTGTTGGGTGTATTGCCTACTTCTTTGAAAGTCATTTGCATTAAGTGAGCTTCTTTGCCTGCTTCGGTTTTTGCTTCACCCAAATATTTTAGCATTACACCATTATCTCTTAATTTGAAAGGCATTGTTAGCCAATAAGAATCATTTATCCAAGCACCTTTGCCAGATTTCAAGTATTTTTTTAATGAATCTGCGTTAGTTTGCTCATTTCCCCATTTAAAAACTTTGCCTGTGTCGGTGTTAATATTCATCAAAATCACCGAATTATCTCGCAAATTATCAATTCTAACATTTCCTGTCCATTTGTCCCAAGTCAATCTTCTTGTACCGAAGAAATTCCAAGTAATGTGTCGGGTTTCATTCCAAGCTTTTTGTCCGCCCATAGCGGCCATTACTTTGTCGGCAATTTCAATGGCTTTGGGATCAGATGCTTCTTGTGCATAAAGTTTTGAAACAGCTAATACACAAATGCAAATAATGAATAGTTTTTTCATAAAAATATTGTTTTAAAAGATTGATAGTCAATGATTTGTGTTTTGTTTTTTTTGTTCGCAGCAAAGATAGATTAGGAAACCCACTGTACGAAATTACCGTTCGATAAATTTTCAGAAAAATAATTAATTAAACATTTGGCGAATATTCGCTTTTTGACTTAACTTTGCATTAACAATACGACACTCCAAAAAACAAACAAACATGAAAACCTCTACATTGTCCCCTGTTTCTAACGAAACTGCAAATCTACTTGATTTGCTCCGAGTAATTGGAATGCAAGAAATTGCAAATAATGTTTTTAGCATACCTTCAAAGAAGAAAAAATAGAGAAAAATTACGAATACGGAACCTCGGCTACGCTCGGTTACCGAATTCGTACCTCGTAAATATCAATAGGCTCTCACTAACTTTCCTTCCATGAAGTTTACAAATGCTCGATTTACCACTCGATTTCCTCCACGAGTTGGGTAATTTCCTGTAAAATACCAATCTCCGATGTGGTTTGGACAAGCTTTATGGAGATTTTCAACGGTTTGATAAATCATCGAAACTTCGGCTTGCATATTTTCTGGCGTAACGATTTTTGCTATTTCGTCCGAAATTTCCTCGTCCGTAAATTTATCATATAATTGTTTCACAAAATTTTCATCATAAGCATTATCAGTTTGTAATGCTCCCATACTTTGGGCATAAACTTCGTGCTTCATATATTCGATGCCATTTTTTCGCAATAAATCAAGCATTGCTCTGAATGCCACAAACTCTTTCATTTTTGACATATCAATGCCATAGCAATCAGGATAACGAATTTGTGGGGCAGAAGAAACGATAATGATGCGTTTTGGATTCAAACGGTCGAGCATTTTCAAGATACTTTTTTCCAAAGTCGTGCCTCGCACAATCGAATCATCAATCAACACAACGGTATCAATTCCTTTGCGAATAACTTCATAAGTCATTTCGTAAACGTGCGAAACCATCTCATCACGCTCATCATCATTGGTGATAAAAGTACGGAGTTTTACATCTTTTGAAACCAACTTTTCGATGCGTGGACGGAATGATAAAACTTTTTTTATTTCTTCCGCACTCATGTTGCCTTCGGTGATGCGTTTGAGTCGCCAATCTGCCAAATATTGTTCTAAACCTTCTACCATGCCAAAAAAGGCACTTTCAGCGGTATTTGGAATGTAAGAAAAGACTGTGTTTTCGAGGTCGTACTCTATTTCTTCCAAAATTTGAGGAATCAATAATTTGCCCAATTGCTTGCGTTCTTCATAAATCTGAGGGTCAGAACCTCGTGAAAAATAGATTCGCTCAAAGCTGCAAGAAGTCTTTTTCAGCGGTTTCATTATTTGAAACTCGTTGTATTCACCGTGCTTGTCAATGATTAAAGCATGACCGGGCTGTACCTCTTTTATGTCATCATAATTGGCATTGAAAGCTGCTTTGATGGCAGTTTTTTCGGAAGCAACAATCACCACTTCGTCATTTGCCCAATAATAGGCTGGACGAATTCCCGAAGGGTCTCGCACCACAAAAGCTGCTCCAAAACCTGTTACACCTGCCATAGCATAGCCACCATCAAAATCTCGGCAAGCTCGGTGCAGTACTCTTGGCAAATCCATATTGTCTTCTATGATGTCAGAAAGTGCAGGATTTTCATAAATTCCTTTGAAGCGGTCGAAAACTCTTTGGTTTTCTTCATCAAGAAAATGCCCGATTTTTTCCATGACCGTTACCGTATCGCCTAAATCTTTTGGATGCTGCCCAAGTTTTACTAATTTATGAAAAAGTTCGTCGGCATTGGTCATGTTGAAATTTCCTGCTACCAACATATTTCTGCTTCTCCAGTTGCTCTGACGAAGCATCGGGTGGCAATTTTCTATTTCATTTTTTCCGTGAGTTCCATAACGAAGATGCCCTAACCAAACTTCACCCGAATAGGCAAGGTTTTCTTGCAACCACTTGGCATCTTTAAATTTGTCAGGATTATTGCGGAGAACGTCCTTGTATTTTTCATTGATTTTGTTGAAAATATCAATAATCGGACGATTTTCAACAGAGCGATAGCGACTTATATAACGATGCCCAGGCGGTACTTCAAGTTTGACATTTCCTACTCCAGCACCATCCTGACCTCGATTTGACTGTTTTTCCATCAAAACATAAAGCCGTTGGATGCCATAAAGAGGCGTGCCGTATTTATCAATATAAAATTGGAGTGGTTTGCGAAGACGAACAAGGGCAATGCCACATTCGTGTTTAATTGCGTCGCTCATTAGGAGTATTTTGGAGATTTATACTACAAAGTTCGGAAGAATATAGGAGCGTTACAATGTTTTTTTTAGATATTTAATAGGACAATGATTTTATATTATTTTACGCAGGAAATTTTATAAAATTCATAGTTTTCCAATCAATGCCATCAACTCACCCGGCTTCAAGAAAAGGTAAATAATGAAGAAAAGAAAGAACAATAAAAAGGCTTTTCGGAGTAAACCAATGTTGTAGAATTTTACGCCAATTTTGGCTTCTTTGAAGATCATATAGAACGGAATTTTCAAATAATAAAAGATAGAAATGGCGGTATTGAGCAAGCCAAAAATCAAAACTACCAACAAAATAGAGCTTCCAGAAGTTTGGTAGCCTTCCCATAAAGCGGTGAATATCAGTAGTTTAGCTGTAAATCCGACTGTTGGAGGTAGTCCAACTAAAGCTACCATAATGATTACGGCAGCCAAGCCCAAAAATATATTTTCCTGACCCAAACCTTTTAAACTTTCTAATTCATAACTCTCGGTTTTGAGTGCTAATAAATCAACTAACAAGAAGGCTGCAAGGGTAATAAAAAGGTAGGTTGATATATAAAAAATAGTTGCTTGTATGCCAAATGAATTGGTTGCTAAAAGTCCTACGAGCATAAATCCTGCATGAGCGATGGTCGAATAGCCCAACATTCGCTTGGTGTTTGTTTGCCAAAGTGCCGACAAATTTCCGATTGTAAGTGAAGCCAAAATAATGACGGCCGTAATTAGCCTAAAATCAATGGTTAGTGAGCTAAAAAGGCGAATCAAAACTAACAAAACAGCTGCCTTAGGAGCTATTGATAAAAATGCAACTACGGGCGTGGGCGTTGCTTCATACACATCGGGTGTCCAGCTATGGAAAGGAGCAGCAGAGAGCTTGAAAAGCAAACCCCCGATTGTCATAAATATAGCTACACTGGCAATCCAAGAAGGGTTTTGTGCCAAAAAAGTAGCAAATTCTTGACCTGTAAAATTGAGCGTTCCTGTCATTCCGTAGAGCAATGAGATGCCATAAAGCATAACCGCCGAACTTGTAGCTCCAAAAAGCAAGTATTTTATTCCTGCCTCAGCATTAGATTTTCCTTTGTTGATAGCCACTAAAATATACGAACAGATTGAAACCATTTCGAGCGAAACATAGAGCATCAAAAGATTGGCAGTCATGGTCATTATGAACAAACCAAGCACGAGGGCTACGAAAATGGCGTAAAATTCGCCCATTACTTTATAACCAACTATCCAAACATGAAGCAAAACTGCTGCGGCAGAAATACAGATAAGTAGCTTGAAAAATATGCTTTTATTATCCAAATAAATCAGTCCGCCGAATAGTGAACTTCCTGACTCGAAGTATTGTCCGAAAAAGCCAAGAAAAGAATAAAAAACAAAACCAAGACTAATTAAAATGCTGATTATCAAGGCATTGAAAAGATTATGAATGCTTTCAATGTCTAATTTTTTGGAGAAAGAAATGGTTGCTACTACCACCAAAAATACTAATCCGAAGATTATATCTGGCAAAAGCACACGTGTACTGAAAAGGATATGTGTTAGTTTTTCGAGCATTAATTGAGGTGTACTTATTTATCAAAATCTAAAACTTCTCCAAAAATAATTTAACAGATTCTCCTGTAATGTCAAAAATTAGACTTGGGAAAATACCGAATATTATTGCCAAAACTGCCAGAGAATATAACATGATGATTTCACGAAGGTCTAAATCTTTGAGGTTTTCTGCTTGGTTACGGTTTGCCCAAAATGTCCCGAAAAACATTTTCTGCAAAGTCCAAAGGAAATAGCCTGCCGACAAAATAATGCCTAACATTGCTATCATAGAGAACCAATCGGGCAGAACTTTCGACTGAAAACCGCCCATCAGCGTAAAGAATTCTCCAATAAAACCTGGAAGAGCTGGTAGCCCTAATGAACCAAAAAACGCGACTGTAACAGCTAAAGTGAAAAGCGGCATTACTGATGAAAGCCCCCTGAAATTTTCGATGAGGCGATTATGTGTGCGGTCATAAATAACTCCAGCAATCAAAAAGAGCATTGCCGCCAAAATCCCATGTCCAAACATTTGATAAATTGCTCCATTTACGCCCTCAGCGGTCATTGAGGCTAATCCGAGCAACACAAAACCCATGTGAGAAATCGAAGAATAAGCTATCATTTTCTTCAAATCTTCTTGTGCAAGTGCATTAAAAGCTCCATAAATGATTGAAATTACGCCTGCACCTGCCACAATATAAGTGAATTGGTAAGCAATGTCAGGAAAAAATCCGTAGGCAATTCTTATAAATCCATACGCCCCAACTTTCAATAAAATCCCTGCCAAAACTACCGAAACTGGCGTTGGAGCTTCTACATGAGCATCGGGTAGCCAAGTATGAAAAGGTACAGTTGGCAATTTTATTCCGAAACCAATAATTAATAAAACAAAGGCGAAAAACCTTGCAGGAATGCCAAAAATAAGTTGCTTTTGCTCAGGATGAAGTAAAGTATCTGGAATATAATTTTTGAAATCTGCCAATTGTCGAAAGTCAAAAGTATGCACCACTCCGCCCATTTCTTGCGAGAAAAACGAATCTTGTACCGACATCGCAAGCCCAATCATTACAATTAAAATAAATATCGAACCAACGAGCGTATAAATGAAAAATTTTATGGCAGCATATTCCCTTCTTTCGCCGCCCCAAATGCCTATCAAAAAGTACATAGGCAAAAGCATAAACTCAAAAAACAAAAAGAATAAAAAGAAATCAAGGGCAGCAAAACAGCCAATAATGCTTCCCGAAAGCAATAAATAGAGCGAATGATATGCTTTTTGGCGGTGTTCGATAGTAAATGAAGAAATTGCTCCAATCAACAAAACGATACCTGAAAGCAAAATCATGGGCATATTTATACCATCAACACCCAGCAAATAGTCAATGGAAAGAATACCCAAATTGCCCAAACTCATGCGTATCCATTCATGTTGTTCAATAAACTGAAATTCAGTTATTTGGCGGTCGAATGAGTTATAAAGAGTAAAAATATTGAGCAAATTGATGATGCACACCACCAACGAAATCCATTTGAAAGAATCTCGGTAGGCACTCGGCAACAGCAGCACCATTGCTGCTCCTGCAAGCGGCAAAAAGATAAGCGTTGAAAGTAAAAAATTATTCATAGGTTAAATCATCAATAAAAGCATTATCAAAACTAAACATACAAAAATCGTGATGATATATGATTGGGCTTTTCCATTTTGAATTTGTCGGGTATATGTACCAAGTTTTCCTGTGAAATCTGCTGTTGCATTTACAAATCTATCAATGATATTTATTTCAAACCAGCTATTGATAGTTGATAACATCACAAAGAATTTTGCAGTACTATTTACAACAGTATCAATCACCATACCATCAAAACGATAGATTTTTGGAGCAATCCAAAGGATAGGTTTTATGAAAATCACTTGAAATATTTCGCTCAAATAATAGTTGTGAAAAATGATGCGAGAAACAAGTCCTCGTGGCTCAACTTGCTCATTATCAAGGCGATAGCTTTCTTCTTTCGTGAAAATATAACCTAAAAGTACACCATTTAACGAAACCAAAATTGCAACATAAGCCACCCATTGATAGCTTTTTGGCTCGAAATGAAAGGTCTTGAAAAACCAACTACTTTCTGCCGAAAAAGGGTTTACCGAATACACAAAACCTATTGAAGCAATAGCCATAACGATAGCTGCGAGTTCCATTGCACCAATTTTTGCCAAGAAATCGGCAAGTGATTGTTCGGTTTCATGTGCTTTTGCTGCTTCCCTTCGCTGTTCGTCGTCTTCTACATTCACAATGCCTTCTATTCGCTTGGCAACATTTTTATAAATACTTTTTGCACTCGACGAAATGAGTTCGAGGGGATTGTCTTCACGTTCCAAAAATATCAAAAATACTTGTCGCATCATATAATAGGCACTCATTCCCGACACAATCAAGCACATTGTTGGAATCAAAAAATACTCTTGTTTTGGTTGATGAGCTGCCCATTCAAATGCTGCAATCACGATGGCATCTTTCGACAAAAAACCTGAGAAAAAAGGAATTCCTGCCAAAGCTGCTGCACAAATCGTAAATGTATAATAGATAATAGGAATCTCTTTTCGGAGATTTCCCATTTTACGCATATCTTGTTCGTGATGTAAATGATGAATGACCGCACCAGCCGACAAGAAAAGTCCAGCCTTAAAAAAAGCGTGCGTAACCAAGTGAAAAAGGGCAGTATTGACAGCTCCAACGCCGATGCCGACAACCATTAAGCCTAATTGTGAAATGGTAGAATAGGCGAGAAGTTTCTTAATGTCATATTGAATGAGTGCAGAGCAAGCTCCAAAAAACATGGTCAAAGTTCCAACAATTGCCATCACCAAAAGTGTGTCAGGCGAAAGAATCGGGAACATTCGTGCCATCAGAAAAATGCCTGCTGCAACCATTGTAGCAGCGTGAATCAAGGCAGAAACTGGCGTCGGACCTTCCATTGCATCAGGCAACCAAATTTGCAATGGTAATTGTGCAGACTTGGCAACACATCCACAAAAAATCAAAATTCCGATAATGGTCAGCATCGGACTATTGTGCATCGCCGACGGAATGAGCCTTGCTTTGTCGATAATTTGAGTAATATCAAGTGTGCCGAAATAGCGGTAAATCAAGATAATTCCTATTAAAAAGCCAATATCGCCTACACGATTGACCCAAAATGCCTTCATGGCAGCATTAGTTGCTGATTTTTTTTCGTACCAAAAACCAATTAATAAGTAAGAACACAAACCGACCAATTCCCAGAAAATATAAATCATTAATAAATTTCCTGAAACAACAATGCCTATCATTGCCATCACAAACAAATTGATGTAGGCAAAATACCGCCCATAACTTGGGTCGCCTTCCATGTATTTCATCGAAAAAACTTGTACCCATAAGGCAACAAATTGCACCAAAAAATACATCAAATATGTAAGTTCGTTGAGTAAAATATCTATCGAAAAGAGCTTGTCGCCTACGTAGAACCAATTATACGAAATAACATCGCCCGAAATATCGCTAAGACGAACGCCCATTGAAAACAGTACACCAACGAAGTTGATTGTTACAGAAAGCAAGCCAATAGACTGCTCACTCAGGGTATTTCGTTTGTAGAGAAAAAACGAAAATCCAAAGAAATAAAGTAGTAAATTGATTAAAATAACTCTTTCTGCTGACATTCAATAGCGGGCTTTTTTGCAAATATCAAACCTTAAAAGCGATAATGCAAAAATGAAGCCGAAATTTGTGAAAGAAAAAGATATACAAACATCAATATTTTTTATAAAAAATGATAAGTTTGTGAAGTAATCTCTATTAAACCTATCATTATAGTATGAAACAATCTTTTCTTGGTCTTCGCACCTGTACTTATAAAGTAAGCGATATTGAAAAAGCTAAAACTTGGTACAGTTCTGTTTTGGGCATTGAACCATATTTCGATGAGCCTTTTTATGTAGGTTTCAATGTGGCTGGCTATGAATTGGGACTTCAACCCGATGCCAAAAATGAGGCAAAAGTTGATGGTGTAATTACTTATTGGGGTGTAAACGATGTACAGGAAGTTTTTCAAAACCTACTTTCGAGCGGTGCAAAATCTTATGAAGAACCTACCGAAGTTGGTGGAGGAATAATAGTTGCAGCCGTAAAAGACCCTTGGGGCAATGTTTTTGGTATAATTTATAATCCTCATTTTTCATTAAATTAATAAAATAAGCATTTCTTCATATTGAGATTTATAGCTAAATTTGGGAAAAATAGAAAATTTATGACACAAACAATTGATTATGAGAAATTAATTATTCAAGGAATAAAAGGTTTACCTCAACAATATTTAGGTGAAGTGGCTGATTTTGTAATTTTCATGCGTCAAAAATCTTCGAAATCATATAATTTCAAAGATGAACTCAGTCTTTTGAACGAAAAAGAAATCCAGCATTTAGAGGAAGAATTCAAAGATTTTGACCAGCTTTTTCCAAAAGAATAATGAAATCGTATGTAACCGACACAATGGCAATTGTATCATAATCTTGGTAAAAGAAAATTGCCAATTTCTGTAAAACAAATATTTCAAAACGCAGATGTGGGTTTAGTTCAAATATACGTTCCAGCTATTGTTCTTGTTGAAATTGGGTATCTTTTTGAGAAAAACCGTATAGATGTAAGCCCAAATGGTGTTATGGAACATATTTCGTCTTTTCCAAGCTATTTTGAAAAAGCATTGAACTTTGAAATTATTGTTGAATCTTTTAAAATTACAGATATTCCAGAGCTTCACGATAGACTCATTGGCGTTACTGCCAAGTTCTTTAATCTCGAACTCATAACCAATGACCCACTCATTCAAGCATCTGATTTTGTAAGAACTGTTTGGTAGATTTTCACTTGACACAACGAAACCCAACGTGCATCAACGAAGTTTCGGGAGTAGTAAATGACCGCCCCGACACTCGGTAGCCATGACACCAGCCTGGCTCGCAAAGAAACGAACCTCCTTTTTGGACTTTTTCGAGGGTATCTGTGGGCATAATTCCCTTTGAAATATCGGCATAATTGATTTTCCAATTATTGCACCATTGCCAAACGTTGCCTGTCATATCGGTCAAGCCAAGTTTTGTTTTTCCGAAAAAACCTACTGGTGAAGTATAAAGAAAACCATCAGTATTTTTATTAAATTCTGGAAAAACGCCATTCCAAGTATTGGCAAGTGGCTTGCCATTTTCTTCTAATTCATTGCCAAATGGATAAATATTTCGGTCGTTTGTGGCATTTCTGGCGGCGTGTTCCCATTCGATTTCTGAGGGCAAACGTTTTCCTGCCCATTTTGCATAAACTGCCGCATCGTACCACGAAACTTGCGTAACTGGTTGATTGTCAGTGGCTTGTGGTTTGTCTTTGCCCAAAGGATATTGCCAAGTTGCTCCTTTTTTTAAGCCCCATTCTTTTGTTTTATAGTCGAAAAAACCTCCATCACCAAAGTTTTCTGCATACGTTTTGTAATGAGTTGCTTCTATGAATTTACGAAATTGTGCAACCGTAACAGGCGAAATATCCATGAAAAATGGTTTGACTTCTACCCAAAACATTGGTCGTTCAAAATCCATTCCATCAGTTGTACCGATTTGAGTATAGCCACTTGGCACATAAACCATTCCTTCTGGAATTGCTAAGTTTTTTGGAATTTCTTGCGTTGGAAAAACTTTCGGAGCTTCTTTTAATATTTTTACGGTTGGAGAAAATTCAAAGGAGGTTTCTTCTGCTTTTTTTTCGGAATTGCAGGAGAGGAGAGTTAGTAATATGAGTAGGTGTTTTTTCATTTTAATTTTTACCACAAAGAAACGCAAAGCTACCCTTTTCTTTAACTTTGAAAAAATGAAAAACATGATGCATCATAACATTTGCCTTATTAGACCAATATCACGATGCAGACTTAACGGAATTTTAAAAGTCTATGACCTGTTGTACGGCTCTTATCAAACCCAATCGCATAATCACCTATTTTATCATTTCCAGTTCCAATTATTACATAGCTTCCAATTACAACCTCATTTGAAGAAGGGTTATTGATGTTTTTTGCAGGAGAATTTGCATAACTTTTAGATATTGTGAGTAGCGAAAATACAAATAAACTCATTGAAATAAAAACAATAGCAATTGAGATTGAGAATACAAAAACTCTCTTTGTTAAAATGTCTAAATTTTTCATTGTCGTAAATTTTAAGTTAAAATTCGTTTAGCTATTCGGTTTCATACTATTTTTGAATTTGTTCTATAATATTCTAACAAATCCTTATTCAAAGTTAAGTAAACCTAATGAGAGAATCAAAATAAATTTATAGTTCATAAAATTTCTCAATCAATCAAAAAGCGGCCAATTCACCCCCAAAAAGAAAGTGCGTTGCAAGCCTGGGTAAGTTGAACTTACATAATAGCCACTGCTTGGAAATCCTTGGTTTATATGAGCAAATTTAAAGAAAAGTCTGACTTTATTGATTTTTAAATCGGCAAAAACATCTGCAACAGGCGTTCCCCAAACCGCTTGATTATCTTGCAAATAAAACTGTCGAGTCAGCGGCATATAATTATCAGCTTTATAGGCCGAACGATAATAAATTTCTAAACCAGTATTGATATGAAGCACTTTTGCATAAACAAATTCGTAGGAAATTTTTGTATTATTTGCCAAGTTTGGCATACGAATCAAATCTTTTTCTGAATTTGAAATAATATATAACTGATTGACTATCAATAATTTACGCCAATGATATTCTGCATTTAGCCCAATTCTGAAAATACTTATTGGTACAGAAGTTTGGGCAACTTGTGCTTTTTGGTCGTAATAAATATAGTTTTTTATAATGGAATAATTGGCACTTGGCGTAATCGAAAATTTGCCTTTTTGGAAATTTGTAGAGGCATAAAAAGTATTTGTGAAAGTATTTTTAAGTAGCTTTGTCCAAGAATAAGCGGCACTCAAAAATGTTTCATCTAAAATAGTTGGCGGTGCTAAAACTTGCGAAAAACCAGCCTTTATTTTCGGACTTAAATACTCGGCTTGTATGCGATAATTTCCATAAGTGCTAAGTTCGGCTTCGGCATAAACTCTTCTAACACTATCTGGGAAAAAGTAATTTGCCCAAGCTCCTACAAGCGTTTCGGACTTTAGTTTTTTGTCTAAATAATTGTCTTGAAAAGACTTTAATCCATATAATCTTTGACGCAAATAAAGGCGATAAGCAAAGCCTCGATAAACGCCCTTTATGCCAAATTTATTCTCTAAAAGTTGGTAACGAAAGTTAAGAGAGAGCGTATCTTTGCTATTTTTTGGCAAAACTTGGTAATAATTGCCACTTTCGACCGAATCTGTGCCAAAATTTGTATCTGTATAAAAATCTCTGCGTTTTTGATAATCCAAAATATGGTAAACTTGAAAGCCATTTGTGAGTTGATATTGGTGATAAATATGCAGCTCATTTCGCCAATCTCGTGAAGATGCTCCTGTAAGTTTTGAAAGAAAATCTCGGTAATTTCCTAAGCTATCGGCAGCAATAAAAACACTATTTTCAGACAAAGGTTTGATGCCACCTTGCTCCACAGGGGCATGATTGAAATGATTATAAGTACCCAATACGATGTATTTGCCATCTTTCGACTCATAATTGCTGTGCAACATAAATGCCCAACTATCAATCAGGCGAGTTTCACGGGTTCGTGGAGCTCCATATTGCTGCGAAGACGACAAACGCCGAACTTCGAGCGTGGTATTTAGTCGAGGTTTTATATTTTGAGAATGTGTAAAATGCAAACTACCAGTTCCGCCCGCCGACTGAAAATAATACATATTCGTATAAGGCGATTTTGTATTATAATATTTTGTTTTCCGAGCATCAAAAGCATAAATTCCATAAGTAGAAAAGCCTAATTGTCTGCCAATTTGGTCGGAAGGCTCATAAAAAAGAGGTTTTATAGCTGTTCCGATATTGCCCAAATCTTGAAAAAGTAGTCCGCTACGAAGGTTGAAATCAAATAAATGAAAATTATAAAGAACAGTATCTGGGTTATAAAAAGTCTTGCGATTATTCAGAATATCTTCTTCGAGGATATAGCGAACGGTTTTTGTTCCATAAATTTGCTTGGTAGAATCATCAAGAATTTGGGCATACGAAACGCCGTAAAGTATTGATAATAAGAAAGTTATAAATATATTCTTTTTGTTCATCTAAATATGTAATAGCTTAAAATAGCTGTGTACTACTAAACGAGTCTGGAAACTCGTTCCACAGATAATAACGCAATTTACGGCAAAACTTTGAGATAGGTTGAAGAAAGAATTGTTAATTGTTGTTAATGAAGTTATTTTCGATTTGCTTCTATAAGATTACGGAACTCAATAACGACCTCTCCAATATTTGGATTATCAGCTCGAATAATCATTGAAGTAAAATACGTTTCTCCTTTATCGTCTTGACCCATTTGCATATCAATTTTTATAAAAGATGTGCCTTTGTACCAGTCGAACCATTGATTGAATTTTCGATTTCGAGCCATTGCTCTAAAATCACTTGTTTCACAAATATAAACTACGATGCGTTCTTTCTTGCGAAAAAAATCGGCAAAAATACTTGCAATGGTGTTCGGAATAAGTTTATCTAATGGAGGTTTTTTGTTGGTAGGATTATCTGTAACCAAAATTGAAAACTCAAAAGTATCTTCTTTGAAGGTTACTTTTTCTTGGAAAATATAACCACTTGGTTTAAATAGTATTTCGTAGATAATTCCATTGTTTGTCTGAAAAACATAGGAATTAAAAATACCCCCTGCAAATTCAAAGTCATACTTCTGTAGTCCATCAGGCCGAAACGATTGGCGTTCCTCTTTGTTCATTTCTTTTCTTTAATTTTTCAACAGCTGCTTTTATTGCAGGATTATTTTTATATTCAAGAAGTGCTTCTTCTTGCATAAGTCGCTTACTTTCAATCATTTTTTTAGCTAATCTTACACCTGATGTCTCGATATAAATGTTTTGAGTGTCCATATTTAGAATTGTTGTTTACGTTAACAAAATTACTTTATTTTTATGACAAAAAACAATTCTTTATTTTTCAAGTAATCACCCAACCCAAAAACAAACCACCAAAAATAATTAAATATGTAGGTACAAGGCGTGTTTGGAGCAAAATTAAGGTAAAAATAACCGTCAAAATTGAGACTAAATCACCTGACATTGGCTGAAAAAGTGAGAAGGCAGCAGCAGCAGTAAGTCCTGTGCTTGCAGCATTGATTCCTTCGAGAGAAGCACGAACAGCACGGTATTTTTTTAATTCATTCCAAAAACGAATAACAAAAAATATCAAAAATGTTCCAGGAAGAAAAATACCAATTGTTGCTACAAAACTTCCTAATAATTGTCCACTAAGTCCAAATTCTCGCATTGAAAGTGAGCCAACATAAGCCGAAATCGAAAAAACTGGTCCTGGTGAAACTTCCGAAATGGCAATTCCTGACAAAAATTCATCTACAGAAAGAAAATGTTTAAATTCCACAAATTCGTTATAAAGTAGAGGTTTCAAAATATGTCCGCCACCAAAAGCCAAACTGCCATTATGATAAAAATTTTCGAAGAGTTTAATCGGTAAAATATTAGTTATTTTTCCTAAAATTACCGAAAAAATAAAAACGCCGAGCCACAGAAAAAAATTAGCCCATTCGATTTTAATTGGCGATTTTGCCAAACGTTCTTGTTGCCCAAATTTGAAAGAAGTTGCTAATCCACCCAACAAAATCCAGAAGGGGGTAATGTATGGCGAGCGAAATAAATAAGTAGCTACGGCAACCAAAAGTACCAGAAAAATGCTTGTTTTTGTCTTAATTACCTTAATTCCGATAGAATATGCTGCAAAAATGATGAATGCAACACCCATCGGTTTGATGAATCGGGTGAGGTTTGCGAGTTCATTTTTGTCAATATAAGCAACGCCCAAAGCCGCTAACGTCATTAGAATTGTACCGGGAAGAATCCAAACTAAAAGGGTGAGATATGCCAAATTAGGTCCGCCTAAGCGAAAGCCAATAGCAGTAATTGTTTGGGTAGAAGTTGGTCCGGGCAGCACTTGGCAAAGTGCTTGCAGCTCCATAATTTCGGCTTCAGAGATATAGTTGTGTCGCTTTACGAGCCTATCCAAAAACATCGTCAAATGCACTTGCGGACCGCCAAAACAAGTCAGGGCAAGAATCAGCACGTCTTTCAAGAAAATGATGTAACGAATCTGACGAGTTTTACTCATGCTTTTTTGGGTTGTTCTAATTTACTGGAAAGGAACAAAGTTTCACTAAGAAACTTTGTGCTACTTTGTTCCTTTGTGGTAAAAAATAAAATTCTATTACTTCTTAAACCCTAACTCA
This sequence comes from Emticicia sp., assembly GCA_031378345.1. GTDB lineage: Bacteria > Bacteroidota > Bacteroidia > Cytophagales > Spirosomataceae > Emticicia. Next base: position 93,593 of record JANNDY010000031.1, on the reverse strand, counting down.
GTCAATCTTTCAGACAAAAACTCACCTGCGGTCATGTTTTCGTAGCGACGAGGATTTTGAGCATCAATGCAACTTTCGAGGCAAGTCAAGTCCATGTCGCCACGTGGGTGCATGAAAAATGGAATCGAAAAGCGAGAATTTTTCATCTTATCACGACTTGGGTTTACCACTCTATGAATCGTAGATTTGAGGTTATGATTTGTCAAACGGTCGAGCATATCGCCTACATTGATGATGATTTGGTCGGGCAAAGCAGTTACTGCAATCCATTTCCCATCTAAACGCAAGACTTCCAAACCTTCGGCAGAAGCACCCATCAAAAGGGTTATCAAATTGATGTCGCCATGAGCTGCCGCACGCACTGCACCTTCTGGCAGAGCATCAGGATTTAATATTGGGAAATAGTGCAAGGCACGCAAAATACTATCGCCATTACGTACTTTTTCCTCAAAAAAATCTTCTGGTAGCTTCAAATACAAGGCAATTGCTCTTAGAAGTGTCTTTCCAGTATTTTCAAAAGTATTATAAACTTCAGTAGTATATTGCTCAAATTCGGGTACTTCGGCAGGAAAAATATTTGAAGGCATATTGCCCTCCGCCACTGGTTGCCCAACATGATAAAATTCTTTCAAGTCAGGGCGATTATGTCCTTTGGCAGTTTCTTTTCCTTTGCCAATATAGCCACGTTGCCCCAAAAGTTCGGTAAATTCATACTTAGTTTTCAGTTCGTCTGCTTGATAAAAGAATTTCTTGACAGCTTCATATAATTTCTCCCGAAGCTCGTCCGAAAGTCCATGATTTTTGATAGCCACAAAACCAATATTATTGAAAGCTGTACCAATGTCTTGCACAAATTTTGCCTTACGAATCGAATCGCCCGAAGTGAAGTCCGCCAAGTCAAGTGACGGAATTGAATCAAGAAGTGTCTGTTCCATGAGATGAAGATTTTTTTTGCAAAATTACAGAAAAATAGATGCGAGATGCGAGATAAGAGAAAAAAGATTACTATTTTTCTCTTTCTCAAATCCTGTATCTCGAATCCCGCATATATTTCTCGAATCTAAACTATAACTCAATTAATCCACTCATTATCAAGGTGTTATCTTTTGATTTTAGTTTAAATACTTCACCATTTGCTTTAATAATTGCAGCCTCATAAAGTTCAGTTTTGTCATTACTCTTTATTTCAAGCATCACATGAAATTGACCTTTTGCAGAGGTATTTGTTTTCAAAACAAAGTTTTCATGAGGTGTTTCTTGGTCGAAGTTTGGTGTTTTTACCTTTGCTTTTTCATACCAAGTTGTTAAGGTTTCAGGTTTAAAATCTGACATTTCAAACTTTCCTTCACGGGCTTCTTCTTCATTGGCAGGAATAGCAGCGATTTTTGCAGGAACAAACAGGTTTTCTACAAAATTATGTGCAGAATCTTCTACCCAAATGGCAATTATTGGCAATTCAGTTTCTTTGCTTTTTTGAATCATTAAGTTCAAAGAAGTGCCTTTTAACTCTTTATTTGTAGAAATTTCATTGAAAGTCATTTGCTCAGGTCTTGGTGGTCTTGCAGGAGCAAACGCTCTTCCTGCTTCTGCAACTGGCTCTAAAAATTCGGTCAAACCACCAACCAATAAAACGCCAAAAACTGAGGCAGCAATTATTAATTCTTTTTGAAATTTGCCAGTTTTTCGTTCTTTCGAGTAGCCAACAATCGAAGACCAGTTATTGATAATATGAAAAATGGCAAAACCTACGAAAGTTAAACCAAAAATAGTGTGCGTGATTTCGACGAAATGAGCTTTTTGCTTAACAAAAAGCAAGATTCCCGTTATTGATAAAGCCAAAAATGCAAAGGCAACAGCAAGACTAATGATATTTTTTTGTTTCATTGAGGATGGTTTGGTTAATTTTTCGAGAAAGATAGGAAGTCTTTCATGAATTTGAAAAAAAGAAGTGCCAATTTTCGACAGACATGACTATTTGTTCTATAAAAAAAGTCTTTTATTCTATCATTTATCAATTCGTCAAATCACCTGAAACCCAAACGCATAAGGGTCGTCTTGGTCATCAATGGTAATTGTATTATTTCCGTAAATCCTCGCCCAACCTTCGATACTTGGGTAAATCGCATCGAACTCGCCAACTTTGGTTGTGCCTTCAATTCGTCCTATAAATTTACTGCCGATGATACTTTCGTGAATAAATTCATCACCTGCTTTGAGTTTGCCTTTGGCAGCCCATTGAGCCATTCGTGCCGAAGTTCCAGTACCACAAGGTGAGCGGTCAATGGCTTTATCACCATAAAAAACGGCATTTCGGGCAGTTGATGTTGGGTCAATAACTGCCCCAGTCCATTCGATATGACTCAAACCATTAATTGTTGGATTTTCCGGGTGAACAAAAGTATGTTTTTCGTTGATTCTTTCACGCAAAACCCTTGCCCATGCAATGAGCTGGTCGGCTCGATAATGCTCCAAGCCTACAAAGTTTTCCTGCACATCAACAATAGCATAAAAATTTCCACCGTAAGCAACATCAACTTTCAAAGTTCCCAAATCTGGACATTCAACTTCGATATTTTCTGCTGCCAAAAATGAAGCTACGTTTGTTAGTTTTACCGATTTTACTTTGTTTCCTTCTTGCTTATATGTTATCAAAACCAAGCCCGCAGGTGCTTCCATTCGCACAAAACCTGGCTTTTTAGGCTGAATAAGTCCATGTTCGATAGCAATTGTAATTGTCCCGATAGTTCCGTGTCCGCACATTGGGAGGCAACCCGATGTTTCGATAAATAACACCGCAACATCATTTTCTGGGTCGTGTGGTGGGTACAAAATACTGCCCGACATCATATCATGTCCACGAGGTTCAAACATCAAGCCTTTACGAATCCAGTCATATTCACGAAGAAAATGCTGGCGTTTTTCGGACATATTTTTGCCTTCCAAATTTGGTCCACCACCAGCCACCAAACGAACTGGATTTCCACAGGTATGGGCATCTATGCAAAAGAATGATTTTGTCATTTGTGTATTTTTTATATTCAATACATGCTTGAATATCTTCTATTTCAAGGTTAGGATAATCTTCCAAAATCTCAGAAGTTGTCATACCACTTTTTAATAATTCAAGAATAGTTTGTACTAATATTCTCGAATTTCGGATAGTAGGTTTTCCATGACATATTTCAGGATTTACAGTTATTTGAGATAGCATAAATAGTGAAATTTAATCAAATCTGCGGTAAAACTGGTCTTGTTGCCAACGAATCATTGATAATCTTTAAGATTTTCTCTCTTTCTTCGCCTGCTAATGGTAATCGTGGTTCACGTACCCATTCGGTGCCGAGTCCAGTTGCAACTTGAGCGAGTTTGATATTTTGAATAAACTTGGTCGAAACATCTAAGTGCATCAGCGGGAAGTGCCAACGATAAATCGCACGGGCTTCTTCGTAGCGACCTTGTTTTACTAATTCATAAATCACAACTGTTTCACGTGGGAAAGCATCAACCAAACCTGCAATCCAGCCATCAGCACCCATTACGAGGCTTTCATAAGCTAAATCATCAACACCCGACATGATTTTGAAGCGTCCACCAAACTCATTGATAATATCTGTCATGTAACGAATATCGCCAGTTGATTCTTTCATTGCCTCGAAATGTGGGTTCGCCGCCAAATCATGAAACATCGGAATCGAAATAAAGTTTTTGTAAGCCAACGGATTATTATATGCCAAAACTGGTAAATCAGTCGAATCCGCTACACGGTGCAGATAGTGAAGAATTTCACGCTCATCTGCCGAATAACGCATCGGTGGCAATAACATAAAGCCCTCAGCACCAGCTTGTTCGCAAGTTTTTGCAAAAGCAATTGCTTCACGAGTGATACATTCGGCAATGCAAATCACCAATGGCAATCGTCCAGCAATAGTTTTCTTTGCCGAATCGAGTAATGTTAATTTCTCGTCGGTTGTAAGCGTTCCATTTTCGCCCAACGAACCACAAATAATAATGCCATGCACTCCAGCCTCGATTTGTTTTTCGATATTGAAGTTAAACATGTCTAAATCAAGGCTTTCGTCTTGGAAAAAAGGAGTTGTTACGGCAGGATAAACGCCAATCCACGATGGTTTCATATATTAATGAGTGAATGATTGACTTTTGAATGAGTGAATGTTTTCTACTGCAAAAGTAATATAGCCAATTTTAGAAAACTTATCTTAATTTCGCTAATAGTTGTACTAAATTATTCTAAAACTAAAAATTTATTATAATATTGAGGTAAATTAGTATTTAATCTGTGTTTTTATTCAATCATTCTATCATTCACTCACTCAAAATTAATTTTGAAACCCCTCTTATTCCGAATACCAAAAACTGAAACTGAGTCTTTCAGAGTGCAAGTTGATGATTTACCGTATTTTTATGATACGCTGCATTTCCATCCCGAATGGCAAATTACGCTTATTTTACACAGTACAGGAACGCAGTTTGTGGGTGATAATGTAGAGCGTTTTCAGCCTTTTGATGTGTATTTTCTAGGAAGTAATCTTCCTCACGTTTTTAGAAATGATGCAGAATATTATCTTGAAAATTTACAAGCATATTCAGTTTCAGTTTATTTTCGGGGAGATTTAATGGGTGAAAACTTCTTTGATATTCCCGAAACGCAACATTTGAAGGCATTACTAACAGAAGCATCAAGAGGAATTCGAATTAGAAATAATGAAGAAAATGCTCTCACAGATTTAATAAAATCAATTGCAAATAAGCAAGGTTTTGATAAATTATTGACTTTTTTGCAGATTTTGAATGAAATTGATATTTCACTCAATAAAGAGTTTTTATCAAGCATTACGTACCAATCTCCACAGAAAGAAGTTGATAATCAGCGGATTAATGCAACGTTTGAGTTTTTGATGAAAAACTTTGAACGAGAAATTTCATTGGAAGAAGTAGCCGAAATAGCCAACATGACACCCAATGCTTTTTGTAGATTTTTTAAACTTCGCACCCGAAAAACTTTCTCTGATTTCTTGAATGACATTCGAATCGGTCACGCCTGCCGAATGTTGCAAAACAATGAAAAAAGCGTGTTGGAAATCTGCTTTTCGAGCGGTTTTAATAATGTTTCAAACTTCAACCGACAATTTAAGCGACGCATGAAAATGTCGCCGAGTGTTTATTTGAGGCAGTTTTGATTCTAAAACCTGTAAGATTTCTCATCCTGAAATAAATTTACATTTCATTTACACTTTTTTACATTAAAATAGAATTATTAATATTTCACAATTATATCTTTACTCCATTATTTCACTAAATTATTAAAATCATGAATATTGTTAAGGTCGTTTCCTTCATCTTCATTCTTTCGTTTATTAAAGTGATGGATTTTTCTCCTTTCACTTTCAGTAGTTCAAACGCACAATTACCAAAAAGTAACGTTTCCGTAGCTGAAAATGTCATTTTTCAATCAGTGGACAATGGAAAAACTTGGCAAGATATAAGTAAAGGTTTGCCAGAAAATAAAGAGAATTTTAATTTATTCTCTTTCGAAAATGGGCTTCATATACATGCGGGAAATGAGATGTTTCACAGCAAATCTGATGTCTCGACACCCAATTGGACAAAAGTATATGCTATAAATGATTTAGGAAATGTTGCTGTTTGTAAAACTGGACTGTATGCAGTTAAGTATGATGGTGAAATTTCAAAAAAACATACTTATATTAATTCATGGGTACCTGCATACTCAAATTTCAAAGAAAAAAATCTTCGGACTGTTTTTGAAACAAGCAGCGGTGCCGTATTAATAGGTTCTGACCATGGCCTTTTTAAATCAATAAATGATGGAAAAACTTGGAAAGAAGTGCTTGAAAAAGGTTGGGTAATAAAAATTGTGGAATTAAATGGGGTTTTGGTAGCGACGAGTCAAAATGGTATAATTCGTTCGACTGACGATGGAGAGAACTGGGATGTAGTGGTAAGTGAAGGCGGAGTAGGCATTGATGTTGCAAGTATCAAAGGTGGTTTTGCTGCTATTAGCTATAATACTACTTCGAAAACCAGAAGAGTACGAACCTCATACGATGCAGGTAAAACTTGGCAAATAATTGATGCTGGACTTCCTCCTCATGACTTAATTGCAAATATTTTGCAAGTTGATGAATACCTTTTTTGTGGCCATCCAAAAGGAATTTTCAGGTCTTCAGATAAAGGAAAAAATTGGGAGCTGATGAAGCCTGCTATTGGAGATAAGGTGTTTAATCTAAATGTGGTTGGAAATGTAATTTATGCTATTCCTAAGGTTGGAGGGTGTTGAAAAGCATTTAAGTAGGTTTGTGTAAATCTATTTCAGGACAAGATACTTGGATAAGTAAATCAATTTATATGGTGTTATGATTGTTATTTTAAATTATTTTTTATTTATTTGCCTTGTTATTTTAAATTTAAAATATAAATGAAGCGAATAATTGAAGAGTCTTTAAACAATTGGGCTAATAAACCACAACATAAACCATTGATAATCAGAGGTGCTCGGCAAATTGGGAAAAGTTGGAGTGTGCGAAATTTGGGCAATACATATTTTAAAGGAAACTTTATTGAAATAAACCTTGAAAAAAATCCGAGTTTACATAAAATTTTTAAACAGGATTTTATACCAAGCAGAATCATACAAGACCTTGAACTAATTTTAAATAGTGGTATTGAAGCTGGTAAAACCTTACTTTTTATTGACGAGATTCAAGAATGCCCAGAGGCTATATTGGCTCTACGATATTTTTATGAAGAAATGCCCGATTTGCATATAATTGCGGCGGGTTCATTATTGGAATTTGTTTTGGGTGATATTTCGTTTCCTGTGGGTAGGGTAGAACAGCTTTCTATGTATCCGATGACTTTTGTTGAGTTTCTGTGGGCTACCAACAAATCAAGATTGGCTGAAGTATTACAAAAACAACCACAGCCACAAAGCCAGATTGTGATACAAGAGATAAAAACTGCATTACAAAAATATTTTATTGTGGGCGGTATGCCCGAATGTGTGGATACTTTTGTAAAAAGCAACAGCTATTTAGTTGTCCAAAGTCTTCAAGCTGACTTGTTATTTACTTACCAACAGGATTTTCATAAATATAAACCAACCGTAGATACAGATTGCCTAAACGACGTTTTGCAAAACTGTGTTCAAAAAGTAGGACAACAAATAATATATACAAAATTGAGCGACCGTTTTACGATGCCCACCATTAAAAAAGCATTTGAGGCTTTAAAAAACGCTCGCTTGATACACAAAGTTAGCAATGTTTCGGTGGCAGGCTTGCCATTGACTACTTCTGGAAAACAATTTAAGGCAATATTTTTAGACATTGGTTTACTGGTAAAATATAGTGGAATAAATACAGCCAAAGAGCTTGAAAACGAATCACTTTTAGGAATGTTTCGGGGAGCTTTAGCGGAACAATTTATTGGTCAAGAAATAATAGCCACTCGAAATGAACTGAACTATTGGGCAAGAACTGAAAAAAACAGTGCCGCAGAAGTAGATTACGTGATAGTTAAAGAGGGTGAAATAATACCGATTGAAGTTAAAGCGGCGGCAAAAGGAGCTTTGCGGAGTTTACATTTATTATTGGAAACACATACCAATATTAACAAAGCCTTGGTGTTTTCTGAGGCACCATTGGGCATTGTTGAAAAAATAAATTTTGTACCTTTGGCCTATCTGAGTGCCATGATATGAAATCGGTTTTTTTACTCCCTTCGCCTTAATGTTCTCAGTTGTTCGGCTGATTTTAAAATCAGTCGCTGTTTCATGCGTTCTCTGAACGCAACTACGAAAAAACCTATTCTCTACTGCCGTTGTAACAACGGCTGACACACCGACTAAATTTACATTTAGCCGAACTTCTCGCTCATCTTTTGCTAACATTTAGGCGAGCGGGGGGCAGTTTTGACAAATGCCGTTCTAAGAACGGCTAACACACTGACTAAATTAAAATTTAGCCAAACTTCTCGCTTATTTTTTGCCAAGATTAAGGCGAACTGGGGGTTGATGAAGCCTGCTATTGGAGATAAGGTGTTTAATCTAAATGCTTTTGGGAATGTAATTTATGCTATTCCTAAAGCTGGTGGATGTTGAAAAGCATTTTGTCTTGTCCTGAAATAGGTTTGTGTAAATCTATTTCAGGACGAGACAAGACTTTTCTTTTAAATTCAACTAACAACCAGACATAATTCTTAAAATGGAAAAATAGATATATTCATTAGATGATAAAGGGTTTTCTGCTTCTTCACCTCCTAACCAATTATCAATTTCATCTAAATGTTTTTCTATTAGAGAATTCAAGTCATCCATAGCTTTTTTAGGAATAATTTTTATTAGTTCATCTCTTTCACTTTGGTCTTCTGATATAAAAAATTTAAGGTAAGGCGTAAAAAATCTTAATTCTTTCGGTATATTTTTACTATTCACTTTTATCCTATTTTTAAAAGGACTTTTTTTTAAAAGGACTTTTAAATGAATACTGTTCTTCTAATTGTTTTAAACTTTTCATATTGTCTCGTCCTAAAATTAAGTTTACACAAACCTCCATTACTCCTTCACCTTCGGCTTAATAATCAATCTCAATGATTGGTCATAAGTGATATAATTCCAAAGCCAGTTGATAAATACCATTACTTTGTTTTTTACACCCAAAATTGCCATTAAATGCACAAACATCCAAACATACCAAGCAAAAGCCCCTTGAAATTTCCAAAAAGGTAAATCAACCACCGCCAAATGCCTTCCAACGGTTGCCATTGAGCCTAAATCTTTGTATTCAAAACCCACAGGCTCTTCTTTTCTCAGAATTTTCAAAAGGTTTTTGGCCAATAATTCCCCTTGTTGAATCGCAGGTTGAGCCACTTGTGGGTGTCCATTCGGGAATTTCGGGTCGCCACTCATCAAAGCAATATCACCAACTGCAAACACATTTGGCAAACCTTCCACTTGATTAAATTCATTGACTTTCAAACGACTTCCTGCACCATAAATTCCCTTTGGAAAACCTTCAATCGCATTGCCTTTGATGCCCGCCGCCCAAACTACATTATTTGTCCTAATCTTCTCATTTGTGTCTGTATAAGCATATTTTCCATCAAAATCTGTAATTCTTACGCCATTTCTGACAATTACCCCCAGTCTATCCAAATACTCTTTGCTCTTTATTGAGGCTTCCTCCGACATCACTTCAAGCACTTCGGGCGAAGTTCCAAACAGATATATTTTCATCAAATTGAAGTCTAATTCTGGGTAATCTTTAGGCAAAATTAGCTTTTTCATCTCAGCCAAAGTCCCAGAAACCTCCACGCCCGTAGGTCCAGTTCCTACAATCACCATATTCATCAAACCTTCTTTTGTGTCAGAATCAGTAGCGGTGAGGGCGTCTTCCAAGTTTTGTAAAACCTTGTTTCTCAGATAGATAGCCTCCGAAACCGACTTCATGGGCATTGCATTATTGATGATATTTTGCATGCCAAAAAAATTAGTATCAGCACCCATCGCCATTACTAAATAGTCGTAGCTGAGTTCGCCTAATTCGGTTTCTAAAATATTTTTTTCTGTATTTACTTTCAAAACCTTCGTGATACGAATATGCACATTCGGTTTATTCTGAAAAATCTTGCGAAGCGGGAACGAAATCGAACTCGGTTCAAGTCCAGCCATGGCGACTTGATAAAAAAGCGGCTGAAATTGGTGATAATTATTTTTATCAATCAACACGATTTGTACATCGTGTTTGGCGAGTTTTTGAGCGAGAGCTAAACCACCAAAACCAGCACCGACAATCACGATACGGGTTTGGTTAGTTTCTGGAATATTTGGATTCATTACAATTAACAATTATCAATTAACAATTGAGCGGCGTTCCGTCGGACGGTGTTCCGTCGGACGGCGTTCCGTTAACAATTCCAAAATTAAGGTTTTTCGTTTGCTTATTCATGCATTTCTTCAATATTCTTAGCATAATTGTTTAGGTCTTCAATCCTTTGTACCTTTGCCGATAGAACTACCAATATTTACATTGAATTTCAAAGAAAACCTACAAAACGAACCAATTTTTGGATTAATTGCACGCTCGGCAGCCGATATAAATGTTGATGCTTATCTAATTGGTGGCTACGTTCGTGACCTTATATTGAATCGCCCAAACAAAGATATTGATGTTGTTTGTGTGGGAAGTGGCATCGAATTGGCGGAAAAAGTAGCCAAAAACCTTGAAAAAATAGAAGGTAATTCGAGTGTTTACGTCAGTTTTTTCAAAAACTTCGGTACAGCACAAATCAAATCTGGCGACATTGAATTAGAATTCGTAGGAGCAAGGCGAGAATCTTATCGCCACGATTCACGCAAACCTTTGGTAGAAGATGGAACGCTCGAAGACGACCAAAATCGTAGAGACTTTACGATAAATGCAATGGGTATTTCGTTGGATAAGTCGAATTTTGGTGAATTAATTGACCCTTTCGGAGGTGTTGAGGACATCAAAAGAAAACTAATTCGCACACCACTCGAACCCGAAATTACGTTTTCCGACGACCCACTTCGCATGATGCGTGCCGTGAGGTTTGCTTCGCAACTCGGCTTTGATATTGATGGCAAAACTTTCGATGCTATTGCAGCGATGAAAGACCGCATAAGCATTGTTTCGCAAGAACGTATAACCGACGAATTGAATAAAATTATCTTGTCGAAAGTACCTTCTTATGGCTTTAAATTACTTTATTATACTGGACTTTTACAAATCATTTTTCCTGAGTTTTGCGAACTGCAAGGCGTAGAAACACAAGACGGAAAAGGGCATAAAGATAACTTCTATCATACACTGCAAGTGCTTGATAATGTGGCTCTTAGGTCTGATGATTTATGGTTGCGTTGGGCGGCTATTTTGCATGATATTGCGAAGCCAGCCACCAAAAGATTTAGTCCAAAAGTAGGTTGGTCGTTTCATGGGCATGAAGAATTAGGTGGAAAAATGACCCCAGTAATTTTCCGAAAATTGAAGCTTCCTTTGGATGGAAAAATGCGAATGGTGAAGAAATTAGTTCGCCTACATTTACGTCCGATTGCTTTGGCAAAAGAAAGCATTACCGACTCAGCTTTGAGGCGATTATTGTTTGAAGCTGGTGAAGATTTGGAGTATTTGATGATACTTTGTCGGGCAGATATTACCTCAAAAGATCAAACTAAGGTCAGAAAATACCTCGCAAATTTCGATAAAGTAGAAGAAATGCTAATAGAGTTGGAAGAAAAAGATAAACTTCGTAATTTTCAGCCAGTTATTACTGGCGAAATGATAATGGAGGTTTTTGATTTGAAGCCATCAAAAGAAGTCGGAACGATAAAATTGGCTTTGCGTGAAGCCGTTTTAGAAGGAATTATCCCGAATGAATTTGACCAATCTTATGAATTTGTAGTGAAGGAAGGAACGAAATTGAACTTAAAACCTGTGAAAAATAAAGAAGAAATTAGAAATATATCACAAATACTTAAACTCGAAAACGTTTGAAATTATGAATGACGGAAGTAAATTTAAAAGAACTCTTGGTGGCGTTTTAGCTGGAATCGGCTTATTATTATTGTTATTTGCCTGTGTTGCCTTTATGTCGGCTGATGATACCGTAATGGGAATGGCTGTAAAAGGTGCAAGAAAAATTGCTCCTGCTGTGCTTGGTGTAATTTTGTTGGTATCGGGTATCTCGATGGTAAATCGCACGTAGTTTATTAGTTTAGAGTTTAGAGTGCAGAATGTATCAAGCAGATTTTGTACTCTAAACTTTTTTCAATTCTACATTATCTTCTCAAAATCTCAATCCCCACATTGCATTGTAGACAGCGTTTTTGTGTGCAGAAATTATTGTAAAGCTCAATACTTGCTTGCGAATCAAACGCTGTTTTTATTTCTAAACCCAAGCCTTCCCACATTTCAGTAATATGATTTTTTTCGGCGGGTAATGCTTCCAAAAAACTCACGCAACGATTCATAATTTCTTGATTATCAGTCTTTTCTGAATAACAAGCCAATAACGGAATAACTGTATTTATTAAAATATTATTGATAGAATCTTTACCTAATCCTACCAAATTTTTGTTGGCAACTTTACCGAAATTATAATGTTCTTGCCAGTAAGATGATTGCTCAATTTTTAGAGCATTTCGTAAAATTTCAATCGAATTCGTTTGCGTAAAAAGCGAGAAAAAACTTTGTTGTTGCGTAATAAGTTTTGCCAATTGTGCAATACGAATCGTAGGAAAATTGGCAGGACGAGTGCGTAAAAACTTCCATTCATGCGACCCTAATTGCGTTGCTTTCAATGAAAATTTTGTAGCAAAAAAGTCGTATTCTTGACTAAGTTTTTCAGAATATTCATCTACCTTTTCAATCAAACCCGCTTGTCCGAAAAGCATTGCTTCGATTTGTATTAGATTATTTCGGTGCTTCTGCAAAACCTTCAAAGGTAGGTTTTGAGCAAGCCTCAAAAACGCTTCTGAATTGAGCTTAAAACCAAAGTTTTTTGCCAAAAGCTGATAGGCTGTCTCTTCCCAATCACCATTGTTTTTCTCGAAAATTTCGTTCACAATTTGAGCTTTTTGTTGCAAACGTTTTGTCAAAACTTTGTCTAAAATACTGATTTTTGACAAAGTAGAAATATCCTTAAAATAAGATTCACAAGGTATAACAGACTGATTATCAATAAGTTGCTGATATTTATTGAGTAAGTTTATGTCAGAAATCGGTTTTAATTCAATTGTAGGAATCTGACTTCCATCTTGTCGAAAAATTGGTTTGTCATTTTCCCAAACCACGTGAAGAATTACATTATTATAGGCTTCGTTTTCTTGGTGATTATGGATTTTCCAATCCGAAGATTTTATATGAATTTCTACATTTCCTGCCCATTCGATTTCATTAATTTGAAGTCGAGCATGACTAAAATCTGGTCCTGCATTGGTATTTAAAATGCCCGTTTTTAGTACTGATATTTTTTCACCAACAATGGTCTGCAAAGCAGATTTGTCGAATTGCTGAAATTGCCATAAATAATGTAAAAATGCTTCGGTCATAATTTTCAAAGTCCTTCTCCTGTTGAGAAGGATTTAGGATGAGGTACTACAAATAAATCTGCAAATATGTCTCCATTTCTTGTTGCACTGACTGTGCTTCTTGCTTTGCTTTTTGTGCAAAATCTTGGTCAGATGAAGCATAAATAATCGCTCTTGAAGAGTTTACCAATAAGCCACATTGTTTGTTTATACCGTATTTTGAAACCTCTTCTAAACTTCCGCCCTGAGCTCCAACGCCAGGAACAAGTAAAAAATGTTCGGGTGCTAACTCTCTGATTTTCAATAGTTTATCCGCTTTTGTAGCTCCCACGACATACATCATTCGCTCGCTATCAGCCCATTTTTGAGAAGTCAAAATCACTTGTTCAAATAATTGTTTATCGCCAACTTGCAACTGTTGAAAATCATTCCCACCTGTATTTGATGTTAGGGCTAAAAGAATCACCCATTTTCCTTCAAATTCTAAGAACGGCATCACCGAATCGCTACCCATATAGGGTGCAACCGTTACCGAATCAAATTCAAGTCCTGACGAAGTTTTATCAAAAAAAGTGCGTGCATAAAGCCCCGAAGTATTGCCAATATCGCCACGTTTGGCATCAGCGATGGTAAAACATTCTTCAGGAATATATTCGATGGTTCGCTCTAAACTTTCCCAACCTTTTGACCCCAATGCTTCGTAGAAAGCAATATTTGGTTTATACGCAACGGCATGCTCCACAGTTGCGTCTATAATTTGGCGATTAAATTCAAAAATCGGGTCTTTTTCCTTTAATAGATGGGAAGGTATTTTTTTGATGTCGGTATCCAAACCGACGCACAAATAAGAGTTTTTTTTTGTGATTTGCTCGAAAAGTTGTTGTTTTGTCATTGATGTACCTTTTTTTGTCGCAAATTTCTATAATTAATGCGATTTAATCGAAAAAGTTGTGGTAAATTATTTTCTATGAACTACTTTTGTCTTTCTGAATATCACAATAGCTATTACAATGGAGTTTAGGCAAACAAGTATTGAAGGATTGGTAGAAATTTTTCCAAGAATTTTTGAAGACGAACGAGGGCATTTCTTTGAAACTTATCAGCAAGCTACTTTTGCAAAAAATGGCATTCCGTTTGAATTTGTCCAGGACAATCAATCATTTTCTACTGCTGGGGTTTTACGTGGGCTACATTTTCAGAATTTCCCTTTTTCACAAGGAAAACTCGTCAGAGTTATTTCAGGAAAAGTGATTGATGTGGCAGTAGATTTACGCCCAAATTCCCCAACTTTTGGAAAACATCAGAAATTTTTATTAGATGCAAATTTGCAAAATATGGTCTTTGTGCCAGAAGGTTTTGCACATGGATTTGCCGCACTCGAGACTTCCGTTTTTGCTTATAAATGTACAAATACCTACAATAAAGCCTCCGAAAGTGGCATAATTTGGAACGATTCAGACCTAAATATTGATTGGGAAATCAAAAAACCGAATGTGTCGCAGAAGGATTTAGAGCTACCAACTTTCAAACAATTATTTGATAAATAAGCAAATCCTCTTAATCATTAATTGTACCAATTCTTTCTTCAATAGCATAAATTTCTTAAAAGAAAACCAATGCTACCGCTTACTATTTTTCTAAATAAACGGTAGCATTTGGCACGGTCTTGGTTTATGGTAAATTATAAATAAGCCGAATTTTCGACTTGTTTTGATTGAATCCATCTATGCCACAAAAACTCATTACCTCGATGTTTGACGCGTTGTTTAAAAAGCGTGATTTAGGAGAGCAAATTGCTCTGCCGAAACACTCACTTGTCGTTGATGTTCACGCACATATTCTCCCTCAATTAGATGATGGAGCGACCGATATTGAGCAAAGTGTATCCATCATTAAGGCGATGTATGCCATGGGTTACCGCAAAATTATTGCTACGCCTCATGTAATGAAGGGATATTATAACAACGCTCCCGAAGATATTTTGCAGTCGCTTCATGTACTAAAAAGTGTGCTAAAAAGAAGGAATATTACGATGGAAATAGAAGCATCTGCCGAATATTATTTGGAAGATGAGCTTTTTAAATTGATTGAACGAAAGGAAATTTTGACTTTTGGCGGTGATGCAAAGTATTTACTTTTTGAGGCTTCTTTTGTAGCTCGCCCTGCACACATTCTCGAATCGGCCATCAGAATCAAACAAGCGGGTTATACCCCTGTACTTGCTCACCCTGAGCGATACATCAATCTGCATGATTTGGAGGTACTGAATCGCTTAGTTTTCAACGGACTACTTTTTCAAGTAAATATTGGTTCGCTTTCTGGGTATTATTCAAAACAAACACAAGAATTTGCAGAAATGCTCGTAAATAATAAAATGGTATCTTTTTTTGGCACAGATTGCCATAATGAGCCTCAGTTGGACAGTATAAAAGCTGCCTTCAATTTGCCATTATTTCATTCAGCAATGAAGCAAAATATTCTCAATAATTCGCTCTTGGAAATAAAAAAAAAGGAACTGATGATGGCTTAGGTATTAGAATTTAGAGATTAGGTTTTAGGAATCAATTTTTACTTTAAAACTTGTCAAAATCAACTCATTTTCATCAAAAATGGCATAACTATTATGCCAAATCCAGTCGCCCAGATTGATATAACGTGCTGATGCTGAGATGTTTATATCAACTTTAGTATGCCGATGCCCAAAGATATAAAAGTCATGGTGTTCTTTTGCTTCAATTTCTTTTGAGTACATCACGAGATGCTCTTTTTCTTGGCCTAAAAACTGTTCGGGTTTAAGTTTTTTTCGCCAACTCAGTTTCGTCCAAAGTTGTCCAATCCACATTCCTAAGTTTGGATGCAAGACTCGCCCAAAAAGGAATCTTGGAAGTTTTCCTTCAAAAACAATTTTCAATAATTTATAGCCAAAATCATCCGCACCGAGTCCATCGCCATGACCGATGTAAAACTTTTTTTGATTAAAAATAAAAGTTTGTGGTCGACGAATGGTTTTGATATTCATTTCTTTTTCAAAATAATCGGTCATCCACATATCTCTGTTTCCAAGAAAAATGATGATTTCGATGCCTGAATCGCTCAATTCAGCTAATTTTCCAAGAAAACGAACAAATCCTTTTGGAACAACGTGGCGGTATTCAAACCAAAAATCGAATAAATCTCCAACCAAAAAAATAACTTCGGCATCATGCCTGATACTTTCGAGCCAAGCAATAATTTGGCGTTCTCGAACCAAACTTTTTTCGTGGTCGGGAGCACCCAAATGAAAATCAGAAGCAAAATAGATTTTTTTTCCTGCGGAGATTTGACGATTCATTGAAACGATGAAAATTATAATTGAACGCAAAAGACACGATTTTTAGGAATTTTCACAAATTTTATTCAACAATAGTAAAAATAATTTTTTAACGACTTTTAGTCGTTTTTATGAAAATAATATCAAATTATTATAATAGCAACCTAACGGTGCGACGTTTCGCTTTAATAGTACATGACAATTTTTATTTTAAATCCGTCAAAAATCCGTGTTATCCGTGTTCCATTTTCGACGATTTTAGTACACGGATAACACGGATTCCTGCGGAAACACGGATTTTCACTGGTTTTTAAAAAAAATGTCATGTAGTATTTAGATTTTACTAAAAATAAAACAATTATTTCAAATTATAACAAATTTTGATTTTGATAAAAACCTTCTTTGATTATCTTTACGTTTAAAATACTAAGACTCATAATTTAAAACAATATGCCCTCAATGAAACGTGTATTAATTGCCGAAGATAGCTCTGTGATTCAGAACTTAGCCAAGAAGATTTTGGAATTCCAAAACTTTGAAATTACTGCCGTCAAAAATGGCGAACAAGTTATGCAATTGCTTGACAAAGAAGATTTCGACATTCTTTTGCTTGACATCAATATGCCAATTATGGACGGAATGGAGTGCATTAAGGCGATTCGGGAGCTAAAAGACAAGAAAAAAGCCAATGTTCCTGCCGTTGCGATTACAGGAAATGCCAAAAATTATTCAGAAGCAGATTTTAAAGATGCAGGTTTTAATGATGCTTTGATGAAACCTCTCAATTTTGATAAATTGGTAAATGTGGTCAAGGCACTAACGGAATAAGGCTATTGAGTGAATGAGTGATTTGGTGAATGAGTGATTAAGAAAAATTTATTCAAAAAAATCACTAAATCACTCATTCACTAAATCACTCAATTAAAAATGCAAGTAACTTTTCTGGGAACAGGTACTTCGGGCGGAATACCCGTGCTGACTTGCGGGTGTGAGGTTTGTAATTCTTTGGATTACAGAGATAAACGCTTGAGAGTATCAGTTTGGATAGAAATTGAAGGTAAAAGTTTTGTTATTGATACGGGACCCGATTTTCGACAGCAGGCTTTGCGTGAACGCATTCCAAACATTGATGCCGTCATTTATACCCACGAACACAAAGACCACACAGCAGGGCTTGACGATATTCGCCCCTACAATTATCTGCACGGAATCAATCATTTAGACCTTTATGCACACCACCGAGTTTTGAGTCAACTCAAGCGTGAATTTGCCTATGCTTTTGATGATAATAAATATCCCGGTGTGCCATTGTTGAATTTGCATTCCATTGATGATCAGGCATTTACGATTAAAAATACACTATTTACGCCCATTCAAGTGATGCACCATAAGCTACCAGTTTTAGGTTTCAGAATCAAGGATTTTACCTATATTACTGACGTAAATTTTATTTCTGACAAAGAATTGGAAAAGGTTTATGGTACAAAAATTTTGGTTTTGGGAGCTTTGCAACGCAAGACACATATCTCGCATTTTACACTCGACGAAGCTGTTGATTTGGCAAAAAAAGTAAATGCCGAAATGACCTATTTGACACATATTAGTCATAAAATGGGTCTTCATGCCGAAGTAGAAAAGGAACTTCCTGACAATATTCGACTGGCTTTTGATGGACTGAAAGTTAAATTGTAACAGTACGACGGACGGTTCGCAGCTGCGATTTTCTAATCTGTCATTTTTTGTAATTTTTGTGGCACAAAACGACCTTCCTCCTAAATATTACCTCGAATATTTCAATTATGTACTGGATTTTGTTCAGGAAAAATACCGCCATATTCTGAATGAAAATGAATGGCGTTTCTTAAGAAAATACTATTGTTTGAGTGAAGATGCCCAATGTCTTTTTATTCGCTTTTGTAATCGTCGTGGACTTTTCTTTAGGACTAATAAGCTGATATACAGTGAGTTAGAAAATATTCCTGCATTAATAAAAGAACTCCTCGAACGAGAATTTATCGAAAACCCAAACGCAGAAAAACACCAAACATTCGGGAAAGAATTATTGGGAGTTTTAACAACAAAGGAACTCGTGGAGCGATTTTCTAAATTGCTCACCGAGAAAAAAACAATCTACAAAAAACTCAAAAAAGAAGAACTTGTAGAAGCAATTTTGCAAGATTTTAGTTTGGAAGAAATCATAGAAACTCTCAATGATTTTGAGCAAATAATCAAAGTTTGTTTTGAATTTGAAGTAACTTTTGTAAAGTTTTTGTTTTTCGGAAATCGTTACCTTGACATGACAGAATTTGTGATGCGAGATATGGGTTTAGTGCAATTTGAAAGCCATGATGATGATAAACTTGTAGCACGATTTAATACCCGAAAAGATGCCGAAGATAAATGGCTAATCACTGACCAAAACGATCTTTTTAATCAACTAAAAGACGCTACTCCAGCACTCGAAATTTATGATTGGTTTATGAATTTTGCAGAAACTGTTGGCGAACTTAGCGAAATCGCTTTGCCTGCGTATGAGCGATTAATTATAAAAATTGCTATATTTCTTGAAAAAAACAAACAATTAGATGAAGCTCTGACCATTTTTCGGCTCACCGAACAAGTGCCTTCTCGTGAACGTCAAGTCAGAACTTTAGAAAAATTAAAGCATACTGACGAAGCTTTTTCGCTTTGCCAATTGATGATTGATTTTCCGAAAAATGCTGATGAAAAATTCTTTGCAATTGACTTTTTGAATAGAATTAATTCCAAGAAAAAAACTAAGAAAAGTACAACTTCATGGCTGCACGAATCGGAGTCCATTACAATCTCGGAAGACTTTAGACACCAAGTTGAGTTAGGCGTAGTAGAATATTATCATGGCGAAGGTAAAATGGCAGTTTTTGCAGAAAACCATTTGTGGCGAGGAATTTTTGGCTTAGTTTTTTGGGATATTGTTTTCGACCCAAGTTTGGTTGCGTTTCATCACCCGTTCCAACGTCGCCCATCTGATTTATATTTGCCAGATTTCTATGAAAAACGTAAAGACTTGATTATCAGTCATTTAGATGGTTTTAAAGATGTGCAGGATTTATTGATTTACATGGGCGAACGCTACGAATCGAAGTTCGGCATTGCCAATCCGTTTATAATTTGGCTCGAAGAAGTCTGGTTGATGGTCAGAAAGGCAATGGAAATGGTTGAATTTGAGGCAATGAAAAAGATTTTGCATGAAATGTCAAAAAATTTGGTCGAAAATCTTCGAGGTTTTCCTGACCTTTTTATGTGGGACGAATTTGAAGGAGAATATTGTTTTGTTGAAGTAAAATCTCCAACAGATAATTTGTCAAATCAGCAATTGGCTTGGTTGCAGTTTTTTCAAGAAATTGGCGTAAAATCTAAAGTTTTGAGGGTTTTTTGGGAGAAAAAGGACGATTTGGAAGAAGAATTTGAAGTCTGAATAGTTTTTATGAACATCCTTTTAGAATAAAGTGTTACAATTATAACCCGACTATATTGTCAAGTCCCTTTTTTTAGTTTTAATGTCTAAACTTACTGCCCAAGACAAATTTTTCGATTTGTCAGACTACGGAAGACCGTTTGCAATTTTCATTGTCAATCAATTAAAAAATACTCGATTTACACCTATTCATGTTACATTTCTTTTTGGAATTTCTGGTTTAATTGCTATTTTTTGTATGCTGAAAGGCTACTTTTTTTTCGCTGGTTTTTTTCTAATTCTCAAATCAATTCTTGATGCGGCGGATGGCGAACTGGCAAGAATAAAAAATACACCTTCTTATACTGGACGCTATTTGGATAGTATTTTTGATATTATTTTGAATTTTTTGTTTCTGACAACTATTTGTTTCATTACTGAATCATCATTTTTGCTAACAATCGTAGCTTTTATTTGTATCCAACTGCAAGGAACGCTCTATAATTATTATTACGTAATTTTAAGAAATAAATCTGTTGGTGGCGATACCACAAGTAGAGTTTTTGAGTATAAATCTCCGAAAGCATTTGCTGGCGAAAGTCAAAAAATGGTTGATGTTTTGTTTGCAATCTATTCGGCGGTTTATGGAATATTCGACAAAATAATTCATTTTTTAGACAAAGAGGCCTATAAAGTGCAAACTTTTCCAAATTGGTTTATGACACTTGTTTCGCTTTATGGCTTAGGTTTTCAGTTATTAATTATCGCTTTTATGCTAAATTTCAAGCTAATTGGCTATATTATTCCATTTTTTATTGTTTACACTTTGCTTATTTTTGTATTGATTGGCGTGAGAAAAGTATTCCTGAAATTATAACAAACCTCTAAAATTAATCTTATGAAAAAACTCATTTTTATTTTCACATTATTCTTAAACCTCTCACTTTTTGCCCAAAATCAAAGTCCATTTATTACTGATGCACTCAGCAAATGGAAAGGTATGAAAAGCTATACGCTCGAAGTTGCCGAAGCAATGCCCGAAGATAAATATTCCTACAAACCCGTTGCCGACGAAAATACTTTTGGCTATCAGCTTGTTCACATGGCAAATAATATGTATTTTATTTCTTCAAAATTGATTAGAAATATTGAAGTCCCAGTTGGGGTAAAAATTATTGAAGCAAAGGACAGTAAAATGTCGAAAAAGGAAATCATCGAATATTTAGGCAAAGCCTTTGACTACGCAGGAGAAACCTTTGTTGGTATGACTGACAAAACGTTGGAAGAAGAATTGGATTATTGGGGCGGACATTCTACTAAACGAAAAATCGTTTTTCTTCTAAATGACCATCAAACGCACCACCGAGGACAATTGGTAGTTTATTTACGATTAAATGGTGTCAAACCCCCTAAATACATTGGCTGGTAATTTAAGATTTTATAAAAACTTTTTCCTCATAAATTCGAGAAATTATAAGCATCAAAACAACAGCCAATGCCATCACATGACCACCATCTTTGGCATAAAAATGGGCGGTTGCAGCAAACATTCCATCAAAGAAAAAACCTGCATAAGCCCACTCTTTCAAAAGTTGGGATTTTTTAGAAACTATAGCAATCACTCCTAAAATTTTGACGGTTGCCAATGGATAAATGATGTAAATTGGGTAGCCCAATGCTACGAAAAAGCCTTTTACCATCTCATATTTGGTAAAATACATCGTTGCCGAAAATAGCATAATACCACAAAAAATAGCTGTGGCTAACCAATAAATCACTTTGTTTTTATTCATTTTTGCTTAATTTTTCAGGAATTTAACAATTATTTCTGCCCATTCCTCACCTTTATCTTCTTGCAAAAAATGTCCTGCATTTTCGATGGTTGTATGTGGCTGACCTGCACACCCTGGAATAAGTTTTTGCATAGGAATATCCCCGTATTTTGTAATTGGGTCTTTGTCTGAAAAACAAGTCAAAAACGGCTTTTTCCACTGTGCAAGCACCTGCCAAGCCTTTTTATTTGCTTCAGAGGCTGGGTCTTGGGGCGTGATAGGTACAAATAGCGGAAATATTCGGGCAGCAGTTTTATAACTTTCATCAGGAAAAGGTGCATCATAAGCTGCCAATTCTTCTTCTGAAAGTTTGTTTACAACTGCCCCATTTATGATAGAACTTGTCGGAAAAATAGGTACACTTTGTGAAAATGATTGCCATTTCAAAAACGCTTCTGAGGCAGCTTGCTCGCCAGTTGGAAGAAAAGTATTTGCGGCACAAATTCGAGCAAAACGACTTTCGTTTTCGGCAGCAACTCGTAGGCCAATTAGTCCGCCCCAATCTTGACAAACGAGCGTAACGTTTTGCAAATCAAGGTTTTTTATAAATGCCGTTATCCAATCTACGTGAGATTGATAGCTATACGCTTCTTTTTCAAGGATTTTATCAGATTTTCCGAAGCCAATTAAATCTGGAGCTATAACCCTAAACCCAGCTTTCTGCACAATAGAAATCATTTTTCGGTACAGATACGACCAAGAAGGCTCGCCATGCAACATCAAAACGACTGGTGCGTTTGGTTCGCCTTCATCAACATAGTGCATTTGTAGATTGGGTGCTACCGATAAAAAATGTGGAGCAAAAGGATAATCATTGAGGTTTTCAAATCGCTCTGCGGGGGTTTGTAGAATTGTCATGGTTTGTTGGAAAATTAAAGATTTGCAAATATATCTTCCATTTTTGCACGAATACTATAATTAGGGTCAAAATGAACAAAATTTATTTTACCATTTTGATCAATAATATAAGTGGCAGGCACAGGAAGCACATAATCATCATTTCCGTTGCGTTTGGCGAGGTCAATTTTATAGGTTTTGAATTTTTCTTTCAACTCGTTATCTATATTGTAAAGTACCTTAAACTGGTTCATCATCAAACGGTTTTTGTCGTAAACTATGGGAAAAGTAATTTTTGCTTTATCAATCATTTCCTGCACATATTCATTTGTTTCGGGCGTGATTGCAATGACGGTAACTCTCTTTTCGACAAATTTCGCAGCATTTTCCTGTAATTCATTCATATATTTGTTGCAATAGCCACACCAAGCACCACGATAAAAAAGTACTACAACTTTCCCTTTTTTCAATAATTCTGAAAGTACGATATTGTTTCCTGCATAATCGATTACAGAAAATTCGGGGGCGGTATCGCCAACTTTTAAGCCAGTTGGGGGCAGAAGTTTGTGCGAAAATATTTATTGTTAAAAGTAGAAATACGATAATAAGTGATTTTTTCATTTTGCTTTTTTTTAAATGAGTTACGAATGTAGCAGGTAAAAATGAAAACATTTGTCAGCTAACTGACAAAAGCGTAATTTTAAGGGTAATTATTACGAAAATATTCAATGCAAACCCAAATCCTCCCTATTTTATACCAAGACGAGCATTTGGTGGCTATCAATAAGCCACATAATTTGTTGGTGCATCGCTCATCAATTGCTGCTGATGAGAGTGTTTTTGCTTTGCAATTGCTGCGTGACCAACTTGGTTGTTGGGTAAGTCCCTGCCATAGGATTGACCGAAAAACTTCAGGGGTTTTACTTTTTGCACTTTCGCCCGAAGTTGATAAGGAGATAAAAAAACAATTTGAGAATCATGCTGTTCATAAAAAATATTTGGCTTTGGTAAGAGGCTATTTGCCCGAATCTGGCACTGCAGACCGACCACTTGAAAAAGAAAAAGGAGGGTTTCAAGATGCTATTACACATTTTAGGTGTTTGCAACAAATTGAGGTTGATATTGCTGTAAGTAAATACCCAAAATCAAGGTATTCGTTGGCAGAAATTATACCAGAAACAGGCAGAATGCACCAAATTAGAAGACATTTTGCTCAATTACGTTACTATTTAATCGGCGACAAAACCTATGGAGAATGTAAACACAACAAGATGTTTGAAGAGCGATTCGGATTAAAAACCATGCTTTTACACGCCAGCGAACTGAGTTTTATTCACCCAATTTCAGGCGAAAATATTTACATTACCGCCCCAATGAATGAAGAATTTAGCAGAATTTTGCGGGAGATTGGAATGGTGAATTAGTTACTCAAATAGCCACCAAAACCCCAAAATAAATAAAAACCGCTGCCGAAAGTACAAATAAATGCCAAATAAAGTGGTTATAAGGAATTTTTTGGTTTTGATAAAAAATGACTCCAATCAAATAAAGAAAGCCACCTGTAGCAAGAAAATAGATTGATTTGCTGGGCATAAGTTTCCAAAAATCGCTTCCAAGAAAGAAAACCATGCAGCCAATAAAAATATAAATTAGGCTTGATAGTAATCGAAATTTTCCTGTGAAATAAATCTTTTTTATAATACCTAAAGCAATGATTGTCCATTGTGCAATGAGAAACCAAAATGCAGTTTGTGGAGGTGTGAAAAGAACAACAAAAGGAGCATAACTACCTCCAATCAAGAAGAAAATGCTAATATGGTCGAAAATTCGGAGTGTTTTTTTGACTAATGGATTATCAAAAGCATGGTAAAGTGTTGAAAAAGTAAACAAAAGCAACATCGAAAAGCTATAAAATGCTACGGCAAAAGTGAGCGTCGGATTTGATTTTGGCACAACCATAGCAATCAAAACTGGAGAAGCTACTATTGTAAATAAGATGCCCAAACCATGCGAAAGGGCATTTGCCAACTCTGTTTTTATTTCTGAAGGGGTGTTCATTCTTTTTAGTTTAATATTTTCTAATTCCCTCAATACCCACTTCCAGCACCGCCACCACCAAAATCACCTTCACCAAATTGCATATTATCAGTTTGGACTGGAGCTTGTGGCATTGCTTGATTTACTATAAATGCTTCTAAGTTTTGAAATTTATTTTTGCCTTTCGGCTCATAAGTTAGACCATACTTAGGTGCTTTCAATGCTCGAATTGCCAAAATTGAAAGTAAAACAAGTAAAAATCCACCAAGTGTCAATGCCCATTCGAGGGGTAAAACCGAGAAATATTGTCGGTAAGTAAAAATCGAAAACGCTACACAAAGTATGCCTACAATCAATAATTTTCGGTCATGTTTTTGTAATCCACGCACAATATAAAAAATTGGAATGGCAAATGTAAAGAAATAAAATAACGGCGAAAATGCAATTTGTATTGAATCCGTCAAGCCATATAGCATTGCATTTCCTTCTCTAACTACATAATAATTTCCTCCCAAATAGAAAGTTGATAAAGCTAAGATTTCTATAATGTCTTGACAGTCAGCATAATACGAAGAGTTTTCTCGCTTTTTCCAAAATTTCATTCCAAAATAACTCACTGCCGAAACAAGCATTATTACAAAAGGTAAAATCAGTTTTCCAACAGGAAATTTGGTCATTAGATTGAACCAAAGTGTTATCCATGAAATAAAAAGTCCGATAGCTACCAATGGGTCGGCATAGCGAAGTAAGGCAGGCAAAAGTATGGCTAAGCTTATGGCACAATAAACCCAAACTGGCAAATCGAAGTCAGAAATTGCCAAGAAAAAACTAAACAACGAACCAAGCATGGCATAAAGCAAAGCATTATCTGCACCTGATCGATAGAAATTGTTATTCTTGATAAAAAATTCGAGAAAGTAAAAGAATATTCCTGCATAAATCAAACTTAAAATCCCAAATCCAGTGGTTGATTCTGAAATAATGGCAACCAAAAACAGCGAAAGAAAACCAAGACTTCCCGAAGCCACAATATTTGTAAATATGAATAATCCTATTTTTACAAAAATATTAGATTGATGAAATCCTACAGGAAATTCCTTTTTTGCAGCTTCAAATTGCTCATCACTGAGTAACTTTTGCTCGTGCCAATTTTTGATAATAGCCTGATTATCAATATTTTGAACCCAAGTTTCGTTATATGATTTTTTCATTTTTTTATTCCGACTAATTGTTTAATTTTTACTAAAAACAAAATTACTCCTGCTCCAGAAATCATGAAATAAAGCATAAAAAAAGCCGCATCTAATTCATCAGGAAGCACTTTGAAAACACCATAAGTAAAAGCAATATACCCGTAAATAACACCCATCAACATGAAAATGTACGAATGCGTTTGCCTTGCATAAGTGATGTATAAAAATGATAAAATTCCTATTGCGATAAAGTAAATAATTTTCCAGTCAAACTGAAAAAGTGCAGCCAAAGCTGCCACAAAAGCCAAATTTCCACCCAAAAGAAAATAGGTAAAAGAGAAGTGTTTTTTCCAATCTTTTTGTTCAGAAATCCAGCCAATGAAAATTAGACAAATACCTAATAATAAGGCAGTTATCGTCAAATTTTGACTGTTAAAATCGTTGGCTTCCCAGAGTTTTACAGGGGCAATACTTACGCCTACGCCCGAAGCCAATGCTGTAATTGCCATCGAAAGTACGCCTCGGTGGTCGAATCTATAAGCACAAAAAAAGAATAAAATTGCAGGAATAAAAGCCGCCAAACCATAGCGAGTGCCGAATATATTATATTGATATTGCAGATAGCCTTCGAGTGTAAGAAATAGAATACAGCCGCCCAAAAGTGCAAAATCATCGAGGTTTGTTGTTCCTTCAATTTCTTGCCAAGAAAAGCCTTTTCGGTCCATAAAAGCGTAGTAAAAACACCCAATACAGGCCAAAGCGATTAGCCCTATTAGAATGTTATGCCCGACGGTGTCAATATTTTTATAAATCAAAATGCCCAAACCTGTACTCAAAAACGTGATGCCGAGATATAGTAAGGAGCGTAATTCCCAATGAACAGAAAAGGGTTGAGAGGCTTCGTTGGTACTTATAAGTGTAGCTTGTTTTTCCGAAATGATGCCTTTTTCGGTCAAATGGGAGAGGAGGGTTTGGTATTTCATGGGTTTTGAGATTAAACCCAAATGTAAACATTTTTCTATTTATAAGGTATAAGAATTGTTTAATCTTTGAAATCCGTCAAAATCCGTGTTATCCGTACGGTCCGCCGCAGCGGTTCCATTTTTCGACGAATTTAGAACCGCGGCGGCGGACCGTACGGATAACACGGATTCTGTTGGAAACACAGATTTTTATGGATTATTAAAAAAAGGGTATGTAAAATTACCTTTTTTCCTAAATATCCTCAATTCTAAACAAATGAAAAGGCAAGATGTGAGGGTCGAGTTCTACGAAATTTGTTGTGCCTTTCCAAATATATGTTGCTCCCGAAAGTAGGTCATGCACTCGGTAGCTTTCCCATTCATTTTTGCCGATTTTCCACAAAGGAATCTTCACAAATCCACCTTGACGATTATCTCCGTCCAAACTTGTAATACACAAAATTCGGTTGCCATTTGCCGAAGTTTTCAAGTAAGCCAATAGCTGTTCGTTGTCAATTTTACAAAAATCAATATTATTGGTTTGATGAAAAGCTGCATTTTCCTTTCGTATTTTGTTTACTTGCGTAATTATATACGTCAATTTATTGCGATGTTCCCAATTCCACCATTTGATTTCATATTTTTCTGAGAAAGCATATTCTTCTTTTCCAGGATATGGAGCGTGGTATAAATATTCGTAAGTTGGACCAAAAATTCCGTAGTTTCCTGCTAAAGTTGCCGCCATAAAGTAGCGTATCAAAAACAAAGGCTCGTTGCCACTTTGGAGCATATATGGGTCAATATCATGTGTGTTTGGCCAAAAATTTGGTCTGAAATAATACTTCATTTCCGACTTTGTGAGTTCGGTCATGTACTCCATAATTTCCTCTTTTTTCGTTCGCCAAACATAATACGTATATGATTGCGAATAGCCCAATTTTGCCAATTGCTGCATCACTTTTGGCTTAGTAAATGCCTCCGCCAAGAAAATCATATCAGGATAATCCTTCTTGATTTCGGCGATGACCCATTCCCAAAAAACAAAAGATTTTGTATGCGGATTATCAACTCGAATAATTTTTACGCCCCAATCTGCCCACGTTTGCATCACAGACTTGAGTTCTTGCCAAAGGTTTTTCCAATCTTCGGTTTCAAAATTTACAGGATAAATATCTTGGTATTTTTTTGGAGGGTTTTCGGCATATTTAATTGTTCCGTCGGGCAAAATCTTGAACCAATCTGGATGGTCTTTTACCCATGGATGGTCGGGTGAACATTGAATCGCCAAATCCATTGCAATTTCAATATCATATTTTAAACATTCCTGCACCAAATGTTTAAAATCTTCGAGTGTGCCTAATTCTGAATGAATTCCTGTGTGTCCACCTTCTTCAGAACCGATTCCGTAAGGAACGCCTGCATCTTCGTCCGTACAATTTACCGTATTGTTTTTTCCTTTTCGATGCGTTTTTCCAATTGGGTGAATAGGAGGGAGGTAAAGTACATCAAAGCCCATTTCGGCGATGCGTGGCAAGAGTTTCTCTACATCTTTGAAAGTACCATGTTTGCCAACTTCGGTCGCTGCCGAGCGAGGAAACATCGAATACCAAGCAGAAAAGCCAGCTTTTTGTCTATCAACATAAAGATTTAGTTCTTTATAACGAAAAGCATCTTGGCGTTCAGGATATTTCATAAGCCATTCCGAAAGTTGATTACTCATCGCAATTTGAATGGCTTCGTCGTAGCGGTTTTCGTTTGTAAATGCCTTTGCCGCTTCCTGAATCGCCTTTTTGTCGTCGCCTTTGGCGAGTTTTGCCATGCCATTCATGAAAATCTCGCCTTGCATCAATTCAACTTTAAGGTGCTGCCCGTCACGGACTTTCAAATCAACTTCGTGTTGCCAACTTGCAATATGGTCTACCCAAGCTTCAATTGTATATATATAAAAACCTTGTTTTTCGGCAAGAAAACGACCAATCCAGCGGTCGTTGCCCATGTCGGACATGATAGTTTCTGACCAATTTTTGTCAGATTCATGTTTGAAAAGCAAGCGAGCTGCAATATTATCGTGTCCGTCAATAATAATGTCGGCTTCAACAGTAATAATTTCATTGATAATTGCTTTGGTGGCAAAACGTCCACCATCAATTTCGGGGGAAACTCGTTCGACAACTGCTCGACATTGCCCAGAGGCAGGGAAAGGGAAATGATTTTTCATAGATTTTTGAGCAAATAAAGCAATTTGAAAATTTGGTGACGGTACGCCGCTGCGGAACCGTTACCAAATATTCAAATACATTCACAATTCATCTTACCGCACGAAGCGATATTATAGGTTAAAGAATTTTTCCTCAAATTTCTTTTTTTTTCTTCTAAGAAACAAGTTTAGCACGAAGTTTGCTACCATTTAATCATAT
Source organism: Emticicia sp. (assembly GCA_031378345.1). Classification (GTDB taxonomy): domain Bacteria; phylum Bacteroidota; class Bacteroidia; order Cytophagales; family Spirosomataceae; genus Emticicia. The sequence goes on along the minus strand of JANNDY010000031.1, from coordinate 64,482 downwards.
TCAAACAAAAAATATCATGAAAAAGATTTTATTAACTTCGATTATTACGGTTTTGGGTTTAGGATTTGCTAATGCCTTCAATATTGTTTCAAGGAATGAAATGATAACACCGAAAGAAAATACTGATAAAATTATTATTATTACTAAGTCAAACGAACAAACGAACATGATACAGGCTGGCAAAGCTCGTGTTACTGTTGAAGAGATAGAAAATGATGAATTTGGTGGTGATAATGCTTCAAATGTGAAAGAAGTAGAGATTTCAAGTACTAAATTTAATGATGATAGTTTTACTTATGTGAAAGAACGAAAAGATTTGGTTGGCTATGCTTTGCAATTAGCGTCTTTTTCTGACCTTGTGGTAGCAAAGGAGTTTGCCTTAAAAATTGCCTATAAAGGCGATGCTGAGAAACGTCAACTCTTCATTTATACTGTAAATACTCCTGAAAAAACTTTCTATAAAGTGTATTTTGGTTTATTGAAAAACGATGAAGCTGCACGTGAAAAACAAAGAACGCTTCTTTCATTGGGCTATTCGCCTTTTGTAAAAGAATTCAGATAAGAAAATAGCTCTATTAAATTGAATAAGAAAACTCACGAAAAATAATTTGTGAGTTTTTTTTATGCGTTGAAATGATTTGGCACACTATTTGACACCGCTTAATCATAAAGCAAGAACACAAAAAAACTCATAAAAATATAATTACTATGAAAGCAAGTTTTATTTATTTATTCGGAATCGTCTTGACTATTGCAATGAACCAAGTTCAAGCACAAACGCAAGCACAAGAAGTTACAGCCAGCCTTTCTGACGACCTTGGAATTGGCAATGTATCAGCTGCAAAAGAAGGAAAAACAGCTATGACTTTCAATAAGAAAGTAAAATTGACAAATACAGACAACGGAAAATCAGTTGTTGTAAGAATCAATGACCGTGTAAAAACTACTGATAATGATAAAGTTGCTAATATCTCAAAAAATGCAATGGCAGAATTGGGAATCAAGTCAAGCAAAACAAAAGTGAAAGTACAAGAACTTGAAGCTGATGATGAAGTGGAGAGATTTTGGGCAACGGCAGATGCTTCTGCTTCGACAAAATCGAATGTTTCTTCTGCAACAATAAAAAAGGTAGTGAAAGAAAAAGAATTGGAAGTAGAAACTACGAAAGTTACAGGTTTTGATATCAATCATGTATATGATTTGAATGGTAAAATGCAGGAATTGGCAGGCTATGGTTTGCAATTAGCTGCCTTTGGACAGTTGAAAGCTGCAAAAGATTTTGCTACAAAATTGGCAAAAAGTGGCGAAGCTGAAATCGAAAAAGTATTTATTCAAGTGAGTAAATCGGCAGATAAGCCAATGGTTTACAGAGTGATTTATGGTTTGTTTAGCGACGCAACTGATGCCAAAGATTCGCAAAAGAAAATGGAAACTTTAGGTCATAATGCTCTTGTGAAAGGGTTCTAACCAAATTTGTCAGGAAAGACGAGCTTCACAATATCCCTTCGTTTGACGGCGAGGGGGTTTAAAAAAAAAGCTATAAGTTGGTGGATTTATAGCTTTTACTCCCCTCGAAAGTGGGGAGTTTTTTGATTTGTGTACTTTTTGGTGAAAATTTACGTCTATATTACATTAGACTCCGTGGTACGCTTTTTCTGCGTGTTACGGAGTAAAGGTTTGAAAGTAAATTTTCAAGAAATTCGTCCAATACAGAAATCCGTGCCACGCAGAAAAAGCGTGTCACAGGAATTAATAAAAACAAAATGCGTTTTTCAATTATTTTCTTTCTACTATTTCAGCAAATAGTTTTTGCACAGGAATCTATGCCTGCGAAGATTCCTGTTTGTCATTTTTCAGAAGAAAATAGTTTTACGCAAATTCTGCCTGAAGATTTTATAAAGAATAATGCTCGCTTGGCGGCTACTTCAAACATTGAAGTTACCTACATTGATTTTCCTGAACAAGCCAAAACTGCTTTTGAACAAGCAACTGCTATTTGGGAAAAATATTTAATTTCTACACAAACGATTCGTATAAAAGCCACTTGGACATCGGCTCTCACTACGACTACTTTATCGTCTACACAAGGAACTCGAATTTATAAAAATTTTACCAATGCACCTTACCAAAATGTTTGGTATCCCACACCTTTGGCTGAGGCTTTGTCGGGAAAAGATTTGAATTCGGGAGATTTTGAAATGGCGATGGAAATTAATAGCAAAGTTAATTGGTATCTTGGTACTGACGGAAAGCCACAAGCTGGTAAATATGATTTGATTACTGTAATGTTGCACGAAATTGCTCATGGTTTGGGTTTTGCCTCTTCTATGGAAGTTGTTAATAATGATACGCAGGGACAATATGGAGCTTCGGGAAGTGCATATGTTTTTGATGTTTTTATGCAGGATTCTCAAAAAATAAAACTAACAAATTCTGGCGTTTATGGAAACCCATCGCAAGACTTAAAGAAATCATTGACAAGCAATGCTCTTTATTTTGGCTTGAAAAATACCAAATTTGGCACGATTTTGCCACGACTTTATGCTCCCTCACCTTTTAAAGACGGCTCAAGTTTTTCGCATTTTGATGAAAGTACCTATCCCGCAGGCAATACAAATTCGTTGATGTCGCCAAGTGTGAAAGCTGCCGAAGTGACCCAAAATCCCGGAGAATTATTACTCAATTGTTTGAACGAAATGGGTTGGCAAATTAATGGTTTAGATGGCTTTGTTGTTACAGGAGTGGAGTCAATTCCCGAACAGATTTTTGAAGTAAAAGTATTTCCTAACCCTGCCCAAGATTTTTTGAATGTGGCTTTTCCTTTACGAAATCAAGCAAGAATAATAAAAATAGAATTGCTGAATCTTAACGGAAAAATTTTACAAACAGTTGATAGTCAAGTTGTTGTATCCGATATTTTTGAAATAGATATCAGGAATTTGATAGAAGGAATTTATTTTTTGAGGATTTTTGATGGAGAAAAAATAACGGTTAGGAAGATTGTGAAGTGAAAAAGTTTTTGTCATAATTAGTAGCGAAATATAGTGTTTTTGTGGTATATTTCGCTATCAATATTTTTATTATTAGCGAAATATGTTATATTTGTAGTGCATTTCGCTAATAATAAATCAATAAACATGGTAGGAAGAACCGAAGAAATCAAAATACTGAAAGGTTTATTGCAAACGAAAGAAGCAGAATTAGTCGCTGTTTTGGGCAGGCGGCGTGTTGGGAAAACTTATTTAATTAGGCAAACCTATAATGAAAACCTTGTATTTGAGTTTGTCGGTGTGCAAAATGGCACAAAGTCAGAGCAAATCAATAGCTTTATATTTGGCTTAAAGCAAGCGTTTGGCAAAGATTCCGTACCAAATTTGGTTAAAGATTGGTTTGAGGCTTTTGAAATATTAATCGGTTTGTTGCAAAACAATAAAAATATACATAAGCCTGTAATTTTTATTGACGAATTCCCTTGGATTGCAAGCCATAAGTCCGATTTTTTGAAAGCATTTGGTTTTTTTTGGAATAGTTGGGCTTCAAAAAACAATATTGTTGTGGCAATTTGTGGCTCTGCGGCTTCATGGATGATACGACAAGTAATTCAAAACAAAGGTGGATTACACAATAGAGTAACAAGACAATTATATCTCCAACCTTTCACTTGCCTTGAAACTAAAGCTTTTTTGCAAGAAAAAGAGTTGAAATTTAATGATGAACAAATCACCGAATTGTATATGATTTTGGGTGGAATTCCGTATTACCTCAATTTAATAGAAAAAGGAAAATCAGTGCCACAAGTTATAAATAGCCTATGTTTTGAAGAAAATGCACCACTAAAAAATGAATTTGAAAATCTTTATGCAGCATTATTTACAAACTTTGTGAACCATATTGCCGTAATAAAATCATGTTATTCAAAATGGAAAGGTATGAGCCAAAATGAAATTGTGAAATTGAGCAAAATCAAATCAGGTGGGGCATTAACCCAAATTTTAGAGGAATTAGAATCGTCAAGTTTTATTACAAGTACAGAACCATTTTCCAATACAAAAAAAGAAAAATTATATCGCCTCACAGATGAGTTTTCGGTGTTTTACCTAAAATTTATGGATGGGCAAAAGGCTAATGATTTTAATCTTATAAGTCAGACTCAAGCCTTTAAATCGTGGCAGGGCTATGCTTTTGAAAATTTTTGTTTTAAACATATCCAAAAAATAAAGGAAAAATTGGGCATTTCAGGTATTATTTCAAGGCAATATTCCTACAATATAAAAGCTTCCGAAAATTACGAAGGTAGTCAAATAGATTTGATAATTGACCGAAACGACCAGACCATCAACATTTGCGAGATAAAATATTTGGATAAACCCTTGGATATCAGCAAACAATATGCTGCTACGCTTGTTAGCCGATTAGAAAATTTTAGGTGGGCTACTGGTACCAAAAAGATGGTTTTTCTTACACTTATTAGCAAATTAGGCATAAATGTAATCAAATACGAAGGGCATTTAGTAGATAATGAAGTGGTTTTAAATGATTTTTATAAATAATTTTCTCTCAATACACAAATTTATCCTTCCAACGATTGATGGGTTTTTCAATCAAAAACCAAGAAACGGTCGCTACTGCAATGGTAATTAGGTAAAGAAAAATAATTTTTAAAGGCAAATTTTCTGTAATAATTGGGAGCTTATTAAGTAAATGAACGATGGGATTTGAAGTAGAAGAATGATATTGATTATAAACAAAATTATGGAAAATATAAATGCCATAACTGATTTGCCCGAGATAAACACTCCCACGATTTTCTAAAATATTTTTCGTAAATCCCCCAAAGCCGTAAGCGGCATTTCCAACCATAAAAAGTGAGAAAAACGACTCAAAAAGCCTGAGAAAAACTACTGAAATTATATTGTGTTCTTCTGAAAATTGTTTGCTCAAAAGTACAATTCCTACATATAAAATCAAACTCGCTACTAACCAAAATTTATTGGTGATGAGGGTTTTAAATTTCTCATTTTTATTAAAAAAGAAATAAGCCAATAAGCCACCCATGCCAAAAGCATCTAAACAAGTTGGCATCAGCACGTAAGAAGTCATCCAAGCTGTGCCATTCAGGAAAAAAAACAAACGCAAAAGCACCGAAAAACCAATAAAACCAAATAATATCTTGCTCAGATAGCGAACTGGGGCGAAAAGTACGATAAATGGAAAGAATAAATAAAATTGTTCTTCTACCGCCAACGACCACAAATGGTCGCTCGAACCAAGCCAAGTTTGCTTGATTGCAATATAAATATTGGTTGAATAAGTTAAATACCACCAAATTTTTTCACGAATGGGAGCAACATTCAATAAAAATATAATGAAAATTGTCAGGTAATAAACTGGAAAAATTCTGACTGTTCGGCGAATAAAAAACTGTTTTAAGGAAAATTTATGTGAGCGTTTCAGTGTAAAATCCTTTTCTTTGGCTTGCAGCAAAATTCTGGTAATAAGAAAACCACTCAGTACAAAAAACATACAAACGCCCAAATAACTTATCGGGAAATTTAAAGCATCGCCCGACCAATGGTCAACCAGCACCATCGAAACTGCAATGAATCGTAATCCGTCTAATTGTTTTAAATAAGATGTGTTTTTTAGTATCATTCTTACCAATTTTGCTTGGGTTTATCTTTTGTAACTGACTGAATATCAATACTTTGAGTGGTGAAAGTTATGGTTTTTGTATTGTTTTCTACCAAAATTTTACCAAGCTGATATTTGCCTGATTTTATATAAAACTTACTAATTTCTGACACAAAGCTACTAATTGGTAAGCGATTATTTACCAAAAAACCATAATTCAAATAGGCTTTTCTATTAATTGCGATTGCTTGAGTAGGAAACAAATAAATATTTTCGACAGATTTCAAGATAAAATACTGCCCTGCTTCGGGTGAAGTCAAATCGACTATTTTTCCTTTTTGGTTTTCTTCCAATCTGAAACTCGTTTCGTTTTCGGTGATTACAACGCTGGCAGGGTTCAAAACCCTGCCAGCGTTAATTTCTGAAATAATATCATCATAAAAAGCCTTTTCAGGTTGTTGCAACTGTGCTGAAATACCCACTGTTGAAAAAGATTCATCGCTATATTGTTGCTTAAATTGGTCGGTGATTCGTTCTTGTCTTAAATATCTAATCGCTTGATAATCAGCAATATAGGTATATATATTAAAGATCATTGTTGCGAAAATCGCCAATTGAATAAGCCTGTTTTTTCGATTTCCTGAGAAAGATTGAAGTGCAGCCAAATAGAAAATTGCCAGAATCAAAAGAGAATAAATTTTGTATTTGCTGGTCAATAAAACACCAAATCCGAAACTCACTCGTGCATAAACGATTCCTGCACAAGTTATCGCCAAAAATGCCAAACAAGCTAATAAGAAAAGGTCATTATTTTTTTGTTCAAGAGATAGTTTTGAATTGTATTTTTTAAAGATTGTTTGAAAAGAAAATAGCACAATAAAAACCAACAAAAATATGCCTAAAGCCATTGATAAATCTAAATGTTTTTCGGGAGAAATGAATGTTGAATCAAGTACATTTCCTAAGGTAGCAACGAATCCTTTTACCAATAATGAAATATTCGACAAGTCAGTTTTTGATGCCAGTTCTGGGTTTGGTTGGAAATTAAAAAAATAGGCAACCAAAAAAACTAAAGAAATGCCAATCCAAATGAAAATTGCTTGTTTTCGTTGCTGAAATAGCAAAATAAGTATTCCAATAATTGGAATAATAATGCCATTGCTACTCGCAAAAACACCAAAAAAACAAGAAATTATAGCAAAATAAAAGTGATTTTTTGACTGGTTTTCGATCGAAAAAACAAGCCAATAAAAAGTCAAAAATGCAAAAAATAGCACACCAAAGTTTTGAATAGAAGCCATTCCCCAAAAGGTATTTTCAAACAATCCTGCATTGAAAATCAAGAACGAAACAGGTACAAGTGCGAGTAGATAATTATTGTACTTTTTTGATATTTTAAAAAATAGAAAAAGAATCCCAGTCAGACAAAAACTACCCAAAAACATGAGCCATTTCCAGTCAAGTGTGCCTTTGATTGCATATATAATGAGTGATGCAAATCGTGTCAGAAAAATTCGATGTTCGTTGTGTTGGGCAAAAAGGATTTTTGTTTTTTCAAGAAAAGAATCAGTTTCAAGAAAGTTTGCAATCGAATTTCGTACAGCAAAATCGTCCCAATGAGGAATATTTATAGCATATTTTTGTAAAATCCACCAAAATATGGCAATTGGAGCGAGAATTAAGAGTGTAGAATTAAGCGGGCGGCGTTCCGTAGTGTAGTATGTAGATTTTTTGTCTTTCATAGTTTCAATATCGTAAACTCCACTCGTCGGTTTTTCTTGCGAGTTTCTTCGGTGGCATTGCTGGCAATCGGTTTCGACTGCCCCCAACCTTTGGTTTGAATGCGTTTTGTATCAATTCCGCCTTTGGTAATTAAGTAACCTTTCACCTCGTTTGCCCTATCCTGCGACAGTTTTACGTTGAGCATCAAATTGTCATCGCTGCCGTCGGTATGCCCTTCGATTGTAACTTGCATTGATGGATATTCGAGCATCAACTCAATAATTCTGTTCAATTCGGGAAATGAAGCAGGTAAAATATCGAACTTACTTTGGTTAAAAAACAGGTTGTTTAGCACCATCGTTTGCCCTTCTTTTACTGGAATTAGGTTAATATTTTTCTTTATTTCTCTAAAACGGCTATCTTTTGTCAAATCGAGGTTTTCGCTGATGCTGATAAATCCTTTTTTGGAAGCATTCAAACTATATGTTTTTTTCAATGGCACTACCAATTTATATTCGCCAGTTTCAGGGTCAAATTCTGCCACAATTCTGTCTTTCGATGTACTATCGTTCAGCAATTCCATTACTACATTGGCAGCGATTGGTTTTTTATCAAAAGCATTCATTACCGTTCCCGAAATAATAGCAACAGGGTCGGGCTTTATTGAAGGAAAAAGTTTGATTCGGAAAATATCTTCTCCGCCAATTGATTTTTCTTCTGAACTCAAGTAGGCAAATTCGCCGGATGCTGGAATAGTGAAATAACCGTCCCAACGAGAAGTATTTATCAAATTTCCGAGATTTTCTGGTTCGCTCCAATTCGTCCAAGTGCTATCCAAACGACGGCTCAGGAAAATATCGTTATCGCCATATCCAGCAAAACCGGGAGTTGAAAAATAGATTGTTTTAGAATCTGCCCCCACAAAAGGCGTACTTTCGTTTTCGGCAGTATTTACATTAATTCCCATATTGGTAGGTTTCGACCAAATTCCATCGCCTTTCAGCATCGAAACATACAAATCTTTCCCGCCACGAGAATCTTTTCGCTGACAAGCCATCACCAAAACTTTTCCGTTGGGAGCTAACGAAAACTCAGTATAAGAATTGCTATTATAATAATCTGTAATCTTCACTTCTTTCGGAAATTCCCAACCCATACGAGTGCGTTTCGACTTTGATAAACCGGGGCGGTAAGTACCGTCGGGCATATAAATATTGACTAAATAGAGCGTTTTTCCATCAGCCGAAATCGTAGAAACGGCATTGTGCTCTTCACTATTGATAGGTTCTTTTATATTTTCAGCTTCGCCCCAAGTACCATCTGGAAGCACTTTTGAGAGCCAAACATCTTGTTTCTTTATTTTTCCAATGTTCAAATCATGCCCTTCTCTCGTAAAAAACAAGGTTTTCCCGTCAGGTGTAATGATAGGGGCAACTTCTCGAACTTTTGAATTGATTGTTTTACCTAAATTTTCTTTCAGTATTTCTTTGGGCATATTTTTGGCAACATTGACCTTTGCCTCATAAGGAAAATCAACTTCCGAAATGCCAATGGCATCAATTTGGTTATAGCCGGGTATTTTTGCAGGAACAAGAATAACTTTTATGGCATAAACTAAGAAGGCAGTTTGAGGAACAACAACGTTCCACATTCGCCCTTTTGTGGTCGGACCATCTTCTTTATTTTCATGAATCAAATATTCTTTGTCAGTCGAATCATAAGCCAAAACCCTCACCACAGCACCTGGATTGATGTTTTCGCCAATACAAACTTGTCTGATTTTTACAGGATTTTCAAAACCAACCTTTATATATTCTTCGGCATAAGTATCTGCACCCGATGGCGACCAAGCACATACACTCTCGCCAGTTTGTGGAAGTTTGTTCGGAATTCCTAAAATCTGAATAGCACGATATTGTGGCCCTTGATTGATAGGTTCAGTTCTTTCTGACGAAAACCCCAAAACCTTGCTTGCCCAATGAACCGTTTGGGCAGAAGCTGAAAATGTAATGAGAGAAATAAATATGAGGGACGCTTTTTTCATTATGTTTTGAAACAAAATACTTGGGTCTAATTTTCTTTTGTGTGGAAGCGAATTAATGCAATTTTACTGGAATTTCAAAATTTTGGAGATTTTCCTCCATAACTGAAGGCAAATTTAAGCAATTGAATATCTTTTTAGTGTAAAATTTATAAATTGTTTGAAATGAACGCTAAAAAGATTAAACGCTTATTATATATTTGTATTATTCCAAAAAAATAAACTCCTAATTTCTATTTCAATCATCAAGCTAAAAACTATGAAAAAAACAATCTTTACAAGTCTAATCTCCTTACTATCAATATTTTACATTCAAGCACAAAGCCCACTTTTGCTTCGTCAACCAGCCATTAATAAAGACGGTTCTATGGTAGCATTTTCGTTTCAAGGGGATATTTGGACAGTGCCAAGTTCGGGCGGAAAAGCGGCTCGACTTACAATTCATGAGGCTTATGAAAGTTCGCCAGTTTTTAGTCCAGATGGCAATCAAATTGCTTTTTCAGGTGCAAGATTTGGCAATAATGATATTTTTGTAATGCCTACGGAAGGTGGTTTACCCAAACGCTTAACTTTTCATTCGGGAGCAGATAATATTTCAAGTTGGACACAAACCGACAAGATTTTATTTTCGACCAATAGAGAATTCAAGCAAATCGAACGCCCAAACGAAGTTTATTCTATCAGCCCGAAAGGTGGCACAGAATCAAGGTTTTTAGATGCTATAGGATTTGACCCAATTCTATCACCCGATGGTCGTTTTTTGGTTTTTGTTAGAGGCGATATTAACCCTGTGGCTCGCCAAGAATACAAAGGAAGCTCAGATAGAGATTTATGGATTTATGACACAAAAAACAAAACTTACCAGCAATTGCCAGGCTTTGAAACAAATGATATTTTGCCAAAATGGGGCGGAAATAATTCAATTTATTTCTTGAGTAGCAATGACGGTGCGTATAATATTTATCGCCTAAAGTTAGATAATAATGGGAAATCCGTAAATTCTCCCGAAAAATTGACAAATTATAAAGATGAATCTATTCGTGCTTTTAGCATTTCGGCAGACGGAAATTCGATAGTTTTTGAGAAAGAGATGAATCTCTATACTATGAAAACGACTGGGGGTTCGGCACAAAAACTAACTATTCAAATCAGTGCCGACGACCGCATGGATGCCACCGAACAAAAAACTTTGACTACTGGTGCAAGTGAATATGCAGTGTCGCCAAATGGTAAAATGTTGGCGTATTCGATTCGTGGTGAGGTATTTATCAAAGAAGCAGACAAAGAAAAAGCACGAAGTATCAATGTATCGGAGCATGCCTTTCGAGATGTTGAACCCACTTGGTTGAATGACTCGACTTTGCTTTTTAGTAGCGATAGAGCCAATGGTAATTTTGATATTTATATGGTTCGCTCGGCAGATACTTCACAGCGGAATATTTTCAAAACGATGAAGCATGAACTTTTACAAATTACCAGAACCGCAGGAAATGAAACTTCACTTTCAGTCTCTAATGATGGAAAGAAAATTGCTTACGTGCGTGGCAGAGGCACTTTTGTAGTGGCAGATATTAGTTTTGACGGTAAACTATCTAACGACAAAATATTAGTTGAGACTTGGAATGCAGCCAATGGCATAACATGGAGTCCTGATAATAAATGGCTGGCATATTCATTAAGTGATTTGTACGAAAATGAAGAAATTTTTATTCAAGCTGCCGATAATTCGTCAAAACCTGTCAATGTTTCGATGCACCCTCGTACTGACAGACGAGCTTTTTGGAGTGCCGATGGCTCAAAATTAGGCTTTATTTCGGAGAGAAGTGTAAGTCGGAGTGCTGATATTTGGTTTGTTTGGCTCAAAAAAGAAGATTGGGAAAAAGAAACCCAAGATTGGCAAGACAGAGATACGCCACCTGCCGAAACTACACCTGCAAAAGCAACCGATAAAAAAGATAAAACGCCAAAACCAATCAAAATTGACTTTGATAAAATCTATGAAAGATTGGTGCAAGTTACCAATTTTGCGGGCGATGAAAGCGACCTAATCATCTCGAAAGATGGCGAAACTTTTTATTATACAACTGCCAGCAGCAATGCCAAGGGGAGAGATTTGTACAGCATCAAATGGGACGGCAAAGATTTGAAAGAAATCACGAAGGGTGGCACAAATCCGACCAATGTTTCGATGGATAAAGATGCCAAATATTTGTATTATACAAAATTAGGTGCTTTAGGTAGAATTGACATAAAAACAAACGTAGCAGAGCCTCTGTCCTATATTTCTAAAATGAAAATTGATTATAATGGTGAGCGTACACAGGTTTTTGAAGAGGCTTGGCGAACGATTCGTGATGGCTATTATGACCCTAAATTTCATGGACATGATTGGGTAAAATTGCATGATAAATACAAAGAAAGGTGCATAAACGCCAGTACGAGTAATGACTTTAGAGATATGTTTAACTTGCTTTTGGGCGAACTAAATTCGAGCCACATGGGGCTAACGGTTACCGATAGAACAGAAACCCAAAAAGATGCCACAGGACTTTTGGGTGCTGAAATTGTGCCTGTAAACGGAGGTGTAAAAATTAATCATGTAGTGCCTGAAACGCCCGCTGATAAAGAAAAAAGCAAGCTAAATGAGGGTGATATTATTACAGCCGTCAATGGAGAAGCTGTAAGTGAGAATGAAAATTTCCATAACTTGTTGAATGGTTTGGTGAATGAAAAAGTGCTTTTGAATGTACGCAGTGCTGATGGCAAACAAAGAGAAGTTGCTATTCGACTGACGGCAAGCATTACTAATAATTTGTATGAAGAATGGGTAGAAAATCGCAAGAAAATGGTTGAGAAATTCTCGAATGGTCGCCTTGGTTATATTCATATTAAAGGAATGGATTTTCCGAGTTTTGAGGTGGTAGAAAGAGAATTTACTGCCGCTGGTTTTGGCAAAGAAGGTTTATTAATTGACGTTCGTTATAATGGCGGAGGCTCAACGACCGACTATTTAATGACGATTTTGAATTATAAACAACACGCCTACACGATTCCGAGAGGAGCGAGTGAAGATTTAGAAAAAGACAAGCTGATATTCAGAGATTATTACCCAATTGGCGAGCGTTTGGTTTATGCGGCATGGACAAAACCTTCGATTGCTCTTTGCAATGAAGGGAGCTACTCAAATGCTGAAATCTTCTCGCACGCCTACAAATCGCTCGGAATTGGCAAATTAGTTGGCGTTCCGACCAACGGTTCAGTGATTTCGACAGGTGGAAAAGGCTTGATGGATGGCTCATTTGTGAGGCTTCCTTTGCGTGGTTGGTTTACAAAAACTACCGACAAAAACCAAGAACTCGGACCAGCTGTACCAGACATTATTGTAGAAAACCAACCCGATTGGATTTCAAAAGGCACTGACGACCAACTAAAAGCAGCAGTTGATGAGCTTTTGAAGCAGATTGGTGCGAAGAAGTAAAACCTTGATTTTTATTAAAAAAGTGTAGCTACGATTGTGGCTGCACTTTTTTTGTTTAACTACTTTTCTTGCCATGTTTACGGAAAGCTGCAATTAGTTGAAAAATACCATAACCGATAAATATTTTTGAAACAAATATTGCAAGTTTACCTAAACCATTTATATCTTCTTTTATTTTTTGAGTGGGGTCAAGAAAAGAAACATAATCGCCTAATATTTTTTCAAAGTCATTCCAAGAAATGTTATTTGTAAGTTCGTATTTTCGAGAAAGCCAACAATACAAATTGAAGAAAATAATACTAATAAAGAAGATGAATTTTAATGCTTGAACCCAACTTTCACCATGCCTATTGGATATTTTATTAAACCAAAAGGTTAATCTTTCAAAAGCATTATGGCTAAAAAAAGAAATATTAATCCAAGTTTTTATTTTTTGAAACCAATTTTTAGAACTTTCCTTATTTTTAATAAGTATTGATTTTTTTTGTTCTTTTAACAACAAAGCTTGATTTTCTGCCGCTTTTGCTTGAAAATAGGTACTTTGAAAATTATCTCCTTGAGATTCAAATACTTTTTTAAACTGATTGTATGCACCAACTTTTTGAATATAATAGTCGGTTGGGCTATCCTCTTCTATAAGTTTAGGGATTTCAATAGTTTTTGGTAGTGTTCCTCCAGAAATAAATGTTTCAGTTATCTTTGAGTTATTGTAGGAAAATTCAAACCCTTCAAAATCAAAATCAGTAAATTCAGCTTTTCCTAAGCTACTTTGATCGAAAATGACAATTGGACTATTTACATATTGAGGATAATGCAAACCAACAGGTTTTTCGTATTCTTGTTCAATTTTGACATCCAAAATTCCTGTTTTTTGAATTTTTTCTAATAATTCTTTTCTGAAGTTTTGCAATAGTAAATTTTTATACTTTGGTTTAATACCTCTAAAAAAAAGATTTCCAAGATTATTAAAATTTGAAATTTTTAAAAGTGAAAAGCTACATTTGATAAATGTATAAATATTATCTTTAGGATTTGTTTTTTCAGAAAAATTTACTTCATTTATATTGCAATATTCAAACAAAAATTCATATTTAGGCAAATCAAAATGGTAGAGTTCATCAAAACGACAGCAATTAAAATTGATTTTATTTGAATCAATTATTATGTTTTCTAAATTCAGAAGTGATGTATAAAGTTGATAAAATGAAATGCTTTTGAATTTACTATTTTCATCTATTCTAAGTGTATCCGAACTTAATTGCCTTATAATAAAATTATTGTCGACCTTTATTCGAGAAAAGGATAAAGAGCGAGCTATAACCGTATTATCAATATCAATACTAAGGAAATTCGAATTACCTATGCTGCAAGTGCCTTCGACAAAAAAGTATGAAAATAAGAGAGATGTGGTCTTTTTTGCTTCTATTGTTGAGGAAGCAAAACTGAAATTATCATAAACTCGACAGTTGTAAATTATTATTCTCTCTATGAAAGTAGAATCAATTGTCAAAAGTCCTTTGAAATCTGCATTTTTAATATCAATATATGAAGAATTAGAATCTTCATATAATAGTGCTTTCAATTGAGAATGTTCATCAATTCTCAATAATTTTATTGAACTCTTTCTTATAATAATATCATGCTCAATTTTGGAAGAAGAAATTTGTAAATAATTAATTGATGAGTCCTCATTTATAGCTATTTGTCCAAAAATGTTTGCCTTTTCAAATTTAATATTATCAAGACTTCCCTGCAATGAAATGTTTTTGAAAGTGTTTTTGCCTTCAAAAGATATTTTTTTTCCATAACAGATTGCTTTTAAATGTCCTGTTGCATCTACCTCATTAAAGATAATATCAATTATATTTCGATTATTTTTTAAATCAATATTTCCACCAATATTAAATTTATAAAATGAAAGAGATTGGCTTACATCGCTATGCTGATTTTCAATTCTTGAATTTTCAAAATTCCCTTTGATATAAGAATTATGTATTTGAATTTCAGAGATTTGAGTACCTGCAAGAATAAGATTATTATTTATTTTACAATCATCAACTAACGAAAACTTATCAGACTGGAAGTTTGTATCAATTATGATGTTTTCAAAAGAAGATTTAGTAAGTAAAATTTGTGTTTTGACATACGAACCACCTGAGAAAATTAAATCTGCATTAACTTTTGAATCTTTTATTATTAGATAATCTTGAATGCTACCTGAAATTGTCAGTTTTTGATTGAATTGACAGTCAATGAAAAATATAAATTTGAGTTTACCAGAATTTGGATGGATAGTAACCTCGCAGTCAAAAACACATTTGTGAAATATTATACTATCTATTCCATGCGTGAAATTATCACATATTACACTCTTTGGATAGTTTAGCCTTTCAAAATAAAATTCAACTTCATTTATAAAATATGTTTTCCAATCACCAACAATATATTTTTTTAAGCTTTTGAAATCCTTATTTTCTAAAAGATTATTTTTTTCAATAACATCAATGCTTTTGTCTGAATATTGAGAGTTATGTTGAAGTCTTGCAGGGAAATTTTCGGTAGTAATTCTTGTCATTATATTTTTAACGAATTAAAGTACCCAAATATACCATAATTTTCTAATTTCAATGATTGTTTATACCTTTGTAAAAAGAAACAAAATAGCTTAAAGACCGATGGACTTGATTTTAGAAAATATTCAGCCAGAACAAGTACAAGTTTTCAAAAAAATGGCAAAATTATTGAGCATCCGAACCAAAGTCAAGAACAACGTTTTGACAGAGGAACAAGAAGACAAAGCTATGTTTTTTGCAATGGAAGAAGCAAATAATGAGGGTAATTTATCTGAAAAAGAGAAAAGTGAATTTTTAAATTCGCTTAAAAGATGAAGGTAGAAATCAATCGTCATTTTGTAAAAGATACCTCAAAACTAACGCCAGAATTGCGTGAACGAATCTTTAATTTGATAGAATTACTTGAAAACTGCACTCGTTTGGAGCAAATTCCAAGTATTAAGAAGCTAACAGGCTATAAAAATGCCTACCGAATTAGAATAGGCGATTATCGCATTGGCTTATATTTGATTGAAAATTCTATCGAATTGCGAAGAGTTTTACATCGAAAGGATATGTATGATTATTTCCCAGATTAAAATTCTTAAATATATTTTTATTGAAAAGTGTGGCTATGAAAGTGGCTGCACTTTTTTGTTTTCCATTTACCCTCAAATTCCTCCATTCATCCAAATCACCCAAAATGGGGTAAAATAAAAAACAAATAGCTGTTTAAATTTGTATAATTATTATGAAAAAGCTATTGACATTTCACTTTCTCGGCATTTTCATGCCCATTTTTGAATATTCGTAGCAAAAAACAATTCATCATTAAACATTAAGATTTTAGCTGTATTCTTTTTTACAGTTTGTTGTTAGGTAAACAAAATCCCAACCGTGTTGTGTTGGGATTTTTTATTGAAATCTCAAATACCTTTCACAGCCTCGATAATCTTGTTTTGCTCAAAACAGTAATTTAACATCGCTTTTCAAAAATGCTTGCCATAGTATTCCGCTGTTTCCTATTAATAAAACCGTATCTGCTTTTACTTTTTTTTTAAAGGCTGCAATGCCTTTTGCACTTTGAGTTCTACCACTTTTTATTTCTAAGCCGATAATTTTTCCTTTTCGTTCTATTACAAAATCAACTTCGTCATTGCCTTCTCGCCAATAAAATAGTTTGATTTCGCCCAAACGTGCAGACCTCATTAGATGTGTTCCAATGGAGGTTTCTACAAATCGCCCCCAAATTTCAGGGCGTAAACGACTTTCTTCCATCGAAGTTTGGCTCAAAGCTGATGAAAAAGCAGAATTTTGTACCTGCCATTTCGGAATAGATGCCCGTTGGCGTGCTACATCAGGTGCATACTTTTCGATGCCACTCAGCAAGCCAGCCGAATCTAATAAAGTTAAATAATGCGACAATGTGGTGGTATTTCCTGCATCTAATAACTGTCCTTGTAATTTGGTTAATGACAATATTTGCCCCGAATAGCTACACCCCAATTCAAACAAACGCCTTAGCAATGCTGGTTTATCTACACGTGTGAGCATTAAAATATCTTTTGAAATAGTTGTTTCTACCAACGAATTCAGAATGTAATCTCGCCAACGGTCTTCGTCTTCTATAAGAGATGCCGCACCTGGGTAGCCACCAAACCAAACAAATTGCTCAACTGTAAAGCCAAAAGCGGCTTCCATTTCGCCGAATGACCAATGCGTTAATTGAATTGTTTCAAAACGACCCGCCAAAGATTCACTCAGCCCTTGCTGCAATAATAATCTTGCCGAACCCAATAGAATGACTTTGATAGTGCTATTGGAAAAACTATCTTTATCCCATTCTGATTTTACGATTTCTGCCCAATTATCAATTTTCTGAATTTCGTCTATTACTAAAATAACTTCGTTTGCTTCGGTAGTTTTGCTTAAAAACCTTGCTGTTTCCCACTGCTGTTCAATCCAAAAACCGTTGCTACTGGCAACCGCATCGGCAGCTACAAAATGGTAGGGTACTGAAACGCTTGTGAGAAGTTGCCGAACTAAGGTAGTTTTGCCAACTTGTCGAGGTCCCATTATGACTTGAATAAAGCGACGAGGCTCAATTATTCGCTTTTTGATTTGTTCTAATTCAGGTTTTTCAAACATGATTTTTTATTTTACTCAGTATATTTAGTAAAATTACTCAATGTATTGAGTAAAATAAATATTTTTGAGAAAAATTAAAAATATTGTTGTTTGTAAACCTATTTTTGGGACAAGACCTGAACAACATTTTTGAAATTTCAAATACCTTTCACCGCCTCAATAATCTTTATTTGCTCCACAATTTGCTCGGGTTTAATCAATAATTCTTTGCCTTCGGTGATGGCTTCGTAGAGGTTTTGGAAAAGAAAATCCCAGTTGCCGACTTCGGTTTCTATCGTTCCTCTAAAATGCTGACCGTTGATTTCGGTGTTCAAAATGCCCTGTTTTTCGGCAGATTCTATGCCAAAACCTTCCATTCTGGGCATTAGTCCTGCCTTTAGGTGGTCTTCTTGCACATCTAAACCATATTTTACGAACGAGCCTTTTGTGCCATGCAAAATATATCTTGGACCTTCTTCACGCACCAAAAGGCTTGATTTTAAATGTACTTTTAGTTTGCCATAATCCAAACGAACATCAAAAGCATCGTCAATTTCTGAGCCTTCTCGCTGCGTAAAAGTTTCGCCAGAAACAGCATTTGGTTTGCCAAAAAGTACGATTGCTTGGTCAATAATATGTGAACCCAAATCATAGATAATGCCATTTCCTGCAACTTTTGCTTCTTTCCATTTTTTTGTATGAAGAATAGGCTTATGTCTATCAAAATGTATCTCGAACGCTATCAAATCGCCTAAAAGCTTGTTTTCTACAACTTTCTGGACAGTCATGAAATCGCTATCAAAACGGCGATTTTGGAAGATGGAAATGACTTTTCCTTGTTTTTTGGCAAGCAAAATCAATTCTTCGGCTTCGGCAACGGTGGCAGTGAAGGGTTTTTCGACAAGTACGTGTTTTCCTGCCAAAAGACACTTTTTAGCATAGTCAAAATGTGTATTATTAGGCGAGGCAATACTTACCAAATCTATTTCGGCATCAGCCAAAACTTCGTCCAAGCTTCGAGCAACTTGCACACTTGGATAAATATCTTGTGGGTTTTGCGAAGTAGAAATAATGGTTTTTAGCTTAAAATTCGGGTTTGCAAGAAAAAACGGAGCTTGCAAATATCTTCCCGAAAGTCCGAATCCGTGGAGGGCAACGTTGAGCATAATGGCTTAGATTTTTTTGGTTTAAGCCACTAAAATAAGGTTTTTTTTCTCAAATCTCAAATCTTTTGCCCCGAATCCTAACTCAACTTCAAAACCTTACTTTTTCTTCTTGAAATACCCATTTTTTCACCTGTCGAAAGAAGTGCAAAATTGCCTTCTTCGTTGGTTTCAAACTTGAGTAAATATCTTAGATTTATGACCGTTCCTCTATCAATTCGAGTAAAATGTTGATTTCCTGAAAGTTTTTGTTCATACGATTTCATTGTATAAGAAGCTATCAGCACTTGCCCAGACTTCAAATAAAATTGGGTGTAATTTTCAAGACTTTTGAGATAAACTACCTCTTCAAGTTGTACGCTTGTTTTTTGGTGATTGAACCAAAGTAGCTCGTTGTTTATGTTATTTTGTTTTTGGGTATAGTTTTTCATGGGGTGTAAGTTTAGAATAACAAATTTATTGATTTGAATTTACATTGTCAATCGAATATATATATGGTATTGATAGTTTTAAGATAGTATTATTCTTAAAATTTCACATCACTAAACTCATGCTTTACCCTAAACTTTCCGACTATAATATGGTCTTTTACTTTTGGGTCGTTGGTGGCATCTCCACCAAAAACTTTTACATTTATTTTGCCTGTAATTATTCTGTGCGTATCACTAAAACGCTTACTTTCTGTTATCACAATTGCATCAGGAACAGGAATTGAAGACTCAGGAAAGTTGGTATTAAAGCTATTGGAAGTATAGTTTTTTTCGGGATAATTTTGAAGTGAAACACTTCCTTGCGTTATTTCATCATCAAAATTCTTTGAACCAGAAGGCGTACTTGAAGGTTTGGTTACATCTTCTGTGGTGGCAAGCAAAAGGTTGATTTTGCCATATTCGCCAGCAAAAACCTTGAAAACTGGCTTCTTCAAAGCAACATTATAGGAGGTTGAAATTTCTTCTGACGGAATATTAACCACTTCTTTTCCGTCAATCGTGAAAGTGAAATATAACTCTTCGTTGTTTACCGATTTGCTTTCACCGCCGCTATTATTCCAACTTAAAAAGCCAATCAATATTACGGTGATTGATAAAATTATTGAGTTTTTCATGATTATGATTTCAGTATGAATAAGTTATTTTAACTCCATAGATAGCCATATTATTACTCCACACATTCGATGATACTCTTAGGTTATATGCCCTATTTGTATTATCAATTAAGTTTTGTCCAGACACTATCGTTAAATTAGCACTTTGAATACCAGTTACCATACCTAAACTCCCTGATGCGATTATAGGAGTGCTTACCGACAATATATTACTATTTGCTAAAACCAGAGCATCTAATCTTACGCTTAACGTGTTTGCGGGGTCTGAGTTACTATAAAAAACAACAATTTCAGTAACGTTAACACCGGTTGGTAGATTTACAGGGGCAACCATAATAGAAGACCCCGAAGAGAAATAAGCAGAAGTAGTTGATTTGAAAAATTGAGCAGAACCAGTAGTTGTTGGGGTAAATGCAGCAGCCGAAATAGACCAAACTTGCGGCTGGAAATTAGAAAGGAGAACCCCATTAGGACTTGCCAAAACCATTCTATAGCCTGGACCAGCCATTGAAGTTGTCGAAATTTCGCCAGAACTATTTACGCCAAAACGCCACGCATTGTCAATATAAATACCTACTCTATTGTCTGCCTCCATACCAAAAAATGCCCCATCAGCAATACTTAAACTGTTAGTCGAGTTGCTCAACCAAAGCCCAGAAGTTACACCATTATGTCGAATTCTCATTCTACCATTTACATCTAATAGTTCATTTGGATTGCTATGACCAATTCCCACCCCTCCTAAACCAGCAACATCATTGATAATAACCTTTGAGCCATTTTTACCGCCTCTTATGTAGGTATGTTCGTCGGTTGCATAATTAAAATGAGATACGTGCGTAGTACCTCTAAAAATGGCTGTACCATCGGGGGCTGCACCTCTAATAACATCTAATTGGGCAGTTGGTACAGAGGTGCCAATTCCTACTCTGCCATCGTGATTGATTATCATTCTTTGGCCATTGAAGGTAGAGTTGTTAAAGGTAGTTCCAAAAGTGATAGACGTACCGTTTGCAGTTTCTGTCCAATTTTGGGTAGCATTAAATGTTATGCTTGCCTTCGGCCCAGAGAAGAAAAAACCATTATATCCACCAGCTGATAGCAGAAAAAAAGGATTACCATTACTCAATGCTGTTGGTGATACTACATTTCCATTTGCCCTTAATCCAAAAATTGAGGGGTAATTAGAATAGTTTTGAATTCTAATATCATCCAATGCAGAGTTTTGTTTGTTAATAGCACTTGGTGTTAGAAGTACAGACTGCCCAAACATTTTGAAGCTAATAAAAAGAGAGAAAAATAAGGTTTTTTTCATAGCTATACTATTTTTTAGAATTTAAATTTTCAGTATTTGGTTGAATAGCCGGAAGCATTGCCTCGATTTTATCAAGGCGAGAGGATAAGGTTTTGTTATTCAATTTGAGCGAATTATTCTCATCACGCAGTTCTTTTACAGCTTCAATAAGGTGCGGCACAAGACCGATATAGTTTACTGATAGAAAACCTTTTTCGTCAGTTTGAACTAATTCAGGAAAAATCTTTTGAACTTCTTGGGCAATCAAACCTGTCTGTAAATCTTTGCTTCTGGCTTCTTCAATCCATTTATAATGATAGCCATTTAGTTTGTAAATACTTGATAATGAATGAGTTAAAGATAAAAAGTCTTTTTTAAGCCTTTTGTCAGAAGTTTGGATTAGGCTTCCGTTGAGGTATCCGTTACCCGCGTTATTAACCCAAAACCGCCAAGCATTTCCTATCCAAATCCCTGTTTCAGTATCGTTTTTCATGCCATAAAAAGATCCATCACCACTACCTAAACTATTGGTAGAATTATTAAACCAAACCCCTGCCGTACTTGCTGATTGCCTTATTCGCAGTCTGCCGTTTATTTCCATTCTTTCGTCCGAATTTAGGTTTGGGGTGCTGTTACCTATTCCTACTATGCCAGTGCCAGTTACTAAGGCATAGCCTGTAGATGAAGCATTGGAGAAATGTCCACCAATGCCAGAAGTTCCGAAAAAATTTTGTGCAATCCCAGTAACCCCATTCCCTGATTCTGCCGAACCATATACACCATGTCCGTTTCCATTTTCTGAATATCCATTGATACCTTTTGAGCCAGCTCCATAAGCCAAACCATAAACACCAGACGTGCCTGTACCAAATTGAGCAAAACCATAAACACCAATTCCGCCAGACGACCGGCCGTAAACTCCTCTACCGCTTCCTGCGTGGTCACCAACTACTCCATTTCCCGACCCATTCGTAGATTGATTTAAACCTTCGATTGCCGACGAGTAATTAATTGGATTAGTTTTTTTTAAAACTACTTTAATGCCCCCAATATCTTCTGTTGTTGAAGCCACTATCTCCATTTTCGGCGTTTGTCCAAATACATTAAAACTAATAAAAAGCGAGAGAAATAAGGTTTTTTTCATGACTATAAAGTTTTAGGTTTATTTTTATGCAAAGGTCATTGATTAAACGGTAGCTGTCAATTACGGTAAACCGTGAATCGTATCACGGAAAACCGTGATTTTTGAGTATTTTTTTATTTTTTCTAAAGAAATAAGGTAGTTTTGATTAAAATTTAGCCCCTAATGAAGAAATTTTTAATACTTGTTCTAATATTCTTTTCTTTCGGAATTGCCAATGCACAAATTTCTAATTCAGACGAAATTGTGCAGTCGAAACAACGCCTTTCAGAATTGAGTAAGCTACAAACCTCTTTTGTAATTGATACTTTGCAAATGTATTACCTCGGCCGAATCTGCCGAAATTATTCGCTACTGAGTCGAGTTTACGCTGATTCGGGTTTGATTTATACTGAAAAACTCTACCAAAAAGCAATTAGCACCAAAAACAACTCCCAACAACTCAGAGCATTATTTTATTTTTCTAATTTTTATATCAAAAAAAATCTTTATACCAAAGCCTTAGAAGCCAACCTAAATACCCTCAAAAAATGTGAAGAAACAGGTGTAGTTTGTGATGAAATTTGGCGGATAAATTTCAGATTTGGACAGATTTACTACAGCATCAAAGAATATGATAAGACCATAAATTACATCACAAAAGCTATCAATTATCTTGAAGCAAAACCAACTCTTAGACCAGATTTGCACCTTCAATTGGCAGAATGTTACCGTATTTGTGGTATTTCGTTTCAAATAACCACACAAAAGGAAGCGGCAAAAGAAATGTTTTTGCAGATGCTGAAACATTGTGAACTGTCAAAAAATGAGATTCAGGTTGGTTTTGCTAAAGCTGTTTTGGGGAATTATTATTTGGTAGCTTATAGCAATACAGAGGAGGCTCAGAAATATTTGGACGAAGCAAATACTTTGTTTACTACACAAAATTATAGGCAAGGAAAAGTTACGATGTATTCGAGTTATGTTAATCTTTTTGAACAAAAAAAAGATTTTAAAAATGCCGAAATTTACGCCAATCTCATGCTTCAAAATGCCATCGAATCTAAAAATCATGGTGTAAGATTTGAAGCATTATTTATTTTGTCCAGAATCAATGAATTAGGTAATAAACAACCACAGGCACTTGCATTTTATAAAGAAGCTGTTACGGTAAGGGATAGTGTGCAGAAAGCCCAAAAAGTAAATGATTTGACTGAAATTCAGAAAAGATATGACCTCGAAAAATTGCAGTTTCGGTATGAAAATGAAAAATTGATTCAACAAAAAAATACAGATTTTATTCAGAAGCAATACGAAATAACAAAACTAAAAAGTGAGAAATTAGCACAGGATTTTACCTTAGAAAGCATCAGTAGAAAACTCGAAAACGAACACGCTTTGGCTACTCAGCAAGCATTAGGAATTGAGTCAGATAAGCAAAAAAACGAACAAGAAAAATTATCTAAACAATTGAAAGTCAATGAGTTATCAAACAAATTGACACTTGAAAATCAACAACAAAAATCTCTTTTATTAATCGTTGGCTTGATTTCATTATTGGGACTTTCCGCAATAATTTACAGTTTTATTTTACGAAAAAAGAACAAAGAATTGCTGAATAAAAATCACGAGATTCAGGAAGCATTACTAAAAGGACAAACCATTGAACGCAAACGTGTTGCCTCCGAATTGCATGATAATGTTGGCTCGTTGCTTTCGGCGGTAAGGGTAAGTTTATTGACCTTAAATAGTGAAAAATTGCCTAATCATGACCAGAAGATTTATATGCAAATCCAGGAAATGGTAGAAAATGCTTGCCGAGAAGTAAGGCTAATTTCGCATAATTTACTGCCCGAAGAACTCGAAAAATATGGGCTTGAAGTGGCTCTTGAAAAAATGATTGAGCGACTAAATTTTTCTACCCCGATAGAGTTTACATTGAATACAAAAGGCTTGAAAGAAGGAAATATTAATAAAAAAACTGCCTTTCATTTATATTCTATTTGCTTAGAATTGATTAATAATATTTTGAAACATTCGCAAGCAACTGATGCCGCCATGACGTTCCGAAAAAATGACATATCACTCGAACTTTTTGTGAGAGATAATGGCAAAGGTTTACAAAATCATTCAAAAGGACAAGGCTTGAATAGCGTAGAAGAAAGAGTAGCTGCCATGAATGGCAATTTAGAAATTGAGTCCGAAATCGGAGAGGGAACTCGCACTCATATTAGTATTCCCATCACTCAGCCAACTTATGCCGCATCGCAAATTTGATGAGTCCGACAACGTTTTTTACATCTAATTTTTTCATCAAACTCTTTCGGTGGCTTTCGATGGTATTGACACTTACGAATAATTGGTCGGCAATTTCGTTGGTCGAAAACTCTTGGGCGATGAGTTTCAAAACATCAATTTCTCGGGCGGAGAGTTGAGCTAATTCCTTATCTATCAATGTTTTATCTTTTTCTACCGAAGTAATTATTTTTAAAACTTTCTCGCTATAATATGGCAATCCTTGATGCAGTTTTCTGATGGCTTCTTCCAATTCTGCCCTATCAGTATCTTTCAAAAGGTAGCCCGAAGCTCCTGCCGAAATCGCCCGACGAATTTTATAAGGCTCATCATCAATGGTCAAAATAAGTACCCGCACATCAGGAAATTGCTCATGAATTTTGGTAGTCAATTCGATGCCATTCATTTCGGGCATTTGCAAATCAGAGATAACGACATCAACTTTATTGGTTTCCAAAAATGCCAAAACCTCTGCCCCACGCTGAAAAACGTTGATTTGTTCAACTTCTTTCATTTGTATCAGCAAAGAGTAAAGCGATTGCCCAAAAAGATGGTGGTCATCAACCAATATTATGTGCATGAAATGGTCTGAAAAATATTGATTTGATTTTTTTTCAAAACAATAAAAGAATTAGATTGACAAAGATAATAAGAATGACGAATTAATCGAATGACGAAGTTTGGAATAGTTAGATTTTCAAATCGAAAATAACATTAATTCCTTTTCTTCATTTTCAAAGAGTGTCATTTTCTCAAAAGTCATTCCAATTTTTTTGAGCAAACCAATTGATTTTTCGTTGTCAGGATTAACTATGGCAATGATTCGGTCAATTTTGAGAGAATTTTTAGCATAAGCTAAAGTTGCCGAAGCAGCTTCATAACCAAAACCTTTGCCAATCAAATCGGGCAAAAAAGCAAAGCCAATATCAATATCGGGCAGAGAATCTCGCTTGATGAGTCCACACATTCCGATAGTTTTTGTACTGGATTTTTCAATGACTGCATAAAATCCAAAGCCATTTTCTTCATAACTTTTCAGGCTGCCATTTAGTAGATAATTTTCAGCATCTGCAATTGTATGCACATTTCTATCGCCAATAAATTGCAGCCAAGTGGGCGTATTGAGCAATTCAAGCATAAAAGGAGCATCGTGCAAAGTGAATTTTCGTAGAAAAAGCCTTTCGGTTTCGATGATTGTTTGCATTTTAATCTAAAAAATCTTTGGGAAGGTATTTCACACTATCAATTGAGCGTAACAGCATTGTAAAGTCGGATTTTCGGGAGAGTATATTTTTAATTTTACTACTTGTTCTTGCTTTTTCTTCTAAATTCTCTTCAAATTGCCATTTTGAAATTAATTTTATTAGCTCATGCTCTTTTTTAGCAATCAGATGTTGTAATCTTTCCGCCCTTTTTCCTGAGTTATAATCTATCCCATTATGAATTTTGTCTAATAACTTCGAAGTATTTCTTGCTTTTACATTTTGTTCATTCAAAGGCTCAAAATATGATTTACCGCCAAATTCCAAAGAATATACTATCTCTTTTTCAACATCATCTGTTGCATCACAAGGGTCTAAATAACCACCATCTGGGTCTTTTTTGGGCTTCAAAATGTTAGCATCATGCGTACACGGAAACAGATTTGTCCATTCGTATTTCAACTCAGGGGATTGACTAAAAGCCTTTGATTTGAAATGTTCGACTTCTAACGAATATGAATTTGGATGTTTTTCTTCAGTCAAATAGCATTTTGAATAAAAATCTCTGTCAAAAGCATCTAAAACATCGCTATTTCTATATTCGCCAGCATCTGGTTTTGGAGTAGCTTTTCTATCCTTTTCATCAAGCAAATTATAGGCAGCAACTTGTTCCAAATATTCTTGTATTTAGGGTTTATCTAATGAAGCTGGTCGCTCGCCTCGTGTTAAATTTATCATAGTGATTCAGATAATTTTGCTTCTAATTCAAAACGCATCGTCGGAGAAATATATCGTTCATGTTTAGCCATAAGTTCCTTTATTTTTTCATTTCTTAAAGGAATATCTTTCCTGTTTTCTCTCAAAACTGAATTAAATTCATCAAAAATATCATCTGTCAAACTCGAAAATTCGTTATCCAAACCAAAATGCGAAACCATCAATTCTGAAAAACTTTTGCCCACAGCTTCATCTGAAAGGCTTTCTTTTGAAGTTAAATCAAAAACTGTTACATTTTTGATACTCGAAATAACCGCAGGTGAATGTGTAGCTACAATAAATTGAATATTTGGAAAAAGTGTAGTCAGAATCGGCAAAACTTGGTATTGTAACGACAAATGCAAATGCGTTTCGGGTTCGTCAATGAGTACAATGCCACAAGGATTATACGAATGACTACCAACAGTTTTTCTGATTAAATCTAAACGAACAAATAAGTCCATTAAAATGCTCAAAAATGCCGAAAAACCATCTGGGAGTATATCAAAAGTTAATTTTCTGCCATCACCTAATTCAATAAAAAATTCATAAGCATCTTCTACAAATACTAATTTTAGGTTTTCATCTTCAAATATTTTACCAAAAATACTCTCTATATCTTGAAAAAACTTGTTTGTATTGGCTATTTCTTCTTGATTATTTTTCAATTGAGCAAATGCTTGATTTACTTTTTTATTAACTAAAAATTGTTTGAAATTTTTGATAAAAAAGTCTGAAGATGAGGCATTTTGCTCTAATTGCTTTTCAAATTCTTCTTGTTTCGTGGGAGATTTTACTTCATTT
The DNA here is from genome assembly GCA_031378345.1 of Emticicia sp. Lineage (GTDB taxonomy): Bacteria > Bacteroidota > Bacteroidia > Cytophagales > Spirosomataceae > Emticicia. The sequence goes on along the minus strand of JANNDY010000031.1, from coordinate 37,192 downwards.
ACATTACTTTTTCGATATTGAAGCAAGTATGAGTATATAATATCTTTTTTATTGTCCGAAAAAATAATTTCTGGATTAACGAAAAAATAAAGTGGTTTAATCAAATTGTATTCCTTTATTTTTCTTTTCTTCAAGTTCTCCACTACTATAATTTCTACTGTGAATTTCACTAATTTGAATACTAAGAAGCCTATTTTTATCTACAATCGCTTTTCCTGATAAATTTGAAACAATATCATTATTAACCATTCTCAATATCGTACTCTTCCCCGAACCATTTTTTCCTGTCAGAATCAAATGACTAAATGGCTGATGTTTCACTAAATCAATATTAAAATTTTGATATGCGTAACAATCATTTACATAAATTGATGTGATGTACGGAAACTCTTCTGGGGTAATCATAATTAAGTTTTTTTTACAAAAATACACTTTTTTCTACGCCAAACCCAAAACATCCGCCGTTCTGGCACGAGTTGCATGAGCTAATTTGGCATCTTTTGCCAATGATTTATTATAAGATGGAATCATTTTTACTAACTTTTTTTGCCATTTTTGGCCTGCTTCTAAGTCATGAAAGCATTTTTTCAATAAACTAATCATGATAGAAACTGAAGTCGAAGCCCCAGGCGATGCCCCAAGCAAAGTTGCCAACGAACCATCGTGGGCATAGACAACCTCAGTGCCAAATTCCAGTACGCCACCTTCTTCTTCATCTTTTTTTATGACCTGCACTCGCTGCCCAGCTTGCACCAAATCCCAATCTTCAATTTTTGCATCAGGAAAATATTCGAGTAGTGCTTCAAGTCTATCTTTGGGCGATTGTCGCACTTGTTCGATGAGGTATTTTGTGAGTGGAATATTATGAATTCCTGCCGCAATAAGCGGGAAAATATTGCCCCATTTGACAGATTGAGGCAAATCTAAAAACGAACCATGTTTCAAAAATTTTGTAGAAAACCCAGCAAAAGGACCAAAAAGTAAGGCTTTTTTGCCATCAATCATGCGAGTATCCAAGTGCGGAACAGACATGGGCGGCGAGCCAACATTGGCTTTGCCATAAACTTTTGCAAAATGTTTTTTGATGATTGCAGGTTTGTTGCAAACCAACCACTGCCCACTGATTGGAAAGCCTCCATAGCCATCGCCTTCGGGAATATCGGCTTTTTCGAGCAAGGGAAGTGAGCCCCCACCAGCACCAATAAAGACAAATTTTGCTGAATAAATTGTTTCTTCGTGGCTTTCCAAATCTTTAATTTTCAATTCCCACAAGCCATTTTCAAGACGTTTGATGTCTTCTACTTCGTTGTTCAATCTGAGATTTACATTTTTGTCTTCATGCAAAAAATCGAACATTGAGCGAGCCAAAGCACCAAAATTAACGTCAGTGCCGACGCTCATGCGAGTTGCTGCCAAAGGGTGTGAAGAATCACGGTTTGTCATAATCAATGGCATCCATTTTTTGAGTTGGGCAACTTTGGTCGAAAACTCCATTTCGCTGAATAAATGATGTTTTTTCATTGATTCGTATCGTTTTTGCAGGAAATCTGCATTTTCTTTGCCCCAAACAAAACTAATATGAGGTATTGGGCGAATGACATTTTTAGGGTTTTTGATGATGCCTTCTTGTGCCAACATTGCCCAAAATTCCTTTGATTTCTCGAAAGATTCAGCAATTTTGATGGCTTTTTCGATATTTATGCTGCCATCTTCTTGTTCGGTGGTGTAGTTGAGTTCGCAAAAAGCGGAATGTCCAGTGCCAGCATTATTCCATGCTTCCGACGATTCTGCCGTAACTCTGTCCATTCGTTCAAAGATATTTATTTTCCATTGAGGTTCAAGTTTTTTCAAAAAAGTGCCTAAAGTCGCACTCATGATTCCCGCCCCAATCAATATTACTTCGCTATAATTTTTGTTGTGTATTTTACTCATTATTTGCCAATTTTAACCGAATAAATTCGGTTGCTATTATAATCAAAGGAATTTTAATTTCAGTATCCGAATAAATTCGGTGTTGGTTTATTGATTTTTTAGTGTCTTTATTGCTCAAATTCTCCTCAATAAAACCTCAACTCCGCTCGACGATTTTTCTGGCGATTTTCTTCGGTTTCATTTGTTGAACTTGGCTCTTTGCTTCCGTTACCTTTTGGTAAAATTCTGTCCATTTTTATGCCTTTATTAAAGAGAAAATTACAGATAACTTTTGCTCGAAATTCTGACAAATAAAGGTTTTGGCGAGTATCTCCAATGTTGTCGGTATGCCCAGTGATTTCTATTTTTAGTTCTGGTGATTCCAACATTTTTTTACTTATTTCCTCCAACATTTCTTTGGAATTTTTATTCAAAACCGTACTACTTTGTTCAAAGAAAATAGTTTGAACTTCAAGATTAACTTCTTTTTTTTCTGGAACAAAATTTTGTTTTTCGATTTGTACTACTTTTGTTTCAATTTCAGTAAATGCTTTGGGTGCTACCTGTGCTATGATTTCGGGGTTTTTAGTTTCAATCTCTATTACTACTTGATTTACGCCTTCAATTGCCACAAATTCTTTTGTGATTTCGCCTGATTTTTTTGAATTAATGGCTATTTTGTAACTGCTTCCTAAAGTGAGCATACCAAAATATAAATCTCCCTTTTTCGATAACTCGATTGGCTTTAAACCATTACTATTTATCTCAAAAACATTTACATTATTTGGTTTGACTCCGTTTTTATTCAATAGTAATAAATTTATAAAGGCTATTTTTTTTATGAGTTTTGCGGTGTTTTCATGAACAATTTCATCAAAGTCTTCAATTAGAATATCACTCCAAATTTTCTGGTAAGAATCTGCCGTTACTTCCAATAAAACATTATCTTTTTTTGTAAAATTGTATTCAAAAACTGGTGTTTCGTCGCTTGTTTTGGTATTACAAATTTCGTTTTTGATTGAGCCAATCAGCCGAAATTGTGCTGCGATACTTTTACCATCAATAGCATCAATCGCTTGAAAAACTTGCTTGTTTTTTTTGATTTTTTTCTCAGTTTCATTTTTCAATGAGGCAAATTCCAACAGCATTTGATTTATTTTTTTCTTACTATCGAAAATAAGATAAATCTCAGTTTGAACCGAAGGGGCTGTCAAAGAATTGAGATTCATCAACACATTTGATACAATATAATTATCAGTTTTGACGTGAAGAATCAACTGTTTTGGCAAAACTTTTACTTCAAAACTTCCATCAGTTTTAGTTGTTACTTCTTGCGAATCATATTGAAGATCTGTGTAAATTATTTCAATTTTTGCAACCAAAGGCATTTTGGTTTTAAGGTCTTTTATGATGCCTGATATTGTTATATTTTTACTTTCTTGACCCACTGCAAAAGTGCTAAACATCGTCAGATAAATCAAAATATGGATACATCGTTTCATTAGAAAATTGCTTGTAAAATTATAGGGGGTTAGGTTAGTGTAAAATAGTGTAAATTCCTTCCTATCAAGTATTTACACTGTAATATTTATTTCTATTTTTTCAAAAAAGCTGAAAAAAGCGTGCCTAAACTTTGCAAAGTATTGCTTATAACTTCTTCGTTTTCGACAGGGATTTTTAAGTAAATTTTGCCCGATTCATCTTTTTGAGTAATGTGTTCGATAAAGCTTTTTGTTGCTTCGGGGTTGCTTAAAGTTTGAGCTAATTGTGTAAAAAACTTAACACCATTTTGAATCATTTCTTCATTTGGAGTTACAATATTCCCTGAAGAATTGGCAAGATTTACACTTTGTTCATCTTCCTTCACATCATCATCGCCCAAGAAAGTTGCTGCACCGGCAGTTGTGTCAATTAACGATTTTTCCAGTATCTCATTCGGTGTTTTTTGTTCTTCAATTTCATGCTCTTCGGTCGAATCAATGAGCATATTTTCATCTTGCGGAGCATCGGTCAAATTTTCTACCGAATTCATAAATTGCTTGAATCTATCTTCGCCTAAGAAAATTGTATCTTCACCGCCATCAAGTACACCTTCTGCCATTGCACCTTTAAATTTCAGTACATCGAGCATTTTATGTTCGATAGTTCCTGTCGAAACCAAGTTGATAATTGACACATTTCGCTCTTGTCCGAGGCGATAAATGCGGGCAATTCGTTGTTCCAAAATCGCAGGATTCCAAGGAATATCCAAATTAATCATCAACGAAGCTGCCTGCAAATTTAGCCCAACTCCACCAGCATCAGTCGAAAGAAAAACCCGACTTTCGGGGTCATCTCTAAAATTATCTAATAGGTCTTTTCGTTTCTTGCTTTCTACGCCACCGTGCAAATATTCATACTTTATGCCAAGTTCATCAAGCTCTTGAGCAACCAATCTCGTCATGCGTTCCCATTGACTAAAAATGACTACTTTTTCTTCAGTTCCATCAAAAAACTCCTCCAAAATATTCATTACTTCCTCGATTTTTGTATCGTTTCGAGTCTTCTGGTCGAGTATATACGTACTGTCGCAAACCATTCTCATTTGGCTCAACGAAAGTATTAAACGCTTGCGGTCAATTTCATTCAAAAAGCCATATTTACGCCATTTATTGACCAATTTTGCTACATTATCGCCCAATTCGGTGTGCATATCCATTTGGATTTGCGTCATCGGAACAAACAAATTTTTGTCCATTCGCTTGGGCAATTGTGTCAAAACCTCCTTTTTTGTACGGCGAATAAGTATGTCCGAAAGTCGCTGCGAAATCTCTCGAAGGTTTTTGTAGCCAATCACTTTTCCTGCATCATCTATGGTTTGATATTGACTCAAAAAGCGGTACATTGGTCCCAAACGAAAGACATCAATAAACTGTGTAATCGAATATAATTCTTCTAATTTATTCTCTAAAGGTGTGCCTGTAAGTACGATTGCGTAGGGCGTAACGAGTTTTTTTATTTGTTGAGAAACCTTCGTTTTCCAGTTTTTTATACGTTGAGCTTCGTCCAAAATCACCATGTCTGCCTCCATTCTATTGAGGTATTCAAGGTCGTTTGTCATGGCATGATAGCTCACAATTACATAAAAAGCTTCCGAAGTTTCGTACTGAGCTTTTCGCCTCAATAAAGTGCCTTCTACCACATGAACTGTGCTGTTGGAAAATTTTTCAATCTCAGATTTCCACTGGTATTTTAGCGAAGTTGGACACACAATTAACACCCGATTGATGCCCAATTCGTTTTTATAAAGTTCGGCAGTGGCTATCGCTTGAAGGGTTTTTCCAAGCCCCATTTCGTCGGCAATGAGGCTACGACCTGCCAAAGCTGCAAAAAATACGCCTTTTTGTTGGTAAGGAAAAAGTTTGACTTTCAATAAATTATCAAAGGCTTTATCATTTTCACCATCGGGCATAATTCGCCACAAATAATCTCGTCGGCGAATTTTATCACGCTCCACAATCACAAAATCGAGGGCATCAGAATAGCACCTGAAATTTTCGTTTAATTTATTGGCTTCCTCCAAAAATAATTCAAAAACACTAAATGAGGCAGGTTTTAGAATAAAATTTCCATCAAAATAAGTTTTTGCTAAAGCCGAATAAGCGGCATTGTTTTCTGTGCCAACCCTGATTTTTATTTCACGTCCATTGCGGTAATCTAAATAAACAGAAGAATATTTTGCTTGAAAATTATTGTCTTTGAATGTTTTTTTTGCTCCATGAATCTTTCCCAAATGCTGCATGGTGGCACTTATATGCTTACAAACACCCAAACGGTTGGTTTTGAAATCAAGACATTCACAAAAATTCTGAGAATCATCTCCACTTCTGATAGCAACTTTGTAGGTATTATTGGTGGCATTATTTGTTACTTGAAAATCCGAAAAAAACTTTTCTTGCCCAATATTATTAATGACAAACTCATTGTCTTGTCCAAATTGTTTTCTCAAACCAATTTGCCATTGGTCAAGCGAAAGGTCTTCGGGCTTGCGGTAATAAGGGATTTTTTTTGGAGCATCTGGCTTCTTTTTCTTGGCAGATTTGCTTTTGAAAGAAATTTTATTTGGCATTTTGAAGTTTTTAGGGAGATTCGGAAATAATGCTCGAAATTACGATTTTTTTATCATTTTAGAAATGTATAAGATTATTGGTTTTTGAAAATTTAAATTATTTGAAATACGATTTCAGTTAATGAAGGAAATTTACAATAATCTATTGAAAAAAAAGTTACTTTATTAGCACTTTTAACTTTGATATTTGCTATGAAAAAACTTCAAACTCTCGTTTTGCTTTTAATGATTTCAATTTGTTATTCATTTGCTCAAAATAAAAAATTTAGACTTATTGGCAAAATCACTAATGATAAATCAATTAAAACAGCATCAATTTATACATATGGAACAAAACTTAATGCAGATACTGTAGAGGTTATAAATGGTGAATTTATTTTTGAAGGTACAGTCGAAAAACCTTGTATGGCAGTAATTAATACTGACAAGGTGAGAAATGGATTAGGTGTTTGGCTGACAAATGATGAAATAAAAGTTGATTTTTTAGTTAAAAAATATGATGCGGGATATATTTTATTACAGCCTATAAAAATTGAAGGTTCTCAAGAGTCAATTGATAATTTAGACATAATCACCAAAAGCAATGGCTTTTATGAAATAGAAAGAAATGAAATTAAAAGAAATCTTTTAAAATGTGAATTAACAGAAAAATACCTATTTGAACATAAAAATTCATATTTGACATTGTCTTTTTTGAATTCAAACATAAAAAATTGTGGCATAAATAAAACAAAACAGCTTTTTGATTTACTTTCTATTGAAATTAAAGAGTCTGATGAAGGATTAAGATTAGTTAAAGAAATTGAAAAAATAGAATTTAATGCAATAGGTAAAGAAATTCCTGAATATGCATTGCTTGATACTTTACAAAATAATATAAATCTAAAATCTGCGATAAAAGGTGCTACAATAATAAATTTTTGGGCGTCTTGGTGTGGTCCCTGTCGCTTGGAAAATAAAGAATTAGTACAAAAACAACTCTATTTGAGTCGAAAATCTATAAATTTAATTAGTATTTCTTTGGATGATGTAAAAAATGATTGGATAAAAGCAATTAATAAAGACAAGATGAATTGGCTACAGTTATCAGAATTGAACGGGGGTTTTGATAGCGGCATTGCAAAAAAAATTAAGATTACAAGTATTCCATATATGATTTTAGTTGATGAAAAAGGAATAATTCAGGCAATAGGCTATGATGAAATATTTAAGAAAGCCATCGAAATGAGATAAATAGCAATCAAACATTGTGAGTATTTTAAGAACTAAATTCGTCAAATTCCTTCAAAATATCGAACAAATTGCCCTTTTCGTCAAATAATTCTACAAAATTGACCTTTTTTTTGTTATTTTGTATTTTAGAAACAAGCTATAATAAATTCCTCAGTAATGCGTGCAATCAACTTACTTTTACTTCTGTGCATTTCCATCAAAAGTTTTTCACAAAACCCTTCTTTTCAAGACCAATATCAATTACGAGTTTTAAAAACTGCAACTCCCATAAAAATTGATGGCGAACCCAACGAACCAATCTGGCAAAAAGCCGCAGAAATCGGTGATTTTTGGGAAAAATTCCCTGACGATAAAAGCAAAGCACAACTGAAAACATTTGCAAAAGCAGCTTTCGATGATAAGTTTTTGTATTTTGTGGTTACTTGTTTTGATAGCACCAATCGCTTTGTTGCCCCTTCACTTAAACGTGATGGTTTCATCAGAACTTCCGATGGAATATCGGTGATTTTAGATCCAGTTAATAAAAAAACAAACGGTTTTAATTTCAGCACAACACCATATAATGTACAAACTGAATACCTTTTCGCTGCGGGTGCTGATGGCTCAGGCGTAAGTGCTGCATGGGACAATAAATGGATTTCGGCAGTCAAACGCCACGCCGACCGCTATGTTACTGAAATAGCAATCCCTTTCAAAACCTTGCGTTTTGACGCAAATAACAAGGTTTGGGGTGTAAATTTTATTCGTAGCGACCAAAAAAACAATAAATTTTATACTTGGACAAATATACCTGTACAATTTCCAGGTTTTGATTTGGGCTATGTTGGCACAATGATTTTTGAGGAAGATTTACCTAAAGTCAAAGGCAATGTTTCTGTGATTCCTTATATTACGGGTTCGACATTGAGCGATGTCGAGAACAATTCGCCTACCAAAGGTAAATTCAATGCTGGCTTCGATGCTAAAGTTTCGTTGTCGCCTTCGATGAATTTAGACTTGACGGTAAACCCTGATTTTTCGCAGGTAGATGTTGATGTGCAAGTAACCAATTTGACCCGTTTTAATATTCAATTTCCTGAAAGACGTACTTTTTTCTTAGAAAATGATGATATTTTTTCGGGATATGGGCCGCCTCCTTTTCAACCTTTCTTTTCACGTCGCATCGGTTTAGATGCAGACGGCAATTCGATACCGATTTTGTTTGGAGGGCGAATCAGTGGAAATCTAACTAAAAAACTCCGAATTGGCGTAATGAATATGCAAACTGGCCGAAAAGGTGATTTTGCATCTCAAAACTACTCGGCACTATCGTTCAATCGACGGGTTTTTGCTCGTTCAACAATTAAAGGCTATTTTTTGAATAGGGAAGGGGGCTTGACCGAAATTGAGAAAAATACAAATCCTCTGGGGAAATTTGGCAGAAATGCAGGAATGGAGTTGAATTTTACTGATAAAACTGGTGTTTGGCAACTTTGGGGCGGACATCATATTTCGTTTAAACCAATGATTACGAGCAAAAATAATTTCTCTGAAATCGGAGGTGGTTATTTTGGGCGAAAACTCAATTCGTTTATTGACGTTGACCGTATCGGCGAAAATTATTATGCCGATATGGGTTTTATCAATCGCATCGAAACTTTTTCGACCAAAGGAAGCACTTATGATTCTGGCGATATTACTTATCGCAATGGATTTGTGCAGATGTTCAACCAAAACGACTATTTTCTTTATCCAAAAGACAAAAAAATAATCCGCCATACTTTTGGACTTGAGAATTATGCCGTTTGGTTTTTAGATGGAAAACTCAGCGACCGTTTTCATCGTTTACGCTATTTTATTATGATGAGAAATACCGCAATGTGGGCATTTAGGTATGATATTCAGCAAGATAATTTAAGATATTATTTCCCTTTGCCGTCCGAAAAACCACTTATGCCAGGCACGTATCACTACAATAACGCCAATATTCAATATACTTCTGATTCCCGAAAAAACATCTTTTTTGATGCGAGTGTCCGTTATGGTGGTTTTTATAATGGTAAAATTGAGCAATATCGTGCAGGCTTGACGGTCAGAAAGCAACCATATTGGAATGTAGCAATGAATTTGGAATATAATAACCTGAAATTTCCGTCAGAATTTGGCAATACAAAGCTTTGGTTGATTAGTCCAAAAGTTGAAATTAATTTCTCAAATAGCCTTTTTTGGACGACTTTCTTTCAATATAATACCCAACGCAACAATTTTAATATCAATAGCCGAGTGCAGTGGCGATACAAACCAATGTCTGATTTGTTTGTGGTTTATACCGACAATTATTTTGCCGATAACCTCAATAACCGCAATCGTGCCTTGGTTTTTAAATTGAATTATTGGCTGAGTTTGTAGTTTTTTTGTTATTTTTGTTGAAAAATCTTATCGAAATGTACTATATCATAGAGTTTCAAAGTAATGAAGGGCTGAAAATTGTCAAAGAATTGCAAAAAGCAAATTTGATAAAGTTGAAAAAAGTAAGTTATGAAAACTCCCTTTCTGAAGGAAAGAAAAAAACATGGGAAAGCATCAAACGAGGGTTTGAAGAATTGGCATTGGTGAAAGAAGGTAAATTAAAATCAACCCCTATTCAAGATGTGCTAAATGAACTTTAAAATTGAAGCCTTGCCTGAGTTTATTAGAGAACTCAAGCGGTTAGCTAAAAAATATTCTTCTTTAAAAGTTGAAATTCAAAGTCTTGTAGAAAGCCTCTCCAAAGATCCATTTCAAGGTACTTCTTTGGGTGGAGGAACTTATAAAATTAGACTTTCTATTAATTCTAAAGGAAAAGGCAAATCTGGAGGAGCAAGAATCATTACCAATGTTGTGGTAGTCAATGAAATTGCATATTTGCTTAGCATTTATGATAAATCTGAAAAAGAAAATTTGACAGATAAAGAACTGAAATTTTTGCTTAAACAAATAAAGAAATAGTCCGTTATTATCCCTACCTTTACCAAAACCCCAAAAAACCCTTGTAAGTCAGCAGGACTTATAAGGGTTTTTTGTTAGGGAAATGACAACGCAAGAACAACAATTTGAAACACTTATCGAAGGGATTTTGAGCAAAGGTTATGCCGTTTGTGATGATTTTTTAGGTAAATTAGAAGTCGGAAATCTATTAAAAATCTTCTCAGAACGCTATTTGGCAGGAAAGTTTAAGATAGCGAGCATCGGAAAGCAAAGCGAAGTGCATCAAGAAAAACTTGTGAGGGGCGATGAGATTTTATGGCTTGAAAATAATTCAACAAATACTGCCGAACGATGCCTTCTCGACAAGAACAAAGCCTTCATCGATTATCTTAATCAAACTTGTTATTTGGGAATTATTGACTCCGAAATCCATTTTGCAAAATATGATGTCGGGAAATTTTATCGTCGTCATCGAGATACTTTTCAGACTCAAAAGGGTAGAATTTTATCTGTAATTTTCTACCTAAATCAAAACTGGATTCCTGCCGATGGTGGAAATCTGATAATTTATACACAAGAAAACGGTCTTGAAAAAGCCATTACGATTGCCCCATTGGCAGGTCGTTTGGTATGCTTTGAAAGCGAAAAACTCGACCATGAAGTAACAGAGGCTTTTGCTGAAAGGTTTAGTGTTACTGGGTGGTTGAAGAATAAAGGTTGAAATACAGATTAAATTTCATTGATAAATCCAAAGTAAGACTGGCTTTGAGGTAGTTTTTAGCTTTTCGTCTAAATTGGTCATTACTTTATTTGAAATAGCTGGACAGCCCCAACCTTCGGCTGTTCCTTTTGGGAAAATCTCTTCTTCTGTAAAATCATTCCAAGAATGTAAAACAATTGTTCTTACAAGAGCATTATTGTTGGACTCTTCAAGTCCATGAAGCAGGTATTTAACCTTTATGCCCCATTGACTTACGCCTCTTTCCCCAATTTTGTATTTGCCCAAAGCAGAACAATGGCTACCATCTTTATTGCTAAATACTGGATTTGTTTTGGAATTATCTTTTCCCCAAGCATTGTCTCCGCACCCATGGCTACACAGACCTGTTTCAATAGCTTTACTATTATTAAAATCCCACAGAAAAAGCCTTTTTTTTCCTGAATGAATACTCATATCAATCAAAATACAAAAATCAGTACTATACTTTTTCTCTTGACAAAAAAGTTTCGCCTTTGTTGCATAGGCAATGTTTCTCACATTTTGTAATGAATCATTCAAAAACCGATTTTCATTAGTAGGACTATTGACCGATTGACAACTACAATAAAACGTTACTAAAACCGGAACAAAAATTAAGTATTTATGCAGTGAATATTTCATTATTGATAGTTTTTTCATAAAGAATAATTTATATAAAAAATCTTTTAACGCAACTTCGCCGCCTTACTCGCCTTTATCATTTCGACTGTAAAATCAACTACACTTGTATTATTTTTTAGTAATTCTTCATGGTTGCGGTTCACTTCGTAGTCGGGTTGTAGGAAGAAATCTTTGTTCACTTTATTCGGTAATTTGTGCATGATTTTCATGAGTGGCGTATGCACAATGTATTTGGTGTTGGGCAACTTAAAATCTTGCCAATTGACCGCAAAACTTCCCCAAGTTGCACCGCCAACTTGCTGCCCGATTATCTTTTCGGCAATGCCCATGTCTTTTGCCAAATTAAGCGTAAAAGTCGTAGCTGAATAACAACCGGGGTCAGTAATAAAATAGGTTTTTCCCTTGTAGGTAAGCGATTTGTGCGGTTTTTGCTTGTTGTTTTGCTTATTTACTCGGTACATATATTCACCTTTTCGTTTCGGGAAAACCATCCAAAAGAATAGAGGAGGGCTTAGGAATTGAGGTTTTGCAAGCGTAAAATAGGCTGTTTTTTTTATTGCCAAAGTATCAACCAAAGTAAATGGTTTTGGTGCAAAATATTTGAGAAAACGGCTAATATTTGGAATAAAACCCCCACCATTTGCTCTGAAATCTACTATCAAATGTTCAATCTTTTTGTCTTTAATTTGAACAAATCTTGACCTCAAAACCCGCCTAAATTTCTGATTACTAAAATCAAGAAACTTTCCTGACATCGAAAATTCGGTAATGTCAAGTTTGGCAATGTGATTGACACTATCAATAATTTTTAAAGCCAAATTTGGTCTTGTCAAAAACTTATAACGCTTTACTGAATATTTATTAATTTCGACAGTTGGCAAGCAGGCTACTTTTTTGCTAAAAATTGTGTCATTTTTGGGTAAACGATATGTGATTTTTATAGAATCTACTTCGCCATATTGTTTGATATAATAGTTCGGAAAAATGCCTGTCGTATAATAATCTTTTACAACTTCATTGCCCTTATCACTCGATACAAAAAGCTTTAGCTTTATTATCAAATCGCCAATTTTTTCATCATTAAAAGCTAATACTTCAGAGCCTCGCACAATGGTAGAATCACGAGAATAATTGAGCGAAAGATAATATTTTGTGTCAATTTTTCTCAAATAAAAAGGGACATATTTGAGTTTTTTTGCATCAAAACGTTTCTTGTTAAACCTAATGCCTGTATGTCCATCTTGCACATTTGCAACCAATGTCGAAAGAATTTTATAAGTTTCTAAATAGCTAAGTGGTTGATTAACAGCATTATACAACGAATCGTAAGTTTTAGTATAAGCTTCACGGCTCACATAATAGTACATTCCTGGATGAATTTTTTCAAACTTTTTTTTCAAAAAAGCCATGTCTTGCTTGACTTCTTCGGGCGAGAATATAGCTTTTTTATTTTGTGCAAAAATGAATAGTGGGAAGAGGGAAAATAGCAGAAATAGGTGCTTCATAGTTAGGGACAATGATTGAATGAGCGAATGATAGAATGAGCGAATTTAGGTCGTGTTAAAAATCAAGTTTTTTTTATATTCTATCACTCTGAACAGGCGGCAAACCGCTTCAGAATTATCTTATTTTGACCTTATTTTTAATCAAATTTAAGGTAAATTTCAGTACAGTGTCTTCATTTTTCAGGAAATCTTCGAGGTTGGGATTCACCTCAAAATCAGGTTGAAGAATTGGCTTATTATACTTTTTTGAATCAATATTATAGAGAATTCTGCCGAGTGGAAGCGAAATCTCTAATTCGGTATTTGGCAAAGAGATTGACGAAAATTGTGCCGCCGAGCAACCGTCATACGCTCCGCCACAGGTCATGCCAATGTAAGTACCAACGTCCATATTGTGCAATTTGGAAACCAACAAAGCTGCAGCCGAAAATGTGCCGCCATTCATCAAAACATAAACATTTTTATTGTATCGAAACTCATCATGTGGGCGTTGTTTTTGGTAATATTTACTTTCTAAAAAGCCTTCCTTATCTCTAATCGTAAACTCAGTATTGAGCCTCGAAGTAGCTTCTTTGGCAAGATAAGCATCATATTTTTTGTAATCTTGCTTCAATCGTTGCAAGCCTTCATCTCGAAAACCTAATTTATAAGCATCGAATGGTTGATTGACAAAATATCGAAGAAAAAAGATAGAATAATCAATAATTCCTCCCGAATTTCCACGCAAATCAAGTATCAAATTTTCGATTTTATTTTCTTCCAATTTCCTAAAAATCTTCCTTGTTTCGCCCTCAAAGTTGCCTCCTCTGCCAAGGCTTTTCATGTCATACATAAACGAGCGAATATCAACCATTGCTACTTTTTGGCTCGAATCAATAACACGGTAAGATACAATTCCTGTGGTGTCTTCATCCACATCTGGATAACGAACTTCGTACATTTTTTCCATGAAATCAGCATTTTGTCCTTCAATTTTGCTGGTTTTTGGCTTGTCTGACCCTTGTTTTCGGTAAGTTATCAAAAAACTCTCCTCTTCGCCTTTCCACAAATAATACAATTTTCTAAATTCTCGAATCGCATAATATTTTCGAGCATTTGGGTTAATCCCATCACCATTATAATAAGATATTTTTTCTAAATATTCCAAAACTTTCTTTACAGGCTGACCATCAATTTCCAAGATTTCTGTGCCACGAGTAATTTTTCTATCTGCCGAATAATTTCTCGATACTAACAATTGATTATTGATAAATCGAACACTAAAAGGGAAATATTTGGGGCGTTCACTAAACGAATTATTCTTTGAAAGCAACCTACGGTCGGGCGACATGTGCGTATGTCCGCAGCCAAGAGCCTGCACCATTGGCAAAAAAACAAAGTAAGCATCACGCAACGAATACCGTCCAACCACCCGTTGGGCAAGCGAATCGTGCAAGCGTTCAAATTTTTCTTTCGTAATATATTTATAGGGGTCGGGGTGGTATTTTTCAATCTCATTTTTCAGCGAAGCCATATCTTCCCTTATTTGCTCGGACGAATATGATTGTGAAAATGCAGCTAAATTGCTGATTATCAGTATGTTAATTAGAATATATCGAAATCTTTTTTTCATTATTACAAAATTCTTTGTTTCAAAACTACTTTAAAATAACTGTTTTTTAGCAATTATATTGAAAAATAATGGCTGTAAATTCCACTTTGGTGAGAACTTAATCGTTGAGGGTGAAAATTCCCCTTCAGGGGTTAGGGGTGTTATTAATTTTTTTTCGTAATTTTGCATTTCAATAAACAAGTTCTTTGAACGCCCATGCTCAACAGACGCCTCATACGGATTCGTGCGATGCAAGCCCTTTATGCTTATAAACAAGCCGAGGGTGCGAATTTCCAATTATCCTTAGACCTCATTGCCGAAACTTTTTCGCCAGATTTGAATTCGATGGAATTTCAAGACAAAGAAAAGTTAGAAATTTATCGAAAATTAGGTCAAAATCTCCTTCAAACTGCTTTTTCACGTGAAGAAACTTTCAATCAAGATACACCACCCGAAGTGCTAAGAATGGTGGAAAGAGCAAAAGATTTTTATCTTCTCAAAAATAAAAAAGACGTTCAGCATTATGCCAGCCGAATGGTAATTGAAGCCGAAAGAGTTTATGATTTGTATTTGCAAATCTTACAGCTTTTTGTCGAACTTGCCGACCGTGCCGAACTTGATGGAAGCAACGTTGTTCAATCCAAATTTGCTGATAATCAACTCATTAAGGCTCTCAGAAATGAAAGAACGCTTGAAACTCAAATTATTCGTAGAAGTGCAAGTTTGAATAATGAACAAGTGTTTGTTGCCAAACTTTACCGTGAAGTAATTCGCCCCAACAAATATTACGAAGAATATTGTTCCAAAGTCAATCACACGCTTGAAGAAGATTTTTCTATTTTGAAATATCTATTGAAAAACGTAATATTGAAGCATGAAATGGCTTGGGAGTTTTTTGAAAAGCAAGATTTGTATTGGATTGATGATATCGAAACGCTCAGGGCGGCAGTTACACATACTTTTCAGGCGTTTGTAGAGGACGGAAAATTAAAAATTAGTCTTTTGGATGATGAATGGGAGGAAAGAAAAGAATTTTTGCAAACTTTGTATCAGAAAAGTATTCTTGAAGCAAAAGAGTTAGAAGATATTTTGATTCCAAAGTTGAAAAACTGGGAAATAGAGCGAATTGCAAGCACCGACCATATTTTATTGAAAATGGCTTTGGTCGAAATGCTCAATTACCCAAGTATTCCTGTAAAAGTTACCATTAATGAAATCATCGAAATAGCAAAAGATTATAGCACGCCAAAAAGTGGACAATTTGTAAACGGAATTTTGGACGGCGTTTCAAAAGAATTAAAAGATTCGGGGCAAATCCGCAAAAGCGGACGAGGAATGTTGGATAATAAGTAGTTTTTTCAGTGAACAATTAACAATTAATCAGAGCTAAGTTTGTGAATAATTTTATTCACTCATTCAATAAATCACTCATTCACTCATTAATTTCATGAGCAATTCATCAAGAACTTTCATTTCATTTTTGGCTGGTGTGGCAACTGGTGCAGCCATCGGCATTTTGTATGCTCCTGAAAAGGGCGAAGTTACACGTGATAAACTGTCATATCGTTTGTCGAAATACCGTGAACAACTCCAAAAATTCATCAATGACCTTATTGAAAGGGGAGATGAAGTAGCTATGGAGGTTGTTGGAGGCGATAGTTCGGCAAAAGCCGAAGGACAAAAAGTGGTCAGTGAGGCTCGTCAAAAAGCCGAAAAACTCTTAGAAGATGTTGAATCTTTGATGAGCCAGATAAAGTCAAAAAATTGACCATGATTTTTTGTAGAGACGTTGCACGGCAACGTCTATGGTAACAAGTTTTTTTGTAGAGACGTTGTCCCAATGGAGTTTTAGTGCAACGTCAGTGGTAGAAAAATTGTATTTAATTTTAAAGTAAAAATAATTCATCAGTAACAAATGAAAAAAGTATTTTTAGCCCTTGCTTCAACTATTATTGTTGCAGGAATGAATTTTTCTTGCAACTTGATTGACTCTAAAGGACAAACAACAATGAGCAAAGAAGATTCTTTGGCAGCCATTGCAAATGCCCCAATAATCGAATTTGAAGAAGAAGTTTTTGACTTCGGGACACTCACCGAAGGGGATACAGTTTCGCATACGTTTAAGTTCAAAAATGTAGGAAAAAGTGCCTTGCAGATAAATGATGTGCAGGTGCAGTGTGGTTGTACTATTGCTTCAAAACCAGAATATCCTGTCGGAATTGGTCAATCAGATGCCATAGTAGTTCGCTTTAATAGCAAAGGAAAAGCAGGTACAAACAAAAAATTTGTAACCATTTATTCAAATGCTGAACCAAACCAAACAGTACTTTCGTTTACGGCAGTTGTTTTTGGAAAAGGTTCACCTGAAGCGATAAAAGCAGCAGCAGAAAAGACAAACAAATAATTTTAACAAATAATCACTAAAAAACAATGATTCTTTTACAAGCACAAGGCGGTTCAGCAGGAATGATTCAAATGGTAATGTTAGTCGGAATGGCGGCAGTATTTTATTTTTTCATGATTCGTCCGCAACAAAAGAAAAGTCAAGACCAAAAAAAAATGGTTGATGAGTTGAAAGAAGGCGATGAAATTGTAACTTTTGGTGGAATGCACGGAAAAATTGTAGCAAAAGACGATACAACAGTTACGCTTTCGGCAGGTGGCGGAGCCAGATTGACTTTTGATAAAACTTCAGTGGCGAGAAAGAAATAATTTAGAAAGTCGGCAGTTTTTAAATCCACAGTTTACAGTCGAAAGTCCAAAGGATTAAGTGTTTTCTTTTAACTTTGGACTAAAACATACTGCCATTGAAGACAGAAAACTGCTAACTGAAAACTCTGGACTTTAAAAAATGAATTTAAAAACATTGATATTGTGCTTCTTGGCGGCATTTGTATTTTGGTTGTTGAACTCGCTCAATAAGTCAGGATATTCTACTAAAATACAATATCCTTTAGCTATTAAGTACAACGATTCACTTTATATTTCAACAACTCCATTACCAAAACAAATTACAGTAAGTTTGTCAAGCACTGGTTGGGATTTGTTGAAAGACAATTTGTCTTTGAACGTTTCTCCATTGATTTATGAAATAGCTAATCCATTGACAGTTAGGCGATTAGATAATGCTTTTTTAATTGAAACACTTTCTGCGAAGCTCAAAAACACCAAAGTTAATTATGTTGTAACAGATACTACGACTTTGAACTTTGAGCGGAAAATTACTAAAATAATAAACTTAAAAGTTGATAGTTTGGGTATTGATTTACAGAAAAACTATGTGGTTTCGAGTGTGATAAATATCTCGCCTTCGCAAATCATTTTGGAAGGTCCCGAGTCAGTTTTGAAGCATTATCAAGATACTTTTTTAGTAAAAATTCCAGCAAAACATTTGGCAATAAATTTTGATGATAAAGTTTCAATTTCATTACCGAAAAACGCACTTGTCAAGTCAAATTTTGAAAAAACTTTAGTGAGTTTTGAAGTGGCAGAGTTGCTTAAATGAGTTAATTTTTCCCCAAAACATGGCTTCAGAAACTTCACGTCGCTCACAGGCTACACCTATGAAAGATGCTATCGAAGCATTTTTGAAAACTTTTGACCTCAAAACAAGGTTTAATGAAACCTATTTGATAGCTTTTTGGGGGCGAATGATGGGACAAACCATTGCTTCTCGCACAAAAGAAATCTACGTAAAAAATCGTGTGCTTTATCTCCGAATTGACTCTTCTCCGCTGCGTCAAGAACTTTTTATGGCAAAAACTAAACTCATTGACCTCGTAAATAAAGATGTTGGTGAGTCAGTTATTGATGAAGTTGTGTTTTTGTAGTAAACTTTTTTTGTGTAAAAAAGTGTTAGATAAAAACTAATAAATGCTTCTTTTTGAACGATTTAGAAAATCGTTCCACATTAAATGGCAAGAAAAAATAAACTTGTAGAAAATGAGCGAAACCGTCAGGATTTAGGCTTCGGCACTAAAATGACGGATAGCAAAACTCGCCTAATTACGAATAATGGGCAGTTTAATGTAAAGCGAAAAGGACAGTCTTTTTGGGCATGGTTCAATGCCTATAATCGCCTCATTACGATGTCTTGGCGAAAGTTTTTTTTGTTGGTAATTTCTATTTATTTTGTCCTAAACCTTGTTTTTGCAAGTCTATATTATCTTATTGGTGTTGAGCATTTGGTAGGCGTGGACATGACAAATACTCATTCGCAATTTTGGGATGCTTTCTTTTTCTCGGCACAATCGCTTACAACGGTTGGTTATGGTCGCATAGCCCCCATTGGTTTTGCTGCAAGTTGGTTGGCAAGCATTGAAGCTTTGATGGGTTTGATGATGTTTGCTCTTATCACTGGACTACTTTATGGTCGATTTTCAAGACCAAATCCAAGAATTTTATTTAGCAAAAATGCCATTATTGCCCCATATTTAGATACAAATGCTTTTATGTTTAGAATGGTGAATGAAAAAAGCAATCAAATCATCAATATGGAAGTAAGTTTGGTTTTTTCGAAAGTGGAAGAAAAAGAGGGTCAAAGGAATAGAAGATATTTGGGTCTGACACTCGAAAGGTCAAAAGTAAATTTTTTTCCAACCAACTGGACGCTTGTTCATGCAATTACGGAAGAAAGTCCACTTTTTGGCGAAACCCTCGAATCGCTTGCTGCTACCGATGCCGAATTTATGATTGCTGTGCAAGGAATTGATGATACTTTTGCAGATGCCGTTCATATTCGACATTCGTATTTTCATGATGAATTGGTGTGGGGAGCAAAATATAAACCTATGCTCGAAAATGATGGCGAAGAGAGTTATGTATTGGATTTGAGCAAGATTGATGATTATGACCAAGTAGCTTTGAATGGTTGATTTAATTGATTAAAAATTCCCATAAAATTGAACTCATTAATTGCCCCTCCTTCTTTACAAAAAGGCGATAAAATTGCCATCGTTGCTTTGGCAAGTAAACTTGATTTGGCTGATATTCAACCAGCTATCAAGCTTATGCACGAGCAATGGGGCGTTGAGGTTATCGTTGGAGAATCCGTCAATGCTGCCTATTTTAATTTTGCAGGAACAGATGAGATTCGCTTATTTGATTTTCAGCAACAGCTTGATAATCAGGAGATTAAGGCGATTTTTTCGGCACGAGGAGGCTACGGAAGTTCACGAATTATTGATAAAGTTGATTTCACGGAATTTAAGAAAAATCCTAAATGGATTATAGGTTTTTCAGATATTACGGCTGTGCATTGTCAGTTACAAGCCATGGGTTTTCAGGGCCTTCATGCCCCAATGCCCAAGACTTTTATGAAAGATGATTTTTCGCTAAAAAGCCTTGAGGATTTTCTTTTTGGGAGAAGTATTTCTTATAAAATTCCTTCAAAAAATATTAATAGACAGGGTAGGGGGGAAGGGCAAATTGTTGGCGGGAATTTGTGTATTTTGGCACATCTCATAGGCTCAGTTTCAGACTTGAATACAGATGGGAAAATATTGTTTATTGAAGATATTTCTGAGTATCTCTACAATATAGACCGCATGTTGATTCAGCTTAAACGTGCAGGGAAACTGAAAAATTTGGCAGGATTAATTGTTGGAGATTTTTCAGATCTAAAAGAAAATGATGCACCTTTTGGCAAAAATATTTATGAAATAATTGCCGAACATACTGCCGAATACGATTACCCGATTTGCTATGATTTTCCTGTGGGGCATGAAGCCAAAAATTGGGCGATTCCTTGTGGGCGTATGGCTGATTTAAGTGTTGATAGTCAGGTAGTTAGATTGGTATTTAATGAAGAAAAAATGGTGTAAGTTTTTGGAAGAGATACTCAAAAAATTATTATAAGCGATTGACGTTTCGGTTATTTTTAACCCATTCCTAAATAAATACTTCAAAATAATACTGATATTTCTCAAGAGAATTGATGTCAGGAGTCATAAAAACCGAAGGAATAGCATGATATCTTTGACAAAAATCAAACAAATCATGAAACAAATAATTCTTTTTTTATTAACATCAATTATTATTTTGAGTTGTACTCGCAATCTCCATGTTGAACGTGAGCCAAATGTACCCATCGAACAGTATAAGTCGTACTCATGGAACAAATTGGAAGCAAGTAAAGCTTCACATCCTTTTTATCATTCTCCCGAACTTAATCAGTTGATTATCAGAGAGATAGATAAAGATTTTACTAAAAAAGGTTTCAAGAAAAATATTGAAAACCCTGATTTTTTGGTTGATTTTCATATTTATGTAGAAGAACAAAAATTTCAAAATTTAGTTTGTCCAACAGGTTTTTATAGGGGTGAAAGATATTTGCCCGGTTTAAGAGAAAATCTATATTGTGAGAATCCACAAGTTATAAATTATGATGACGGCACTCTAATTATTGATATTGTAGATGCAAATACCAAACAATTAGTTTGGCGAGCTTCAATGAATGATTTAATTGATAATCCGAATTATTCGGGTAGTATATTTAGCAAAAAAGTAAAACGAATATTGAAGCACTTCCCTGTGCAAAATAAGAATAATAAAAGTAATTCATCAAAAATGGAAGTTGAAAAGGTAATTTCTTTGAAAAAATAATATTCGACTTCAAGCATTTTCGTTTTTTTTTATTGAGTTTTTTCAAATCACTATAAAAGCTATCTATATTTGTGAAAAAAACTCAATTTCAGTGAAAAAAACTCTTATTGTTCTTCTATTCTTTACATTTGCAGCTTTTCGCAATGACGATTTTAAACCATATACCGAGCAAATTCCAGGATTACAGCATGGCATAGAAATGCAACCCATTCCAGCAGGTGAATTTTTGATGGGAAGTGCCGAAAATGAAAAGGATAGAAAACCCGAAGAAGGCCCGCAGCACAAAGTAAAAATTGACGCTTTTTGGATGGCAAAATATGAAACTACTTGGGAATTGTACGAAGCGTATTTTAATAAAGAATTAGAAATTAAAGACGAAAAAAATACGCCCGAAGTTGTCAATCGGGTAAGTATTGTGGCTCGTCCGACGCAGCCTTATGTCGAAATGTCATTTGGACAAGGCAAAGAAAGTGGTTTTCCTTTGTGTAATGTAACACAATTTGCGGCAAGGGCTTTTTGTAAATGGCTTTATGCAAAAACTGGAAATTTTTACCGACTTCCGACCGAAGCAGAATGGGAATATGCTGCACGTGCTGGCTCTAAAACAACCTTTTATTTTGGTGATGATGCTTCAAAAATAAAAGAATTTGCATGGTATTTTGAGAATTCTGATGGAGCATATAGAAAAGTTGGGCAACTAAAACCCAACGCTTGGGGATTGTATGATATGTACGGAAATGTCGCTGAATGGACTTCTGACCTATATGTTGCAGATTTTTATGGTAAACCCGAAGCAAGTAACAACCCTTATATTGAACCAAAAGACCATTATCCGCATGTGATTCGTGGTGGACATTGGGACGATGATATTGATAAATTGCGTAGTGCTTCTCGCCGAACTTCAACACCTGATTTGAAACAACGAGACCCTCAAATTCCGAAGTCAGATTGGTGGCTGACTGATGCTCCATTTTTAGGTTTTAGAGTAATACGACCTGTAAAACAACCTTCAAAAGAGGCAATTGAAGCCTATTTTGCCCGCCCTCCAAAAGATATTCCTTGATTATTTTAGGCAGATATGTTCAAAGGCACAGAGAGTCATAAACAAATGATAATCTCTGTGCCTTTCTAACTTTGTACCTTATTTCTTCTTCAAAATCAAAGCACTGATAAGCGAAACCAAAAGCCCAACAGGCAAAATTTCCATATAAGTCAGAAGCATTACACCAATCGGAGTTTTATACATTTCATTATACTCTGCAAATTCAGCAGTTTTTGAACTTATTTCTGAGGCAGTTGCTCCACTTGCTCTTGCTTTTTCAATGGCTTGGCTTGTAAATTTTTCCATGAAATCAGGAATAAAAAAATAGTAGTCAATCATCCAAGTAAGCACATAAATTGTGGAGGCAATGAGCGTTATATAAAGTCCAATTTTGAAGGCTTTTCCGAAGGAGATAATACCTTCATTTTGTTTATCACGAAAGTTTTTTATGCCTACAAAAGTAAGCGAAAAAGCAAGAATCATGGAGGCATAACCTACCCATATATTGCCGTCAAAGTTTTGGCTTTTATAGCAAACAGCTATCGAACCAACCATAAATGTAGAAACGATAATCCCCGCAATCGCTCCATAAACAAGCACAATTTTTTTCATTTTTTTAAGATTTGATTAGGTTGCAAATTTGGGTTTTTTAACATAATTGTCATTCATACTTTTGAGTGATTTTTGTGAAAATGCTTATTTTCATGCTAAAGGATGAGTTTTTCAAGCAATTAAGCTCAACCTTTTTGCCTTTTCGATAGCCTGAGTGCGGCGTTTTACGTCCAATTTTTCAAATAGATTTGATGTATGTGTTTTGATGGTATTCAATGAAACGAATAATTTTTCGGCTATTTCTTGGTTGCTCAAACCTTCCGCCATTAATTGTAAAACGTCCATTTCTCGCTTACTAATTTCGAGTTTTTTCAATTCGTTTTCATTCAGAATAAAAGCTTTTTTTTCTACAAAAAATGTTTCAGTTTTTGGCTTTGTAAGTTTCTGTGCAAGCCAGATTCCGAGAACCGTAAAAAGTAGTGCAATTGCCCCAATATAAATTTCAAAAGCATGGCTAATAATGACAAATCGAAGTTCCAGCCATTTCAGTAAAAACAATAAAATTGCCAACGAAATGCCATACAAAATGGTGTCTTTATTTCTTGTTAGTAAATTCAATTTTTTCTTGTTTTTTTTGCAAATATGCTCAAAATTTTGTTTTTAAATCTAATTCATAGTAAAAATACTTGTTTTCATAAACAGGTATTTTTACGCTTATTAAATCTTTTTAATTCTGCAACCTTTGTAGAAATCAAAACTATATTTTTTGACACAAAAAGGCGTATGCAGAAAAGCCTTCAATAGAGTATGCTGAAAACTATTTAAAAGAAAAATTATGGCAACTCCACTTTCTCTTTATGTACCTATCAAGCAAGATAGTACCTCACAAAGTACGGCACAAACCCTATACGCTAACTTTGTGGCATTAATTACACCAATTTTGACCACAATTGATATGGTGCATTTTGCTCGTTTTGTGTTGATTCCAAACCTTCAAGCTGGAACTGGAATTAACTCAATTCTTTTAATAACCACTTTTGATGGTGCAATGAACCCCTATCTTAGCACTTTTTGGACAAATGGTGATGGTTTGTACACAATTATTAATGAAATTGCAGGAATTGCATTGACTCCACCTGCCGAAATGCCTATTACTACATTAAATGGTTTTGAAAACTTTGTAAATGGCAATAATCTCAGTCAGCCATCTGACCTTTATGAATCGTATAGCGACACTGTTCCTCAAGTTTTAGCTTATAATGCTGGGTGATTTTTACAAAGGCGGAAGCTGAAAAGCCTTAATAGAGTAAGCTGAAAACTATAAAAAAATCAAAAAAATGGCAACTCCTCTTACTCTCTATATTCCTATCAAGCAAAATGAAGTTTCGCAATTAGCTGCACAAAAACTTTATACTGATTTTCAGTCTATTGTAAGTCCAATTTTATCCGAAATTCAGATGGTGCATTATGCCCGATTGATATTGATTCCAAATCCAACAGGTGGTGGTACAAATGCTATTACTCTGGTAACGGTTTTTGACGGTGCAATGAACCCCTACCTCAATACTTTTTGGACTTCTGGACTTGGATTTAAGGAATTATTAAATGCAATTGCTGCAATTGCACTCAATCCTCCACACTTACCGATTTTGACCTTGAATGCTTTTGAAAACTTTATCAATAGCAATAACCTAAGTCAGCCAGCTGATTTGTATGGTGCATATAATGATACCGTTTTACAGATTTTGGCTTATAATGCAGGTTGATTGTTCATAAAAAACTGGTAGATTTTTGACAGAAACTACCAGTTTTTTTTAATTATTTCCAAAAGAAAAATTTTAAAAAATAATGAAAATGACTTCAACTAACGCAACCCCTGATAGTTCAAATATTCAAGGATTAATCATTCGAGGATATACTCACCCATTTTCTTGTCATTTGATGTTTAGTTTTAAAGTAACTCCAACCGTACTTAATACTCAGGCTTTTTTCACTGATTTATATCCAAAAGTGCAGTCAGCCGTTGACTGGGGAGATAATAAGCCTGTATCAATGCTAAACATTGGAATCACCTTTGGTGGTTTACAAATATTAGGTGTGGCGGCTATGCAAAATAGCACATTTCCTGCCGAATTTCAGCAAGGTCCATGGTCGCAAGGTTCGCAACAGTCATTGGGAGATTTTGATGAAAGTGCACCCTCGATGTGGTGGAATCAGAACTTTGCAAATACTGATGTTCATTGTGTGATTCACGCCTACGCCTTGTCTGACAATGATTTAGGGCAAATTATTTCAACTATTACAACTTCTGCCATAACAAATGGGCTAACCGAACTTTTTCCATTGAATGAGGGAGATGGACGTTTGTATCAATCAATTATTGATAATAATGCTGCCAAAATCCATTTTGGTTATACAGATGGTATTTCTGAACCATCATTGGCTTTCCCTGATGATGGTACTCAAAACCAAGAAGATTTAGATAATTTTTTGATTGGGTATCCAAAATATTCTATTATTTACCCCGGCCCAACTGCCATAAATCCAAATAAACCGAGCTTAGAAGCCGAATTTGCTCTTGATGGTTGTTATGATGCTTTTAGAGTTTTATACCAAGATGTTGCTGCTTTTAATAGCTTTTTGACTGCCCAAGCTACTTCAAATGCTGCAACTTTAGCTTTTCTTGGAAAAAATCAAGCTGAATTGGAAGAATGGTTTGCGGCAAAATTGGTCGGTCGTTGGAGAAACGGATCTCCATTAATGCTTAGTCCTGACAACCCAGACCCTGCAACAGCCGATGGTGAAGATTTTGTTTATGCCACGGCTGGCGTGCCAAGTCCAAATCAATATGTGGATAGTAGTTCGAAATGTCCATTTTCGGCACATACAAGAGTGGCAAATCCGAGGGATCAAACGCTTACAATTCAGCAAGGCGAAGGTACTTTTGGTCCTCCAAGAATCATTCGCAGAGGAGTTGCGTATGGACCAGAATTGGTGGCAGGAACAAATGACAATGTTGATAGAGGTTTAGTAGGCTTATTTCTCTGTGGAAGTATTGCAGGGCAATTTGAAAAATTGTATGGCTGGATGAATTATAATAACTTTAGTCCATCGCAAGAATATTCAGTAACTAAACCTCCACAAGATGCTTTATTAGGTAATAGACCTTCCACTACAAATGCTAAAAATTATCCTGGAGTAGTAAATTCTTATACAATTCCCCTCGAAAATACGCCAGTGACCTCATTAAATATCAATCCTTTGCCTTTGTTTATTCAAACTCGTGGCACTGCATATTGTCTTTTGCCAAGCCTTAAAGCACTTAAATATTTGGCTGATGGAGTGATGCCGAGTTAATTAAAAAAGAGCAAAGAATGATTTTTTCACACATTCTTTGCTCTTTTTTTAATAAAAACAACGTAAATTCGACATAAAAAACAGTAAATTATTCAAAAAGCGTAAGCAAATAAGTAATAAAAGTACCTTAAATGAATATTACACGCCGTTTGAGAAATTTGACTCCAAAAATTAAAGAGTCTTTTTGATATATTTGTCAAATTTCTCAAGAGGTGATTGTAAGATTCGTGTTTTTTTACGGTCGGCCGTTGCCGTTACTTTTTTTCAAAAAAAAGTAAGGCAACTAACTGATAGTCAGTGATTTAAGCAGTTTTTATCTATGAAATTATTCGTCGAACTCACGTTAAAAACACTGTTTTTCTCAAAAATACCTTCCAATCAAAGGATGGTTCACAATAGCTTTTTTGAGTTTTAAATTATCAATGCTGCCTTGAACGCTATAAACTACTTTTCCATTTGGCTCAACCAAAAGTGTGTAAGGCAATGCCCCGTTCCATTTTGGGTCAATGGCTTCGATGAGTTTATAAACATCTTCATCTTTGAAAATATAGTTCTTTACGCCTGAATGTGAGTCTTTCAAAAATTTGAGAGCAGCACCTTTTTTATCTAATTTATCTGCTGAAACTGACACAAATTCAAAGTTTCTTGCTCCATACATTTGCTGAATCTCCAAGAAATCTGGGTATTCTACCACACAAGGTCCGCACCAAGTAGCCCAAACATTGATGAGGCGAAGTTTTTCAGAACCTTCATTTTTTACTAAAGATTTGATGCCCTGCGTGTCCAATTCTTCTATTGTAACTGGTCGTGCTTTCCAAGCTTTGTCGCTTTTTTCATTATATTCGGTTTTCCATGCCCATTTGATAGAGCAACCAAACGTTTTTGTTGTTGGTGTAGTTACAGTTTTTCCTGCCAAAACTTCGTCAAGTGCATTGCGTAAATCTTCCGAATTGCCACCTTTACTTGGTTTTTCGAGAGCATCAAGGCGACCTTGATAACGTAAAATACGGTCTTTGTCAAACACAAATGCGTGCGGAGTAGCCACAGGCCCATATTTTATTGAAGTTGCTTCAGTATCGCCATCATATAAATAAGGGAAATTATACTTCATGTCTTTGGCACGAATTTTCATATTATCAAAATCGTCGTTCAAATCGGTATAACCCAATTCATTTAGCAAAAGCCCATTTGGACTATTGGGCGAAATAGCCACAACTGCCACACCTTTGCTTTTATAATCATTCACAATTTTTATCATGCGTTCCTCATACGCTTGTGCAGTTGGGCAGTGCGTACAAGTAAAAATAATGACTAAAGCCTTTGCAGCGGCAAAATTTTTGAGCGTATAAAACTTACCATCATAATTTGGTAATTTAAAATCAATTGCCTTTGAGCCAATCGCCAAAGTAGGTGTTTCTTGGTGCTGAATTGCCTGTGGATGTGCAACAAACTTGGTTTGGGCATAAGAAAAACTACAAATTGAAATCAATAAGAGGAAAAAAAAGGCTTTCATAGATTTTTTTTGGTTGAATTATGAGGTTTGATTAATTTCTATCAAAATTAATCAAAATATTATATAAATAATGATACTTTTTTATCAAAATATAGTAATAATTTCAGGAATTATGATAAATTTGTTCTTCAAAATCTTTCAACATTATAACCTTAAATATAATGAACTCAAATTTCTCTCGCCGTGATTTCGTGAAGGCTTCGGCTGCGGCAGTCGGGGGCATTTCAATTGCCTCTTTGCCCATCGAAACTTATGCAAATTCTTCTGTGGACGACACCCTCAAAGTTGCCCTCATCGGTTGTGGTGGACGTGGAACAGGTGCTGCCCTGCAAGCACTTTCGGTCAAGCAAAATGTTAAATTAGTAGCCATGGCAGATGCTTTTCGTGATAGAATTGACTCTTGTTACCAAAATCTTACTACCGAAAAAGCTGGAAAAAAGGGTGTAAAAGACCGTGTAGATGTGCCAGAAGAAAGGAAATTTTCAGGGTTTGATGGTTACAAACAAGCAATTGCTTTGGCAGATGTTGTTATCTTGACAACCCCTCCAGGTTTCCGTCCGATACATTTTGAGGAAGCTGTTCGTCAAGGCAAACATATTTTCATGGAAAAACCTGTGGCTACCGATGCACCGGGAATTCGTCGAGTTTTGGTTGCGGCAGAAGAAGCTAAAAAGAAGAATTTGAAAGTTGTAGTAGGTTTGCAACGCCATTATCAAAAATCTTATCTTGAAACTTACAAAAAAGTTATTGATGAGGGCGTAATTGGTGATATTGTGGCGGCACGTTGCTACTGGAACAATGATGGAGTTTGGGTAAATGAGCGTCAAGCCAACCAAACAGAAATGGAATATCAAATGCGAAATTGGTATTATTTTGTGTGGCTTTGTGGCGACCATATCAATGAGCAACACATTCATAATATTGACGTAATCAATTGGTTTAAAGGCGGTTATCCTACGGAAGCTGTCGGAATGGGCGGTCGTCAGATTCGTACCGACAAGAAATTTGGTGAGATTTATGACCATCATTATGTAGAGTTTAAATATGAAGATGGTATGATTTTGTCGAGTTCGTGTCGCCACCAACCAGGAACGGTTTCTGATGTTTCGGAACATTTGATTGGCACAAAAGGAAAAGCAACCGAAGGCAAGATTTTTGACCTAAAAGGTAATAATATTTGGCGACACAAAGGCGAAGGAGATATAAATCCATATCAAGTTGAGCATGATGTGTTGTTTGATTGTATCGTGAATAATAAGCCAATCAATGATGCTGAAAGAGGTGCAAAAAGTACCATGACGGCAATTATGGGGCGTATGGCAACTTATTCTGGCAAAAAAGTGAAGTGGGAAGATGCATTAAATTCAGATATTAATTTAATGCCTGATACTTATACTTGGGACACGCTTCCAAAAACTTTGCCAGATAAAGATGGGCATTATCAAATTCCGATGCCTGGAAAAACAAGGGCGGTTTAGGTTTTAATAAAGAATGTAGAATTAAGAATGTAGAGTGTAGAATTATTTTCAACGAAATATTAACTCTACATTCTTAACTCTAAACTATTTCACCAGTTCTCCGCTCAAACGCATCAATTGTAGTTCTGAGATTTTGATGTTATAACGAGCATTTGTTAGGCGATTCAATGAGGTATTTAGACTTCGTTGAGCTTCGTTTAGTTCCAAAATTGTTGAGCCTCCCAATTTGAATTTTTCCAAAGATATTTTCAGATTTTCGTCGGCAACTTGGTTGTTTTCTACTTCTAATTTCAATAATTCTTTGTCAGTTTGATATTGATTATAAGCTCTCAATAATTCTGATTCTATTTGAATCCACAAATCTTGTTCTTGGTTTTTCAAGATTTCAGTGTTTATTTTTGAAACCTGAATTTGCCTACGAGTGATTTCTCCATTAAAAATATTCCAACTCGCCACCAAACCAGTATTTAGACCAATATTTTGGTTATAAAGAAAAAGTCCAGCATTGGTTTTATTCAGCGAATAGCCAAACGAAGAATTTAGCGTAAGTCTGGGTTTTTTCAAGGCAGCTACTTCTTTTTGTGCAATGACACTTATATCTGTTGTTTTTCTTAAAAATTGTAAATTTTTATTGGCTGCTCTTGCCTGACTTTTCAATTCTTCGGTGCTTGGGTCATACATAATTCCGACGATTTCCTGCACATCAAAATCTTCGTCAGCTTGCCTAACAAGCAAGTTATTTAAACTAACTTTTGCATTTTTTAAGGCATTATTTGCTTGAACTAATTGCGTAATTTGAGTATTTAGTTCAGTTTTTGATTGCAAATAATCAAGTTTTGAGCCTTTTCCAAAATCCCAGCGTTGTTGCGTAATTGTCAAACGTTCTTCATAATATTTAATGACCGTTTGCAAAAAAGCGACCGTTTGTTTTTGTCGCATCACTTCATAATATGCTCCCATAACATCTGCAACAGTGTTTTCCATCATTTGACGAGTTTGCAATGCTGTCAATTGGCTTTGACTTTTCAAGCGGTCGAGGGTAGCGTACATCCGTTTGCCATCATAAAGTAGCCATGACATTGCTACATTTGAAGTTGGTGACAAACTACTTCCCAAACGATTGATTTCCGTCCCGTTAGAAAGTTTTTGATTGACACCATTGAGGGCAGTTCCCAAATTGGCGTTCAAATCTACCCTTGGCATCATGCCTGCGTTTC
Organism: Emticicia sp.; assembly: GCA_031378345.1. GTDB lineage: Bacteria > Bacteroidota > Bacteroidia > Cytophagales > Spirosomataceae > Emticicia. Next base: position 6,755 of record JANNDY010000031.1, on the reverse strand, counting down.
CTTTGAAAACCTGTATATCTGATACTTCTTGCTGCATTTTTGCAACTTTAATATCATAGCTTTTTTCAAGAGCAATGTCTATTGCTTTCTCCAGCGTAAGGGTTTCTTGGGCGGAGAGGGAAAAAGGTAGAAGGAGAAAAGGGATTATTTTCTTAAATAACACTACTTTTTTTGTTAAACCGATTAAAATCGGTTGCTATAATAATCAACGGATTGTTGCTTATCAGTATCCGAATAAATTCGGTAAACGACGCTTCGGTAGTTTTTTCTAAGATTATGCCACGAATTTATTCGTGTAAAATAAGAAATAAACAATCCATTGATTATATAAGCACCTTATTTCAATAAGGTCAGGTTATAAATAAATTTATTCACTATCGCTAAAATGCTCAAAAATTTGCCATTCTTCTTCAAAAGATTGACTTTTATGATGTTCTTCTTGTCTATAAATGTAATTATAAACTTTATCAACGTTTTGTGGACTTACCGAAATCGCACCGTAGCCATTTTGCCAAACAAGTTTTTGATAATGATTTAGAAAATTTTCATTAAACCAATGAGAAGATTCTCCTTTTAGTTGTTTGGCAATATCAGCAATTGTTTGGGTTGTTCGTAAAGAAACCAAGCAATGAACATGATTTTCAACCCCATTAACAATTTTTACTTTAATTTCTTTCAAAATTGCATCATGGTAAAGATGTTCAAATAGTTTATATCGTACATTTTTATCAAGCACGTTTTCAAAGTTTTTGGTTGCCCAAACAAAATGAATGTATGCTGCAACGTAGTTATCAGTTGTCACTGTTTGAAATACGAATTAAAAGGTTGATAGTTTTTTGGCTTTGTTAAACCGATTTAAATCGGTTGCTTTAATAATCAAAGGAAGGTTATATTCTTACTTTACACGAATAAATTCGTGATTTATTCTAAGAAACAAAAAAAACGAATTTATTCGAATACTAAAAAACAAAATCTCTTGATTATTATAGCAACCGATTTTAATCGGTTAAACGGTGTATGATTGTTGAAAATAAAGAATTTTTATACAAATCTAACAAAAAACCACATCATTTTTGTTCATTTACACCACCTCCATTTCTCTTTCAATTTGTTCAATATCGTGCATTCGTTTGAAATTTTTCTTGCGAGAAAGGAACGAATAAACTGCAGGAATTACATACAAAGTTAGCACCAAAGAGAACAAAAGTCCACCCATGATAACGATACCCATTGCCATTCTACTTTTTCCTGCCGAACCCAATGCAAATGCAATTGGAGAAGCTCCCAAAACGGTTGCAAAAGTTGTCATCAAAATTGGTCGGAAACGCATTGCTGCCGCTTCAATAACAGCTTCATTAATTTCCATTCCTTTTTCTCGCAATTGATTAGCAAATTCTACTATCAAAATACCATTTTTTGTAACCAAACCAATGAGCATAATGATACCGATCTGACTAAAAATATTGAGCGTTTGGTTGAAATACCACAAAGCAAAAACGGCACCTGCAACAGCCAGAGGCACAGTAATCATAATGATAAATGGGTCAATAAAACTCTCAAATTGTGCTGCCAAAATCAAATAAACAAGCACCAATGCTAATAGAAACATATAAAGTGAGTTTGACGAACTTTCAGAAAAATCTCGAGAAGTACCGCCCAAAGTTGTACGGATAACATCATCACCAAACTTATCTCTGATGGCATCCATTGCTTTGATACCATCACCAATTGTTTTGCCAGGAGCCAAACCCGCCGAAACAGTCGCACTCATATAACGATTGAAATGATATAATTGTGGCGGACTACTTTCTTCATTTATCTTAACAATATTGTCTAATTGAACGATTTCGCCACGATTATTTTTCACATAAGTATTTTTCAAATCTAAAGGTTCATCACGATTGGCACGGTCAAACTGCCCAATGACTTGATATTGTCTGCCATTCATTGTAAAATAACCAAAACGCTGTCCAGCAAAAGCCAATTGCATAGATTGAGCCACATCTGACACCGAAACGCCCATACTTTTTGCACGTTCACGGTCAATACTTACTTCGAGCTCTGGTTTATTAAATTTCAAATTTAAGTCCGAAATCATAAACGTTGGGTCTTTAGATACTTCTTCCAAAAACTTAGGTACATATTCACGCAATTTCTCAAAATCAGGTGCTTGGATAACATATTGAACTGGCAAACCTCCACGTTTATCCAAAGCAATGGTTTCTTGCTGAATAACAAAAGCCCTCGCATCAGGCATTTTTTTTGTAATTTTACTTATTTGATCGGCAATTTGTTGTTGGCTACGTTTTCTGTCTTTTGGGTCAGACAAAACTATTCGAGAATAACCAGTATTTGCAGCTCCCGAACCTGAAAAACCCGGTGCAGTCATTGTGGTAATAATATTTGCTTCTGGAATAGAATCTTCGAGTGTTTTGCCGAGTTTTGAAATATAATTATCAGTAAATTCAAAAGAGGAACCTTCAGGGGCAGTAATTTGTAGTCGTAAAGCACTTCTGTCGTCCAATGGAGCTAATTCTTGTTGAAGATCTTTTCCAAAAAACCAAATCATTCCGAATGTTAACAAAATCAAAGGAATTGCCACCCATCTAACTCCCATAAAACTTGTCAAACGCTCTCGGTAGCCATTTATCATGTTCAGAAAAAACGGTTCGGTCATTTCGTAGAAACGGCTGTGTTTTTGATTTTTTCTAACTAAATAAGCATTCAACATTGGCGTTAAAGTCAATGAAACAAATGCTGAAATCAAAACTGCAGTTGCCAGTACGATGCCAAATTCACGGAAAAGTCTTCCAATAAAACCTTCCATAAAAATAACAGGCAAAAACACCGAAGCCAAAGTAATTGAGGTAGAAATAACGGCAAACATGATTTCTTTCGAGCCTTTTATAGCTGCCTCGATTGGATTCATGCCCTCTTCAATTTTCTTATAAATATTTTCGGTAACAACAATTCCATCATCAACCACCAAACCTGTAGCCAAAACAATGGCAAGAAGTGTAAGCACATTGACCGAAAATCCAAACAAATACATAACAAAAAATGTCCCGATAAGCGAAACGGGAATATCAATCAAAGGGCGAACTGCAATAATCCAATCTCTAAAAAACAAGAAAATGATAATTACCACAAGTCCAATGGCAATCAACAAGGTTTCGCCAACTTCTTCGACCGAGCGTTGCACAAATAATGTGCTATCCGACATAATTTCCAAGCTATAATCTTTTGGAAGCTCTTTTTTAATGTCTGAAATCCGACTTTTTATTTGTTTGGCAATATCCAAATAATTAGCTCCTGGTTGTGGTACAATTGCTAACCCAATGGCTGGTCCACCATTGATACGCATTACCGTTTCTTCATTTTCTGTTCCTAAAACAGCTTCACCAATGTCTTTAAAACGAATGATTTTTTCGCCTACTGTCTTGACTATCAGGTTATTAAAATCTTCTTCACCTTTAAATTTACCAACAGTTTTTACTGTCAGTTCGGTATTGTTTCCTGTCAATTTCCCACTTGGCAATTCTACATTTTCACGGTCGAGAGCTTGTTTTACATCTTGTGTAGTTACGTTTTGGGCTGCCAATTTATTGGGGTCCATCCAAAGTCGCATCGAATATTTTTTCTGCCCCCAAATCATTACTTGGCTGATGCCTTGAATAGTTTGCAGACGTTGAGCAACCACATTTTCTGCCAAGTCACTAATTTCCATGTGATTTCTGATGTCAGATTTCAGCATCATACTCATAATTGGGTCAGAGTTGGCATCAGCTTTACTAACAATCGGAGGGCCGTCAATGTCTTGTGGCAACATCCGAACAGCACTCGAAACCTTATCTCGCACATCATTGGCGGCAGTTTCCATGTTTACTCCAATTTCAAATTCGAGCGTAATTTGGCTCGAACCATTATTCGAAGATGAATTGATAGACTTGATACCTTCAATGGCATTCAACGATTTTTCGAGAGGCTCAGTAATCTGAGATTCGATGATATCGGCATTTGCACCAACATAATTGGTACGCACCTGCACTACAGGCGGGTCTATTGATGGGTATTCACGAACACCCAAAAATGTGTAGCCGATTGCTCCAAACAAAATGATGAGCAAGTTCATCACGATGGCAAGCACTGGGCGTTTGATGGAAATTGTTGAGATTGACATAGTGCTTTGCACAATTAAGACGGGGGTCGCCCGTACGATGTAGAATTAAGAATGTAGAATGGTTGAACTTCGACACCTTAATTCATTGATTATCAATAATTTATCAATAATTGAATTACTTTTTTTGACTTCTGGATACTGACGATTAAGAAACTACTAAGATATAAATAACAAATTTTATTCTTTTTTATTCCTAATTCGTGCCTCGTAATTCGTCATTTTTTCATATTTGATTTCACTTTCACAGGAGCATCTTTTTTCAAAGACATTATTCCTGTAATAATCAAAGAATCGCCAGCGGTTAAGCCTTTTGTAACTTGAACATCTTTGTCGGTACGAATGCCCGTTTCTATCAAAACTTCGGTAGCTTTTCCGTCTTTTACTACATAAACTTTCTTTCCTTTCAGCACAGGTACGATTGCTTCTGTAGGAATCATAATTGCTTGAGAAGCAGCCAAATCGAGCGTAACTTTTACGAACATTCCTGGCACAAGTCTATCGGCATTGTTCTTGGCACTTGCCCTGATGCGTAATGTACGCAGATTTGGGTCAATTTTTGGGTCAATCGCTACCACATTTGCAGAATATGCATCGGGTTGTCCTTCGACTTCAAACTTTAAGACACTACCAACTTTTATTTGGGTAGAATATTTTTCAGGAACACTAAAATCTATCTTTACAGGATTGGTCTGTACGAGGGTTGCAAGGCTTGTGGCAGGCGTTACATAAGCACCTTCACTAACATTTTTCATGCCTATTTTGCCTGAAAAAGGGGCTTTTAGTACCGTTTTGTCAAGATTTGCTTGAATCAATTCTTTGTCGGCAGCAAGCGTATTTATTTTATTTGCCGTAATCTCGTACTCTTCTTTGCTGATGGCATTGATGTCCAATAATTTCTTTTGGCGTGCTTCGGTTTGCTTGGCAAGTTCGACCTCAAAGTTTAGTTTTTTGAGTTGAGCTTTCAAATCTGTGTCTTTAATTTTGGCAATCATCTGACCAATGCCCACTCGACTGCCTTCCTTTATATTAAGGCTCATCAATTTGCCCGATGCTTCGGCACGCAGTTCAACTTCTTCATTCGGAAAAATAGTTCCTGACGAAGTTACTACATTTTCGAGATTGGTGAGATTTGCCACATAAACATTTACGGTAACTGCACCACCGCCACCTTGCGAACCTTTTGCAGCACCATCTTTGCCTTTTTCTCCAGTTTTCGAGGCATTGCCACCTCCGCCCGGACCACCGCCCATAGCTTTATCGTCTTTTTTGAAAAGAAATATTTTGCCAAGTACCAAGACCGCAACAACAGCAATTATTATAAAAAATGTACGCATAGTTAAGAATTTACGAATTACGAGTTACGAGTTACGAGTTACGAACTGTTCCGCAGCGGCGTACCGTGCCGTAGCGATTTGTTTCCTTTCAATTGAAAAAGTAAAGCAAGATTAGAATTTTATTAAAAGAATTAGGTGTAAATATATCATTAAAGTACAAAAATAGCCTTTACTGCTACGATAATAAAAGTTTTTATTGTTAAAAAAATATATAAGCGACAAAAGGAGAATTTTTGACGACTATTTGAAGGTTTTTATGATTTGAAAAGTTTTTCTTCTAAATTTGCTTCAAACAACACATATACTCCAAACAATGAAAAAACTTTCCTTTTTACTACTGCTGACTTTTGCTTTTATTAATGTTTTGGGGCAACAAACTGCCGAACCTGCTTTTTGTAAAAATCCTGGCGGAGGGATTCAAGTTGGGGGCAGTTTTTTAGTTAATCCTGGAATAGGTTGTTTAGATTTTGCAAATAATTCAGGTACAATTTCAGTCTCGAATCCTTTTTCACCAACTGGGGGTGCATTGACTCAGTTGGGTTATATTTTTGATTTTAAAGATGGGGATAAAGTTATTTTACCCCCTGTTCTTCAAACATCATATACAGTAAATAAAGGTGGCATATATTGGATTTTGCAAGCAGGAAATGAAAAAGGAACTGCTTATATTACTTGTAGGTCGTTTGAAATGATTCAAACTGAACAACCTGATTTTAAAATATCCTCCTGTGGTGATAAAAGTATCACTGTTAACTTTTTAGATACTCCTAAAAATAGGAAACATGGTAAATATAGAATTACTTGGGGAGATGGTACGCAAACTTTTAGTGCACAAATAACAGTTTGGCCCCATGAAATGCAACATACTTATGCAAGTGTACCAACACAACAACCTCAAATTGTAGCTATATATACAAGATTATCCTCAAATGCTTCAACATGTAGTAGTTCGCCTATCGCTTTTCCAGTTGGTTCATTCAAGCCACGCATAAGTGAATTAGAGGGTTTAAATGGTGGTACAAGTGCCAAAATTACTCTGTCAGAAGGCTTAAATGGCAATGTTTATGGAATTCAACAGAAAATAAAAGATGGTAATTGGGTAGTTCTACTTTGGCACTCTGAACTTAGAATATATTTATAACTAAATTTGAGCATGAAAATATTTGATGAAAAAAAATTAATGAGTATCTGAAAGGCTTTGGAAGCTTATTTAAGTGTTATAAAACAGACAATATTGCCAA
>JANNDY010000021.1:0-1791 GCA_031378345.1 Emticicia sp. | reverse complement strand
GAAATTACATCAGTTTGTTCGCCAACAACTTTGACTTTAACAGCAACTTGTACTACAGGAAATGTACTTTGGTCTGATAATTCAACTGGTACAAGTTTGACACTTTCGGCGGTAGGAACTTACTCAATTTCAGCAAAATGTCAATTGAAAGGCTGCGATTCCGACCAAAGTTCGGCAACGAATTTGGAAATTAAAGCCCTACCAAATGCCCAAGCAAGCAACACTGGACCTTATTTATTCGGCCAAACAATTTCATTGAGTGCTTCGGGTGGCTCAACATACAGTTGGGCTGGACCAAATAGCTTTGCAAGTACTTTGGCAAATCCGACCATTAATAATGCACAAATCCCACTCAGTGGCACTTATACCGTAACAGTTACTAATGGTGGTTGCTCGGCAACTGCTACTACAAATGTAGTCGTCAGCGGCATTGACCCTTGTTCACAAATCATGTCTTATACTTATGTGCAAGCAGGAAATCCTCATCAGGCACTTTTCAATTTGACAAGTGGTATGAACATTGCCCAAAGACCAACGGCAACTTCAATAATTGTCAAACCGATTTGTAATTCTATCATTATCGGAAGTGTAGATATGTCTATTACTGGACCAAGTTTGAACTCGACTATCTTGCAAAATGTAGAACCTTTCGCCCTTTTTGATAACTTAGGCAATAATATTTATGGGCAAGTTTTAGCTCCAGGAACTTATGCTTTGACAGTTACAGGCTATATGGGAGATAATCGAACTGGCGGAACAACTTATGGACCTGTAGTTACAACATTCACAATCGTGGGAGAAGCTCCAACAATTTCAACGCCAACTTTTGCAGGAACAGAATTTTGTGCTGGGGCAAATATCAATGTTAGTTTCACCACAACGGGTGTTTTTGCTGGTGTAAATATCTTCAATGTTTTGCTTTCTGATGCCAATGGAAGTTTTGCTACCCCACAAATCATAGGAACGACAACTGTCGCAGGAACTGTACTTTGTACCATTCCAATAATGGCTGTTGGTGGAGAAAATTACAGAATAAAAGTAGTTTCGACCGACCCTGCTGCTGCTGGAAATTATAATCTTGCCGCCTTAACAGTTAATCCTGTAGTTTATAATTTGGTTAGTCCAACAAACGATTATCCTTTTGGCACTGCCACCAAAAAAGCAATTCAAACAATTAATGCAAGAAATAATATTACTGGAGTATCTATCATTCAGTATAAAGCTGGAAATGCCATTAATTTGACTCCAGGATTTCAGGTGGTTTCTCACCCAGGCTCAAGTTTCAAAGCAGAAATTGGTGGTTGTAGTAATTAGTCCTCGGCTACGCTCAGACACCAATAACTGAGCGAATCGGAACGCAGAGCGAGCGAAATTCAAAAACCCTTCATTTTGTTAAGATTTGAAGGTTTTTTTTTCAAAAAAACAATTTCAATTAAATTCTTGAAATTTTACCACTCAGTAAAATCTCAAGAATCACTTCATTTACCTAAAATTTAATTACATGAGATTTCAAATCACCTATTCTTGAAAAATATAAATAAATTCCATTATTTTTCTTAGTTGAAATTCTTGCAATTTTTAAAATTTTGACATGAATCTATAAAAAACATAAACCATGAATGACGAAATAATTCAAAAAATCGACCTTAATGCTGTCGGAGGAAGAAAAAAATTAGACCCCGCAGAAGTAATACTTTTACATGCAGACATTAATTATACCCATATTTTCTTAGCAAATGGCGATAAAATTATTGTTTCTTATACTTTAAAAAAACTTGCAGATAGGTTCTC
>JANNDY010000019.1:0-29999 GCA_031378345.1 Emticicia sp. | reverse complement strand
TTTAAATTTTAGTTTAAACTTAATCCATTTTCAACATGAAAAAGGTACTTTTGCTTTGGTTATTTGCAGTTATTACGCTTACCGCTTTTGCTCAAAAAAAACCATCCAAATCCGATTCGCTTAAAACGCCACGCCCTCTTTTGTCAGAAGCAGATGATAGAGCCAAAAAGTTTCTACCGCAGTATGGTCCTCTTTCTCCCAACGCCAGTAGTTCTCAGAAATTCGGGGACTATCAAGTCAATTTAGCCACAGGTATTCCCAGTATTCCAATTAATCTTTTTACCGTTCAGAATGGGAGTTTATCCATTCCGATTACCATGCTTTATCATGCAGGGGGCTTTAAAATGAATGACATGGCATCTTGGGTTGGTTGGGGATGGGCTTTGGACATCGGAGCTTCCATGAACCGCACCATACAAGAGTTAAAAGACGACCGTGATGGTGGCAGTTATTTGACAAATCCTATTACAACGTCAAGAGATTTTTGTAATAATATAACCGATTTTTCTTATGGTAAATCGGTTATATCGAATAATACAGATACGAAGCCCGATATATTTGCCTATCAAATTTCTACCAAAAACGGCAAATTCCTATTAGGTCAGAATGGTGGACTGCCTTTTAAAATTCCTGATTATCCCCTTCAAATTACTTATTCAGGAAGCCCCACGATAACCGCCTTTAATTTGGTGGATGATGGAGGTACACAGTACACTTTTGGAGACGGAACGCTGTCAGCGGTCGAAAGTCAAGAAGTAACCAGTGGCAGTAGTACCCAAAATTACAATAGTAGTTGGCTGATTTCGCAAATAAAATCGGCTAATTCCGATGATGTGATAAATTACAGTTATCAAAATGGTGGCTCACAATATTTGACTGAGAAGCAATGGGTTAGCTCTTTGCTTTATGAAGCCGTGCCATCATCTGGAGGGCATTATACAAATAGCGTTTCGTCCGTTCCAGCGTATGCCACTGTAAGTACAACTATTAGCCAAACCAATCCCTATAAAATTACTTATACCAACGGAGAAGTAGAATTTATCCAATCAAATGCAGGGGAAAGGCTTGATTTAACAGACAGTCGATATTTAAAGCAAATCAATGTCTATAACTATGAAGATGGTGTAAAAACGCTATTTAAGGTCATTAAATTCACCTATTCTTACTTTTCTGGCATTCGTTTGAAGTTGGATAAAATTACGATAACAGATGCTAATGATACATCATTAGAAGAATATTTGTTTGATTATTGGACAAATACTATTTCATGGAATGAAGTTAGCGACAATGAGAAAAAAGATTTTTTTGGTTTTTACAATGGTAAACCCAATACGCACTTAATACCTGTTAGTAGTTATAATGGTATTTTAATCGCTGGGGGAGCAGCCGACCGTTCAACGGTAGATACCTATATGAAAGAGGGCGTTTTAAAGCGAATTACCTTTCCTACAAAGGGTTATACAGAGTTTGATTATGAAACCAATAAATACAATGATGGAACAAATGATTTGTTTGCAGGTGGTTTGCGAGTAAAAAATATCAAGAATTTTTCGGGAGGTGTTAATTTATTGAAACGCTATGAATACAGCTCTAACGCAGGAGCAGGTCTTGGGCGATTAACTACGAACTGGACACCGACGAGTGCATCCTTACCGACTATACAGCATTTACTTTACGATGATAAAGAAGGTAATCCAAACTCGACAGGTAGTGCGAACCAAGCCTCTTTTACTCAAAGTGGTGGTGCAGTTGAGTTGAACACAATGGATGCAGCCCCCGTCTATTATACGACTGTTACAGAGTATTTTGAGGATGCCATTGACCCAACAAAAAATGGACGAAATGTTTATAATTTTGATTTTGAAAATGACATTATTGCTAATCCTTTTACTTACCAAACAAGGACTGTTAAGCCTTGGAAAAGAGGTAATTTATTGACTAAAACGACTTATGATAAGGATAATACGATTCTCTCAGTCTTAGATAATCAATACCAAGAACACCAAGCTAATACACGAGTGGCAGGTGCTTTTGTGTTCGTGCCAAATGTATATGATGGTTTTGGTGGGGGAAGTTGTTCGACAGGTTTTAGTACACAATTTCCTGAAATGGCGTATGGTTTTGTCAATTATCAGACAGGTATCAATTTAGTGGTTAGTAGTACGAATCAAGTAGATAATGTTTCGAGTTCTCAAAGCATGATTTATACACCTAATTTGCTTGTTTCTCAAAGTCAAACTACTGACAGCCAAACAGGAGATAGTAAAGCAGAATCGTTTATTTATCCAACTGATGCTTCGTATAGTGCTAATGCCATCGCTCAAAGTATGGTAGCAAGAAATATGCTCAATATCCCCTTAGAAACAACCATCAATGAAACGATTTCAAGCAATACAAGTACGATTTATAAAGAAAAGAAAGTATTTGATTCATTTTCGGGGAGCAACGCAAGGGGATTGAGTAATAATATTCTAATGAAAGAATTATGGTCTGCCCCCAAAGGTGCTACACTTGAAAAAAGAGCAGAATTTATCGACTATGCCAGTAATGGAAATCTTTTGAGTTACAAGATTGATGATATGCCTATTTCGTTGTTTTGGGGTTACAATGATGCCTTATTGCTTGCAGAAGTGAAAAACGCAACAAAAAGTGAAACCGATGCAGGGTTAAGCACCGCAGGAATTACGGCAACTGGTATGAGTTCAACCGACCTTTCGGCAGGGCAATTGAGCCAGTTACAAAGTTTACGAAATGCCTTGCCAAACGCTCATATTTCTTGGTATAGCTACCGCCCACAGGTCGGATTAAGTGTAATGGTTACACCTCGTGGATTAGTAAACCGCTTTACTTATGACAAGTTGAATCGTTTACGAACCATCAAAGACCACAGCAGTTATTTGACAGATTTATACCGCTATATTTATGCAACAACCGCCCCCACAAGTTGCACAAATCCTGATGCTCCTACAATTTCAATTAGTTCATCAAATTTATGTGATGCTACTTTGACCGCTTCGGGTTGTGGTGGAACTATTAATTGGTCGAATGGCGGAGCAGGGAGCAGTATCGTGGTTTTGACTAAAACAACTACCACTTACACCGCCACTTGTACCGTTTCGGGTTGTATCAGTTCAGCATCAAATCCTTTAATAATTCCTGTTTTACCGAGTGGGTGGAGTAGTGCAGATATTGGTTCGGCAGCAGGTTGTACACAAGTAAGCAGTGGCAATTTAACAAGTCAAGGAAGTGGGAACATGGGGGCAAATGATGTTTTTCATTATGTTTACAAAGAACAAAGTGGTGATTTTACCGCCATTGTTAAACTTAATTCGATAACGTCCGATGATGGCGACCGTTCGGGTATTATGATTCGTAGTAGCTTGAATGATAACGCCTTAGATTTTTCACTTTTCCAAGATGGAAATTCTTTTGTTGGTTTCTTCAGACGAGAAGCCAACGGAGATAATAATATTTTTTCGGGATTCCAACAGGCAACCATTAACGCCACTTGGTTAAAATTGGTTAGAACAGGCAACCAACTGTATTTTTATTATAGTACCGATGCAAACCCCGTAATAAGTGGTAATTGGCTTCATGATTTTTCATTTGTCAATGGTGGGTCATTTCCTACCACGCTAAGTATGGGAAGTAGCCTATATGTTGGGTTAGCTACGTGGGGAAATGCCAGTTTAACAACCTTTACTAATTTCACAATTAATGGAACATCTTTTTAGAATCATACGATGAAAACATATATATACCTTCTATTTTTTATCCCTTTGTTTGGGTATTGTCAAACAATACCAAGCGATAGAAATGCTATTATTCATAGTCATTTTAGAGTGGAAAGCATCAATGAAGCTGATGCAAGCGACCCAACAAAAGCTATTATTAATATCAGTTATAGCGATGGGTTAGGTCGTGGACTTCAAACCGTTGGTTATCGTCAATCGCCCACACAAAAAGATATTGTAAGCGGTGCGATTGAGTATGATAAATACGGACGTGCGATTAAAACGGCATTGCCTACACCTACAAGCGACAATACAGGCACATATCAAGCTAATGCGTTTAGTTTGGCAAATGGTTTTTATGGTGATTCTTATGCCTATTCAGCAACCACAGGTTTTGATAATTCGCCCTTAAATCGTCCGAGAGAACAATATGGAGCAGGGAACGCATGGCGGACAGCATCAAAACGAATACAAAGTTTTGATGAATCCGCAGGAACAGACGTAAGAAATTATTACATCAATGGAAGTGGAGATATTATTTTATCAGGCACTTATCCAAGTAATAGCTTGTATAAAAAACGAATCATTGACGAGCAAGGGCATACAAGTATTGAGATAAGCGATAAAAGAGGGCGGTTGATTCAAAGACAACAGCAAGACGATACAGGTTACATAACAACCTACTATATCAATGATGGAATGGGGCGTATTTTAGCGGTTATACAGCCCGAAGGCTACGAACTAAACGCAAGTATTACCAAAAATTCGACCGAATGGCAAAGGTGGGTATTTTCGTATGAATATGATTATCGAGGACGTATGCACCTTAAATATATTCCTGCATCGGGTGATAAATACATGGTTTATGACAAATGGGATAGATTAGTTTGGTCGCAAACATCATTGCAAAGAGAGTTTGGTAAATGGACTTTTTACAAGTACGATGCTTTTAACCGTGAAATCATGCGAGGGGAAAAGTCAGAAAATCGTGGACTGAGTGCATTAGAAACAGAAGTACAAGCATGGACAGGCGACCGTTACGAGAGCCGAACAACAGGCGGTATTTATTACAGCTATTCAAACGCTTATCCGCAGTTATTTTCCGATACTGATATACGACAAATTACCTATTACGATAATTACAATAATTGGCTACCTTCGGGTATGGCTTTTGCTGATGGTGGGGTTTCCATTCATGCTCAATATATCGAATCACAGGGCTTAGTTGTGGGTTTACGCAGTCGTAGCGATATAAATAGTAATTGGTTAGTTTCGGTATCTTATTATGACAATAAAGGGCGAATGATTCGTTCTTTTGCTAATAATACGTTCAATCAAATTGAACAAATAGATACCGAATATAACCAAGCAGGGGAGGCTTTGCAGGTCAAGAAAATACACAAAAACCAAAGTGGTACAGCTACCACAGAAATTGCCCAAAACGAACTTGACCACGTAGGGAGAGTAAAAAATATTTTGCATGGCATCAACGCCACCCCGACAGAAATTGTAAGAAATACCTACGATGAAATCGGTAGAGTAAGCCAAAAGAAAATCTTGCCTAATGGTACTTATGTTGCAGGTGGAACAAAAGAATTTATTGAACGACCTACGCAGGGAATAGTTACGCAAAACAATACGGAGGATTTAGCAAAGCGATATGTTCTTTTACTACCAACAACCGACATCAAAGCGATAAATCTTAATAGTTATTTGGCTCTTATAGATGCAAATGCACCCGCAGGAATAAATATTAACGGCTTGCAAACGATAGATTTTGATTGGCATTTAAGGGGAAGTTTACGAGGTATCAATTTAGATAACACAGGAAACACGAACCCCAAAGCAAGCGAGGGCGATTTATTCAGTTATAAACTTGATTTTGAAACCGCAGGGTTTTATAATGGTAATATTGGCAAACAAACATGGCAAGGAGCAGATGATAAAAATATGTCAATAGGTGTAAGAAGCTATACTTTTGATTACGATGCTTTGAAACACTTAAAATTAGCTAACTATTTGGGAATTAATGGTGAAAATTACTCATTGCCAAATATAACTTATGACAAAAACAGTAATATCAAGACATTACAACGTAATGGAAAAATAGGCAATAGTTTTGGTTTAATGGATAATTTAACTTTTGCTTATAATGGTAATAGATTGAGCCAAGTAGGTGATGCTATTAGTGGCAATAATGAGGTGGATTTAGTACCACGAGGTAGTGGAAATTATACTTATTACACCGATGGAAGTCTTAAAAGTGATGAAAATGAACGAATTTCAAATATTATATATGATACATATTTGACACAACCAAAAGAGGTTTATTTAACAGATGGTACTTGGTTCAAACATTATTACGATGGTGGCGGAGCATTACTTAAAACAGTTTATTATGCAGATGCAAGTACCGTTTTTGAAACTTGGGAGTTTACAGGAATTACTTACAAAAATGGTCAGCCTTACCAAATGACAGTACCCGAAGGTAGAGCAATTTACCTTAATGGTTCATGGCAATATGAGTTCTTTTATACCGACCATTTGGGCAATACAAGGGTAGCTTTTAGAGCCAATGGCAATAATTTAGAGAAAGTTTCTGAAACCGCTTTTGACCCTTGGGGTGTGGTGTTGCGTGGTGCAGGACAAATAAATACTTACCAAAATCGTTATGAATACCAAGATAAGGAAAAAGAAAGTACCTTTGGACTAAATAGAATAAGTTTAGGTGCAAGAACTTATAATCCTACCATTGGGCGAATGGACGGAGTGGATATGATGAGTGATAAATTTCATTCATTTTCTCCCTATAATGCCAACTTTAATAACCCCCTTCGTTTTACTGACTCTGACGGAAACGAATCAACGAGTTTTACCTATAACGATGGATATGGTACGATGGATAGTAGAAATTCTACTGGCTCGGTTGGTTATAGTGGGGCTTATCAAAATAGTAGTGCAGTAGATGACCCCTCTAAAAAACTATCAGCAGGACAAAGAACCGCTTCTTTTGGCTTTGGATTATTAAATACAATAGGAGCAGCAGGGACTGCCGTTTATATAGCAGGTACAGATGGATTTGGAGCATTAGCAGGAGGCTATGCTGCCTTAGGCTATACCCTTGACCATGCAGCAACCAATTTTACAGAAGCATGGACAGGCGAAGCACAAGAAACTAATGGCAGTAAACTTTTACAAGCGGCTGGTGTACCCCAAAATACGGCTAACAATGCCTACAATGCCGCAGGTTTGTTGATGATGAAGCCTACTGGAAGCCCATCAATAAGTAGTTTCAACGATTTAGCACAGAAGGCGACAGTATTAGAAGATGCCCGAAAAGGGAAAGGGCAATTAGAAATAGCGAATTTAACCATGAAAGAAATTTATGCTGGTCTTAAATCTTCTGGTTTTCAAGTTCAGGGGGTTAAAAGAGTATCTACTGGTGCATCAACGATAACTCTTCAAAATTCAGTCGGTGAATCAGTTTTTATACGAAAATCGTTGAGTAGCGGCTATAATACTTTTGATACAATTACTGGGAAAATATTTGGAAAACAAACTGACATTAGAGTACCATTTAGGAGGTGATTAGCTTAATATAAATACATAAATTTTAAAAATATGAATTCTAAAAATAATGAAATCCTCCTTAAAGGAGCTAACTTAGAGTATTTTATTTCAGATGATGAGCTATTAGATAAATTGATAAATAAATTTTTCTTTAAGGATAGAACACGCTATTTTATAAATAATTCATGGAATGTTATTGAGCTATCTAATGATTATTTTATTGAATCAGCAAACTTTTCTCTTGTCAAGGAATTAATGAAGCTATCAAATGATGATGATTTACTTTTTACAGACCTCACTATTCCTGTGGCATATTATAAATTAGGGATAGCTCAAGATATAAACAATCTCAGGCAATTCATAGATGAGAAAATGTTGTTTTTTTACGAATGGTATTTTATTAGTCCAAGCGAAAAATGGGCTTGCATTTCTGCATATGACTACAATTCTTTATTTGTAGGATATGACCCTTCTTTTGAACCCCAAATAGAAAAAAACATTCAAAATAATCCAAATTTCATAAAGTATTTGAAGAAAAATGGAATACTACCCAACACTGATTAAGTTATCAATATGGTATTAAACACGTAAAATCTATAAATCCCAAATGGGTTTTTAAAGTTATTCTACGATACCAGTAAAATTTTCAAAAAGTGGATAGGAGCAAAAACTCCTATCCATTACTTAACTGTTTATCGACAATCTTATTACTGATGGGTTGCTCCCCAGCATTGCCCATTTCCTCTTAGATTGCCTATTTTGTATAGCGTTTTTACCGTACTATTCAAGAAAAACTTGTAATCGCTTTGTAAATTTTTATGATGCTGTTTTCTAAACCAAAACAAAAATCTTAAAATTATGGCAACGTGGACACGACAACCGCAGGAGCAGGACGACCAAAAGTATTTTTTCAATGGTGGTTTTATTGTTACCGCAGGAGTAAACGAAACACTCACACAAAAGGAAATTAATTTTATTTACAATGATGTAAGGCAGTTTGCAAAAGAAAAAAACGGCATTGATTATTTGCAAAGTTATGTCAATGAAAAAGGCGAAAGTGTTTGGATTATTGACGCATTAGACCAAAACATGATTGCAAGCGGTCAATATGAAAAAAACGATAACCATTGTACGCTTTTGTTTCCGCATGAGTATTAATGTAACTGTATGATTCATATAGTTATATAAACCTACCCAAGTTTTCGAGGTAGGTTTTTTGTTAAAAATGACTTGCAAAAATATTTTATTTGTTTATACTTTACAAAAAGTGGAACTTTTATTATAACTTTACGGTATGAGAATATTTAGCAAAGGCACGTTAAGGGAGTTTTGGGAAACATACCCCGATGCAAGACCATCATTAGAAACGTGGTACGCTACGATTGAAAGAATGACTTTTAAGAATCCCAACGAGATAATAAGATTTTTTAAAGATTCCGACACAGTAAAAAATAATCGTATCGTATTTGATATTTGCGATAACAAATACAGACTAATAGTTAAATTCGAGTATCAATTCCAATACGCTTTTATTAGATTTATTGGAACACATAAGGAGTATGACAAGATAAAAAAGATAGAAACGATTTAATTCTTAATACAAAACAGATGGAAACGCTAAATATTAACTTAGATTCAATTACCATAAAACCGATTGTTAATGAACAAGATTTTATGGAAGCAAGCAAGGTAATTGATACCTTGATAGATGCTGATATGATTGAAAACCCCGAACAAAGACAAAGAGCATTAGAAATTTTAAACGCTATCACAACATTAGCGATAGATTACGAAAAAAAGCACTACCCAATACCAGCACCCGACCCAATCGAGGCGATTAAAGAAAGAATGAAAATGCTTAATTTGTCGCAAAAAGACCTTGCATTATACTTTGGTGGCGAAAATAGAGTTTCGGAGGTATTGAATAAAAAAAGAAGTTTGAGCCTTAGAATGATTAAGGAACTACACAAAAATTTAGGCATTTCGGCAGATGTTTTAATTGCATACTAAAACGGTATGTATTGTAGCCAAATTGAGCCACTCATAAAAACTTGATTGTAGCCAAACAGCACCACACAACTGGTACAATTTCACGCCATTTTCTATTCTTCCTTGATTCAATTTATTACTTCAATACAATACTAAAGCCCATCGTTTGGGCGGTGGGTGTATTTTATTTTTCTAAAACACTCATGGTAGAAGTTCTGCAATTACTTCTCATTCTGTTGATTCTTGAAAGAGTTGATGAAATGAGAAAGTAACAAAAAACCCCTATTAACAGTAGGGGTTTTTCTGATGGGCATATTTACTTTATAAAAACCATGATAGAAGTGGGTTCAAATTTGGGGATTGAACTTAAAATCATTATACTCCTATCTTGCGAAATTGCAAGAGATTTTTACAGCTTCATATTTTGATGCTTTTATCCTGGCATTTCAAAGTACCAGGTATTATTTATCAAATCATAGACGGTCGTCTATGATTATGAAATATTCACTTGATTTTGTATTTTTGTTCTTTATAAATGGTTATTCCTTATTTTTCATAAATATTCCCATGAAAAAGGTAAGAGAAAAAAGACCAGTAAATGAAATTATCAATAGTGCAAAAAAGCAAGGTTTCTCAGTTGATGCCACACAGTACAGCGAGGGGCGAGATTCTATTGCTTTGATGAAAAACTATAACGGCGGTCTTATGGTTGTTTGATATGACACGAGCAACTGAAATTTTCGAGGGAATTATTGAGATATTGAGTTTACAAGCAAAGACAGTACCTACAAAAACAAGCACCGAATGAATATGCTTGTTGATTTATTCTATTTGCCACCAAAAGAAGAAACAGAATAATATTTGGTGCTGCCTATCTATATTTACCCTGACTCGCCACCGAGCCGACCAAATCAGCCACCCCATCGAAGCCAAAAGGAGCTTCACAACCGAATAATATTTGGTTTTAGATTGTGTATAATCATATAAACGCATGAAAAAATATATTTCATACCTCAGAGTTAGCACCAAAGGACAAGAAAAAAGCGGTTTGGGTTTACAGGCTCAGAGAGCAATAATTGAACATTACGCCAAACTGGAGGGTGCAGAAATTGTAAAAGAATATCTTGAATCTGAAAGCGGAAAAACCATTGAGAACCGCCCGAAGTTGCAACAGGCTATCAATGATTGTATCAAGTACAATTACATTTTTGTGGTCGCAAAACTCGATAGATTGAGCCGTGATGTGGAGCATATTTTTAAGATTCAAAAAAGGTTAGGTGATAATTTTAAAAGTTGCGATTTACCAAATTCAGATTCATTAACATTATCCATTTTTGCAGGATTAGCACAAAGAGAAAGGGAAATTATCAGTATCAGAACAAAAGTAGCATTACAAGCCAAGAAAGCACAGGGGGCAATACTTGGTAGCCCCGAACACCTCACACAAGAAGCAAGATTAAAAGGCGTTGAAGCCATCAAAGCCAAAGCGAGGGCAAACACTCATAATAGAGTAGCCACCGCCTTGATAGAAAAATGTAAAAAAGAACGTAAAACCCTTCAAGCGATAGCAGACGAATTGAACCAACACGGCTTTAAAACTTCACAGGGAAAACAGTTTAACCCTATTTCAGTAAGTAGATTGTCAAGACATATAGTTATATAGATTTTAGGACAAAAAAAGGGTACTCGCAAACAAGTACCTTTTAATTTTTTCTGATATTCTTAACGTTGAATCTACGGCAGTCGTTTTCAGATTCGAGAACACTCAGGCTATTTCTCAAAAGACTTGCAACCAAAAACTAAGCCCTGCAAATGCAGGTTTAGAATAATCATCTTTTGGTAATATTCAACTGGAAAAGTGGTGCAAATAGACCTTGTATAATCATATCATTTATATAGCTATATAATTGGCTCGTCCCACGCACAGGGCTTGTTCGCCGTATGGAATTAATTTAGTGTTATTTGTTTTAGAAATACAATAGAAGAAACTCCAATGGAAAACCAAAGGAGTTTACTGAAAAAAACATAAAAATTTAAACCCTTTTGTAAGAGTTTAAATATTTTTAAACATTTTACTTGTTTTTTAAACACTTATTTCTAACTTGCAAAGAAAAACATAAAAATTATATGAAAACGACACTCTTACCATTATGGGAATGTTCATTCACTAATTTTGAAAGTAGTTTAAAAAAGTATAGTAATTACGTAAGCGATAGCATTATACGCCAACGTATTTACGAAAACTTATGTACTGCGATTGAACATAAAAGAACTGCCGAAAAAGAAATTAGACTTTTTGGCTCAATTAATCTTAACTCATTTAACAGAATCAAAGATTTGATTAACGATTGCTCAGAATTAATTGCGAAACACTTAGAGTATAATCCCTGTTTGGGACTTCATGCTGTTTTTGTCTATTACTCTATTGAAAATCTTAGAAACGTCATTTTTTCATACTCAAATATGAATTAGACAAAAAAAGCCTATATTTATTAACATAGGCTTTTTTTTACTTTTTCCCAATTAAATAAATTTATAACCTAATTTTGTTCATTATGGCAACTATTGTCGAACAACCCGATGTAGTAAGTAAACGGCTAAAAAAAATTGAAGATTCTTTGGCTAAACTTACTCCCGACGCTATCACAAAAAGTGATTTGCGTTTTATAGGATTATCATTAAGAGAAATTCGTAATGATAAGAAAGTTTCTCAACAAAAACTAAGCATCCTTTCTGGAATTTCAAAATCAGAGTTATCAAGAATTGAACACGGTTCTTTGATTCCTAACTATTCAAAAGTAATGTTAATCTGTCAGTCTTTAGAAATTGACCTTTTTGCTTTTATTGTAAAGTGTCTTGACGATGCCGAGCAATCGGACAATAGAACAAAACTTACAATCAATGAGATTCAAACTATTTCAAAGGAAGTAAAACAAAAAATAAATCTAAAACGGAGACTTGTTTTAAACCCCATATTACCCAATAATATACAACTAAAAACTATTTAACGCATAGAGCCATGTAGTTATGAAAAGTTTATAATTACATGGCTTTATAAAAAAATAATTTTAAATTAAACGTATTGTAAACTAAAAACAAAAATATATAATGAAAAAGACACTAATATTTTCTTTGTTACTTGGTTTTAGCATAATTGGCTTTAATTCGGATGCCCAATTTGGTAAATTGATTAGGTCTATCCCAACACCAAAAGTAAAGACTTATCAAACTTATACCAAAGTTCATCCAAGCGGAACAAGGTATGCTGGTCATACAAGTGGATATAATGACCCCGCAAAAAATGTTGCAAAGAGAGATTATAGCCACCATAAAAATAACGATGGTTATGGTAAGGCTATTCCCGATGAGAGTTTTAAAACATTGAAGGAGGCAAGGATTAGGGAGCAGAATTTAATTGATAAATTCGGAGGAGCTACTAAACGTGGGGGAAGCTCTGGAAATGCTATCAATGCAATTAGAAAACCCGCCAATGAAGTGAAAATTTAATTTTAAAATTAAAGTAATGATTAAACAAAGACACACCGAAGGGGCTTTGGTAAGTATTCCACTTAAAAATGGAAAATTCGGATTTGGCTTACTATTGAAAGACCCATATATAGCTTTTTTTGACTTCTTTTCAGAGATAGAATCGGTACAACAATATGTCCTTACATCTAAAATCTTATTTGCTACATCTGTTTACAATGATGTAATAACGAAAGGTAGGTGGCTCAAAATAGGTAAGAAAAAACTTACAGAAGAAGAAAGAATAATTAAAGATACATATATTCAAGATGTTATTGAACCTAATAAATTTAGAATATATGACCCAAATACAGGAGTTATGAGGACAGCACTAAAAATAGAATGTATCGGTTTAAATCAAATGGTCATATATGAAGCCAATGATATCGAAGATGTTTTATTAGACTACTATAATACTGGTAAACTCACAAAGTGGGAAGAACTCAATAAAATCGAAAATTGATATGTGGTTATTTAGATTATTATTTAGAGGGTTAAAATGGATTGGCGGTGAAGTCGTTAGTAGTGCCATTGTGTCCAGCATGATGTCGCAGTCGCCACAATATGAAATTACGCAACAATACCCCACGCCTGAACAATACCAAACCCAAGAGCAAAAAGAAAGATATTATGAAAGTAAATTTGACCAAATTGTTGAAGCAGTAACAGCGGAAGAATTAAAAGGGCATTTTTTTGGCGATATTGATAATTCTTTCAGATACTTTAATGTTACAGATGCCGTTGCTGAAAACGATACTGTTTTTTTTCGTTACTACCTTGTAGATGAAAAAACAGCAGGAATAACAAATAATGGTTATTTGGTAAATCAAACAAGTGCCGATGGTTCAGTAAAAAGTATAATAAATTTTAGATACAAAAATTTTACAGATGTTGGGATTTACAAAGCAGAATGTAAACTTAACAATAAAAAATATCTTCTTATCGCTTCCAGTCAAAAAAACATAGCCCTATTGTCCGATGAAACGAAATAGCATAATCGTAATTATATTTATTTTTCTCCTTTCTTGTGATGATAAAGAAAAACAAGAAATGGCTAATAATCTTACTCTCAAGGAGAATGCTTTGCGACAACTCCAAGAGTCGTATAATACTAAGATTGAAGAATATCAATCACTTTCTGAATCCTCAAGAAATGAAAAAACACAATTAGAGAATCAAGCTACTATCTTGAATGAAAAAATAACTTCTTTGGAAGAAGAAATTAAAATTTTACGGGAATCAAGTATTACTCCAGATAATCAAGAATATGTAAGTTCTATTATTGCCGAAAAAGATAGATTAGAGGGTCTTTTAGAAGAAGAACGTTTAAAAAGTGCAACTTTAGAAAATACAATCGCAAGTCTTGAAGCTAATTTCAACAAAAAATCTAAAAAGTATGTCGAAAATGTTTCCGCCATGCTCATAAAGGTTTATGAAGATTTAATTGAAATCGCAGAACAAAAAAGCATTATTGCACGAGATTTAAAAAAATATAATGAAGGTGCTAAAGAAATAAACTTAATCAGTTCTATTCAAAAGAATATGGATATTGTCAAAAAAAAGATAAGTGATACCAAATACTTTCTTGAAAATGAACAGATGCAAGAAGATTCATTAGGGTTATTAAATACACAAATAACACTGGCAAAAGACCGAATTACTTTATTCGAGCAAAAAACCAAAGAGCAGGATGAACTAATTTTAAACCTAATGTCTGAAATAAACGAGGCAAATAAAGGCTATGTTCTTATAGAAACAGATGAAAATTTAAAAAACTCTAATATTCTTATAAAGAAAGGTCTATTTGGATTTAGAAAACATGAAGTTGTTTTAGAAAATGTTGATATTAAAAGATGTGATATTGTTGATAAATCTGGCAGAACGGGTGATTTGATTATCATACCACATCAAGTAGGTCGAAAACCTAAAATAGTATCTCCGCACCAATCGTTTGCTTATACACTAAGAAAACAAAGTGAAACAGTTGATATGCTAACCATTAGAAATGCTAAAGAATTTTGGCGAGCATCAAATTATTTGGTCGTGTCATTGGAGTGATAAATTGAATCTAAGAAAAAAAATTCCTACCTTCATAATGCCTTTTTAGGCATTTTTATTTTTTCTATTCTTTACCATGACAAAGCACAAATTTTTAACGCAAGCGATTTTAAACGACTTTCGTAGGTTCTGAAAGCAGAATGACACAAACGACCCGATGATTATTTGCAAATTCTTTGACCCATGTTCTCAATGGACACGGTACGCCATCGAATACAGCGAGTACGGTATTTTTTTCTGATATGTAATTGGAATCGAAGATGAACGGTGAACGTTTAGTTTAGAAGAACTTGAAAGTTACAAATGACCACTTGGCATTGGAATTGAAAGAGATGCACATTTTAACAAATGTCGTTTCTCAGAATTGAAACTTAGGGGCGTGTAACCACATGACAAATTTATTTGCAGGGGTTACAGCCCCTGTTTTTGTTTTTCTGCAATTGATTCTATAACTTCGTTTGCCCATTTCAAGGGCTTTTATTTCTTTTTTCACTTAAAAATGAGATTACTTTTATCTCCTCATGTCATTTTCTTTCCTGATGTTTTAGATTATTACGCATCATTTGAGAATCAAATCGAAGATGAAAACCCAATTTTACTTGAAAGACTTTTTGACTGTGTACGTTGAGCCAGTATTTATCCAATCGCATACAGCTTTGAAAATCAAGAATTCTATGGGCTTTTTGTTCCTTGACGATGGGACAGATTACGAGGTTTGAAAACAGACCGAATCATTTTTGATGTGGAAGGATTAAATGAAAACTTCATAGTCAAAGATACACATTTTGAATCATGTAAGTTTTCAGAATTACAAAGGGGAGAGTAACTGCCTAACAAATTTATTTGTGGGGGTTCACTCCCCTATTTTTGTTTTATTTTGGACTTGGCATTTTATATAACTATATTTGTTATATAGTTATATAGATTGTATGGTTATATAAAATCATTATCTTTTGTAGTCTAAACCAAAACAAAAAGATTATGCAACAACAGCCAAGACCCAAAGCCATGCTTAGGGCAAGGCAAGCATCACTTGAAAACATCTTATTCAACGTTCAAGCAATCGAACCCGAAAAACTTTTTACAGGGTATCAATTTGGTGGACAAATGAGTACCGCCATCTACTGCCCTTCTCTTGAAAAAGTGCTTCACTTTGGAGGGAGCAACTACAAACTGGTTTCAAACGAAGAACTTATCGTACCAATCCATGAAAAACTTACTGAAATAGTGGGTAAAACTGGCTTTGAGGTAAAATGTTGGAACGAGGACGACCGCAGATTTTCAGCCCAGTTTATCTTGACTGAAAAGGTTATCAAAGTTGCCGATAAGGATTTTGTCAATGCAATGATTGAAGTACAAAATTCCTATGATGGAAGTATGAAACAAAGCATCGGTTTATCTTATTATCGTCAGATTTGTAGTAACGGTATGATGGGTTGGCGACAGGAAGATTCTTTTTCGGATAAGCATGAGAAAAACAAAGATGTTCGTTATTTGACCAACTTAGAGCGAATTATGAAACGCCTTGATTCATTAGATAATCAGTTACAGCAATTCCGTAAATTACAGGAAAGGCAAGTAACACAGCTTGAAATGGAGCGAATTATGACCGTTATTCGTGAGTTCAAACACAATGACAGCTTCCCAAAAAAGATACTTCCCGAAGTACCCTCAAAAGTTTATGAAGAAGCCGAAGCCATCGGCACAGCACCCACCGCATGGCTATTGTATAACGGTTTCAATCATTTCTTAAACCATGACGAGCGAGTAGGAATTTCAATGGACGTAAAAGAGCAGGTTGATAGGAATGTACTTTCCGTTATCCGCAAAGAGTTAGCTTTGAATTAAAAGACTGTTTTTCAGTCGCTAAACCCATATACTTATTTAGTATATGGGTTTATATTTATAAATAATTGGTTCTTTGTCCAACATAATCACTAACATCTATTTTTAACTCCCCTTTCTCAACAACTAACTCATAATTCACGCCTTCATGTATGCGATTTTGAAACTCATAAACATACGTTTTTCGCTTAGGATTATACCATTTTAAATGCCAAAACTCCGATGTTGAAACAAATAGCCTATTGTTTTCTGTTTTTATATCTATTACTTTATAAAACTTAAATAACGATGGGTTATTTTGATTAGTAATAACCAAACTATCTTTTCCCCTATCTTCCAAAACATTGATTATTTTTTTCTTTGCTTCACCATTTGCTGTAAAAAATTTATTTAATATTAAGGTGTCTGGTTTATGACAATTTTTATAACACTCTATTTCCGTTCTACCCGCTAATTGAATAAAGTTTTCAATTTTACTTTTTGTTAATGTATTATCAGAAAATTTGTTTTCCATAATTTCATTCATATCTATTGGCAAAAACATCACCACAAAAACCGCAATAATACATAATGTGGTTACACGAATTTGTGTTTTATATTTAGGATATATTCCTTTTCTTATTCTACTTCTGTATTCACTATCAATAGACCCATCGCTAACATTCGTAAATAAAGACTGAATTCTTAATCTTTCAATTTCTGTTACAGTTGTTAATCTTTTTATTTTTTTGCTTGTAATAAAAATGTTCAAATCTCTGTTTATGCTATCTATGGCATCCCACTCTAACCCAAAACCACCATATACCCATAAAATGGAAAGTAGTATTGGAGATAATGAAATTGTAAGCGTTAAGTAAAATAAAAATAACTGACCAAAGAACGTCAATACTAAAAAATTAAATTGAAAAAATAACTGGAAAATAACTGTTAAAATTATTGAAACCGCAAAAATGAGATTTAAGTATAAAAAAATCCTAAAAGTAGTATATTTATTTTCACCAGACTTTCTCCTAAAAAAAAGATGAAATACAAAATAAATACTTAAAATATCCAACCAAAATACCGTTCCCCACACTAAGCCCCTATAATCACCAAATCTATTTTGGATAATACCTTGTAGGTTACTTGAAATATCAGCATCTGAAATCCCTGCAAATAGTAGAATAAAGAAACAAAAAAAACCACCAAAAGTATAAATAGGAATCATCTTTTTCCTTGCCCTTTCCAAGAAATCTTTCTTAATTGTTAAATTTTTAAACTTTTGGGTAAGTTTTTGGACTGCTTTGCTTGCTTCAATATCAACACTATCTGTTAGCATTGATTCCATCTGTTTTCCTCTTTTAGAAAGGTTAAATGATTTTTTATAGAACTGTGAATTAACATAATTTGCTACCATACTTAATCCTGCATAGGCAAAGCAAAATCCTGCAATAAGTTCAAATATTGAAGTAAATGAAGAGGGTTTTAGCACAGCGATAGGTCTATTTTATAATATTACTGTTGATTTATTTAAAGCAATATTGAAGATATTTCTAAGTTCTTCATTAAAAATTTCGTTTGAAAAAGCACACCATGCTTTTCGGCTATCATCAATTTCAAATCTTAATTTATCATTATCCCCTAATGAAAAATGATGTATCTCCCCTTCTACAAATGCTTCTTTTAGTTCTTCTCTTACTTCCTTTGTAGTTTCTCTAATAGTCCCATTTCCCGTTCTTTGTATATAATCATATATTTTTTTATATGCTGTTGTTTCGGTTTGAGGTTTTTTATCAACTAATACTTCTATACGTACATTGGGTTTACTCAAAAAAATATCCCACCCTTCATTTACTGTGTCAGTATTAGAAACAACCCCTGAAAACGTTTTAGCATAAACGGCGATTTTCTCGTTGCTATTTGAATATATGTGTTTTAATACAATTGCTGTCCTATCTTCATTTTGGTTTTCAAAAACTCCAATAATCCCATATTTGGCAGCACTTGATATTACCGTTTCATAATCTTCAATATTTAAGTTATGCAGACTTCCGTTAGCCTTTTTTAACAGTTCTTGTACTTTTTTGCTGTTGTAAGGTAGTATGTCCATAATAAAAAAATTAATAATAAAAAAATAAAACTGTCGGTAAAGTCATTTTTTACAAAATTTGCAAAATTTATTGAAAATAAATACAATTCAATGATAAATTTATTATTCGGTATTTATCTTACGGTATTTTTTGCAAAAATCAATGTCTTTTCAGTGATTTCAATGCAAAAATCGTTCCATTTGACAGCAATACTTTATTCATTATAATACTACTGATTTTACCACTCCCCTACCCCACCATGTCGGAAACATTTGAAAAAAAACCACTTCAAAAAATACCATCGAAAGAAACAAAGCAAATTTTAGATGAAAAGATAAAATGAGATTTTTATGATATTGCTGTACAAATGAGCCATAACAGGGGGCAGTTTTCACCAAAAAAATGACCAAGTAATTTTCTTTTTATGACAAGTCAAAATTATACGAATAAATCCGTTGAAATATCCATGACAACCATTGGCAAGAAAAACCGCACCAAGTCAGAAGAATTAACCATTATTCAAGATAAAACTTGATTTACTGTGATTCACAAACAAAATTTAAACACCTACGGCACACCCACCATCAAAGAAATCAAAATAGTGAACACGCAAGACCTACTCCCCTATTTGCAAAAGATTCAACTTAAATTTAAAGAATACCAAAACACCAAGAATCAAAAAACAATGATAATAGCCGAGAATGACGACAGAAACCAAGCTGATAATTTGATAGACAGCTTCACCGCATAGCACCACATTTGCCCTTGCTTTTTGTAGTTATATTGTTTATATAATTATATTAAAATATTTTTATACATAAATATCTTTGTATCTATTTTGCTGTCTATCTTTGTATTTCACTAATATAAAATCATCATGCGTATCATTACGATTGCCCACCAAAAAGGGGGTGTAGGAAAAACAACCCTTGCCTTAAATCTTGGTTATTGTTTTAAAGAATCATCGAGAGTTGCCGTATTGGACAGCGACCCACAGGGGAGCGTATCAGGACTTGGAGAGTTAGGCGAAGTTGTCGGAATAGACTTTGTAACCTATGAAGATTTTAAGGCAGGAAAAGTAATTGATTACGATGTGTTAATTATTGACACACCGCCTTATTTATCAAACAGATTACCCGAATTTTTCGAGGTTTCTGATTTTGTCGTAGTACCCACCAAAGCGGGTATATTAGATGCAATGGCTATCAGAGCAACCATAACACTATTGAAGCAAGCACAAGAAAAACGACCAAATCTAAAAGCCGGTATTGTCTTTAATATGATTAGAAGCAATACGAGCATAACCGATGAAATCAGAAGTATTTTAGTAAGGTATGATATGCCAATAATGAAAACAATGATAAGCGAAAGAGTAAGCTACGCACGTTCACCAATCACAGGGGGAGTATTCAACACAGAAGACAGCAAAGCACAAGATGAAGTCATAAGTTTAGCACAAGAAATCATCGAAGCATTACAATAGAAAAATATTTTAATACATTTATATTTTAATACATCATATCATGGCAAAAGGAGATAAAGAACAAAGACAAAGTAAGATGTTAGATTTAGGCGATAAACTAACACAGGGCAGTACAAAAATGATAGTACAAGAAATAAAGCCAACTGAGGAAATAGAAGTAAAAACACCAAAGAAAGAAGAAGAAGGCGAAAAAGGATTTCACCTATTTATACCCAATACAGTATATTGGAAGGTAAAAGAAACTTGTGTAGAAGAAAGAATAAGCATGAAAGACTTTATCAATACATTCCTAACAGAAGATATGATAAAGAGAGGGAAAATTAAACCAAAGTAAAGAGATAGTATCAAGTATGATAGAAAAGAGCAAAGCAAGAACAGATAAAAAGATAGAAAAATATTTTGATATAATTATACAAGTGATTTGAATTTATTGATAATTATATAAGTATCTGACTATCAATGATTTATGTGTTATTTTTTGCGTATTTAGAAACCATGAGAAATACCACGAAAAACACTATTAAGAACCCCACTATTAAGCCATGAAAACAGTACAGAGTATTTATAAGTATGTGAGAAAAGTAACGAGAACCCTGCACCCTGACGACCCCCGCACCCCCGAAAAAAGGGAAGTAGGACAATTCAGAATTATGGATATTCCAGACGTAATTGACGAAGTAATGAGGCTATGGATAATTGACTATAATAATCGCATGAAGCGACTTTTTTTTCTACGTCCTTTGCTTGAACGGTTCTTTATTCGTTACAGGTTTATTTCGTTTACTGAGTATCAAACATTATTCAATGACACCATTACAAAGGGCTTAAAGACAGGCTCAGTTTTGGCATTTAGGAGTGCAACGGTGCAAGATATTTGGGTACGTTATTCTGCATATAGACTTTTGAGGATTACCAACGAGGAGCAAAGAAAAAGGTTCACGGAGTCATTTCAGAATAATCACAACGGATATTTTTATCTGATGAAGCTCAGACATCGTACCTTATTTGATATTTTCACCACATGGCACAAAGCATCTATTGCCACCAAAGACAGAATCCATACTTATATCACAGGTACAACAGGATTTGGAAAAAGTGAGCAACTCAAAACGCTCATTTATGGCGACATCCAAGCAAATAACGGTGCTGTTATTGTGATAGACCCATTGGGCGGATTTGTTACCCAAATTGCCAAGTTCAAAGAAAATCTAAAACAACAAGACAGAATAATTTACATTGACCCAAATTTAGACGACAGAATTACAGTACCAATAATTAACCCTTTTGACTTGGAAGACAAAACCGATGAAATCGAAATAGACTTGACAGCCCAAGCAATCACCAGTGCTTTATTAGAAATCTTTGTGCATTTAGGGCAGGAGATAACCCCACAAATGACCACAATTTTAGTACCCTGTATATCTGCAATTTTGAGAAATGGGGGAGATTTGAACGACCTACAAAGGTTTTTATCAGAAGAATTACAAACAAAGGAGAGGGATAAAATACTAAAAGGGGAATTGAGATTAGAGGACATTACAACGATACCTTATACCCTAATGGCATTACAAACACCAAACCGATTTCATAGGGAATTTCTCAGAGATAGATTACACCATATTCAGATGTATAGGCAGTCAAAAGACAGTATCGCCACCAAGATTCAAAACCTACTGAATTATCCATCATTGGCAAACGTCATAACAGGCACAAGTACCATCAATTTGAAAAAGGCAATCCGTGAAAAGAAAATCATCTTATTCAATCTATCCATTGGTAAAAGTGGCGACCAAACGCCCTACCTTTTGGGAAAGTTTGTTTTATCTTTGATTCAAAGTGCTGCTTTTCAAAGAGAGTGGAAGCCCGAAGAAAAAAAACAGCCCATTTACTTTTACATAGACGAGTTTCAAGATTTTGTAAACCCCTCATTACTAAGGATTCTTTCACAGGGAAGGCAATTTGGTATGTACCTGACCATAGCAAATCAATACTTGGAGCAACTCAAAACAGGCGAAATGAAAGGGGTAATCAATAATACCAATGTGCAGTTTGTCGGTCAAAACGGAGCTTCAAACCTCAAAGCGATGGGAACGGAGTTTTATATTAGCGATGAAGAATTTAAAAAACTTTTGCAGGGTAATTTTATGGTCAAGATTACCAAAGAAAAAGAAATGAGCGTACCGTTTATTTTATCCAATGTTCAAAGATTTTTGGGCGATTCCAACAGCATGACACCGCAACAGTGGGAACTAATGAAGCAAGCACAAATCAAAAAGCACTACATAAAACCGACCTACCAATTACTAACCGATGAAACGCCACCGAGCAATAACACGAGTACCCAAAGTAATAGCAACCCAAAATATACCGACTAATGCAAATTATAAATCCCATCAAAGAAAGAATCTTAAAACAGCTTGCTCAATACAAGTTTTTAACGGTTTCACAGCTTGTTAATTTGGGGGTTGGGCATAAATCGAGAGTAAGGGAAGGACTAAAAGAATTGACAGAGTTAGAGCTGACAAAACACGCCCAATATGCAAGTGTTACGAGAAAAAGAGGTCAAGCCGATAGAATCCACTTTTTGACCAAGAGGGCAGTCAAGATTTTGATTGAAGAATTAGGATATAAAGACGAGCAAATCAGATACCCAAGAAGTGTAAACAGCATTTTCAAAAGTGATTATTTCCACAGAATTAGCACCATAAACACATGGATAGCATCGGAGCAATGGGCAAAGATGCTCAATTTTGAAATGTCATTTTTTCATACTTACTTTGACAAATTAGGAAGTCAAAGAAACCAAAGCGAAACTGGAGCATTACACAGCGTTACAAAAATCGAGTTTCCTGATGGACATTTCGTACAACCTGATGCCATATTTTCTTACAAAAAAACCGATGGTAAAAGCAAGTTATGGATGTTGGAGGTTTGGAACGGCAACAACACAGCTTTGATACTGGAGAGAATGAAAGAGTTGAGAGAAGCTATTTATCAAGGTATTCCATCGGATAAATACAATCTACCCATAGCTACAAGGGTAATCAATACATTTGAGTTTGAGGGCAATATGAAAGCTGTGATTGAGAAACTAAAACAAGACCCTCTTTTCAAAGATGATTGGATTATAAACACTTTTTATTTTGGACTTGCAGAATCAATATGGCAGGATTTCGAGCATCATTACATAAATCTTGCAGGAGAAAAAATATTAATTAGTTCGATATAAAAATATTTTTATACATTGATATTTTTGTATAATTATATAATGATAGATTTATATTAACCTCATTTTTCACCAAAAACAACCGTATTTAGTATGAAAACACTGTTTTACTCATGTATTATTGCTTTTTCATTATGTAGCTGTGGCGATAAAGCAGAAGATTATAATATCCAATATGTAGCATTAGACCAAAACATTACCAAAGGAACGAT
Organism: Emticicia sp.; assembly: GCA_031378345.1. Taxonomy (GTDB): domain Bacteria; phylum Bacteroidota; class Bacteroidia; order Cytophagales; family Spirosomataceae; genus Emticicia. Next base: position 6,288 of record JANNDY010000019.1, on the reverse strand, counting down.
ACCAAGTTTTGAGAGTGCAAAGAATCAATTAGACAGTTTAAAACGGTCATGTGAAAAACACAAAGCAGACATCGAGTTTAAAACCGATAATGAAAGTGTGCGAGAGTTTGCAAACATCAACACCGTAATAGGAAAAATTACTGATAGAGTAGCGGCACTTGCAAATGAACGCCAAGAGTTCGATAAAATTTATAGTGCAGGAAAAGAAGCATTTGAAACGATTGAATCTTGCAATAATTATTTACGCCAATATCCTGATGGACTAAAACGCACTGAGGTAGAATCTGAATATAATAATATTTTGAGTTCGTTTGTCGATGATGTTTCAGGGCAAGTACAAACCAATTTTACAGGGTTGAGCGAATCAAACACCGACAAAAGTATTTTCCAGTTAGCAAACTACACGAGCGAAAGGATAGGAGGGGAGTTAGTAGAGTATCAAAAAGAAGATTATGACAAGGCTTTTGCAAGTTTTACCGACACCAAAGCCCGAATTTCGCAAGTTCTCAATACTGTTACCGTTGATTTGACAACCGCAAAGGGTAATAGTCCACGTTCTTTGAAAAAATTATATAATGATTACGATGTAAAACTTGGCGATATGCGAACCAAGCGTGAAAATACAGTTCGGGCTTTGGTACTTCAACAAATGCAAAATGGAGGGTGGGAGAGCCAAGCAAAAGCAGAAATTACCTCACATATTGGCAGAGATAGGGGAGTAGGTGGCATTTTTAGCAGTTGCAGACCCTATGAAATAAGCAATGCCATAACACAAGCCGAAGAATACACAACAACCGTATTATCAAGCAAAATAGAACTTTTTTTGCATTATAATATAAGTTCTTATTGTGGCACAAATGGCAAATATAAATACTACGATGCCAAGTTTAAGCTGGTTTTTCCGATTATTGAAAATAATTTAGGTGAAGGCTTTTTTGATTCAAAAGTAGTCGTTCAGAAATAACATTTTAATCAAATGTTTCTTTCAAATCCTCATTATTTGGAAAATCATTTGTTGGAATCAATGAGTAAACGAGCCAAATTACACAGCCGATAACGCAGAAAAACCAAGCGACCGTGTAAATGTGGTTCATTATCCAGTTTATAAAAATAAGCACTAACGCCAAAGCGATAAACACAATTCCGATAGTCAGATACAGTAAAATTTTCTTAAAAGGGTTATAATCTTTGCTCATACAATGAATTTATTTGGAACACTACCACGATGGACACCGCCATTAGTAGCAATCATCATTTTGTTTTTACTCTATCCCAAAGTTAAGGATTTTGACCGAGAAAGAAAAATTACGGTTGCGGTCGAAGATATGCACGATGATATTACGATTGAAAACCGCACCGATGCCAAAGCAAATGAAGTCCATTTATTGCAAGAAAAAATAAACGAACTATTAGATGGAACAAAAGGCTCAATTACAATCAATCGAAGCGGTAACATCATTTACACCGTTTTAGAGGATGATGAAACCTACACAGCAACGTTTTTTGTAGAATCACTTGATTATTTTGTTTCTTCCAGTAGTATTACAGGTCAATGCAAAACGAAAGGGTGCGTAAGTATCAGTAAAGAAGATGATGGAAGCAACCAACGAGAAACGCAAGAGGTTTACATCATGCTCAGTAGTGCCGAGCAGGGCGATAGAATGATACAGTTATTGAATGAATACAAACAAATTAGTGCTGGCGACCAACAAATTGACACAGGCTTAAAACGCAGATTCAAACGAATCTTTGATAAATGGCTTTAATTCGTTCATAAATTGCAAATAAGGGGCGTTTACCACCTTAAACGCACAAAGTACCATCTATGACATTTAACTCCCCATTTCATACTTTTGTGGCAGATAACAACTTGCTTTTCGGGGCATAAAAAACACATCTACAAAACGCAAAAGTATAATATTTCACACAACATAAAATCAAGACATTTTGACAGGTACGCCAAATATAATTCTGTGCCTAAAATTGAATAATCAAACCTTTCATATAACTATACGATTTATATAGTTATATATATTTTAAAAACCATCAAGGGGGCGGGCGGAACGGGGGATAAAGGAAAAAAAACTTTTACGATTCAACTTGCAAACCAAAGAAAATTTGGTAAAAAAAGATGAAAACCAGTTTCAAAATCAATACTAACTTTTTTAGTAAAACAACAAACAAAAAAAACTTTATTGTTGTTGTTTTTTTTAACAACAATACTTTAATATTTTAAGGGTGCGTAAACGCCTTATAATCAGCTGTTTACGAGGGGTAATTATCACAGATTATACGACAATTATCACAGATTATACGAAATAAAAAAAGTAATTATCACAAATTATACGTTTTACTATCACAGATTATACGAAATAAAAAGCCAATTATCACAATTTATACGAAATATCAAAGTTATCCACATTTTGACTTGAATTAAGGCTTTTACTCAATTTTGTAAAATTTCGGTTTCCTCCAATTATCACAATTTATACGAAATAAAAACAATCTCTCAATGTAGTTGAAATAAGCCCCTTTTTAGGTCAGAATTGTAATATTATCATACTTATTTGAAAGCAAAAAACACCCTATTATCACACATTATACGAGAAAATCAATTATCACATATAATAAAATTTGTGATTATCACTTGCATTAAAAAATGTGATAATTATATTTGCAGTAGTATTTTATAAAAAATTAGGTATGCCGAGAAAAAAGCAAGTTCCTGTTATTGATTCCGATATTAAACTTATCAGAAAGGCAAACGAGTTTGTCGAAGCAAGATATAAGTTTGATATTTGGGAAACAAGGGTATTTGCTTATATGCTTACCTTGATAAAATATACCGATACAGATTTTGCCGAGTATAAAATCAATGTGGGCGACATCGTAAGAGAATTTGATTTGAACAGGGGGGGAATGGTTTATGAAGAAATAAAAAAGGCAAGTGAAAAATTATTATCAAAAAAGGTTCAAATTGAGAGAACAACCCCCGAAGGAGTAGTAGAGATTTTAGATACTTACTTGGTTGTATCTACCGCAAGACCCAAAGAAGCGACCAAAGACAACTACATAAAATTAAGTTTCCATTCAGCACTCAAACCGTTCTTAATTGAGTTAAAACAAAGGTACTTGGTTTATGACATTAGAAACATTTTGAGCCTTACAAGTATCTATTCTATCAGATTATTTGAGTTATTGAAACAATATCAAAAAATTGGTAAAAGAAGGTTTCAGATAGATGAATTGAAATTATTACTTTCGATTGAACCCGATGAATACACCCTTTACGGTCATTTTAAAGATAGAATCATAAAAAAGGCTCAAAAGGATTTATACGAGCATACCGATATTTACTTTGATTTCACAGAAGAAGCTGAAAAGAAAAAGGTTTATGCGATAACATTTTTTATTTACGAGAATAAAAAGAATCAACGAGCCAAAGCGATTACACAAGATGAAGAAAAAGCCGTTGAGCAACCAACTGAAAAAGCCACCGATGATGTCGTTATTGATGCTATTTATGAAAAAGTAAGCAAATTTGTTTCTAAATTGCAGGTAAAAAAGTGGGTTAAAGAAGTTCCAGTTGAGCAGATTGAAAACGCTATCATATACACCGTAAATTACATTAGTGCAGGAAACAAAGTTAAAAATATTGGTGGGTTTCTCAATACAATGGTTCACACGCCAAACCTTTTTGATAAATTTGAGGAGAAGAAAACCAAAGCCAAAAAAGCAACCAAGAAACAGCAAGAAACCAGTACACAGGTCGAAGTCAAGAAAGCTGAATTACAACAAGTTCGGTCAGATTTAGACATTTCAATCCAAGAACTTGAAACAAGTATCTTTAATCAAAACCCATCATTACCGCAGACAATCGTTTCAAAGATTCAAAGTAATCAATTTTACGACCACAAGAAGACCTTAGAACAGAATTTACAACGAGATAGTATCAAGGGAGTGCGAGGGGCGATTTTGCAAGATATGTTCCCTGAGTACAACGCTTTATTAGACCAGTTCGATAGAAAAATAAAGGTCGTTAAGGAGGGGTTGCAAGCGTTGGGGTATCGAGATTGAAAACCACCAAAGCAAGAGCCAAGCGATTTACACCTTGATTTTATCGAGCAAGTACGCCCAACATTTGAGCAGGAGCAGGGGAGAGTGCAGCACTTAAAAATTGAGTTGGTGCAGTTGAAAGAACAGCAGACCCAAGACAAGCAAAACCTTAATTTACAGTTTAGTGAGAATCAGATTTCGAGGCAACAAGTAGCAGAAATCACGCTTGAAATAAGTAAAAAGTATAGTAGTAGAATTGAAGAATTAACCGAAACACTCCATACATTATGAGTTGATTTAAGAAACCTATAAATACATGAATATAGATTTTAGCAAAAAATGAATCTATTGAAAAATGATATGTGATTAATATAAATGTATAAAAATATTTTTGTATTTTTATATCAAGATATTATTACAAACATCATGCAAGTTGTATTTTTAAATTGTTTACTTCAAACGGTCTTTGATAGTAAACGCAAAAAGGTAAGAATTACACCCACCGCAGGGCAAGCCGTACCGATACTATTTGTGAGGTGTTCACGTAAACAAAGAGAATTGTTGCCCATCGGTTCTGTCTTCAGTATGGATGTCAAATTTATCCAACCCAAAAATAAGAAACCCTACTTATTGGCAAGGACACCATTTTCATTGATGCAACTTTCACTTTTTTAAATGATGTATAAAAATATTTTTATACATTAATATCTTATGCGAATCATGGGTTAAAATCCAAGTAAAATTAATATTGCGGCAGCCATTTTTGTATAAATATGAACAAAAAGTCCATTTTCAGACCTAACTTTTGATGCAATCTGGATATTAGTTTTTTGTTGAACCCAATTAAAGAAAGATTCTATCGGTTGTCTTATAATAGAAACTGCCGTAGAAAATAAATCGTTAGCCGCTTTATCAAATTGTTCAGTTATTAGCGGAGTTGCTTTAATTTTTTTGACTGGTGTAAGTAAACAATTCTCATTTCCCATCATTTTTTTAGCTAATTCTTTATCACAATAAGCTTTATCTAAAAATGTTGCCTTAGCATTTGTTACCTCTAAAACAGGTCGTAAAGCTGTTAAATCATGTGTTGATGCTGGTGTAATACCTATTTTTGTTGGAAAAGGAAGATGTCCTTTTCTATGTAAACCTAAAGTATGAAGTTTTACTCCATAGTAATTCAACTTCTTGGTGGCACAATAGCCCTTGTCAGTTGAATTCAGAGCAACTGTAGGATTTCTTTTATGAGAACAAGTAATTATTGGCATCGAATCACCTATCAAAATTGGTAATTTGTCCCCCGAAAGTTCAAAAGTTTCCATTGATAAATTAACCAATAAACGATAAGCATCAACCAATCTATTCAAACGAGCATTAAAGTTCTTGTAGCTTGGTAAAGCTGGAAACCATGAGTGCCAGTAATCCAGAATATGGTCATACATTGCTTTTTGTGTTGTTTTTTGTTCGTAAATGGTACAAAATAGGCTAATCGTTAGCAATTCTTGATCGGTAATATGCCCTATTTGCTCATTTGGACTGAATCGCTGAACTTCCCACTGAAGTTCTGATTCATAAGATACACAGATGTGAGTGTATAATTTGATAAGTTTGAGTGATTTTTCCATAATTCTCAAACCATTTTATGCCTCACTCTGTTCTTTTCAAGCTAAATGGCAACTTAAATATTAAAATAATACAATCAAAATTAAAAAAATCATATTTTTAACCCGTGATTCGCATATCTTTATATAATTGTATAGTTTGTATGACTATATAAAAAATTCGCCCGTTCTCGCTCAACAATAAGGTTATCATTTATGTCTTATTTATTATCATTTATGACCTTTTTTTACCAAACAATAAATATTATTTGCTTTTTAGCTTGGTATTTACCTACATTTACCACCAATATATAACCATACAAAAAATATTATAGCGTTTAGCTGAACAATCCTGTTGCTCAAAGGTCAAAAAAATGTACGCAGGGAAGTTGAAGCAAAACGCCTACGTTTAAAAGCGTGGGCGTTGCTTTACTTTGCGTACAAGGGATTTGACCCCCTGAGCAACAAAGTATCAGTAACGAACACGCTTTTTTTGCACCTAACCAAAAGTAAAGTTTTAAATTTTAGTTTAAACTTAATCCATTTTCAACATGAAAAAGGTACTTTTGCTTTGGTTATTTGCAGTTATTACGCTTACCGCTTTTGCTCAAAAAAAACCATCCAAATCCGATTC
>JANNDY010000143.1:0-36190 GCA_031378345.1 Emticicia sp. | reverse complement strand
GTACTTTGCGTTTGTTCTATGCCATTCAGAAGTTCCAACTCTTTTTTTTAACCTTAAATCATTATATCTATTCATAATGTCGCAAATATCGCAATTTTTATCCCCTTTGTCTAACAGCCATACTTGTGGGTACACAGTAGTAACGGCTAATGGGGTGGTAGAAGCTTGCTGATAATGGTAAGCAGCGTTTAATACCTCGGTATAGGTAGTTAAAGATGAAGATGCAGCCTCTAAAGGAGGCACTTGATTCAGGTTACTTTCACATGATGTTATAACCAAGAGTATTGCTATGTATTTAAAAATATTTTTCATTTTCTTATTTTTTTATAATTCATTAAATCAATTTAGAAGCGTCTTTTTAGACTGTTCATTTATAATTCAAAACTTATTTAAAAATTAACATTTAAGCCTAAAGTAAAGCTTCTTACTACCGGACTCGCTCCTTCTTGGTATCCATAAGTAGTTGGTCCTAAATATCCAGTATTAGTGATTTCAACTCCTTCAGGGTTAAAAGATGTGTAATTTTTTGCCATCTTATACCATAAATTTGTAGCTGCTGCATATACTCTCACTGATCCTATTCCAACTTTACTGGCTAACTTAGAATTAAAATTATATCCTAATGTCATATTTCTTAATGCAATGTATGAAGCATCTTGCATCATTGAGCCGTGAGCATTTCTCGCCTCTTGATAAAATTGCTTATTGTCATCAGCGATTCCATCATTTTCTTTATCAAAGCTTGCTTTGAGTCTGCCACCAAACTGAGACTCCCAATAGATTGGATCTATATTATAAACTTTCGCTCCTTGCGAACCTTGAAATTGGAGTGACAAATCAAAATCTTTGTAATTCATTGAACTATTCAAACCCCAGTAGAATTTTGGTGTGTTTGTACCTAACTTTACATAATCATTTTCAGGATCTATTTTTCCATCACCATTTTGATCTTTTACATAGTATGCTGAGCTACTGAAGCCAATATTTTGAGAAGGGTCATTGATGTATTTTGCTTCCACTTGTCCGAGGGTTTCATATCCCCACTTTTCACCTACCTGCCCTCCAACATAATTTCTAAACTGTGGTCCTCTGCCTGCTGGTCCACCATAAACAACGTAAGGTAAAGATTGTAGGTCTCCCAAACTTGTAATTTTGGTATTAACCGACGAGATGTTACCTGCAAGCTTCCATTTAAAATCTTTTTTATTAATTATATTGGCACCTAATTCAACCTCTATACCAGAACTTCTTACATCCCCACGGTTAAGTACAATAGATGGTGTACCTAATACTTCAGATACACTTTGATTAATCAACATATTCTTAATATCTGAGGTATAACGATCAATACCTATCGTAAATCTATTTCTTAGAAACCCTAAGTTCACACCGAAATTTGTCTCTGTATTGCTCTGCCAAGTAAGATTAGGATTTGCAACATTGCTTGGTATAAGGAATCCTGTACCAAAAATTGTTGGTTGAGCTTGCAAAAGGCTCAATGAACTATAGGACCCTAAGAATGAAGTTGTCCCCAATGATCCTCTGCTAAATCGAAGTTTAAGATCGGTAAGTACATTTGATTTGTAAAATGCTTCGTTATGCACATTCCATCCTAAAGAGAATGCTGGGAAAACCTGAAATCTATTATTCTCTCCAAATCGAGAATCACCATCTCTTCTCAAAGAAGCAGATGCTAAATATCTATCGTTATAGGCATAGGTTACTCTACCAAAAACACTTTGTCTTGATACAGTTTCGTCCCTTAATCTGGTGTTGATATCAATAGGTGCCAAAAATGAATAATTGAGAGGTACACCAAGCGGTACGTTTGTGCCTGATATTGATGTGCCTTTTATATAAAAATTCTGAAATTCTACGCCTCCTACAGCAGAAATATCATTTTTGCCAATTGTCTTAGTAAAATTTAAAGTAGTTTCACTTAAGACTGACGATCTTTTTACACTATTTTGATTTAGTGATGTTTGATTTAAAAGATGTGTTGCGTTTGCTAATACACCAAGGTAAGAATAAGCCTGTCCATCATTCATATCAGCACCAAATACTGTCTTGATATTCAATCCTTCAAGAATCTTAAATTGTAAATAAGAGTTTAAATTACCAAAGTATGTTTTTTCTTTCTGTGTTGCATTGTCAAGCTTTGCCGCAGGTCCTTGATCACCCGTACCTCCAATACCATTTAAATTTCTGCCATAGTGCCAATCATGAGCTAAATCACCAGACTGCAGAGAGTAAATACTTTGAGGCCCTAAGTTACCTCTTCTATCTGAATCAAATGTTCTACCCATATTTGCGATGGTCAAACCTCCCGCTGCTAAAGCTGCTCGCTGAGCATCCAATTCTTGTACAAATTTGATAGAAGCAGCTGTATGATAAATAGGGCTAATGCTGTAAGCTCTCAAAAGGTCTCTCATGTCCACAGGTAAAATTTCTCGATTGCTGTAGCTTCCATTGAAACTTAGTCCAGCACTAATTCTTTTAGATACATTGGCATCAACGTTTAAACGAACATTGTATCTTTCGAATCCTTGTTTGAGAGCAATACCTTGGGTATTCAAATAACCTACCGAGGCAAATGCTTTTACATTGTCGCTGCCACCAGAAACACTAAAGTCGTGGTTATTGGTCGATCTTGTTCTAAACAACCAATCTTCGACACTTACCACATCGGGTGCATTTTTGTAAGCGTTTAATCTGTATTCTAAAAGCTTTGGATTGACCCCTGATAGATCATATTTATCTGTAGTTAACTCATTAGCCCATTCAGATGCAGTCTTAAGCATTGCAATATCTTTGACATATTTATTCGATATACTCGTGTATCCACTATAGCTAAATTTTGCTTTGCCTGAACTTCCTTTTTTAGTGGTTACTAAGATAACACCATTTGCTCCTCTGGATCCATAGATAGCTGCTGATGCTGCATCTTTTAGTACCTCTAAGCTTGCAATGTCATTAGGATTAATTGTAGCCAAACTACCTGATATAGGAAATCCATCAACTACTATAAGTGGGTTAGAATCGCCAGAGAGCGAGGCTGCTGCTCTAATCTGAATTTTTGGATCTGCCCCAGGTTCTCCACTTTGATTTTGAATCCTAACCCCTGAAAGCTTACCTGCAAGGGCATCGTCAACACGGTTGGCTTGAATAGCAGCAATACTACCACCTTCAAGTTTAGCTATTGCCCCAGTAAGATGTGATTTTTTCTGAGTACCGTAACCTACAACTACGATCTCATCTAATGCTGCTGCATCAACAGCCAGACTAACATCTATTTTGCTTCTATTATTTACCTCAATTTCTTGGTTTTTATAGCCAATAAAACTAAATACTAAAGTCGCCTTGTCAGATACTTTCAAGGTGTAACGTCCTGAGTTGTCAGTAATTGTTCCTGTTGAAGTTCCTTTAATAATAACACTAACTCCCGGTAGGGGGCTATTGTCATCTATGCCAGTAACCTGACCTTGAACCGTAATGTCATTGGCATACAAAGGCATGCTATTTCCTGCTATCAATATTAATATATTGAAGAGTAGAAAAATAGACTTAAAATGGATAGTAAATTTCATTTTCATCGATTAAGTTTTAAGTTTTATATTGTTGTTTTTTTCTATATAATTGGAATAGTACAATTATTTTTAAATAGATAAACTGCTGTCTTTTTGATTATAATATCTAAGTTATGGTACGAATGTTTAATTTCAAAACAAAAAATACAACAAAATGAAGAATATTTATGGTATTTTATATGCAAACCTTTCCGCAAAGGTTTGCGGTATTTTTGTATAATGTATTTTTTTTATAAAAAATAGTGTAATTTTGTAAAAACCCTTGAAAATAGCTCAAATTTAGAAAATGTACAGTTTTTTTTAAGGTTATATAATTTATATGACATTATATTAGAAAAGTACAATTAAATATGAAAAGCAAAGCACCTACTTTAAAAGATATTGCACAACAGTTGGGTATATCTATTTCGACGGTTTCGAGAGCATTAAGAGGAATGCCCGAAGTAAATGCCGAAACCCGTGAAGCCGTTATGAAACTATCGAAAGAAGTAGATTACGAACCAAATATGATGGCTACAAGTTTGCTGAAAAGGCAATCAAATCTTATTGGGGTAGTTGTACCAAACATGGATTATTTCTTTTCGACAGCAGTTAAGGGAATGGATGAAGCTGCATTGGAAGCAGGATATACGGTTGTAGTTTGTCAGTCCAATGAATCTTATGGACGTGAAGTTGCCAACGTACAGAGGCTTTTGCAAAGTCATGTGGACGGTTTCATTGTTTCGCTTTCGAGCGAAACCCAAAATACCGACCACTTCAAAAGAATTGTCAAAAAAAATATCCCATTAGTATTTTTTGATAGAGATTGCTCCGATATTGATACCCCGAAAATACTTTTAGATAATTATGAAGGAGCATATCAAGCAGTACAACATTTACTCGATAGAGGATACCGCAGAATTGCCTATTTGGGAGGAAGAAAAAATCTTTCGATAAGCAATACTCGTGAGCAGGGCTATCGTGATGCAATTACTCAATTTGGTTTATCTTTGGATGATACTCTCAATATTCATGGAGATTTTGATAGAAATTATGCTTATCAAACGGTAAAAGAATTACTTTCTAGAATTGATAACAAGCCTGATGCATTCTTTACTATAAGTGATAGATTAGCAATCGGAGCGTTTCAAGCAATAAAAGATTTAGGACTAAAAATGCCCGAAGAGATTGGTCTGATTGGTTTTAATGATGAACCCATCATGTCTTTACTTACTCCACCAGTGAGTAGCGTGGCTCAACCTGCTTTTGAAATGGGAAAAATGGCAGCTCGGCTATTTATTGAACAACTCAACAGTGATTCAAGCGAATCAAAAAGAGTTGAGATTTTTAGTCCAACACTTAAAATACGAGCTTCATCCCTTTTAAAATGTGATCGATAATTGTTAACAAATATTTCAAATAGTAAATTAAAAAATCAACATGAAAAATTCATTTATATTTTCGACCGTTTGTATAATCCTTTTTATATGCTTTAGGACAAAAGACATCAAACACAAACAACCCAACATTGTCTGGATAGTTTGCGAAGACATGTCTCCTCACTTAGGAAGTTTCGGAGAAAAAGTTGCCAAAACACCAAATCTTGATCAGTTAGCTTCAGAAGGGGTTCGATATACTAATGTTTTTACAACTGCTGGTGTTTGTGCTCCAAGTCGCAATGCCATAATTACAGGTCGTTATCAAACTGCAAATGGAGGTCATAATATGCGGACATTGGCAATGTCTGCCAATGCAAAAGACGATTATCCACCTGGATTTAAACCTTATTCAGTGGTACTTCCAGAAGGCGTACTTGGATATCCGCAATATCTTCGACAAGCTGGCTATTATTGTAGCAACAATGCAAAAGAAGATTACCAGTTTGTAGGCTCACCAACGATGTGGAACGAAAGCAATAAAAAAGCCCATTGGAGAAATAGAAAAGACAAAAACCAACCCTTCTTTTCAGTTTTTAACATCGAAGTTTCTCACGAATCAAATGTTTGGACAAGAGCCAAAGAACCACTTTTAGTGGATCCGAAAGATGTGGAAGTTCCCCCCTATTATCCTGACGATAGCATCAGCCGACACGTGATAGCTCGGTTTCTTTCTAATGTGATGGAAATGGACAAACGAGCAGGTGAAATTATTCAACAATTAAAAACAGATGGTTTGTATGACGATACCATTATTTTCTTCTACAGTGACCATGGCGATGGCATGCCTTATGTTAAAAGAGAAATTCACCATAGGGGTTTGCAAATTCCACTAATTATTAAAGCACCTTTTTTAAAGGCAGGGACTACCAATAATCAACTCATAAGTGCTGTTGATTTTGCTCCTTCGCTGTTGTCTTTGGCTGGATTTCCAATTCCTAAAACTATGCATGGACAAGCGTTTTTAGGTACTCAAAAAGTTATTAAAACCAGAAAGTATATCTATGCTGCACGTGACCGAATGGATTCAGAAATAGACCGAGTAAGATCAGTAAGCGATGGGCGATTCAACTATTTGCGATACTATATGCCTGAAAAACCCTTTTATCAAAACATTCGTTATCGCCTCCAAAACCCTTTAATGCCTCATCTGCTTAAACTGAGAAACGAAGGAAAACTAAATGCGGCTCAAATGGATTGGTTCAGACCGACAAAGCCTGAAGAGGAATTATTTGATACAAAAAATGATCCTCACGAGCTGCGAAACGTCTCGAATGACCCAAATTATGCCTTAAAATTAAAAGAAATGAGAGATGCCCATCATAAATGGATGATAGATTATAAAGATTGGGGGGCCATTAAAGAAATGGAAATGGTCAAATTGTGGTGGAATGGTAAAGATTCTCCACCAGACACAGCGGAACCTAAAATAATTTTTGAAAACAACAAGGTAAAATTGAGTACTGAATCCAAAGGTGCATCAATAGGCTATAGAAACACGACAAAAGATGCTTGGTCTATCTATCAAGAACCTTTTGAATTAAAAAAAGGAGATTCTTTGTACGTTTTTGCACATAGAATTGGATATTTTAAATCTGAAAAAAGTATTGTTAGGTAGTTTTTATTCAAAAAAAAATTAAAAATATTTTATTTTGAACTAAGGGGTTTTGAAAAAAAATACGTCTAATATCATAGACCTCTACAAAGATTAAAAATGTTTTCATTTTAAATCTTTGGTATTTTTTAACTATAGAATAAATAACGATATTTTGAAGTTAAAATATTGGTTAAAATCAATAATTGAATGAAGTGTCAGAAATTGAAAAAAAAATGTTTTTATGGACTAAGTTTTGGATTATTATTTCTAAACTTTGTATCAATCACTTCTTACGGTACAACCATTATTGTTAGCTCAATTCCAGCACTTCAAACCGCCTATTAACAGGCGATATTTTGGTACTTGCAAATGGGACTTATTCTAACAACATCTTAAATATTGGCAAAAGCAATATCAGTATCAAAGTGGATGTTTCAGATTTATCTGATGGCGTTTATTTAGTGATAATCAAAACGTTAAAATTTACAAAAACCATAAAAATAGTGATACATCACTAAAATTGAATGAACAAAACCCTCTCAATACTTACTTTATTATTTGTTTGTGTTCAAGTACATGCTGCTGATTTTTTAGTAGCTAATTTAAACGAATTCGAACAGGCTTTGTCAAAGTCAAAAGCGGGTGATGTTATTGTTTGGAAAGATGGCAACTATGAGGACATAAAAATAAATTTTAAAGGAAATGGTACTGCTGAAAAACCAATTATTTTGAAAGCTCAGACGGCGGGAAAAGTTTCATTTTCAGGCAATTCTCAAATACTTTTAAGTGGTAATTATTTACAAGTTGATGGTTTTTTGATTGAAGGAAAATGCACATTAGAAGACAAAGAGCACGTCTTTAGTTTTGCCATTGGAAGTAAAGAAGCACATCATTCAAAAATCTCTAATTGTGCTATTATAAACTATACCCATGCTGAATCAACAGGAAAAACCAATTATTATGTCAATTTAGTAGGGACATACAATGAAGTTGAGCATTGCTATTTTTTAGGAAAAACCAATAAAGGTCCGACGCTTGTGGTAGAATACAAACAAGAAAATGGATATGTTCCAAGCTCGGATGTAGCCCCTTCAGCACATCATCATATTCATCACAACTTTTTTGGTTATCGTACTTTTTCAGAAAATGGCGGCGAACAAATCAGAGTGGGTACAAGTACGACTTCTTTCTCACACGGTTTTAACATCATTGAATACAATTATTTTGAAGACGAACGCATCGAAACAGAAGTAGTGAGTAATAAAAGCTGGGATAATATTTATCGTTTTAATACATTCATCGGAAATGATGGCGGTATGGTAATCAGGCACGGACAAAAGTGTTTTGTGTATGGTAATTACATCAACGGTAAGGCGGGCAGAAAAGAAAGTGCAGGATTGAGAGTCATCAATCCCAATAATACTTTTTTTAATAATTACGTAGAGAATTTGGAAGGTAGTGATAAAGACATGAAATCGCCAATAACGGTCATGTCTGGTTTAGAAAACTCGGCTTTAAATGAGTATTATCCTGCCGACAATGCCATTGTGGCCTATAATACAATCGTTAATTCGGTTGGTGCGGCCATAAAAATTGGTGTAGGAAATAAAAACAAAGGCAAACCATTGGTTGCCCCGAAAAATGTTTTGTTGGTGGGCAATACCGTCGTAAATACAGTAGGAAAACACATTGAACCTATTGTAATTGAAGACCCAACATCGACTTATACTTTAACTGATAACTTTTATACAAATGGAGCAACATCAGAAAAAGGTTTTTCACAAATTAAAACAAAAGATTTGGTTTCAAAAGATGGTTTTTACTTTGGAAAACAACTTACCAACAAATCTGTAATCGACGCTATCAACCAACGTCTTATCATTCATCGAATCAAACTTTCAGAGAAAGAAATCATGGTATTTGATGTTTCAAAAATTGTAAGCAAAAAAGATGTTGGCGTTAGTTGGATGAAAAAATAAAGAAGATGAAAAACTTAAAATGGGTTTTATTAACAATTGCGATAACAGGTGTAGCGGCTTTTTCTTTTTATAAATATAATGAAAAGAAGAAAGCTGAGGCCATGACTTGTTGTACATCAAAAATACCAAGTCGATTTTCAGCTCAAAATAAAGGCACAGATTCTACAACTACAAATATTACCACAAATCGAGATGGCATGGTTTGGATTGAAGGAGGAACCTTTGAAATGGGAGCTGACAATGAGCAAGGTAGAAGGGATGAATTGCCTAAACACCAAGTAAAACTCGATGGCTTCTTTATGGATATAACCGAAGTAACAAATGAACAATTTGCTGCATTTGTAAAAGCAACAGGCTACATAACCACCGCCGAAAAAGATGTAAACTGGGATGAAATCAAAGCCACTTTACCACCAGATACCCCAAAGCCAAAACCCGAAATGCTTAAAGCGGCATCATTGGTTTTTGTGCCTACTCAAAGTGCGGTAAATCTGCAAGATTATAGCCAATGGTGGCAATGGACTCACGGTGCAGACTGGAAACACCCAAAAGGCCCTAATAGTAGCATAAAGGTTAAAGATAAATTTCCAGTTGTACATATTAGTTGGGACGATGCCAATGCCTATTGCCAATGGGCTGGTAAACGCTTACCAACCGAAGCAGAATGGGAATTTGCCGCCAGAGGAAATCTCAAAAACAATGTATATGCTTGGGGAAATGAAAACGTAGAACAAGGTAAAAATAAGTGTAATTATTGGCAGGGAGGTTTTCCTTATAAAAATGACACAAAAGATGGTTTTTATGGTGCTTCACCAGTAAAATCCTTTGCTGCAAATGGCTACGGATTACATGATATGGGAGGTAATGTCTGGGAATGGTGTGCCGATTTATACCATCACGATTATTATGAGCAGATTGCTAATATCAAGGTGATTGAAAACCTCAAAGGGCCGAAAAGTAGCTACGACCCCGACGAACCAACTGTACCTAAAAGAACCATGAGAGGCGGCTCATTTCTCTGTAATGAATCCTATTGTAGCGGTTATAGAGTTGCAGCCCGAATGAAAAGTTCTCCCGATTCGGGTATGGAACACTTGGGTTTTAGATGTGTAGCTGATAAATGATTTTAATTTCTTTTCTATGAATATTCACCAAAAAACCACTAATAAATCCTTCTTTTTCTTGATTCTAACATGCCTTTTGTTTGAATATTCAACTATAAATGCTCAAACCAAGAAGCCAAATGTGATAGTCATTCTTACAGACGACATGGGCTATTCTGACATTGGTTGTTTTGGCTCAGAAATCAAAACGCCTAATATCGACCGATTAGCAGCAAATGGATTACGTTTCACGAGCTTTTATAACACGGCACGTTGCAGTCCAACCCGTGCTTCTTTACTTACGGGTTTGTATCCGCATCAAGCAGGCATGGGACATCTTTCTACGGAGAACTATACCGAAGAAGGCTATAAGGACGATTTGAGTAAAAATGCTGTTACGATGGCTGAAGTTTTTAAAAAAGCAGGCTATGCAACCTACATGACAGGTAAATGGCATATAGCCAAAGACATGAAACCGAACGGTGATAAAAGTAATTGGCCTTTGCAGCGTGGTTTTCAGCGTTATTTCGGTACACTCAACGGCTCAGGCAGTTATTATGACCCTGGCACTTTGATTAGCAATAACACGTTCGTTGCTCCTCACAATGACTTTTATTATACCCGAGCTATCAGCGATACCACTGTAAAATTCATTCAAGAACATCCAAAAAAGCAACCTTTTTTCTTTTATGTAGCTTATACGGCCGCTCATTGGCCCCTTCATGCCCCAGAAAACGATGTAAAAAAATACAAAGGTGTTTATGATAAAGGTTGGGATGTGATGCGAGAACAAAGATTCAACAAACTCAAAAAATTAGGAATCATCAGCGATAAATGTGTGCTAACCGACCGTGGTGTTGACGTACCTGCTTGGAAAGGTGAACCATTAAAAGAGTGGCAAGTAAAACGAATGGAAGTGTATGCCGCAATGGTGGACATCATGGACGAAGGAATTGGCAAAATAATTACGGCACTTGAAAAGAAAGGTGAGTTAGAAAATACTGTCATCTTTTACATGCACGACAACGGCGGTTGTGCCGAGCCAGTCGAGACAGATAAACCAGCAAAGCCGCTTACAGAGGTACAAAAAGTTTTGAAGCCAACGCCACAAAATGCTATTTTTTTAGATAAAAAACCTGAATATACCCGTGACGGAAGATTCGTCCAAAGTGGTAGAGGTGTAATGCCTGGTGACGCTAACTCGTGGTCAACTTACGGTGAAGAATGGGCAAATGTATCAAATACACCTTTCAGAAGTTATAAGCAATATACCCACGAAGGCGGAATTGCCTCTCCTTTAATTGTCCATTGGCCAAAAGGAATTACAGCAAAAGGACAATTAAGAACTCAGCCTTCTCATTTGATTGATATTATGGCTACTTGCTTGGCAATCACAGGTTTAGCGTATCCAAAACAATTTAATGGTAATGAAATTCAAGCATTAGAAGGAAAAAGCCTTGTGCCTGCATTTACAAATAAACCCGTAGCCCGAGATTTTATTTTTTGGGAACATTCCGCTAATCGTGCCATTAGAATAGGCGAATGGAAATTGGTTTCAAAAACTGGAAAACAAAAGACCTTTGGTGACGCTGATGAAAACAAATGGGAGCTGTATAATTTGAAAAATGACCCAAGCGAACGAATCAATTTGGTAACGACGCACCCAGTAAAAGCCAAAGAAATGGCACAGAAATGGGAAACCGAAGCCCTCAGAACCAAAACAAAACCTTGGACTTGGAAACCTGCCAAATAAAACTTTTAGTCAAAAAACATTTCAAGAATTATGAACAAAAAAATAGTCTTATCGCTGAGTGCAATAGCAATTATTCTGTTGTTAGCATCTTATATTCAGTCTTCAAAAAAATCAACAGACGATTTACAGAAAAAGCCTGATATCCTGTTTTTCATAGCTGATGATATGACTTCTGTTGATTGCGAACCTTACGGAAGCCCAGATGTAAAAACGCCCAATTTGGCAAAATTAGCCCAGCAAGGTTTGTGTTTTGACAATATGAACAACGCAACAGCTATGTGTGGCCCTACTCGTCAAAGTTTATACACAGGGGTTTTTCCAGTAAAAAATGGCAGTTATCCAAACCACGCCAAAGTTTATGATGGCGTAATCAGCGTTTTTACCCACTTCAAAAAAATGGGTTATCGAGTAGCTTTGATTGGCAAAAGACATACCGCACCAGTTTCTTCATTTCCATTTGAATACCTTGGTGGTAGAGATAGCGACAACGGCGAGGGGCAAGACATAAATTTGGCCGATGCCGAAGCATGGATAAACAAAGATAAAACCAAACCCTATTTATTGGTAGTTGCCACCAACCAACCCCATGGCCCTTGGACTCGTGGAAATCCTGCCCAATACGATGCAAAAAAACTTAAAATTGCTCCGTACATGGTAGATACCAAAGAGACCAGAAAAGAGTTGGTAAAATACTATGCCGAAATTACCTATGCCGATAGCCTCGTTGGCAATTGTATGAAAATTGTTGATAATCAACCCAAAAAAGACAACACCATTTTTATGTTTGCCAGTGAACACGGCACTTCATTACCTTTTGGAAAATGGACCTGCTATAATATGGGTTTGAAAGCGGCATTTATCGCACGTTGGCCAAAAGCCATAAAACCAGCAACTCGCACAAGCATTCTTTCGCAATACATCGATGTCGTACCCACGCTTTACGAAGCAGCAGGTGGCGACCCACTTACTTTGAGAGCCAACAAAGAAGGTTCTATGACCCTTGATGGCAAGAGTTTTTATGCCACTTTATTGGGCAAAAATACTGAAATTAGAAAATATGTCTATGGCGTTCATACCACACGTGGTATCAACAACGGCTCTGAAAACTACCCTGTTCGGTCGGTACAAGACCATGATTATAAATTGATTTGGAATCTCAATTATAAAGAGCCTTTTTATTGCTCTGCTTCTAGGCTTGGCAACAAATTGTACGAAGGCTGGTTGGACGAAACTAAAAACAATAAGAAAGAAAACGCCCACGCCAGTTTATACAGAAACCGCCCTGAATTAGAACTGTACAACATCAAAAATGATAAATATGAATTGAATAATTTGGCTAACGACCCCAAATTAAAAGTTATCCAAGACAATTTAGTTTCTGAATTAAAATCTTGGATGACTCAGCAAGGGGATTTGGGTATTCCAACCGAAATGAAAGCACTTACTCGATTTAAGGGCGACACATTGCATTGGAAAAAGGCCAAAGATTAAATTTTTAAACAATATTTTTAAGAAACTGAAAAATGATTCGATACTTAATTCTGCTGATTTCAATTTTTCTTGGTCAAAACATTTCAGCACAAACCAAGAAAAATAATACAAATACCAGTAAACCAAATATCATTTTTATCCTTGCCGATGATTTAGGTACAGGTGAAGTAGGCTGTTATGGCTCTGACAATAACAAAACACCAAATATTGACAAGCTCGCTAAAAATGGTTTGAAATTTAACCACGCATATACAGCACCGTTATGCGGACCATCGAGGGCTTTGATTCTGACAGGTCGTTATGCTTTTAGAACGGGTGCAGTAAATCAAGACAATGTGGCAAAAATAAAACCCTCGGAAGAAACACTTATTCCCTCTGTCTTAAAAACTGAGGGTTATAAAAGTGCCATGATTGGCAAATGGAGTCAGTTTGGTTTGACACCAGCCGATTTTGGTTTTGACGATTATATTACGTTTAAAGGCAGTGGTGGATACTGGGCAAAAAATAAAAAAGATTACCTGGTTAATGGAGAAACCAAAACATTGGGTAATCAGGAATATATGCCTGATTTAATGCATAATCAATTGGTGAACTTCATCAAACAAAATAAAAACCAGCCATTTTATATTCATTATTCCATGTCACATGTGCATAATTTGATACAAGAAACACCTGATAGCAAACCCGATAGCAAAGATTTTTATGCCGATAATGTGGCTTATATGGATAAGTTAGTAGGTAAATTAATATTGACCTTAGAAGAACTTAAACTTCGAGAAAATACCCTTATCGTTTTCATGGGCGACAACGGTACTGCCAACGAACAATATCAAAAAGCAACCATTGGTGGCAAACTTCTTTCAGGGAAAAAAGGCTCCATGCTGGAAGGAGGCAGTTTAGTACCCATGATTGCCAATTGGCCAGGGGTAATTTCACCTAATAAAATCACTAATGATTTGATAGACGCTTCTGATATTTTACCAACCTTGGCAGATATAGCAGGAGCAAAATTGCCAGAAAATAAGATTTTGGATGGCAGAAGTTTTGTTCCACAACTCAAAGGTCAAAAAGGAAATCCGAGAGAATGGATTTTTATGGAATTGGGCAACCAATGGTACGTCAGAGACCAACGTTACAAATTGAACAGAACAGGCGAGCTTTTTGATATGAGTAAAGCCCCATTTGAAGAAAATCTGGTCGCCAATGTTTCAGAAAATAAAGAAGCAAGCGAAGCTAAAAAACGCTTGGCCGCAGTGTTAGAGCAACTTAATCCAGCAGGGGGAATTATGGATGAAGCAGATGGAAGTGGACGTCATGGTAGTAACGTCGAAAAAAATGCTAAAAAAGCTGAAAAATTGAAGGAAAAAGAAACTAAAAAAGATAAATATTGAAACCATGAAAAAGTATTTTTTTGCCCTAAGTATTTGTTTTGCAATTGCCTCACTAAATGCAGAAGCTCAGAATAAAGAAAAGAAGGAAAACAAAGAAGGAAAAGTCTCAGCCATTGACCACGCCAAAGCTCAGTTTGATTATGCTTTTGAAGAGTTCGCAAAGGCAAAAGCCAGTGGTGCAAAAGGCGTAAGTCCAAGAACAACTAAAGGGGACTCCTTGGTTTTAGTGGCTTCAAAAGACTGGACAAGTGGTTTCTTTTCTGGCAATCTTTGGCATATGTACGAACTTACCAAAGACAAAAAATGGCTCGAAAAAGCCAAAGAATTTTCTGCACCTATTGAGCAAGAAAAAACAAACGGAGTTACGCACGACATGGGCTTTAAAATCTATTGCAGTTTTGGCAATGGGTATCGTCTTACAAAAGACCCAAAATATCGCGACATCATGATTCAGTCGGCACGCACATTGATTACTCGTTTCAATCCAACTGTTGGCTGTATTCGCTCTTGGGACCACCACGCCGAAGTATGGGATTTTCCAGTAATTATTGACAATATGATGAATCTTGAATTACTGTTTTGGGCATTTAAAGAAACCAAAGATTCTACTTTTTATAAAGTAGCTGTTAGCCATGCTAATACAACCATGAAAAATCATTTTAGACCCGATTTTAGTTCGTACCATGTGATTGGTTACGACCCAAAAACAGGTGCTGTTACCAAAAGAAATACCCATCAGGGCTTTAGCGATGAATCTTCTTGGGCAAGAGGACAAGCTTGGGGCCTTTATTCATACACGATGTGTTATCGTGAAACAGGCGACAAAAAGTATTTACAGCAAGCCGAAAATATAAGTAATTTTATTTTAAATAACCCAAGCACCCCAAAAGATTTAGTGCCTTATTGGGACTATAATGCTCCAAAAATACCCAACGAACCAAGAGATGTTTCGGCTGCTACAATCACCGCTTCGGCTCTTTACGAACTCAGCACTATGGTTCCTGAGAAAGCAATTTTTTACAAAGAAACGGCAGACAAAATCATGAAAAGCCTCAACAAAACTTACAAAGCCGAAACACAGACAAACAAAGGTTTTTTGTTGATTCATAGCACGGGTAATCTTCCAGCAAAATCAGAAATTGATGTCCCGATCGTATATGCTGACTACTATTATTTGGAAGCTTTGTTGAGAAAAAGAAAATTGAATAAGTAAATACAAGTTTAAGTCTATCAATATGAATATCGAAAATATTACCGTAGCAAAACTTTCAAAAAATTGGGGTTTTGTCGTACTTCTATTTGTTTCAAGTCTTGTAAATGCCCAAAATACACTTAAAACGATAGTTTTGGATGGCGAATTATTAGCAAGAAATCTAAAAGCCATTAACAATAATACTGACCCTGCTAAAAAACAAGCACTAAAAAATCTTTTAAAAAGTGCCGATAAGATTGTCAAAGAAGGGAATTTGTATTCGGTAATGCACAAAAAGCAAACCCCACCCAGTGGCGACAAACACGACTATATGAGTACAGGGCCTTATTGGTGGCCAGACCCTTCAAAGCCAAACGGATTGCCTTATATCCGACGTGATGGCGAACGAAATCCAGAATACTATGAAATAACAGATTCGGATGAGATGGATAAAGTCGAAGATGATGCTGAAATTTTGGCTCTGGCTTATTACTTCACAAAAGACGAACGCTATGCCGAATTTGCTTCCAAAATCATCAAAACATGGTTTTTGGACAAAGAAACCCCCCAAAATCCAAATCTAAACTTTGGACAAGGAATTCCAGGAATCAACACAGGGCGAGGCATTGGACTCATCGAAACCCGTGCCTTAAACCGAGTAATTGACGCTGCTATTATATTGCAAAATTCTAAAAACTGGTCAAAAAAAGACCATGAGGACTTAAAAAAATGGTTTTCTGACTTCTTGAAATGGATGATTGAAAGCCCATTGGGTATTGACGAAGCCGATGAGCATAATAATCATGGAACGTATTATGATGTTCAGATTATATCCTATGCACTTTTTTCAGGTCAGAATGATTTAGCAAAAAAACAGATAACAGTTACAAAAAAACGCATTGAAAGTCAGCTTAAACCCGATGGAAGTCAACCACACGAATTAGAACGCACCACCTCTTGGGGGTACGTGAACATGAACTTAATGGGCTTTTTTCATAATGCACGTTTAGCTGAACATCTAAATATTGATTTGTGGAACTATCAGACTGCCGATGGCAAAAACCTTCAAAAATGTGTGGATTGGATATTACCGTATCTCAAAAAAGAAAAAACTTGGAATTATAAGCAAATCAAGAAAATGGAATACGGCGAGACAGTCAATATCCTTAAAATAGCAACAAAAGTTTATTCCAATCCTGCTTATGATAAATTGGCAAAGGAAATTGATGAATCATCTTACAATTCATTTTTAGGGCAATTAACCTTTTAAAATATGGCACAATGATTAAGGCTATTCAAGTTTTTGTACTTATAACTTTTTTTTTAACACCAGTTTATTCGCAAGAATTATCTAAAAAAACACCCAATGTACTTTTCATTGTAGTTGATGATTTGAACACTTCGCTTGGTTGCTATGGAAACAAAGAAGTTTTTTCGCCAAACATTGACCGTTTGGCTGCAAAAGGGGTGCGTTTTGACCGTGCCTATTGCCAATATCCATTGTGTAATCCAAGTAGGGCATCATTTTTAAGTGGTAGAAGACCCGAGACTACGGGTATTTATGTCTTAAATGTTTCAGCCAGAACAGCCCTGCCCAATGCTGTGATGTTGCCTCAATATTTTCGCCAAAAAGGGTATTTCACAGCAGGTGCTGGTAAGGTTTTCCATAATGCCAAAATGAGCGATGCTGCTTCTTGGGATTTTTATGAAGACAATCCAAGCCAAGATTTAGAAGAAAAAAGTGCCGTGGATTCTCGTCAGGGTGGGGGAGACGGCAAACCAAGTTCTATGGCACTGTCATCAGACGGTTCAAAAACTCGTGATGGCGTGAATACCCAAACTATTTTAAGGTTTTTGAGAGAAAAAACAAATGAAAAAAAGCCCTTCTTTTTAGCCGCAGGTTTTCACAAACCGCATTTGCCTTGGACAGCCCCAAAACGTTTTTTTGATTTATATCCAAAAGACAAAATTTCTATTCCAACCGAACCAAAAATGTCTAATGTCCCTCCAATTGCTCTACAAACTGAGTTATCAGGCTTTTCTCAACCCAACAGAAAAGAAGCGATTCAAGGATATTATGCCTGTATTTCATTCACAGATTCGCAAATTGGGCTTTTATTAGATGAAATAGATAAACTTTCTTTATGGGAAAACACCATCGTGGTTTTAGTGGGCGATAATGGTTTTCACCTTGGCGACCATGATGGCCTTTGGGCAAAGTTAAGTCAATTTGACGCTTCTACTCATGTGCCGATGATTATGGCAGGAGCTGGAATTCCAAAAGGAAAAGTTGTCAATTCGCCAGTAGAACTTTTAGACATTTATCCAACATTAGTGGCATTAAGTGGCGGGTCAACTTTACCAGTTTTAGAAGGAAAAAATTTAGTTCCCTTTTTTAGTGGAAAAAACAATATCATTCCACCAGCAAAAAGTATGGTTTTTCATTATGACAGCACCCAAAATATAGATGTTTTAGGCAGAACTGTCATTAATAATCAATGGCGATATACAGAATGGGATGGCGGCAAAAGAGGCACAGAACTCTATATTTATAAAAATATCCCGAAAGAATACATCAATCAGGTGAACGACCCAAAAACACAAAAATTTGCAATAAATGGTAAAGCAGTTATTGCAAATTCAAAAGTACCAAAAACCGCAGAGGCCAATCGCCCCAGAGCATTGTTAAAACCAGGAATGAAATCAAATTAAACTTTTGAAAACAAATTATAAAATGAAAAAAATAGTTACTCTCTTGGCATTTTGCTTTTCAATTTCAAGCATTTTTGCACAAAGCCAAAACAAGCCGAATGTGCTTTTTATTGCCGTAGATGATTTAAAACCATTGTTGAGTTGTTATGGTGAAAGCCAAATGATAACGCCCAACATCGACCGATTGGCCAAGATGGGGACAGTTTTTATTAATAATTACTGCCAACAAGCCGTGTGTGCCCCTACCCGAGCCAGCCTTTTAACTGGCCAACGACCTGATTATACCAGAATTTGGGATTTGAAAACCCAGCTTAGAGACATGGTTCCTAATGTTGTCACCCTCCCTCAATATTTTAAAGAAAATGGCTATTCAACGGCCACGATTGGAAAAATGTTTGACCAACGTTCAGTTGATAAAGGAATGGATGTACCTTCTTGGAGCATTCCTGCTGTGTCTTATGGAAAATTTCCGAGCAATTATGCCGCTGGCTTTGACAAACCTGTAAATGGCTATCAATTGCCTGAAACGAAAGCAAAAGTTGCCAAAATTGAAGCTGATGCCAAAAGTAGAGGGCTTACAGGTACAGAATTAACGGAATTTTTGGCGAACAATAAAGGTCCAGCCGTAGAGTCGGCAGATGTGCCAGATGATGCCTACATGGATGGTGTTGTCGCTAAAAATGCCATTGAAATGCTCGGAAAATTTGCCAAAGACCAAAAGCCATTTTTCTATGCTGTGGGTTTTGTTAAACCACATTTACCTTTTATTTCGCCTAAAAAATATTGGGATTTATATGACCGTTCAAAAATCAAGATTTCAGGTGTTCAGCAAATGCCAGTAGGAGCTCCCGATTATGCAGCTCAAAATTCAGGGGAATTATACAATGCTTATATGCAAAGCAATTTCGAACGTTATGATGCCAATGCCAAGCCACAATCAGAGGCTATTCAACGAGAATTAATTCATGGCTATTATGCAGCTGTAAGCTATATGGATGCACAAGTAGGAAAATTGTTGGACGAATTAAAAAAACAAGGCTTAGACAAAAATACCATTGTAGTACTTTGGGGCGACCACGGTTGGCATCTTGGTGACCACGGACTTTGGTGCAAACACGATAATTATGAACAAGCCACCAAAGCCCCTCTTATCATAGCGTCGCCAGCATTTAAAGGAAACCAAAAAGCCCAAGGATTAAGTGAGTTTGTAGATATTTTTCCAACATTAACCGAAATGGCAGGTTTAAAAACACCCACAGATTTAGCTGGTAAAAGTTTAGTTCCAGTTTTGAAAAACCCTCAAATTGAGCTAAAATCATTTACCCAAAGTCAATATCCAAGAAAAGGCGACAAAATGATGGGTTATACGATTCGGACAAAACGCTATCGTTATGTGGCTTGGTACGAACAAAATTACAGAAATACAATCATTCTATCGACCGCAAAACCTATCGCTGTGGAATTGTATGATTATCAAAAAGATGCTTTGGAAACCGAAAATTTAGCATCAAAAACAGATTATAAATCTGTTTTGAAAGACCATGAGAAGTTGATGTCAGAATTTTTAACAAATCAAAAACAGTCGAGATAAAATTCTTAATCAAAGAACCCAATAACAAATACCAAATGAAAGTTTTTGCCAGAATATTGATTATTTCCGTCATATTTCCCTTTGTTGGAATTGGACAAAGTTCGTTATTTAAGACTATAAGCTCAATTCTAAAAAGCCAAGTGTTAAGTAACGCTAAAATTGCGATGACCGAGAAGCCAATCACGGTTACTGCTCAACAATGCGAACGTTCGGCAGGTTTGCTACATGATTTTTATTCGGAAGGCGACTATTGGTGGCAAAACCCAAACGACCCAAATGGGCCTTACATCCAAAGAGATGGGCAGTCGAACCCGAATAATTTTGTGGCACATCGAAAAGCCATGATTCTGTTTAGTCAGATAATTGGTACTTTGGCATCAGCGTATTTGTTAACCAAAGACGAAAAATACGTCAAGAAAGCGTTTGAACATCTAAATGCTTGGTTCATTGACAAAAAAACCTTCATGAACCCATCTTTGCTTTACGCCCAAGCTATCAAAGGCAAAGTAACAGGACGTGGCACAGGTTTGATTGACATGATACAAATGATGGAAGTAGCACAAGGTGTACTCGTGATGCAAAATGCCAAAGTTGTCAATAAACAAGACTTAGGGAAGGTAAAAGATTGGTTTTCAAAATATTTAGTCTGGGTAAATTCACATCCTTATGGCATAGAAGAACGTGATGCCAAAAATAACCACGGAACGTGTTGGGTAATGCAAGTAGCCTCATTTGCCAAACTTACAGGCAACCAAGAAATGCTTGATTATTGTAAAAACAGATTCAAAATGGTCTTACTACCTAATCAAATAGAAAAGGACGGCAGCTTTCCGCTCGAACTCAAAAGGACTAAACCTTATGGCTATTCGCTCTTCAATTTAGATGCCATGACCACAGTTTGCCACATACTTTCTGATGAAAAAGAAAGCCTTTGGGATTTTGTATTAGAAGATGGCCGAACCCTCAAAAAAGGGGTAGAATTTCTCTATCCTTTTGTAGAAAATAAAGCCACATGGAAAAGTCCACAGGATGTAATGTACTGGAATGAATGGCCTGTGGCACAGCCTTTTTTGATTTTTGGGTTTCAAAAATATAACGAACAAGCTTGGTTTGATACTTGGAAAAAGCTCGAACATTTCCCTAAAAATGATGAAGTAATTCGGAACTTGCCCATTAGAAATCCCTTGATTTGGGTTTATTAACGAAAATTAGAAGTAAAGAATATTAGTACTCAACTAACAACTATCTATTTTAGGTTTTTGATTTTTTATAGATTACCAATGGTCACAATAAATTATGCTTTAAATCAATAAATATGGCAACGATGTTTTTTAAAATAATCAAACTCACCTTTTTGATAATGAGTGTAACATTCATTTTATTATCTTGTAAAAAAAGTGATACAATTGACTCTGGAACATCTGTTGCCGAAAACATACCCCCTAATATTCTCCTAATAATATGCGATGATATTGGTATAGACCCATTTAATGGATTCTCAAATTTTGGCATACAGAAGGTAAAAACACCAACATTAGACAGATTGGCGAAAGATGGCTTATTGTTTACGCAAGTATATGCCAATCCTTTATGCTCTCCAACAAGGGCTACCATTTTATCGGGTCAATACGGATTTCGTTCGGGTGTTGTTCGATTGCCTACCGCAAATGCAGGTGGAATTAAACTCACAACTACATCAATACAACAATTTATCGAACAAAATACATCTAACATGTACGCTGATGCTGTAATAGGCAAGTGGCATTTGTCTGATAATTCCAATGGAGGATCATCGAACCCTAACAAAATGGGTATTGATTATTTTGCAGGATTTATGGGTGGCGAAGTTACCGATTATTATAAATGGCAAAAAGTTACGAACGGACAAACTACAAGTTCAACAAATTATACAACAACAGAATTTACAGACGAATCAATTAGCTGGATAAAGAATCAAACCAAACCTTGGTTTTTGTGGTTGGCACATAATGCTGCTCATTCTCCTTATCAAGCACCGCCCAGTAGTCTGATAACCAGCACGCCTACAAACACAAATTTGTCAAAATATCTCGCTTCAATTGAGGCGATGGACACAGAAATTAATCGCTTATTACAGAACATTCCGAAAGCACAGTTAGATAATACAATCATTATTTTTTTAGGTGATAATGGCACACCAGATGCAGTGGCTCAAAGTCCTTTCACAAAAGATACCTCAAAAGGTTCTCTTTTTGAAGGTGGTGTACGAGTTCCAATGATAATTTATGGCAAAGGCTTGAACAGAAAGGGAATAGATGCTTCCCTAATAAACACAACCGATTTATTTGCAACAATTGCCGACATTGCAGGAACAAATACAACTACTTACCAAGACTCAAAGAGCTTCAAGTCTTTATTAACAACACCCAATAGTTTCGCCCGTGATTTTGCTTATGAAGAGATTGATCATACTATGAACCCCAATACTAAAAATGGAACTACGTTTCGTGATAAACAATACAAATACATTAAAACAAAATCTGGTGCAGAGTATCTTTTCGATTTGACAATAGATGAATCCGAGCAAAAAAACTTAGCTCAAGATGCTAATTTCAAAACAATCAAAGATAATCTTGCCTTAAAATTAGCATCTGTACAAAAATGACTTTGAGTTTATCAATTAATTAAACATATGAAAAAAAAAATTCTGACCATCTTTTAGGTGGAATTTAGGATGGCATTTACTTTTTAAAAGTGATTAGAAAAAAAATAACTTTCGAAAGAAAAAAGAAATGTAAAATACAATTTATCATCGCAAGTAATTCAAATTATTTACATCAAATTTTTTATCAAACTGATAATCAAAATTTATTAAGCCATGTCAAAACAAAAGCAATGAAAACACTATTCAATAAAATGCTTATTAAACACTGCAATCTTGTGTAATTATTCATTCAAAGAACTATAAGTAGAGATAAAAGGCTCATGTATAGGCATATCCTTTTTAATTCTATTAAGTGTTTGCCATGATTGATATAAGCCTCTCGGAATATGATAACAACCTTTCCATTTTC
The DNA here is from genome assembly GCA_031378345.1 of Emticicia sp. Lineage (GTDB taxonomy): Bacteria > Bacteroidota > Bacteroidia > Cytophagales > Spirosomataceae > Emticicia. The sequence goes on along the minus strand of JANNDY010000143.1, from coordinate 13,326 downwards.
CTCCTTTGAGTGTTAGTAAAGGCTCTCCATCTCTACTTAAATAGCCATACCACTCGCCAAATTCGGGGTCTGGGAAATGTTTCCAAGTCCAGTCGTGTACCTTTTCAAACCATTCCTAACAAAGCTCGTCTCCAGTGTGTAAAACCCCACGCCCTTGTAACCAAACAAACTTGTCAGTATCGAATACTTTTCCCTCTTTTTCGAGGCAGGTGAAATACCCCCCGTATTTTTCATCTCTCGAAAACTTCATCCAAAAAGGAAGTATATTTTCTAATAACTCGGTTTTATATTGGCTACTATATTTTTCAAGATTTTTCACAGTCAAAGATTATTCTTAGTTTAGTAAAATATTTCAATTATTGGTCTAAAAAAGATACGAATTACAAATTTGAATATAAATTTGTAATTATTTTATTATCTTTAATAAAACTTTTATAAAACTATAAATTTATTTTTACAAAAGCCTGTTTCGAGCTACTAAAATCAGAGAAAAAAGAATGAGAACCTACATTGAGACTTTAAATGCCCCTAATGGACGAAATAATCAGCATACGCAAACTAAGAAAATTCTTCAATATCTATTACAAGAAGGAGAAAAAACTATTCCTGAAATCAAAGATTTTTCGGGCTTGAGCTTACCAACTACTACAAAGCTAATCAATGAACTGGTCGAACAGGGCATATTGGTTGAATCAGGAAAAAGAGAATCGTCGGGAGGCCGTCCGCCTTCATTATTTTGCCTCGATTCGTCGTTAGGTTTTATTGTTGGTATCGAATTACTCATTAACTCTTTCAGATTTAGCATTGTCAATCTCAATCACGAGCTGATTTATGAATACGAAACCGATAATTTCGACATTAATAACCGTGACGAAGCATTTAATTTTGTGGCTCGAACAGTTCCTGATTTAATTAGTAAAAAGGGTATTCCAGACGCTAAGATTTTGGGGGTTGGTATCGGTATAACTGGGCGTGTAGATGGAAAAAAAGGCATTAGTTATAGTTTTTTGAATTTTGATACTCCACTTGCAAAACTTTTAAGCGAGCGTTGGAGTTACCCTGTTTTTATAGATAATGATACTCGTTTAATGGCTTTAGGCGAACAAAACTTTGGTTTCGCTCGTGAAAAGTCGAATATCATTTATGTAAATCTGAGTCGAGGATTGGGTATTGGCTTTATTTCAAATGGACATTTGCACAGTGGCGAATCGGGTTTTGCGGGCGAGTTTGGGCATATTCATTTTGAAGAAAATGACAAACTTTGTGTTTGTGGAAAAAAAGGTTGTTTAGAAACGGTTGTTTCGGGCTATGCTTTGGAACTTCAATTTCAAGATTTAGACCCCATTAATGTGGTAAAAAAACTCAAATATCGAGAAATTATACAACTGGTTCATACCAGCGACCAAACAGCAAGAGGGTTGTTAATCGAAATGGGTGAGCGTTTGGGGCAGGCTCTGTCGATGTTTGTTCAAACCCTCAACCCAGGGCTTATCATTTTGGGGGGGAGATTTACCGATGTAGGCGAATTGATGAAATATCCAGTAATCAAGGGACTTAGTTTATACGGTTTACCTCAATTGGTGGGCGATTGCGAAATAAAAACATCGCATTTGGGCGATAAAACTACCATGCTCGGTGCTTATACGCTGGTGATGGAGAATGTTTTTCAGTAAAAAAATGATAGAAATTTACCTAAGAAAAAAATGTAGTGAAGGCATTTACTACTATTTCTTCTTCATTTCGACTTAGTTTAATGCCTTTTTGATGTATAAAATAATGGCCCAGTTCGTGGGCAATTATTTGTTTTTGGTTAATTTTTGCACACAAATTAACACAAATAGTATTGGTTTTTCGGTCGAATTCGCCCAAAGTTACAGGATTCCATTTTTCGTAGCGGATATTGATTTGGGCAATTTGGCACAACTGCGAAACGTGCTGCGTACCAAATTGCTCAATAATACTTTTGGCTAATTTTTCGCCTAAAATTTTATGTTTTTCAGTATTCATTCTTACTTACATTGCATGAATATGAGGGTCACCTTCAGACAAATTCAAATCTTTTGGCCACTCAATTTCAACACCTTTACTCACTATTAATGACTGAAATTGGGTCAAAAATTGTTTGTTATTTCTTACTTCACTTGGTTTTTTTTCGTTTTCTAAACAAAAAGACACTAAATTTCCGACTACCTCGCCGATATTCCATTCAATCGGATGTAAGCGATAGCAACCATTTGTGATATGGGTTGTGCCAATATTTTTACAAGCGGGTAATAGGTTTTCAACTCGTTGCGGAATCAATGCTCCCAATGGAATTTGAAATGGCAAACTCTTTACATCAACATAATTGTCGCCGCCAATGCTTGGGTGTAAATCAATGCGATAGAAACCAATACCAATTGAATCTTCAAATGGCACTGCCAAAATCTGATTCGGTAAATATTTAGCCGAAACGTGCTGCTCTTTTATTGTAAACTGAGCTTTGATTCTACGGGATTCTCGAATGTATGGACTTTTTGCGAGACCATCCTCCGTTCCAGTTATATCACCTCTAATTTTCAAGCCTTTAAAACCCAATTCAGTTTGTAAATAATATAAAAACGAAAGACTTTGCTCCTTCGCTTCGGCAATGATTCTTGTTTTCTCTTCGCTGGTTGCATGGATTAAATCACCTAATAAATAATCAATTTGAGGATAATTGACTAAGGTAATATCTGAATCATAAGTACCAGTTTGAAAATTATTTTTATGCAGAATTCTGCGATAAGTCCATAAACCTGCAAATGCTTTATTTGGCTCATTGTTTGGTTTAAAATTATACTGAACAGGCTCTAATGTACGAGGACTTAGGCCAATGAGGCTCAAGAGTTTTCCACTCCAAAATGGTGTAAGATTTGGAATAAAATTTCGCCAAAAATCGTAGTTTTTAGGTCGCTCGATTGTCCAATCTTGACCTTCATGATAGCTCATGGCAAAACACATCGAAAACGCTTGCGAATTATTCGGGTCGGCTTGCTCTTTGGCACTTGGCTCATCGGTTTCGTTTTTACTTTCAGAGCCAGTAATGTATTCGGTATTAGTTAGCGGCAGTAACTCACCCAATTCGGTAGCATCAACAAAATATTGAGCCGAAATCAATGTTTCTTGCTTGGTTTGGGTATTTAGTAGTGAAATTGATTTGATGGTATTGGACGAAAAATCTGCCTTTAATGGTATGTGATTTCTCAGAATTGTTAATTGACTATTTTCTACAAAAGGTTGTAAAATCTCTTCAAAAACCGCTAAAAAAACTTTCGGCTCGGCACATAAAGGCGAAACCCAACCATCACCAGGGTTGAGAATTGGATTTTTTAAAGCAGCATCGGTGAGCGGATAATGTTTTTTATAATAATACCTTACTTTTTTTCTGAATTGTCGATACGATTGTGTACAACCAAATTTCTCAATCCAACCATGCTCGTCTGGCGGTGTAGCTTGACTCGTAAATTGTCCGCCAATCCAATCTGATTCTTCTGTCATAATCACATTTAAACCTGCTTCGCACGCTGCCTTTGCAGCAGCACATCCTCCAACTCCACCACCAATTATTAAGAGATTTGTCTTTACTATTTTCATATAAAATTCTTATGTGAATGGGTTACTTATTTTACTGAGGCCACTATCACAATCGGGGCATCGTTTGGTAAGTTTTCAAGTTCAGTTTTTGCCAATGCGATAGCTTGCTCTAACTCTGCCAGTCCAGCTAAGCTAATAATTCTCGCTCCAACCAATAAGTGAATATCAGGTAAACTACGCCCTGCATCACCAAAATCGGTCAAATCATTGATAATAATTTCTAATAAATTAAGGACATTTTTGGCTTCGGTTGATTCTACCAAAGCATTGTTTCTTTGTAATCTAACAACGCCTGTTTTATCAATTATTCGGAGTAATGTTTGTTTTTTCTTAAATAAACCAAATAAAGTTTTAATTTCTTTTTCGGCAACAAAAGCCATTAAAGATGAAGTTTGAGCTACTAATTTTACTCCCGAAACGTCTATTTGAATCGAACGGGCCGCTGAGATTTTACAATCTTCGAGGGTAATTTCTTTATTTGTATTGTCATCTTTTCGGAGTTCGGTTGTGCCAAATGCGGTTGCTCTAACTATATTTCTTCGGGTATCTACTTCTATTTGCACTTCGACTGTTTCGGGAACTGCCCCAATTTTAATAACAGCTTCAGAAGCTTCTTTTCTAACTGCCAAAATATCTTCGGGTGTTGGCTCTACAATATTTCGTTCGATAGTATCTCGAACCATAGCCAAAGCAACCCCAATCGTAGAGATAACTTCAGCTTTTTTAGCTAATCTTGCTGGAATCCCCATTAATTCGCCTGTAAAAAGTACCAAAGAAGCCGCCCCACCGCCACCGCCTATTAGCTCAACTGTATTACGCTCTAAATGATATTCGAGAATCAATTCTTCGAGTTGTTTGGCTACTTTTTTACACGAAATTTCGAGAATTTCATGAGCAGTTTCTTCGACTGTTTTACCAATTTTTTCGGCTAATGGCTTGAAAGCTAATCTTGCCGATTCAGCATTTCCTTTGGCAAAAGCAGTATCAGGAATAATCCCCAGTAAATTGGCTGCACAAGTAGGGGTGAGCGAAAAACGTTGTCCGTTGGGGGTTTCGATAGCGGTATAATCATCAGCATCTTTTTCAGTTGGACGAAGATGCACCAACTTGGCATTTTCAAAAATTTCGGGCTTTTGAAAACACGCATAATGTAAGCCAGCAATATGAGCCGAACGAGAACCCACATCAACAATTTTTCCGTTGGCTTCTCTAATCATGCTCCCGCCTGCTATGGCAAGGGTTCGCACATCTAAGGTATTCAAATACGTACGGTGTCCGCCTACTTTGGCTGCTTTGGTTTGGGGTTGTCCATCTCGAATCACCGAAATATCGGTACTCGTTCCGCCCACCTCAATAAAAATGCCATCAGAAACCCTTTCGTGCATCAATGCCCCAGCAATACCAGCGGCTGGCCCCGAAAGCATCGTCATAATTGGGCGGCGGTGTACTTCTTCTACGCTCATTACGCCACCATCCGACCTCATAATCATCAAAGGAGCAGTTATTCCAGCACGCTTTACGCATTGGTCGGTCATGGTTGCTGTATGAATCATTTTCGGTAAAATTGCACCGTTGATTACTGCCGTTCGGGTACGAGTACGAAGTCCATACAGACTCGAAACTTCGTGTCCAGAAGTAGCAAAAATGCCCATTTCACTGGCGATTTTACTTATTAACTCTTCATTTTGAGGTTTATCAACCCCAAATGCTTCCGAGCTTACAATAACCTCAACATCCTTTTCTTGGAAGTCTTTTATTTGCTTGATTATCGTTTTTTCTTCGAGGTTTTGGTCAGAAATAAAAGTATGTTCAATATTCAGAAAACGATTAGGAGCCAATTCAATTATAGGAACATTGGTATCAATTTTTGCTTTTATCCCTTCCAAACCACTGCCTAAACCAATTATACCGACCTTCGCCACGTCGCCTTCTAAGAGAGCATTGGTGGCTTGCGTGGTAGAATGAGCAATAAAAAACACTTCATCGGGTAAAATACCAAGGTCGGATAAAGCTCGATTGATAGCATTGATAATTCCAGCTGCCACACCCTCTGTCGAATCGTGCGTAGTGGGTACTTTTAGTTGTGAAATAACCTCTCTGGAGTGGTGGTCAACAACTACAACATCCGTAAAAGTACCCCCTACATCTATGCCAACTCTTACTTGTTTTTTCATGGTTTTTGAGAATTCTTAGTCGATTTTGGTTATTTCATTAAAAAACTACTACTTTTTACAAAAACATTAGCACTGAAATAATCAAACCGACAATGCAAACCAGCATCATTGGAAGAAGGGTTTCTTTGGTAAAATCTTCTACCTGCACACCCACAAAATTTGCTATCCAAACACTGTGCGTATTGGTAGGGTCACAGACGTTTTGTACTTGTACTACGCACATAATGGCAGCTAAAAGTGCCAAAGGAGGCAAAACTGCCGTTCCGAACATAATGGTAAATAACCCAATGCCAATTCCAAAAATATTGAGTGGCCCACGATACAAAGCCAATGGTGAAAGCAGTCCGAAGAAAGCAATATAAAAAAATGTGGCGTGAAATGGCAGCGATAGGATGAGTGGTTCGAGGGCGGTTTTGATAAGAGGCAGATTGAGAGCATTCAACAACATTCCGATTCCCATCATCAGAATAGCAGCAGGAGCTCCATCTTCAATGCCCTTAATTGCCGAAGAAGTGAGGGTTTTAACAGCATTTCGCCAATCGGTTGTGCATACGCCATACAATGAACCAACGATAAAAGCCGCAATAAAATCAAGTTTCAAACCAAAATAATTGAATCCAAAAAACAGTACTAAGGGTATAATAGGCGTTAGTAATGCTATGCTAGATACTTTTTTATTTCTTTTGAGCAAATCATCCTTTGAAACTGCCGACATCAGTAGCATTTCGCCCGAACGTTTGGCAGCAATAAGGGCATAAGTCACTACCATCACGAACATTAAACCTAATAAAACAAAAGCAAATGTTGAGACTTGGGCAGGCAAGACTTCAGTTTCGGCCAAGCCCAAAAGTTGGCGATATAGCGTAAATAAAATAGGATTAAAGATAAAACCAGTAGCAAAAGCCAAAATAAATAGCGTTCCTGCCAGTTTTCGGGGAATACCAAGGCTCATCATTATGGGCAAAACCAATGACCCCACGGTGATGATTGCTCCTAAACCTTGTAGGGTTGTAAACAAAATTGTTGTGACTAACATTAAACCAAATGAAACTATTAGCGGTTTTTCACCACCAAATTCGGCAGCTCGTTTAATAATTTCTTCGGCAATACCTGTTTGAATCAATACTCGACCCATCATTGCTCCCATAAAAACCGACACGTAAACCGAAGTAAGTTTGAGCGAGCCCTGGGCTATGATTTGATTCAAAATCTCTGGAATTGATAATTGAGCAAGCAAGGCAATCAAAATTGCCATTGCGGGTAAAGCCAGTAATGCTGGTATTTTTCGCAGGAACATCAAGCCAGCAAAAACTATAAATATGAGAAGTAAACCGAGTGCAATCATGGGTTGGTGCTAAAACATAAATTAAAAATAAGAGACTTGAAAATAGATAAAAATCACTTAGCTTTATTGATTTGACAATCAACTTCAGCCTCAAAAGTGCGATTCCAAGGTAAATCAAAGCTAAATGATGCAATTTTTAGATTTTTGGAGCTATTTTTTGGATATAAACCTTCTACCGTTTTGATGGCAATTAGCTGTAATTCTTTCTTGCAAAACTCTTCTGTTGTTTTAGTTTGCTCTTCTGTCAAACGATACGCATTCCATTTATTTTCACGAATCATTTTGGCGGACATTGGTCGCACGATGGAATGGTAGCTGTAATCATCTAACAAGCGATTAAGCATAAACCACGTCTGGGCATCTACCATGCGGTTAGTTACTTGTTTTTGAGGATGCAATTTTGCAACTGGTTTTGAAACACCGTATAAAATACCGTGAGGCAATGCTGTGCCGATGGCATTGCCAGCCGTATTCCACGAAGCATAGCCATAGGTTTTTGAAAAAATGGCTTGCTCTTTCAGCCTTTCAGTGAAAGGAATATCGCCGCCTTGAACATCACCTATTGGGTCAATATCAACAATAATAATACCTTTGTTTGTTTTCTTAGAAAACGCAATAATTTCATCGGCAAAGGTTGTGGCTCGCCCTTCTTCTTTTCTTGAAGTAAATACAAAAAAAACAATATCAGCTTCATTAATATCGCTAACTTCTCTCGCCCCAGCGGCCTTGATATGAAAACTTACGGTTTTGCGTAATGGTCGGTCTTCAAAAGGCATTTCTTTATTCGCCATGCTTTCCGATGAAAAAACTGCCTTGATTTTTGGTCGGTAATTGTATTTATCTGCCACTGAGCGAGCTAACAACAACATCGAAACCTCATCGGCACCTGGTTGAATAGCAATACTTTCGGTCAAATTATTCGATTGAACATATTGCGTGAGCGTTTCTCGGTCTTTGATATGCACGCCTTTGGGTTTGGCATCGTCTTGTGATAGAATTAAATAATCAAAAACTTTATTTTTCGCCAATTCGGCGGCAAAAAGATTCACTTTTAGGTTTCGTTCCCGAGCTGTTTTATAATTACTTAATGCTTTTTGGGGTATTTCAGACTCCAATTTTTGGGTCAATATTTTTTGATTTTCCTCGGGCGAAATCTCCGCCCACTTAGATAATTTTTCTCGATATGCTTCATTTTTTCCATCGGCAGTGGGAGCTAAACGCATGATAACGCTCGAACCATAGATTTTTATTTTGGGCGACTTTTGTCGAATCACTTTTACGATTTCCACTCGTTTTAAAGCCTTAGTTATTTCGGTCTCATGCACCCGAGAAGCTACTAAGCCTCCATAGGCAATCATATCCATCGAAATAATGGCGGCATCAAAAGTTTGTATATTTTGAGTATCAATCCATCGAATGATTTCATCTGATTTCCCGTAATCAAGAAATCTACCCAGAATTTCTCGTGGGGGCGTGATGAGTTCAACATCGCCAACAAGTCCCATTTTGACAGGAAACTGCAAACAAGGTGGTCGGTCGTCCAACGGAATAAGTAGAATTTTTGCTGAAAGTTTTCCCTGTGGAAAAGCAATATGAGCTATTGCATAAAATAAACATATAAATAGTAAGATTTTTTTTTTCATATATCAAGAAGGAGGGTTCAACAGAATTGCTCTGTAATTACGCTAAAATCTTCATTTTTTTTTAGAATAACTACTACTCAAATGTAATGATTAAACAAAAATGAGAAATAAATTTAATCTTTTTAATAATCTTATATAAAAATTTTATATAAGTTTGTGTAAAAATATATTTAAACATAAAAATTATTCTATAAACCTTTTCAAAACAAACGAAAACATCGAAAAGAAAAACTTAATCGAAAGCATCTCAAACTATCTTTAAATGTCTGCATCGGTGTCTTATCATAACAACATTTTCCTGTGTGAGTTCTATTATTGTTATAATAATTGAGCAACGAATTTACGTCCTTTTGTGAGAAACACAGACCAAATTGAGCCATAGTTGACGTTCGTTAACTTTCATAGGATTACAGAGTGCTTCAAATAACCCTATTGAAAATAAAACAAGCTATATGAAAGAAGAAAATCCATCAAAATTTGAGATAAAAACCAAGGATTTTTCAAGCACTGAAATTGATTTTTGGAATCAATGTGGCATTGATTCCACCTCCTTAAAAAAATATGAGTTAGTGAGTTTAGCTTCTATGTAGGAGATTCCAGTATAGCAACCAAACACAAATAAATCTCTGATTTTTTGTAAACGATTTCCTGGAATCACTTTTCCTTCAATTTTGGATAGTTCTTTCAAAGTCAGAAAACCTCTATCAACTTTCTTATAAGACAAACGGAAGTTTGCAAAAGGATTTTTCTTCAACCACTCATTTTTCAAAGCAATATTCAAAACCTTTTTGAATCTCTCTATGTGCTTCATAGTAGTGTTATGTCCACATTTCTGACTATCATAACCCACCTTATCGCACAAATGTAATCAAAAAATGAAGGCGTGGACGTCGAGTAACCGAATAGGGCACATACAATATGAAATTATATGGTTTGAAATAGCATAAAATAAACAAAAAAGCCTCAAAACATATGTGTCTGACCACATACAATTTTGAGGCTTTTGATGCTACTTGTTACTTATTTTGTCGGGGTGGCCAGATTCGAACTGACGACCTTCTGCTCCCAAAGCAGACGCGATACCGGGCTACGCTACACCCCGAAGGTGTTATTTGGGAGTGCAAAAGTACGAATTAATTATTCTAATTCAAACTTTGCACGAAAAACTTTCTAAAAGTTTTTTTGCGGAGAGAGAGGGATTCGAACCCTCGGTACCCTTATGAGGTACGGCAGTTTAGCAAACGGCTACTTTCGGCCTCTCAGTCATCTCTCCTTTTCCACAGAGTTTTTCTCTTTGGGAGTGCAAATATAAAACACTGTTTTTAATTTTTTACAAAACTGATGCCAAATTTTCTAAAAAAAATATAAACATTTCTGACTTTGTCCATAACTCGCTGTTTTTCAGGTACTTAAAGCTCTAACAATATTTTTATTTATTGTTTCATTCTCCTGGATGATAGCTTCGCTCGGTATTTTTTAGCACATCTTCTTTATAAAACAGCACATCTTTAAATTTCCCTTTGGTGTACATCTCTAATTGGTCATTGAAATGCTTGGAATTTGGATTGCCACTTTCGCCACCTGCCAACAATGATTTTGCTTTTATTTTTGCTCCAAATTCTACTGTACAAATAAAACTATTGCCACTTACGCCATATCTTTTGTTTGTTCCTTCATAATATCGGCTATTATACGAAGGCAACATTCCCCAAAGTGCTGAGGCAAAACCAACGGGTACACTTGCTTGCGTATCATCGTATTTTTGTTGAATATCGCTCGAAATTCTTTGAAAACGGTTGATTTCTCCCCAAGCCACTTGCCATTTGCCAAATTTTCTTTTCAAATCATTTATTACCATCAATAAAGGCGGTAAGATTTGCTCCGAAGTCGCTGTTTTAGCAAAGATTTTGGTGTTTTCTACTTGGTCGGTTTCGCCTTCGTCAGTGTATAATCTTTGTAAAATAGGGTTGAGTTTTGCCGCCCATTCAATTGCTAAAGTTGTAGCCACTGAGTTTTCAGAAGCATGAAAATTCCAATTTTTGAGAACCACAATCGGTTCAGCCAAAGCCGCATAAAGCGAGTCACTTGGTTTGATGTTTTTTTCAAAAGAATTTACTAATGCAGGAATCAAAACTTCAAACGCTGCCAAATTTGTATCGTATCCTGCGGCAATTACTTTGTCAATATCATAAGATGTTTCTTTGCTCAAAACTTTTACTGCATTGACACCTCTAAAATTCTCACCATCTGGAGCCATGTAGGGTGGAAAATCTGCTTTTTTCGGACTCAAATTCCCTGCTGCTGAAAAAGGTGTAGAATTGCAATTTTGTAGCCAACCATTTGCAGGATTATAGACATGAACAGTTTCATTTACGCTATGCAAACCCTTCCATTCGGTAGCCGAAGTGCTGCCGTCCATGACCTTTGCCCAATTGAGTTTTTTATCACGAATCGGTACAAAATTTCCGTGCCAATAAGCGATATTTCCTTTATTATCAGCAAAAACTGTACTATTTGAAGTATTTGCTCGCAAATCCATTGTTTTTTTATAGTCTTCAAAACCCTTCGCTTTTGTACGTTTCCAGCTTTGAATCAAGCTCGTCATTGAGCGATTATAAGATTTTAGGCTAATCCATTGCCCCTCTCGCTTTGCCATAATAGGCCCATGATGGGTAGCGTAAGTCGTAATAGTTTTTGATTTTAAAACACCATTTTCAAGGTAATTTATGCTGATTTTCTTTTGTTTTATGGGCAACATTTTTTTGTCAAATTCGTAGAACATTTTGCCATTTTTTGTAGAAATTTTTTCGGCATAAACATCTGCTACATCAACATTGCAAGAAGTGTGCATCCAACCACAAAACTCGTTAAAACCTTGATAGACAAACATTTGCCCCCAAGTTACAGCTCCATAAGCGTTCAAACCTTCTTCACTTACTACTTGCACTTCTGGGCGAAAATAGAAAGTTACGTGCGGATTTATATATAAAATAGCATTGCCGGAAGCCGTTATTTTTGGTGAAAAAGCAAAGCCATTTGAGCCAGTTTGATTTTCGGGGTCTTTGGGTTCGGACGTATAAGTAATTTTATCTCCCGAATAAAAATTCTTTAGTTCTGCGGTCGTAATATCTGCCGTATTTATTGCCCCAATACTTCCGTCAGTCCACAGCAAAGGATACCACGGTTTGAAGCGATTGAGCATCACAGGTTTTGTTTCGGGATGAGTTTGCAGGTAAAAATTGATGCCATCGGCGTAGGCATTGAGCAGTTTTTTTAGCCACGGTTCAGCTTTATTATAGTCGGCAATGGCAGCGGTTGTGTCTATCAAAAGTCTTATTTGCAAATCATCATAAAGGCTCGATTCTCCTTTAATTTCTGCCATTCTACCTAATTTTTCGATATAATTCATCTCAACTCGCTTAAAGTCATCTTCACATTGGGCATAAAGCAAACCAAAAACAGCATCAGCATCGCTCTTACCATATATATGCGGAATGCCCCAATTATCTCGAATAATATTTACTCGTTTGGCTTGTTGCTGATAACGAGCGATTTCGACTGACGAAAATTTATTTTGTGCAAATAATTGCAGAGAAAGTAACAAAAAAAGAAGTGTTTTCATAAGGGTTTGATTGATGAGTTTGTGGGGCAAACATACAAATTTTTATAGATTTTATTACCAAAAAATATTTCTTGTATTTAATACTGAAAATTGATAGTTTTGACATCTTTTGTTGATTCAACCTATTACTAAATGGAAAATAATTTTAGCTCATCTGAAGACCAAGAATTTATAAACAAACTCCGTTTTCAATTGCTGTCTAAAATTTCAGACGAATGGAATGAGAAATGGGTAAAAAAGCATGGAAAAACCTTTCTGGGCATTTCAAAACTTAAAAGTAAAAATGCTTTTTATGAAGATTTGAAGCTGGATATTTATGCTTTTATTGAAGCAAAAATTGGAAAAGCCCTTCTCCAAGATTACATAATTTCAAAGGATTCTATTCTTCGATTTCTTGATGAAAAATATCTTTTCGGTTTTAAAGAAAATACTTTGGATATTTTTTCTATTTACTGCAATTATGAAAATTGGCGTGAGTTTAAAGCTAAAAACCCTACTGAAATTAAGCCAATTCAGCAACCAATTGTAAATGTTTATACACTTATCACTACACGCCAGCAACTTGAACGAATTGAAAAAGTTGGTATTATTGAAATCTCGCAAAAACCAAAAAACTACAAAAAAATACTCTTTTCATTACTTTTTCTAAGCCTAATTATCTTTGGAGGCTATTATTATTGGTTCAAATATTTACCTTTTCGAGAAATAACAAAAGCAGAAATCGAAACGATAAAATTTGAAGTTTCTCAAAAAAGCTACGACTATAACCCAAGCAAAATAACATTTGATTATGATTTTAGCAAACTGAAATTAGATAGTTTGAAGGTAGATTTTGGTAGCAATAGAGGTAATGCAGAGGAAAAATTTCAAATTTTGAAAATGCCGAAAGGAAATTTATCCTTTAGTTTTTACAAACCGGGCGTACAT
>JANNDY010000142.1:0-3613 GCA_031378345.1 Emticicia sp. | reverse complement strand
TAAATTCTACCAAACGAAATCAAAAACCCAACAAAATTTGCGAAAATAAGTTGAAATAATGCTAAGATTTTGCTAAGATTTTACATAAAAATTTCACCAGAAAAATTACGAAAAACTTTGCTTTTTTGCTTTTCGCCAACGCTCGCAAGCAAGATGATTTTGGAGCGAATGTTGAGTTAATTAGTTGATTATCAAACTTTTACTTGCTTGCTCACGTTGGAGATAAACCAACTTTGCAAGCTCTTCTTTCCGAGTGTCGCCCGAAAAATAAGCGACCCAAAGATATAAAAAACGTAGAATAAACCGCAAAGTTTTCGAGAAAAAAAGCTATGAATACCATGCTAATTACACGTCGAAAGTGATAATGGGAGTAAAGAACCCAAAAATGGCGAAGTTTTCGAGAGTAAACACTTTGAAATGGCTCTAATTTCATGTCGGCAGTAATTATGAACTTGACAAAAACGGTCAACTATTCTAATCAATTATGACTTCCTGATACTCCTGAGTAGTAGATTTTTCCCTCGGAATCAATAACACAAGCACTCGTATAAATTCTATCATCTGCTTTAAACTCCCATTTTTTAGAGCCAGTAGTTGCATCAAGTGCAAAAAACTTTGACTCCCAACCCCCAATAAATACTATCCCATTAGCAACAGTTGGACTTGCATCTGTTCCAAACGCACCTAAATTAAATTGCCATTTTTTTTGAAAAGTTTTGGAATCATAAGCATATTGAAAACCATCTTGACTTGCAAAATACACTATTCCATTTACAACTGTTGGACTTGAAATGACTTCGCCTTTTGTGATAATTTCAGATTTAAGAGTTCCAGTTTTTGAATCTAAGACGTATAAAACATTGTCAGCACTACCAAAATAAACATAGTTGTTTGAAACGGTGGGGCTTGATACCACAACATCACCTGTTAAAAAATCCCATTTTTTTGTTCCGTTTATAGCGTCAATAGCATATAATCGTTTATCGTCAGCACCAAAATATATAATTCCGTTGTTAATACATGGGTTTGAACGTATTGGAACTTTTTTGCCAATATAAAATTCCCATTTTTTTGTTCCATCATTTGCATTTAAGGCGTATAATTTTCCCTCTGAATTTGTAAAGTATAAAATACCACTTTCAATAGTTGGACTTGATTCGATATTTTCTGATGTTACAAACTCCCATTTCTTTTCCCCATTTTTGATATTGTATGCAAATAATGTTTCTGCTAAACCAAAATATATGATGCCGTTATCAATAATAGGTGTTTTTGCAAAGGAGGATTTTTGTCTAAACTCACCTTTTTGTTGTTCCGTATTTGCATCAAATACATATACTGACCCAAAACTGGGACTAAAAATACTACCTTCAAAATATGCTGGACTTTCAAGACGAGATGCTATTACGCCACCTATTTTCCATTGTTTGATTCCAGTGTTTGCCTTTACAGCATATAGACCATAATTATAATCACCAAGAAAAACAGTTGTATTACTTATATTATTAATTGCTCCATTAGTAGTTGAGTTATCAACTGATTCTTTTGAGCAAGAAAACAAATGTACACATATTATTAATGGTATGAAAATTTTATTCATGGTGTATTTTTAAAAATTTCCAACGCTCGCAAATGTGCATGAGCGAGGGAGGATTTAATTGATAATTAGTTGATTATAAGCCTTTTACATATTTGCTTTCGTTGGAGTTTAGGAACTTTGAGTTCCAACGCCTTCAAAATGTCGCCCGACAAAGCCAAGCTTAAAGAACCAAAAAACAGCGTTAAAATCAGTCGCAACGGCGAACCGTGAAGTTTTTGCGAAAAAAAGCCTTTAAACTCCACGCCAATCAACCGTCGCAAGTTACTAAAAGTTACATAGAAAAAAGCCTTTGAATTATTTTTCTAATCAACTGTCGTCCACCAACTTTGCGAACAAAATTCTAAAAAAAGGTTGTAAAGAATTAACACTTTGTCGTTTCGCTGATTTAGTGACGGCGGTAACTATAAATTTGACTAAAACTGTCAAACTATTTTATCAGTGTTGGGGAGTGTAATAAAAAAGAGTTTGCACAAATTTTTAGAATTTAATTTATGCAAACGTCTTTAATCAGTATTTTGATGGGGCACCACCTTGTCCATTGCAAGTACCGCATCTATTACCTTTTGAATCAACCTTTTTTCCATGACAATCTGGGCAATCTTTCCAAACTGCTTTATCTAATGGTTTCTTGTCGGGTATTCCTTCCATGCCACCAGCCATATAATAATTATTTAAAATTTTACCTACTCTAAACAGTTTTCGGTTTCTCTGAACTATTATTATGTATAGTCAAACATTTGAAATAAAAAGTTATTTTGATTCAAATACTTTTTCGGTAAAGTCGCATTTTGTAGCACGGCAACGATACCAAACGGTTGTACCATATTTTTCATCAAGCTCTTTTTCAGCGAACATATTGTGTCCACACATTGGACATTTTTTACCCTTTGCCATGATAATAAGGATTAAATTTCATGAAGATTTATAATTTTATTTTCTATCCAAATTCCAATTTTGTTTCCTTTGCTTCGGATTACGTTAATGAACTTCTCATTGTTTGTACTGTCAGGGAAATAAAAGACTGTATGAGACTGAGGCTCATTATCTTTACCTACTAAAACTGATACTTTCCACCAATCTTTTTTTCTATATTCTGTTTTAGCTACCCAACCGAATATTGCTAATATAATCAATCCAACAATAATTGAGTATTTGAGGACGAACAAACCTATAAGAATAAAAAAAGCATTACTTAAAATTGTACCCAGAGTGAAATTTTTTTTAAAAAAAATTGAAGGTTTTGAAGAAAATGGTATTTCATTGGAATCAGCAAACAAAAAAACATCACTATCAATACGATATATTTCTGCCTCACTCGAATAAAAAAAAGTTTCTCCTTCAGATTCATGTGTAAATTCACCACAGTCATTACATTCCCAGCCCCAATATGTTATAGAATAATCTTCCGTATTTTTAATAAATGTATGTTCAGCCTTTTTTTGAGAATCATGACTTGAACACTCAACATTTGTACAATCTTTGTAGTTATGGTCACCGACCATTTGGTTTAAATTTTTTCTTACAGAGGAAATAGTTGACATTTTAGAATTTGATTTTAGGGTTTTAAACACTATATAATTTTATAAACTCTCCACAATCCATACATTTCCATCCCCAATTAGTATTAAAAATACCAATATCCTTAACAAAAATATGTTCAGATTTTTGTTTTTTCTTATGGCTATGGCAATTGATGTTTTTACAATCTTTATAATTAGATTTCATTTTGAATATCAATTTTAAACACTGTATAGTTTAGTAAACTCTCCACAAGCCATACATTTCCATCCCCATTTAGTACTGAAAATACCACTATCTACAACAAAAACATGTTCAGATTTTTCTTTCTTTTTGTAACTTGGACAATGATTATTTTTACAATCTTTATGGCTATGGTCACCAATCATACTTTCCATTTTTTCTCTTGGAGTAGGCATATTAATTATTGTTTAATGGTTTGAAATAAGACATTACAAAGTTAAATAAAGTATTTATAGTTTAAAAATTTCCAAC
>JANNDY010000124.1:0-128170 GCA_031378345.1 Emticicia sp. | reverse complement strand
CCTGAATATAAGCCTTTTATTGCTTCTTCTTGAAAAGATGCAAAGTCAAATGGTTGATTGTGAGTCATAATATTCTATGTTTAAAGTAAAATTAACACTTTTGTGAAATTTTCACTTGACACAGTTTAAAAAATAGCCTCGTATATTATTTTCATTGATTGTATAGTTCAAAAAAATACAAACAAAAAAGCCCATCTATTTTCCAATAAATGGGCTTTTTTGTACACAAAACGTTCTATTACTTACTTTCTTTTACATATTTTTTCAACCATTCGTTTTGTTCCCAAAGCATGTGTAGTAAGTTTTCTTTGCCTCGGTAGCCGTGTGCTTCGTAAGGTAAAAATACAAAACGTACCGTTCCACCGTGTCCTTTGATGGCCGCAAACATACGCTCACTATTAATTGGGAAAGTACCAGGGTTATCATCAGTGTCGCCATGAATTAATAAAAGTGGCGTTTTGATTTTATCAGCGTAGCTAAACGGACTCATTTTATAATACAAATCTGGTGCTTCCCAATAAGTTCTATCTTCTGCCTGAAAACCAAATGGTGTCAGGGTTCTATTATAAGCACCACTTCGGGCAATTCCTGCTTTAAAAAGTTTGGTATGACTCAATAAATGAGCAGTCATAAAAGCACCGTAGCTGTGTCCGCCTGCGGCAACTCTGTTTCTATCACCCACACCCATTTCGGCCAAATGATTGATAGCAGCCTCGGCATTCAATGTGAGTTGTTCAATAAAATTATCATTTGGTTTTGTATCTCCTCCTTTACTTACGATTGGCATTTCGGCATTATCAAGCACTGCAAAACCTTGTGTTACGTAGTAAATAGGACTTCCCCACGAAATAGTAATAAATTTATTTTCACTTCCACGCACCTGAGCGGCATCGGCGGCATTGTTAAATTCTCTTGGATACGCCCACAAATAAACTGGCAATGCTCCATCTTTTTCTTTATTATAGCCTTTTGGCAAGTATAAATCTCCTGTAAGCTCGATGCCATCTTTGCGAGTATATTTTACTTTTTGCTTACTCACACCAACCAATGCAGGATATGGATTCGTAAATGCCGTTATTGGCATATCCGCAATTCGTAATTTTAAGTTTTTGATATAAAAGTTAGGAACGTCGGTTTTAGATTCTTTTCGAGTAATAAACTTTAAGTTTTTTGAATCTAACACATCTACTACGAATTCAAAATTACCTTCGTTGCATCGCCAAAGTTTTTCGCTTTTCTTGGTATCAATATCAAAAAGGCTCAAAAATGGCAAATCGCCTTTTGGGGAAGAACCCACCGTATTATTCAAGAAAATCTTGTTTCCTTCTACTAAAATAACTTGTTTACCAAAACTATTTTTTGCCATCAAGGGTGTTCCAGGATTACCGTAAGCATCAGTGATATTTCTTTCAAACAAAGTTGATAAGGTTTTACTACTGCTATTATATCTACTTACTTTAGCAGTTTGCTTGCCTGTCAATGCTTCCGTAACCCATGCAAAACTGTCATTTCCCCAAGTTATGCAACGGAAACGCATCTTTGTTTTGAATAATTCTTGCTTTTCGGTCTTGAAAGGTGCAGTTTGTGCATAAACTATATCATGAAATTCCATATTCTTTTTAATCAAACCACTGTCTAAAGGCATAGCCCAAACCAAAGTAGCTGCTTCGTCGTTTCTCCATTCAAAACCTCTTGGAATATTCTGCACATTGTCATTACCCGTAGGTCTTGTTTCGGCACTTGGCAAATCTGCGATATCTTATATCAATTTTCCACTAATATCCACCACCAAAACCGATGTAGGAAAGCCACCAGCAGTAACTAAATAAGAGAATGGCTTCTTCAAAATTTCCAGCAAAAAGTATTTTTTATCTGGTGATAAAGTGTAAGACTCATAAATGGCAGGTTTACCAATAGGCGTTTCGACACCTCCACGGTTAATGACCATTTGAGCCATTGACATAAACTCAAAAAGTTGCTCATCATAAGGTGTTTTTATCAAATCTTGGTAAGTTCGCCCAGGAGCCGCTTTTCCGATATTTTGCTGTACAGTTGGCCCTTTTGGCGTTATTGGCTTTGCAGGAGCGGCACTTGGAAGGCTAATAGCAGTTTTATAGACAATCGCATTGTCATCAAACCAAGTTAAATCAGCACCTAAAACCACATTTAATGCCTTTTTATTTACTTTCGTAGCCACCTTTGTCGCTACGTCAATAATATACAAATCTACTCTGCTGTTTGTAGTATTGGTAAATGCAATTTTCTTTTCGTTTGGACTCCATCTTACATTTCCTGCTAATATATTTGCTGGTAAACCATTGATTTTAAACTCTTTACCAGTTTTTATATTTTTCAGCGTAAAGTTATTGATGAAAGTTTGTCGGCTTGGCGAGAAATTATTTGGGTTTAATCTCAAACCCGCAATTCTGATTTCTGGTTGACCTAATTCTTCCACAGTAGGGTAGGAATTTCTTTCACTTAGTAGCATCCATTCGCCTTGACTGTCGGTGCTCACATCGGGTGTGGGTTTTGCCAAAAGCAAATCGGCTATTTCTTTGGGCG
This sequence comes from Emticicia sp., assembly GCA_031378345.1. GTDB lineage: Bacteria > Bacteroidota > Bacteroidia > Cytophagales > Spirosomataceae > Emticicia. Next base: position 125,608 of record JANNDY010000124.1, on the reverse strand, counting down.
GGACTTGGTAGTTGACAGCATCTTGGGCATAAGCTCCGCAAGACATGGCAAAAGCTGCCAATAAAATGACAATTTTCTTATTCATGGTTAGTGTTTAGTAAATTTGTTGAAGAATGATTTAACAAAGTGAAATTAGCTATTAAAAAGCATTTATGAAGTGTTTTGGCGACTTATACTGAAAAAAGATAGACGTTTTCCCAAATTTGTCTTTTTTTGAAGTTTGATTTTCGATGGTTTAACACCTGAATTTTAGAATTATATAAAACAAAAAGCCCACTTATTTCTCAATAAATGGGCTTTTTTGATATAAAACGCTATCGACTATCGTCCGTGGACTATCGACTATTAATAACGATACATTTCAGACTTAAATGGTCCTTCTGTCGAAACTCCGATATAAGCAGCTTGGTCAGCATCAAGTGTTTCTAATTTTGCACCAACGTGAGCTAAATGGAAAGCCGCAACTTTCTCATCTAATTGCTTGGGAAGTACATAAACTTTCTTCTCATATTTGCCAGGATTGTTCCACAATTCCAATTGAGCTAACACTTGGTTTGAGAACGAACATGACATTACGAACGATGGGTGCCCCATTGCACAACCTAAATTCACCAAACGTCCTTCTGCCAAAATGATGATTTCTTTGCCATCAACTTCGTACATATCAACTTGTGGTTTGATAGTAGATTTTGTATGACCATAGTTTTGGTTCAACCAAGCCATGTCAATTTCATTGTCAAAATGCCCAATATTACAAACAATTGCCTTATCACGCATATTTTTGAAATGACGGTCACGAATGATATTTACGTTACCAGTAGCCGTTACGAAGATATTTGCACGAGTTACCGCTTCGTTCATCGTTACAACTTCGTAGCCATCCATTGCTGCTTGTAAAGCACAAATTGGGTCAATTTCAGTAACCAAAACTCGGCAACCTGCTCCACGAAGCGATTCTGCCGAACCTTTACCTACATCACCATAACCTGCAACGGCAGCAACTTTTCCTGCCATCATAATATCAGTTGCACGACGGATTGCATCAACTAATGATTCTTTGCAACCATATTTATTATCAAATTTCGATTTCGTTACCGAGTCGTTTACGTTGATAGCTGGCAAAAATAATGTACCATTTTTCATACGCTCGTACAAACGGTGAACACCAGTCGTAGTTTCTTCCGACAAACCTTTGATGCCTTCGATGTATTCTGGATACAAATCAAAAACCATGTTTGTCAAGTCACCACCATCATCCAAAATCATGTTCAATGGATTTTGTTTTTCGCCAAAAAGCAAAGTTTGCTCGATACACCAGTCAAATTCTTCGGGAGTTTGACCTTTCCAAGCATAAACCTGAATACCTGCGGCAGCAATTGCAGCGGCAGCGTGGTCTTGTGTTGAGAAAATATTACAAGATGACCACGTTACTTCTGCACCTAATTCCACCAAAGTTTCAATCAAAACTGCAGTTTGGATTGTCATGTGCAAACAACCTGCTACTCTTGCACCTGCCAATGGTTTTGACGGGCCATATTCGGCACGAATTGCCATCAAACCTGGCATTTCGGCTTCTGCTAATTTAATTTCTTTGCGACCCCAATCGGCAAGCGTAATATCTTTTACCTTGAAAGGAATGTAAGTTTTTGTTGCTGTTGACATTATTGATATAAGTTAAATTATCCTTTTAAAATTCTTTATTTAGTTGCTTTTTCTAAATAACGAACAAAATTAGGATAATTTATTTGCCAAATCAATATTTTTTGGATAATTTTTATTTAGTGGAAATTGATTTTTATTGAATTTATTGTGCTTTTTTGTCATAATTCTTTCAACCATTCTTTGGCAATACTACGAGCTGCATCAATCGTTGGTTTTCCTGACCGAAACGCCTGTTTCCAATAAATACTTTTTTGTATATATTCCTCTTTGGCAAATTCTTTTTTGCCATTTGGGTCTGTAATTAATTGAGCGTTGAAATTAATGTCTTCGGTTTCGGTCAAAAATCTCTGCAAATCTTTTTTCAATAAAACATCTGGATTCTTTTCTTCTTGCCATTGCTTATACTTTTCTTGGTATTGACCCAAATCAGTTGCGTATTGTTCGGCTTCCATTTTTTGCATCATTTCATTGGCATCTTTCATTGCTTTCTTATAATCAGGCGATTCCATTTGTACTTTCATGTCGGCTTGTATCTTAATGGACATGATAAGCATTTCTTGCAGTTGCTTCTTCACCACAGCATCTTTGGTTTCGGCAACTTGCTTTTTAAGATTCTCTAAGCTTTGTGCTTGTCCTATTTTAGATTCTTCTTCTTGTTGTTTTCTCTCGGCGTTTTTGTCTTCTGGGGTTTGTGGTTTGGTCGGTTCTTGACCTTTCCACCATTCAGTATAACGAGTTTTGAAATCATCGGTTTTTACATAATTTTTGGCAAAAATGCCTATCACTTGCACAATAGAGGCACGCCCACTCATCGGAATCTTACGGGCATTATTAGGCAAATTCAAATAACCACTGGTAATGTCATTTGTTACATAATCTTGGGCTTGTTCTTTTGAAATACCCAAATCGCTGAAAACATCGGCAGTTTTCATGGCTATAAATGCCGATAAAATTAAAATCAATAGTGTTTTCTTCATGGTTTTTAGATTAAAATTTGAACAAATAGTTAAAACTATTAGTTTTTCTTCAATTTCATTTTTCCGTCTTTCAGTACAATCGTATCTTTATTGTCTTGTTTTTTGTAGCCATTTCCTTCGGGGTCAATGTCAGAATCAAAACCAGTTGCCGAAGTAATTACTTTGCTCTCAATTTTATCTTTGATTCGACCCAAACCACCAAAAACCGTTGCTGATGCTTTTTCTTTCCAGTAAGTTCCTGTCAATGTTGCACTAAAAGTTACTTCTATAAAGCCATCTGTACCTGCTTTTACTTCTAAGGTTTCGTCATTATTTTGAGATTCTCCCATGTGGTATTCCATGCGAGGAGTTTTTGTTTCTTCAACATATTTGATAGCTGCTATTCCCTTATATTTGCCCAAATCTTGTGCTTTTTTGATGTTTTCCTTAGTATCAGGGTTATCTGCATTTACAATCAAATAAGTACCAGATTCAACCGCCGAGCGACCATAATAATCTCCGAGCCAAATTCTGAGCATTTTGTCGGGTTTGGTAGCATTTCCTGTAAAATAGGCATAATTACCAATTTTTATTTGGCGAGGTTGGGTTTTAAACTCCTTGCTATCAAGCATGACACTCATAGAGTTTTCGTTGGAAAGTTGTCCAAAAGTGCTTACTGAAATTAGTAAAAAGTATAAAAAATGCAGTGTTTTCATGTTTTTTTGTATTTATGGGTTAAATCTTCCTATAAATTTAACTAAATTTTTACAAATTCTACTCTTCTATTATTGGCTTTTCCTTCAAAGGTTTTGTTATCGTCCATGGGCTTGGTTTCGCCGTAGCCTTTGGTGCTTAGTCTGTCAGGAGCAACGCCCAATTCTACTAATTTGGCTTTCACGGCATCGGCTCTTTCTTGCGAAAGTTTTAGATTTGAAGCATCATCACCATCTGAATCGGTATGCCCGCCAATTTCAAATTTGAGTTCAGGGTGTTCTTTCAAAATACTTAGAATCGAATTGATTGCCCCCAAACTTTCGGGTTTTAGCGTAGCTTTTGCCACATCAAAATTGATGCCTCGTGCGATGATTTTCCCATCAGTTGTGAGGGTTTTGTAAGGGTCGGCACCGCCAGCGGCTACTCTTACATTTTTGATAAATACCTGTGTACCATACTCGTAGGTAGTGCCATCGCTCAATAATTGGAACGAAGAAACAACGCCTGACTGAATAGGTGCATTCAAAACTCTTTCGCTATTGAGGTAAACTTTCAGCGATTTTTCGGTAACGGCGACCGACACATGAACCCATTTATCGCACAAATCTTCGTACAAATTATCATGGTCAGGCACTGGTTTTCCTCCTCGATATTGACTTCTGAATGTTTTGAATGAAACCTCGCCAAAAGAAGTAATTTCGATATTACTCTCAAAATCGCCCAATTGTTCCTTCACTTTGTCCATTTCGGCATCATTGGCAAACTGAATTTGTATTTTATCCGTTCCGATATTTCCTTCATCTACGGCGGTTATCCATTTTTTTGAATTGTTTTTTAGCAAATAATCAAACTCCAAAGTGAAGCGATTAGAAAAAGTTTTTTTGCCACTTAGTCGAGGGTAGGCAGCGGGCGAGGCATCTAACATTCCCATCACCATTTCGCCATTTATTTTTACGGTTTCTACTTTTCCTTTCGCCAAAACCCAATGCGAGGGAATTTCGTCGGCACTTTCGCCCAAGAAATTATCTTCAAATAATACTTGTTCGCCAGGAATAAAGTCAAATTTGGCGTAAGTTTTTTCGGAAACTTGGGCATTGGTCAGTAAAAAACTGATAGAAAACAATGAGCAGAAAAATAAGTTTTTTTTCATGGAAAAAGTTTTTTTTAAGATTTATTAAAACCTACACAAAGCTATTTGAAAATAAACACATTGTCAATAGCACAATTGTGCTATTGATTTTTTCAAAATAAAGTGTAATTTTGAAGAAAACTACTTATAAAGCTATGAAAAAAACAATCAGTATAAGCAATGATATAAAATCAATTTATAAAAAACTAAAAAGTTTTTATGAATATTTGCCACGAGACCCTAATTTAGAAAGCTATCTCAATAACTTTTCGTTTATCGAAACCATTGAGCGTATTTATGCCGTAGGAACTTATTGTTGGTTTATTTCGGACATGAAAAATGCCAAATGGATAAAAGTAGGCGGTGCTTTAGAGCAAATGACGGGCTATACGATTGAAGAAATGACCAATGCTTCGTTTATTCAAGCAGCTCGATTTACAGATGCCGAAAATCTTTTGGCTACCGTACAATCGGCTGAGTTGTTTTGGTATTATTTTTATTCGCAACCTATCGAAAATCGCAAAAATATTAAGTCGTCGCACACCTATCCGTTTATACGAAAAGATGGAAGCACGTTTCATGCTTTGCAGCAAAGTTCGACTTTGTTTTTTGATAAAATGGGAAACGGTGTTTTTCAATTTGACTTAATTACCGATATTTCGCACCTCGACCCTGAGCCAAAACTTCGCTTTTTTCTATTAGACACAACTAATTCGGCAGATATGAAGAATATTCCGATTCATGAAGGAATTATTCGCCAAACTAAATCTTTGCCAGTAAGTCAAGCTGAAAAGAAGGTACTTGAACTCATTGCCAAAGGAAAAAGTATAAAAATAATTGCCCATGAATTGGGCATCAGCGAAAATACAGTGAAGCATCACCGAACAAGTATGTTCAGTAAATGTGAGGTGAAAAATATGGCAGAACTCACCGCCAAAGCATTGATAAATAGTTGGTTTACGCCATAAAAAAACGCACCTTTTTAGCAAAAAAGTGCGTTTTTCAAGAATTGTTTTTCCTTACAAAGTTGCAATCAATTTTTCGTTTAAAGCAACATAATCATCATTTTTGCCTTCTTTTGCCAATTCGATTGACTTCAAAGCCGTTGCTTTTGCACTTGCTTTGTCGCCCATTTTCGCTTGTATTTTTGCTTTTAAGTGCATTACCCAATAGGCTTTTGGCTGAGCATCAACTGCTTTATTTGCCCATTCTAATGCTTTTGTCATGTCTTTTCCATTGTCAAAATAATAACCTGCTGCTGCAAAATACGGGCGATTATCAACATTCATTGCACCATCAATTTGCTTCATGATATTAGCATCAATGTTAGCTTCAACCGAAAACCCAGCTTCTATATTTCCCCAAATTGCATAAACTTTTAAAGAAGAAGCGGTTTGGTCTGACAACATAATTGTAAAAGTTTCGACATTGAAAGGTAAAGTTTCAGCTTTTACTTTAAATTTTGCTACATCGTCTTCTGCTTTGTAGCCATTCAGACCACCATTATTTACGCCTTTGTTGATGATGATTTCCCACTCATCTTTGCCAGGAACAGTATAAAGTGCATACGAACCTGCTTTTACAGACACACCACCTACTTTTACATCTTCGCCGAAAGTTATTTTTGTTGCACCATTGGCACCAGTACGCCACATTTTTCCGTAAGGTACTAAATCACCAAAAATAGTACGACCCTTAGCACTTGGACGAGAATAAACTACTTCGATTGAAGACAATGCAAAATCTTGCTTGATAGTTTGGGTTGGACTCGGTGCTGGAGTTTTGATGTTTTGAGCCATCACTCCCATTGACATTAAAAGAGAGAAAAGTACAAAGATTTTTTTCATTTTGTTGTTTGTTTTTATTGATTTGTTTTTAAAAATAGATAACGGTAAAAGTGGGAAAAAGGTTTGCTTGCAAAGAAACGAGAATTTAGACAAAAGATATGAGAATGAAAAAAGTTCTAATTCTTATCTTTTAGCTAACTTCTCTTGTCTAATTTCTTTTGTCTATATTAAACTAATCCTCTTGCCAGTTTCGGCAGCTTCTAAAATTGCCATCAGAATTTTCATATCCCGCAAGCCTTCATTTCCATCAATATGCTTCGGGAAGGTCTTTGTGGCAAGAAATTCCTTGCAAATTTCTTCCATCATTACAGTTTGATGATGTACTACTGGCATTTTTAGCTCGCCTTCATGCGTGCGTCCTTTCAATGGCCCGTAAGAATAAGCGGGACTTAATTGAAACGACCCTTTATTTGCCGAAACATATAATTGCTCAATATTTGATTTGTACGAAGTAAAACCATTGACCATTGCTCCGCCTGGAAACTGCATTTGCCACGAAACCGATTCTTCTACATCTTTAAATCTTTCTTTGTCAGTAATTGGTCCAAATTGTGCCGTTACCCAAAGTGGCTCTTCGCCAGTAACATAGCGAGAAGCTTGCACGCAATAAATGCCCACGTCCATCAAAGGTCCACCGCCAGCCATTGCTTTTTTCAAACGCCATTGTGTTGGGTCGCCGATGGTGAAGCCAAAATTTGTTTGCATAAATCGTACATCGCCAAAGACTTTTTTCTGACCCAAACGCATCACTTCTTGCGTAAATGGCTCAAAATGTAGGCGATAACCAACGCCCAACTGCACACCTGCATCTTGGCATGCCTTTATCATTATTTCACAATCTGCTACCGAAGTTGCCATTGGCTTTTCGCACATCACGTGCTTTCCTGCCTTTGCTGCACGCACCACAAACTCTTTGTGTAGCGAATTTGGCGTAACGACATACACAATATCAATGTCTTTGTTTTTGATTATCTCATCAAAATTTTGATAATTATAGATGTTTTTTGCAGGAATATTGTACTTTTTACTCCATTCTTCTGCTTTTGCTGGTGTGCCTGTTACGATTCCTGCCAAATAACAATTTTTGGCATTTTCTAAACCAACTGCCAATTGGTTTTTGGCATAACTACCCAAACCAACGAGTGCAACTCCAAGTTTTTTCTCATCTTTTTGAGCTTTAGCTTCAGGAATCGCCATGATAGAAGGCACAGCAAAAGCTGCGGCAGTAGTGCCAAGTCCGACACCGAGATTTTGTAAAAAAGACCTACGTGATTGATTTTCAGACATTTCTTTAGTAAATTGGGTTGAAAAAGAATTTTTATGCAGCTTTGTGTAATTTATTTGCACAAGAAACTGTTTCTAAAAGTACGAACAAATATTAAATCAAAAGCAAAAAAGTGGAAGAAAATAAAATACAAAATAGTCAAACAACTATTCGCACGCCTATAATTGTTGGTGCAACACTCGCTGCGGGAATATTAATTGGTGCTACGTTTTTTGGTGGACGAAGTGCTGGAAGCGATGTTACTCGTAGCACGACCAAATTTAAGGAAATTTTGACATATATCAATCGCAGTTATGTTGATAGTGTCAATACAGATTCGCTGGTGGACTATTCTATAACAAAGATGCTCGAAAAACTGGACCCACATACCTATTATTTTCCTCCGCAAGAAGCTGATATTGCACGCTCGCAACTCGAAAGTGGTTTTGATGGAATCGGCATTGAGTTTAATGTTTTCAATGATACGGTTTATGTAGTTACGCCCTTGGCTGGCGGACCTTCCGAAAGTGTCGGGATTCAGAGTGGAGATGCCATTATTAAGGCAAATAGCAAGAATTTGACAGGAAAAGAGTCGAATAGTAGCAATATTTTTGCAAATCTTCGTGGCAAACGTGGTTCGGAGGCAAAGCTCGAAATCAAGCGAAGAGGCTTCAAAGACTTATTGAAATTTACAGTTGTCAGAGATAAAATTCCGCAATATACCATTGATGCAGCCTATATTATGGAAGATAAAAAGACAGCTTATATCAAAATAAATCGTTTTGGCGAAACAACTTATGACGAATTTAAACAACATCTTGGCTCACTACAAAAACAAGGAATGAAGCAATTATTGCTTGATTTGCGTGGAAATCCTGGCGGCTACATGGACAGAGCAACCGATATTGTTGATGAATTGGTAGGCGGAAAAGGCGTAATTGTTTATACCGATGGAAAAGATAGCCGAAATAACCGAAAAACTTATGCCGAAAAAGATGGAATGTTTGAGAAAGGCTCAATCGTAGTTTTAGTTGATGAAGGCAGTGCTTCTGCCTCCGAAATTGTTTCGGGAGCTTTACAAGATTATGACCGTGCCTTGATTGTTGGTCGCCGAACTTTCGGAAAAGGCTTGGTTCAACAGCCAATTCAACTTTCTGATGGCTCAGAATTACGTCTGACAATTTCCCGTTATTATATTCCAAGTGGGCGAAGTATTCAAAAACCTTATACCAAAGGAAATTTGGACAATTATGAACACGAACTCGAAGAGCGAAGCAAATCGGGCGAATATTTTATTGCAGATAGCATAAAAAACAACCCAAAAATGCGATTCAAAACTAATGGTGGCAGAATCGTTTATGGTGGTGGTGGCGTTACGCCCGATGTATTTGTGCCACGAGATACAAGCCATATTACCAAATATTTGCTCGAACTTTATGGCAAAAACATCTTGCGAGAATATGCCCTAAGTTATGCCAATGAAAATCGAAAAAGCCTTGAAAAGCAAACATTTAATAGCTTTTTGAAGGATTTTGAAGTAAATGAAGCGATGATGGAAAATGTAAAAAAGTTAGCAAATAGCTCCGAAATTAAGTTTATTGCTAATGATTATAACCTTTCAAAAGAGTTTATAAAATTACAAATAAAAGCAACGATTGCTCGCCATATTTGGCAACGAAATGTGAAAAATGGCTTGAATAATGAATTTTATCAAATCATTTATGGGCAAGATAAAATCGTAGAAACAGCCATGAAGCAATTTGGAAAAGCTATAAAATTGTAGAAAAAAGTATGCCGGTTTTCCTAAACCGTCTACATTCAAAACAAAAAACGGTTTAGGAAAACCGTTGTACTTTTCTATTCAAAAACATAATTTCTGATAACATCACCTGTGCCAATATCAGTGAAAATACCTTCATTTAGGAATTTTATGCCTCGTACCACAAATTGATATTGGTCGCCGTGAGAAACAAGTCTATTAAGCGGAGCAAGGCTTCCTTTTCCTTCGGTAATAACTAAACCTGCCATTTTTTTGTCATTATGAATTAATAAAACCTCAACTTCACTAATCAAGAAGGTCATATTAGGCATTTTTTGCTTTTGTTCTCCAATCAAAATTGCCTTTACCTCCAAAAGTGTATCAGTTTTAGTAATTACTTTTTGGTTATCAGCATTTTTTCCATTGATAAAAAAAGATACAACTGGTCGAGGAATGTAGGCAGTTTTTTGTTGAGAGAAAACAGAAAAACTCAAAAGGGCAATTGTTAAGGTAGCAAAAGTTTTCATTTTAAAGGCAATTAGTTCATTAAAAACTAAAAACGCCCTCAAATGTATATTTATTGTTATTTTTTTCCTAAAACATAGCCCAAACCAAGATTTGCTCGAAAAACACCTAAATCGAAATTTTTATTGGAATAAGGAGAAAGTTCAAAAACGAGTTGAAATTTGGGTAGTTTCTGAATCGGGGAAGTTCTCACACCAACATTTAGAGAATACCCTTCTAATGGTGATTGTTTACTTTTATCGGTATTTAAGTAGTTCAAAAAATTGGCTTTTACGCCTACGCCAATGTAAAACTTTGCTCTTTCTGCCTTATTAAGGTTAATCATTGGCGAGATTTCGGTACTTAAAGAAGAAAAATATGTGTTCATTTGGAAACGAAAATCTGCCCAAACTGCCTTATTTGGATTAGTTGCCACCGAAAAAATAGAATTGAAAGGATAATAAGTAAATGCCTGTGCGTGAGCATTTTTCGTAAAAACAAACAACGAAAATATTAAAAGTAGTTTTTTGAACATAGGAGGTTTTGGGTTTCTTGCTACAAAATTACAAGAAAATAGGCGTTTTTTCAAGCCATTTCATTTATCAAAGCCAAATTTTCACGAGCTTTACTATTTTGGTCATCAACCAAGCGATTAATTTCTTTCATTACTTCAAAAAATACAGCTAACTTTTCGGCAGGGATTTGTTCTTGAATCATTTTATTAAAAATAATTACTCCTTCACGAGAGAATCCTCTTTTTTTTCTTCCTTCTTCGGTCAAAAAAACTCGTACAAAACGTTTATCATCAGCATCAATTTCTCTATAAATCCAGCCTTTTTCTTCCAATGTTTTCAACATTCTTGTCAAACTTCTTGGTTCCATGCCTATCGAAGGACCAATTTTTGTAGCTGGCGTTCCTTTTTCGGAGTCAATATTGAGCAAAACATAGCCAATTGCCATCGTCATATCATTCGGATTTGCGTACGCATTATACATGCGTGAAATCGAATGCCATGCCCATTTTATATAAAAATCAATCGTTTTTTCCTTCTTCATTGGTGTTTTTTGCTACAAACGGACACAAAAGTAACAAAAAAATCAGTATGCAGGCATACTGATTTGTATATTTTTTGTATTGTTTTTTTACCTCACCCCTAAATTCCCTCTCCTTTTTCTGAAGAGGAAATTTATATTTGTCAAATATCAATCTCAGCCGACTTTGTTTTGGCGTTGAAAAGAAAAGTTTTTTTGTTGCCCAGATATATAAAATTAACCAAGTTAGTTTGGTCGTCAAACATTTCTTGCATCAAATTATTATAAATTGTATACCCTTTAAAGTCTTGACTATTAGGTATTTCGACATAAATCCAAGTAGCATCGCCTTCTATTTCTTTCCCAATAAAACTTAAAGATTTCTTTTGTTTTTGTGGCGAAATAATGGCAAAATGCTGTTGAATATATTTATGCAAAACCACGTCACTATTATCATTTTTTCCACCAACCATTATTTTCTGACCATTATTAAATTTTGTAAGTGCTGTTTCCAAATCATCTGTAAACATTCTAATACTTATTTCCAATGATTTTTCTTTGGCATTATACTGAATCTCGGTGAGCGAAGTGTGGAAGGCGTGTGAAACCCCTCCCCAACCCACCCCAAAAGGGAGGGAGTAAAAGGAAATGTTAGTTGCTCCCCTCCCTTTTGGGGTGGGGTTGGGGGCGACCGACGCTTCGGTGGGGTTTAGTGCCAACAAAGTTAAAAAAGCAACTAAAATTTTTATCATCTATTTGAGTTTACCCTCCATTTTGGGGAGGGCAGGGTGGGGTTCTTACCTAAATATCGCCTTAAAAGTATCATTGAAAAGTACAAGTACCATTAATGTCAATAAAATGAATGTGCCAACTTGTTGGGTGCGTTCCATGAATTTTTCTGATGGTTTGCGGCGAGTTATCATTTCGTATAAAAGTACAATTACATGACCGCCATCTAATGCCGGAATCGGAAGGGCATTCATAAATGCTAAACCCATTGATAATAAGCCAGTTAAGTTCCAGAATCTTTCCCAATCCCATGCTTTTCCAAACATTTGTGCCAATCCAACTGGTCCACTTACGGCATTTCCTGCCGAAATATGTCCTTTAAAAATTCGTCCAAAACCATTGATTTGGTTAGGAATTACGCCCAAGGCATCTTTTGCACCTGTAACAAATGCTTCGCTAAATGACAAAGTACGTTTGCTTGAAACCAAAGTTGGGTCTAATTTAAAACCAATTGTTCCTTCTTGTGTAACTGTTGGAGTCAGTTTTACAGTTTGATTTCCACGTTCAACTAACAATTCAATTTTCTTGCCTGCTGATTTTTTTAGGGCTTCTTGGAATCCTTGAAAATATGCAATTTGCGTACTATCTGCCTTAATAATTTTGTCGCCTTCTTTCAAGCCTGCTTCTGCTGCTGGCATTCCTTTGGTAATTTCGCCTACTTTGAAAGGCATGATTGGCTCCATGAATGGCACTTTGCTTGCTACGCTATCAATTAAGCCATTTGGCACAGGAATTTCCTTTGTTTCACCGTTGCGGTCAATCGTAAAATAAGTGTTTTCTTGCATCAACGAAGCCCTCAAATCTCCAAATCCTTCGTAGTCTTGGTTATTTACTTTGATGATTTTATCGCCAGTTTTCAAGCCGATTCCTTGGGCAAGGGGGTGTGCATAAATTCCTAATTTATTGATTTCAGCTTTTGAATAATATTCTTCGCCCCAATAATATTTTACTCCCCAAAAAATCAAAATTCCGAGAATAACATTCACGATAATTCCTCCAAGCATTACAAAAAGGCGTTGCCAAGCTGGCTTTGAGCGAAATTCGTAAGGCTCGGGCACAGAAGAAAGCTGCGAAGCATCTTTGGTTTCGTCAATCATACCTGCAATATCCACGTAGCCGCCCAACGGAAACCAACCTAAGCCGTACTCTGTGTCGCCTTTTTTTGTTTTCCACAAAGCAAAATTCAATACATTAGGTAAAGGAAAAAGGAAATCGAAGAAAATATAAAATTTATTGACTCTAATGCCGAACATTCGAGCAAAAATAAAGTGTCCAAATTCGTGTAAGCCGACTAAAATAGTCAATGCCAGCAAAAGCTGACCAATCATTGTTAAAATTGCCATTAGTAAACTGATTTGTTTGATTTATAGGTTAAAATCAAATTTTTTATTTGTGAAATTATTTTACTTTTATTGTTCCAAAACCACCGTTCCCTCTAAATAATCAGAGGCGATATTTGGGTCATTTACCGACCACATTCCTACATACGAACGGTATGGAAACAAAAAACGGTTGTCATTCATCGAAAATAAAATCTTTTTTCGGTAATCTGCCAAAGTTTCCATGCCATTTTGTAAACGTAATTCGTTGATTCTTTGTTCATCTGCTTTCTCAATTTGTCTAAAAACCCACTTATTGAGCTTCGGAGCAAAAGGTTTTCCTTGCATTTTGAGTGATTCATCAGTCAAGATTTTGAAAACATGGCGGGCAAAAAACACATCGTTCGCATTGACTGTTGCCATGATATGTGTGGCAGAATGTGGTGAAATTTTCCCACTTCTAACAGCATTCATCAAATGATTGGAGAAGTTAACAGTCTGATAATCAGGTGTTTGTCGGCGAATAATGGTGTAAAATGGGTATTGAATCACTGGCATTCCACCTTCTCCGCAGCCAATCATATCTTCATTTGGAAAACCATAACGTGCAATCAAATAATCTAATTCGGTAGCATTTTGTTTATCAACCTTTATAATAGAGTCGGCATAAGTTTCGGGATTTCTCACTCGAAACCATTGGTCTCGCTCAACTATTTTTGCTAATTTATCTTTTAAATTTTTATTGACTTTTTGGTCAAATTCTCGCTTTTTTGCCAAATATTCTTTCTCGAAATTACGCCAATTTGGGTCTTGTTGAATACCCATAAAAGCTGTTTCGTTTTTGATAAAATCAAGGCTGATTCCTTTCCCAGCAACTTCGAGCAAATATTTATAGGTATTATTAGCATCGCCCAAATAAGTAGCACACACGGCAGCATTGAAATAATCTTTCATAAAACCACGTGCCAGCGAAAAGGCTTTTTGGTAACTGTCGAGGGCATCTTTATATTTGCCATCAACTACCATAATCTCCGCCTTGTTGATTGACGGATAGTAGGTTTTGACATAATTTATATCTTGTGCAAAAGTAATTTCAGCAAAAATACTGAACAGCAAGACAGCAAAAAACTTCATAGAGTTTAGCGGTTGATTTTAAATCCTGAAACTATTAACGAAAATATCTTCAAAATTAACATACTTTTAGCGAAAAGAACGAATTTTGGAAAAAAGATTGTTGTTTAGATTCGAGATGTGAGATTGGAGATAAGGGATTTGGTGAAATTTTTAAACCCAAAATAGTTTTTTATGAATTCAGAAAATTACGATATAATAATTATTGGTGGCGGTCCGATTGGACTTGCTTGTGGAATTGAGGCTCAAAAAGCGGGGCTAAAATATTTGATTTTGGAGAAAGGATGTCTGGTAAATTCGCTTTATAATTATCCTGTAAACATGACTTTTTTTAGCACTTCTGAGCGTCTGGAAATTGGCGATGTGCCTTTTGTGTCGAATAATGCTAAACCAACTCGAAGCGAAGCATTGGAATATTATCGAAGAGTTGCGATTCATAAACACTTGACTATCAGGCTTTTTGAGGAAGTTTTGGAGGTAGTTTCACCTCACCCTAAATCCCTCTCCGAAGGGGAGAGGGATTTCAAATCGGGATTTTATAAAATCAAAACAACGAAAGGAGAATATCTTGCAAAAAATATTGTAATCGCTTCGGGGTTTTATGATATTCCGCAAAAATTGGGCGTGAAAGGCGAAGATTTGCCAAAAGTAACGCACTACTACAAAGACCCACATTTTTATGCTTTCCAGAAAGTTTTGGTTGTTGGAGCAAACAATTCTGCCGTAGATGCCGCCCTCGAAACTTGGCGAAAAGGGGCGGAAGTTACGATGGTTATTAGAGGTGATGAAGTGGGAAGTCGAGTAAAATATTGGGCAAAACCCGACATTGAAAATCGCATAAAAGAAGGTTCGATAAAGGCTTATTTTAATTCTGAAATTACGGAAATATTTGAAAATAAAATAATTATAGATATTTCAGGAAAAATTGAAATTATTGAAAATGATTGGGTGATTTCGATGACGGGCTATCAACCAAACTTGAATTTTTTGAAAAAAATTGGCATAAATCTTTCGGAGGATGAAATAATGAAACCTCAATATGACGAAGAAAGTATGGAAACAAATCTGCCAAATGTCTATCTTGCAGGAGTAATTTGTGGCGGAATGAACACACATAGTTTGTTTATTGAAAACTCACGAGTGCATGCCGAAAGGATTATTCGGAAGATAAAATCCAATGAGTGAAACATCCCCCGTCCGACGGCGTCGCCAGTCAGGACACCCCCTTCGGCTTACACTAAGGGCTATATACAAGGGGGACTTTTTTCAATTCATAAATCATTACGCCAAAAACAATAAAATATTCTACAAAAACCAACCAAAGGTTTTCTTGATAAAGTGTAGTTTGATAAGTAGCATAACTCAAAAAAATGAGGTATGACCAAACAATCGGGAAGCGAAATTTGGTAAAAATACTAATTGCCACCAAAGTAGAAGCGTACCAAGGGTGAACCGTTGTTGCCATTGCAAAATACAAAAAAAGTACGCCCAAAGCTCCTATGAAGAAGTTTTTGCTCTTCCAAGAAATTAAACAAATGCCCGAAAAAGTCAAAAAAGCAAGCACTTTTCCTGCCGTTCCAATGATATTATAGCCAGTAATTTTAAAGCCAACTTCTCGAATTAAATAGTAAATGCTGGCATTAAATTCAAATTTTTGAAAGTACAAATTCACGCTCGAAAATAGTTTTTCAACAAGTAGTGTGTCAAGAAATCGTACAAAAAACATAAGTGTAAAAATGCAAACAAATGAAGCATAAATCAAGCCTTTTTTTACGTCTAAATGCTTGATAATCAACGGGATAAAAATCAATGGAAGCATTTTTGTACTTACCGCACAGGCGAAGAAAAATGCACTAAATAGTATATTAAAATTATTGTTTTTCTTCCAAAAATATAGTGCAATCAAGAGAAAAAAGATAACTACGCTCTCAAAATGCAAATTACCAGTTAATTCAATAATAATAAGAGGATTTAAAGTATAAAGGGCGAAGTTTTGATTTAGTTGATTGAAACTTTTCTGCATTAAAACCAAAGTCCCAATCTCAGCCAACAATATAAAAACCCTCAACCAAACCACATTTCCAACCAAACTCCCCTGCGAAAGCCATGCCGCTATTCCAAAAATGAATTGATTGAGAGGTGGATAAACAGTATAATAATTTGGAGAGTTGAGATGTTGATAAATGTCTGTATTGTGAATAACTTGTTGATAATTAGACAAATGAATATATTCAGATGGAAGAATTGTGTATGGATTTATGCCATTTATCAAAAGCCGCCCATCCCACACGAAGCGATAAAAATCATCTGACAATGCAGGAACTGAAAACAATAAAAGTAGTCGAAAAAAAATCCCCAAGAAAATGACTTCACGGGGATTTTTAATAACTTTTACCAAGAAAAAATAAACAACAAAAATTGCTGAATACAAGCCAAAAAGTTGCCCAAAATCTTGACGTGGCGTGAAATATCCAAGCCAAATGATGAGGCAAGAAAATGTTAAAATTAAGGTTATTTTCTTTATCACTGATTATCGGCACAATGACAATTTAGAAAATTGTCGTACATTTTATTTCAAAACCAAAGCTACAACTTTTGGTTGAACAATTGCAAAATCAGCCACTTTTCCCAAACCTGAATAACGTACTCGAAAGCCCTTGTTTTCGAGAATGTGCATGGCATCTCGGAGCGTCATTCCTGCCAAATTTGGCAAATCTTTGTCGGCATCTTCTATTTTTCTCCAAGCAACTGAGTTGCCATTTTTGGTGGCTTTTACCCATCCTGCACTCGTTGGTGCATTTTGCAGACCAAATTCTTCACTTACCGTTCGAAAATCTTCGGCATAACCAGTTTGCTCTTGGCTTTCTATTTTTTGAATATTTGAAGGCCTGTTTTTTGCAGGATGAAGTGCTACATCATAAGCAAAAACCTTGTCAGCAATCGTTCTGAACACTGGAGCTGCCACATCACGGGCATAAAGATTTGCACCTTGTGGCTCGTCAATAATAACCGCACAGCTATATTTTGGATTATTGGCAGGAAAATAACCAATAAATGCCGTGTAATATTGGTCTTTTACGTAGCCATTTTCACGTTTTCTTGAAGTGCCCGTTTTTCCTGCAACTTTACAGAAACCTGTATTGATATTTTTAGCCGTACCATTTTCTACTACGCCTCGCATCATTTCTTGAGCCAATTTTGCAGTTCTCTCCGAGCAAATCGCATTTGGGTCTTTATTAGCTTCAAATTTCTCAATCACTTTATTGGCATCTCTTATTTCTTTCACGATAAATGGCTGCACCCAATTTCCATTATTGGCAATGGCATTATAAAAAGTGAGCATTTGCAGTGGCGTAAGGCGAGTTTCGTAGCCAATCGACATCCACGGAATAGTTGTATTACTAAATGTCGAACTTTTACGGTTTTTGATAATCGGTTCGGTTTCTCCTTTTAGCTGAAATCCAACTGGCTGGTCAAGTTTGAAGCGAGTCAAATACGCCACAAAGTTATCTGCATTCGAGAAACCAAAATTATTTTTGACCAAATTATAGATGCCAATATTGCAAGAATGTTCAAAAACCTGACGAACAGTTTGCTGACCATGACTTTCCGAACAAGTCATTTCGGTTTTGTTGTGCATGATGCTTCCACCACAAAAACCTGCATTATCATCAAGATTTAAGTTTGCTTTTTCCAACAAAGCCACCATCGTGGCGAGCTTGAAAGTTGAGCCAGGGTCAGTTCCACCACGCACGGCATAATTGAAATCTTCGAGGTAAAAAGTGCGTGTAGAGTCGCTACGGCGAGAAAGATTAGTGATTGCTTTGATTTCGCCGGTGGCAATTTCCATCACAATTGCTGAGCCATATTTGGCATTTGAACTCACAACCTGATTGCGTAAAGCACTTTCTACAATGTCTTGAAAATTTACATCAACCGTCGTAACAACATCTAAACCTGCCTCTGGACGAACTTCTGGACTATCTTCCAAAGGTTTCCAAACACCACCTGCAAGGCGTTGAAAAAATCCGATACCATCTCGCCCAGCCAAATAATTATTGAAACTAAACTCAATCCCAAAATCTCCTTTGGTTTGTGTATCACGGTCAAGTTTTCCGATAGAACGTAAAGCCATGTCATCAAAAGGCATCACTCGGCGATTCAATTGTTCGAATTTCCCGCCACCTTTCATGGGTCCTTCTCTAAAAAACGGAAACTTTTTTATCGTTTGTCGCTCTTGGTAATCTACTAAATGGTCGCCCAAAGCAACAAATTGTAATTTTCCGCCATTTCGAGCATTTAAAATCAATTCTTTGTATGCTTCTGCAGAACGGTCATTAAAGAAATTGGCTAAAAGATTAGTCAAAGAGTCTAATTTTTCGGTCAAATACTTTGGTTTTGCTCTCGTAACATCAATGCCCACTCGGTAGCGAGGCACAGATGTTGCCAACAAACTTCGCCCATCGGCGGCGTAGATATTGCCTCTCGTTGCCTTAATTTTCATTGGCTTACGCTGCATTTTTTCTACTTTATTCATCCATTTTTTCTTCTGAAAAGTCTGGACAACAAATATTTGAGCAGTTACGAGCGAGCCTATCAAAAAGATTAGACCAAAAGTTACTTTGGCTCGAAACTGTATTTCTCCACGAATAGATGGTTTTGAGGACATTCTTTTGGAATTTACGATTTACGATTTACGATTTACGAAATGTCCCATCCTAAAAAAGATTGACCGATTTTTTCAAATCGTAATTCGTAAATTGTAATTCGTAAATCTGTTTGTTATTTCACCACAATCTTTGTAGGTGGCGTGATATTTTCTTCTAAACCGTTGTCAGTCAGGTGTTTAGCAATTTCGGATTGCTTACTGGCAAACATATATTTTGATTTTTGGGAGATATACGCAGCACGTTTTTCTTCCATATCGTTGCGAGCTTTGTCAATTTTTTTGATAAAACCTTCGTAATTATGCTGCACGAAAATGTAGAAAATACCCAAAATACCTACCCAAACTATCTTTCGGAGAGTTTCGGTTGGAAGTTCATTGCCAAGTTCTAAGCGATTGGTTAGCCAAGTATTAAGATTGTCGAAGACACCAGCTTTGCGAGGAGCTTTAGGCACAGCAGCAGGTTCAGGACGGTCCCGAAAAGTATTCGTAGCCATTCCAGTATGAGTTTATAGGTTTATTATTAAAGCACGTTTATCTGGGTTTTACCAAATAACAAGACAAATTTATAAATTACATTGAAATAAAATCAATATTTATGAAAAAATTATTTAACGGGTTCGGCGATTCTTCACAGAATCCCTCAATAAATTGAGGGTCTATAATAATCAAAGGAAGGTTAACTTATCATTAAGACGACCGCATCGGCGGTCCGATTAAGTCGTCAAAAAATCATATCAAAAATATCCTTTGATTATATTAGAAACCTATTTTAATAGGTTTTGAGGAGAAAAATTATTTAACGGGTTCGGCGATTCTCAATTTTGCACTTCTGGCACGAGGATTTTGCTCAACCTCTTCGGGCGATGCTTCGATGGCTTTTCTGATGACCGATTCCAAAGGTTTTATGTCGTTTCCGAAAAGGTCTTTTTCTACATCACCACCAAATTTCCCACTGCGAATAAAGTTTTTCACCAAACGGTCTTCCAGCGAATGATATGCCATCACTACCAAACGACCTTCGGGAGCAAGCACTTCGGGTGTTTGTTGCAAAAACTCTTCTAAAGCACTCATTTCTTCATTGACAATAATACGTAATGCTTGAAAAACCTGTGCAAAATACTTATTTTCTTTGCCACGAGGAGCTAATTTTTGCAAAATCCCCTTCAAATCATTAATCGTTTCAATGCTTTTGTTGAGCCTTGCCGTATAAATAGTTTGGGCAGTTGTTTTGGCATTTTTTATTTCGCCATACATTCCCAAAATCTTATGCAATTCATCAACCGAAGACTCATTAAGTATATTTTTGGCAGAAATTGCTGCACTTTGGTTCATTCTCATGTCCAATTCGGCATCAAATCTTGTCGAAAAACCTCGCTCAGGCGTATCAATTTGATGTGAAGAAATACCCAAATCTGCCAAAATTCCATCAACTTTTTTTACACCAAACAAGCGTAAATATTGTTTCAAACTTCTGAAATTTGCATCAATAAAAGTAAAATTTTTATCTTCAATTAATTTAGATTCAGCTTTTGCGTCTGCATCTTGGTCGAAACCATATAGTTTTCCTGTGGTGAGTTGTTCCAAAATCGCCCTTGAATGTCCGCCTCCGCCAAAAGTAACATCAACATAAATGCCATCAGGTTTGATATTCAGACCTTCCAAACATTCTTTGAGCATAACGGGCGTGTGATAAACTGACATAAACTTTTTCTATATTTACAATGTTCCATAAATTGCAAAGGTAAGGCTTTCGGCTTTCAGCGATCAAACTTTTTAATTTATTTATGAAAAAACTCTGTGGTTCTCTGTGGTTTTCCTCCATTACCTATGTTGTAATAATATTGTTACTCAATTCTTGTCAAAATACTCCCGAACTAAAAACAGGCATTTGGCGAGCAACAATTCCAACAGGTGGCGGAGAATTGCCTTTCAATTTTGATATTCAGAAAGAAAATGATGCTTATTCGGTCGTAATTTTGAATGGCGAAGAAAAACTAAAAATGGACAAAGCCTTCATTAAAGATGATTCGCTGCATATTCCGATGGAGGTTTTTGATGCTGAAATTGTTGCTAAAATAGGCAATGAAAAACTGACAGGCTACTGGAAAAAACTGCGTTCCGATTTGACATATATTCAAGGGGATTTCACGGCAGAATATGGTAAAAACTATCGCTTTTATGAAAAAAACAACAACGTAAATACCTCATTATCAAGTAAATATCAAGTTTTGTTTCGTTCGGAAGATAAAAAAGATTCGACAATTTCTGTCGGAATTTTTAATCAAAAAGGAAGCAAAGTTACAGGAACTTTCTTGACAACAACTGGCGATTATCGTTATTTAGATGGAAATATTATTGAAGATTCTTTAAAACTTTCGTGCTTCGATGGCACACATTTATTTTTATTTAAAGCCAAAATTGAAGGCGATAAATTGGTAGGAGGAGAATTTTGGTCAAGTTTAAAAAGCCTTGAAACTTGGGAAGGAATAAAAGACGATAACGCCAAACTTCCTGACGAAAAATTATTAACTTTCTTGAAAAAAGGTTACAAAACAATCAGCTTTTCTTTTCCAAATGAAGAAGGAAAGAAAATTTCTTTGACCGATGAACGTTATAAAGGAAAAGTTGTAGTAGCCCAAATCATGGGTTCGTGGTGTCCAAATTGTATGGACGAAAGTAAGTTTTTAGCACCGTGGTATGTCAAAAACAAGCAAAAAGGCGTAGAAATCATAGGTTTAGCTTACGAAAAAAGTATCGAACCAGCATTTGCTTTTCCGAAAATAAAGCGTTTGAAAGAGCGTTTTGGCATTGACTACGAAGTGCTTTTGGCGGGAACAAACGACAAGCCCGAAGCATCAAAAACGCTACCGATGCTCAACCACGTGTTGGGCTTCCCGACAACCATTTTTATCGACAAAAAAGGACAAGTTCGAGAAATACATACTGGCTTTTCTGGACCCGGAACCGGCAAATATTATGATGATTTCGTGAGTGATTTTAACCGTTTGGTCGATAAATTATTGGCGGAGTGAAACAATTTGTTCATTTCAAAAGTTTAAAATATGTAAATATAAATTTTGTCTCCCTTTAGGGACGGTCCGCCGTTACGGTTAGGGGTGTTTTGGGTGCTTATGATAATATTAGTAAATAATTCGGACGAACAAATCGGTACAGGCGAAAAGCTCATGGTACACCAACAGGGCTTGCTTCATCGTGCCTTTTCGATTTTGATTTTTAATAGTAATAATGAACTTTTGATTCATCAAAGAACAGCCCACAAATATCATTCGGGTAGCCTTTGGACAAATACTTGCTGCGGACACCCAAATGCAAATGAAGAAATAAGTGCCGCTGCACACCGTCGCTTAGGCGAAGAAATGGGCTTTGATTGTGCCTTCGATTTTCTTTATAAATTTCAATATCGAGCTGAGTTCGAGAACGATTTGATTGAAAATGAAATTGACCATGTTTTCCTTGGAAATTATAACGGTGATTTTGAAGTAAACCCCGAAGAGGTAGCTGACTATCAATGGATTACGATTGATAATTTATTAGAAAATGTTGCCGAAAATCCTGAAAACTACACTTTTTGGTTCAAAGAAATCTTGAAAAGCGAAGAGTTTTTGGCTTATAATTCTTTTCAAATGGTCTAAATTAGATTTGACAACTTTTTGAAAAGTTGTCAAATCTCTTCAAATATTTATTGTATTTTTGTGCTTTCTATCAGCCAACGAAACGCATGAAAAAATACATTCTTCTTGTTAATATCCTTATAATCAGCACGTTATCTTTTGCACAAAAGAAATCTAAGAAAGATTATTTGGTTACGCTCAATACAAATTTTGGTACAATGCACCTTATTTTGTTTGATGATACGCCTCTTCACAAGGCAAATTTCATTAAATTAGTCGAGAAAAAATTCTACGATAGCCTTCTATTTCATCGCATCATGGATGGGTTTATGATTCAAGGTGGCGACCCAAACTCCAAAAATGCCAAACCAAATGTAAGACTTGGAGGTGGTGGTGGAGATATGGAACAAATTCCTTATGAATTTAAGTCAAATCATGTGCATAAAAGAGGTGCTTTAGCTGCAGCCAGTGATGGAAATCCTGAAAAAAAATCAAATGCTTGTCAATTTTATATTGTGCAAGGAAAAAAACTCACAGATGATGAAATTACAGCTTTTGCCCAACGAAATAGCATGAATTATACAACAAAGCAGCGAGCCGATTATATGATTTTGGGCGGCGTACCTCGCTTGGATAATAACTATACCGTTTTTGGCGAAGCAATTGATAATTTAGATTTGATTGACAAAATTGCCAAACAGGCAAGAGATGCTGCCAACCGCCCCAAAGAAGATATTAAAATGAGTATGACGGTTAAGAAAATGAGAAAAAAGAAAATTACTAAGATGTTTGGATATAAATACTGAACCCCACGAATAGCCCCACCCTAAATCCCTCCCCAAAAGAGAGGGACTTTTTTAAAATGAAGAAAATTCTAATTACAGGTTCTAATGGTTTACTTGGTCAGAAACTGGTTGAGTTACTTACGCAATCACCTGACTATCAAGTAGTTGCAACAGCCCGTGGCGATAATCGCTTGCCCTTTTCAGAAGGTTATGAGTATCATTCAATGGATATTACAAACCGTGAACAGGTGCAGGAAGTGGTGGGAAATGTAAAACCCGATGTCATTATTCACACCGCAGCCATGACAAATGTTGATGAATGTGAAAGCAAAAAAGATACTTGTTGGCAGCAAAATGTCAATGCCGTAGAATATTTGGTGGAGGCTTGCGAGCAAATAGATTGCTTTTTATTATATGTTTCTACCGACTTTATTTTTGATGGAAAAGCTGGTCCATACAAAGAAGATGCCGAAGCAAATCCGATAAGTTTTTATGGTTGGAGCAAATATGCTGGCGAAAAATTGGTTACGAATAGCAATATCCGTTGGGCAATTGCCCGCACAGTTTTGGTTTATGGAATTGCTCATGATATGAGTCGCACCAACATTATTTTGTGGGTCAAAAAATCTTTAGAAGACGGCAAAAATATTAAAGTTGTAACCGACCAATGGCGTACCCCAACTCTCGCCGAAGATTTGGCAAAAGGTTGTTTTTTGATAGCTAAAAAAGAAGCTGAAGGTATTTTTAATATTTCAGGAAAAGACTTTTTGACACCTTACGAAATGGCAATTATGACTGCCGACTATTTCAAATTAGACAAATCATTGATTTCAAAAGCTGATTCTACGACATTTTCACAGCCAGCCAAACGCCCACCAAGAACTGGTTTTGACCTCTCAAAATCTCGACAAGTGCTTGATTATCAACCTGTTAGCTTTATGGAAGGTATCGGTATTTTGGCTGGGCAGATTGGAGAATAGTTTATATTTTCAAAGCCACATTTCGAATCGTTTCCAACAAATATTCAATGTCCGCTTCTTGTTTTCGGTGGTTGATGATGCACGCACGTAGCACAAATTCATCATTGAGTTTTGTACCTGTAATAAAAACTCGTCCGTCGGCTTCGAGGGCAGGAATTAGCTTTTGATTGATGGCTACGATTTCATTTTCTGCAAGATTATTTCCTGTATATCTAAAACAAGCTACTGCCAAATCTGAACTTGATTTTAGCTCAAAATCACTCGATTCTATTATTAATTTTGCCAAATAATGCGTCAAATCAATGTCTTTTTGAATCATTTTTTGGATTCTGTCAAAACCATAAGCCTTCACCGACATCCAAACTTTGAATGCCTTTGCATTGCGAGATAACTGGAAATAATGCTCATTAAATTCCAAACGGGTATTGCTCGCTTGCAATGCGGTAGTCAGATAGTCCGCTTCTTTGAAATAAGTTTCACGCATTTTGCTCCAATCTCGCACCAAAACACAACCAATTTCAAAAGGTTGGTAAAGCCATTTATGAAAATCCAAAGCAATAGAATCTGCCTTTTCTAAACCTGCATATTTTTCTCGCAAAGAAGGCAAAGAAGCCGCCAAACCACCATAAGCACCATCAACATGGAACCAAGTTTTGTATTTTTCGGCAATTTGTGCTAAAGTTGCCAAATCATCAATTGCTCCTGTGTTTACTGTGCCAGCATTTCCAACAATACAAAAAGGCGTAAAACCTTTGTCAATATCTGCCAAAATTTGTTCTTCGAGTGCTTTTGTATTAATTGTCAAATCGGCATTTGTGGCAATTTTGCGAAGTTGATTTGTGCCAATTCCCAAAAGTGTTATACTTTTGTCTGTGCAATTATGGGTTTCTTTAGAACAATAAACTGTGAACGGTTTTATTCCAAAAAGACCATTTTCTTTGATATTTAATTGCTTAAAAAAGATGTTTCGAGCAACAGTAAGTCCTGCCAAATTTGCTTCCGAACCACCACTGACCATCGCTCCGCCTGCATTTGGCGTAAAATGTATCATTTCGGCAGTCCATTTCACTACACGTTTTTCGATTTCAGTCATGGCAGGAGCTAAGTGCCATTTGGTATTATTTTGATTAATTGTTGATGCCAAAAGGTCAGCAACAGTGGACATCTGATTGCCGCCCGACATTACGTAAGCGTACATATTTAGTCCCAAATTGCCTGTGGCAGTGTCCAAAACCTTTGTTTTTGCTTCTTGCAATAATTCAAAACTATCTTTGCCCGAATAGGGGAGAGGCTCATCAAACCAACTTTCTACTTCTTCTTGCGAGCTTACATTAAAGCCTTTTTGCTTTGGCAAATTGGCATATTGTTCAAGAATTATTGAAGAAGTTTTTTCTAAAATTTCTTGAAATTCTTCTGTGGTATAATCTAAAGTGTTGTTCATTTTCAATCTGTAAATTTTCAAATCTTTGATGGTAGGTACTTTGTAGGTTTTGGGAACGCTTTCTCGTGGCATTAATTCAAAGCCATTTCGCTCATAAAATCGGTGTGCAGCTTGTGCTGGTGGAGGCGTATCTAACCATAACTCTTTATAGCCTTTTTGTTGAGCAAATCGTAGCAACGTTTCAAAAAGATTTTGAGCCAAATTCAAATCTTTATTGCCACGTATTGATTTTTCAAGAAACATTTTCCGTAAAGCTGCCTGTGTTTCGTTGAGTGGCTCAATGCCAATTGTGCCTACCACTTCATCTTGTTCATTCAAAGCTATCCAAAAGCGACCATTTTCATAAAATTTGCCAATATTTGGCAAATCTGGTTGGTCTTGGACAGTCAGACCTAACAAAAACTCATTATTTTGAACCCCCAAAACTAAGTTTTCAACTTGTTTTTGATAAATATTTGAATATGTTTGTATGGTAATTTTCATTGTTTGGTTATTTTAAAGTTTGATGAAAATTGACTAAAGTTTCTTCGATTCCTGAAATTCTTTCATACGTTCGGTATAAGATTTTGAAGCAAAAAAAGCTTCTATTTCTTCTAATGCCTGCAAAATATTGGTTGGTTGAGCATCAACGACTTGTCTATTTACTTCTCGAATATCCGCCCAAATTAATTGTAGTTGTGGCAAAAAACTTAATCCTTTTTTGCTGAGTTTTAGCAATCTTTTTCGGGCATCTTCTTTTGATTTTGTAGAAGAAATCCAACCCATTTTTTCCAATTCTTTAGCCAATTGAATGACCGCAGGGTGCGAAATATTGAGTTTTTGGGCAATTTCCATGATGCCCAGTTCTTTTTCTTGCGAAAGTAAATAGTAGAGTGGAAACCATTTTGGTTCAAATTCAATGCCATTGCTACGATAAAATTCTGCCCCTGCCCGCATGATGTAATCACTCATGCGTTTCATTCGACTGGCTATAATTAAAGGACCTAATTTTGAAAAAATATCATTCATTATGTAATCAGTTACGTAATTGATTACGCAAAATAAAATAGAATATTTCAGAAATCAAAAAAAGAATAAAAAATTAAAATAATCAATCTGAATTTTGCTAAAAAACAAAGCAAGATTCGGTTCGTATTTGAAATAAAAATCACTCAATTTTGCATTTTATTGTACGACGGATTTCCTAATCCGTCTGTCTTTGAAGGACGGGTTAAAAACCCGTCGTACTAAATTATGCTCGAAAACATCAATTTTCAAACATATTTGGCAAATCTCGACCAAAATGGCTATGTAGTTTTGCCAAAAATTCTTTCTGATGCAGAATGTGATGAATTGGCAGCGACTTATGAAGATTCGGGTAATTTTCGGAGTGTAATAAACATGAAACGCTACCAGTTTGGGAGTGGCGAATACAAATATTTCAAGTATCCGTTGCCCAATATTATTGAAGAATTGCGTCATGCTTTGTACCCACATTTGGCACAAATCGCCAACGACTGGATGCAGAAATTGGGCATTGAGAAAAGTTTCCCGAAGCAATTAGACGAGCTTTTAGAAATTTGTCATCAAGCTGGACAAAATCGCCCAACGCCTTTGATTTTGAAGTATGGCACTGGCGATTGGAATGCACTTCACCAAGATTTATACGGCGAAATATTTTTTCCTTTTCAAGTAGTTATTTTCTTGACTCAACCGAATGTTGATTATACTGGCGGAGAATTTATAATGGTCGAAAATCGCCCCAGAATGCAGTCGAAAGGCATTGTTTTGCAGCCAAATAAAGGAGAAATGGTGATTTTCACGACAAATTTTAGACCAACTTTGGGCGGAAGAGGTTATTATCGAACTTCGATGCGGCATGGCGTGGGTGAAATTCGAAGTGGGAAAAGAATGAATGTCGGAATCATTTTTCATGATGCGAGTTGAAGTTTTCTGATTCCAAAACTTTTGATGGTCACCCGACTAAAGTCGGGTTCTATAATAATAATAGGTTTTTTCCATGACATTTTAACGACTTAAGTCGTTTTTATAAGAAAACAGTATCCCTTGATTATTATAGACACCTATTTTAATAGGTGAAAATTCAAAACCACTAAATATATTAGAATCAAAAAAAACTAACTTTTCAACTCCAAAACTATTCTAAAAGTAGTTCCTTTATCAATTTGGGTTTCTTTCACGAATAGTTTTCCGTCGTGGTAGTTTTCAATGATACGTTTGGCAAGTGTCAAACCAAGTCCCCAACCACGTTTTTTTGTACTAAAACCGGGTCTAAAAATTTTCCGAATATTAGATTTCAGAATCCCTTTTCCAGTGTCGGTAATGTCAATCGCAATATTATTTTTGCCGATAGGTGTAAGTTTTACAAATAATTGTCCAATGCCTCCCATGGCATCAACAGCATTTTTGCAGAGGTTTTCGATTACCCATTCAAACAAGTTTTTATTTAACATAACTCTTTGATTATCAGTTAATTGGCTTTCGAAATGCACCTTTACTTTTGTCGAAATTCGACGTTCTAAATATTTCAAAGTTTGCTGCACCAAGTCTGCAACTTTCTCTTCACTCATTTGCGGAATTGAGCCAATATTTGAAAAACGAGTAGTGATTGTTTCCAAACGTAGCACATCTTTTTCCATTTCATCACCAATACTTGCATCAAAATCCGGGTTTGAACGTAGCACCTCAACCCAAGCCATCAATGCCGAAATCGGTGTACCAAGTTGGTGAGCTGTTTCTTTTGCCAAACCTACCCAAACCATGTTTTGCTCCGCCTTTCGAGAAGAATTATAGGCAATAAATGCCAAAGAGCCAAAAATCAAAAATGTGCCAAGAAGAATAAAGGGAAAATAACGTAACTGCTTGGCTACCAATGAGTTGCTGTAATATAAAGATACTTTGTCATTACCAATTTTAAATTCAATAGGAGGGTGTTCGTTTGACATTTCGGCAATTTTTGAATAAAGAATCACTTCTTTTTCTTTAGCACTCCATTTATGAGTGGTGTCTGAAAACTCTATGATATTAATATCTCTAAGTGGTTTTCCATTATTAACTAAAATCGTAGGAATTGTTTCATTAGCTTCCAAAACTTCATACACATAAGTGTAATCGCAAGTGCTGTTTGTTTGTTGCTCAATCGTAAACCGAATCCCTGACGCATATAGGTTAGCGTATTTTCTTTCTCTATCTTCCACCTGCTGGGCAAGTTGATTGAAATAATACAAAACGCCAACACCAACGGCAAGCAAAATGGCAATTGCCAAAAATCGCCAACCCGTGATTTGTTCATAAATATTTGCAAAAACTACTCTACGTGCCATAAAATTGATATAGTTATTTATTCTAAAACGCAGATTTATGCTATTTACGTGCTTCTACGCATCATTAAATACAGTATTTCTACGCTAAAAAATGTGAAATAGGTTTTATAGTTTTGTTGAAATTTTTTGAAAATCATCTTTCTTGAAAAAAAGTAATTTATAGGAGAATCCGAAAATCCTTTAAAAGAGTAGGAATTTAGCCATAAAAAAACAAAAAAAATGGGAAAGAAACTAATTCAAGATGCAGAAATTGTTGAGGTAACTAAAAGAATGAAAGACCTTAACTTAAACCCCACAGTAGATTTTAAGCAGATTGCCCTCACCCTCAAAAGTATCAACCCAAAAGCTTTGATACCAATTGAAAAATTAACTGAAGACATAAAAGCAACGCTTCAGACCTTGAAACCAGAAACAAAGCGTTTTCATGGAGCAAAAATTTCTTTGGCTTGGTTTCCTCCAAGCCTTGTTTTATCGCAATGCAATGATAAATTTGGTTATTTGACCTCTGCAACTGTTAGGTCATCAAGTAAACTTGATTTTAATTTAACAAATCAGGCTTTACTCAACCAATTAGGTGGACTAATGGCAGACCCCGGCAGAGAACTTCCTAATAGTCCGGGTAGTCCACCTCCAAGTAATTCAAATATTCCATCAGGCTTTACCTATTTTGGTCAATTTGTTGATCATGATATTACTTTGGATGTTTCATCATCAATTGATACAGCAAATGATGCAGAAAGCATCAACAATATGCGAACACCTGCATTAGATTTAGATAATTTATATGGGCGTGGCCCAGCATTAGACCCATATTTGTATGATTTTCCTTCAACTGGACCTTCAACAGCCATTAAATTTCAATTAGGTAGTAATCAAAATGTTGGTCCGGGAGGTCCCAGCAACACCATTAATGCAGCAGGAATGGTAGCTCAGAAAAATTTTGATGTTCCAAGAATAACCAATTTTTTGAATCCGGCCTTATCTTCAAATACGGCGATTATTGGTGACCCACGAAATGATGAAAACCTGATTGTTTCACAATTTCATGCAGCAATGCTAAAATTTCATAATAAAGTTGTTGATTTGTTAATACTTGCGGCATTTACAGGGGATATTTTTGTAGAAGCAAAGAAGATAGTTACACACCATTATCAATGGGCAGTGGTCAATGACTACCTTAACCGAATATGCGGAGCAACCGCAGTGAGTAATGCATTAACATCGGTAGCTGCACCAATCGGAAGTGCTTTTCGTATGCCAGTTGAGTTTGCAGTAGCTGCATATAGATTTGGGCATAGTTTAATAAGAGATAATTATTGGGTAAATCATAATTTTCCTAATGCCAGTTTAGGACAAGTTTTTCAGTTTATCAGAACCCCACTACTTCCTGTTTTGTCAAATTGGGTTGTAAATTTCAACGCTTTTTTTAATACTGGTATCCCTGTTCCTGTATTTAATTTTGCTCGTAAAATAGACAGTATTCTTGCTACTGGCTTGGAATCACTACCTGGCGGAGCTGGAATTATGCAGATATTAGCAGCAAGAAATTTGAGAAGAGGATTAGCAATGGGTCTACCAAGCGGTCAAGCAACAGCTACTGCATTAGGCTTAATACCAATGACAACTGGTCAATTAACAAGCGGTTTGCCCGCCGCTGAAATAACCGTGTTAAATTCAAATGGAGGCATTTTACTAACAAAAACACCTCTTTGGTACTACATTCTGCGTGAAGCTGCTGTTTTTGGTAGTGGAAATAATTTAGGTCCAGTTGGTGCTAAAATTGTGGCAGATACTTTTGTTAGAATGCTGAAAAGAGATGCAAATTCATACCTAAATGTTGCAGGAGGATTCACTCCAATTTTGCCATCGCAGGTAGGTGGTAATTTTACTGTAGCGGACTTAGTAATTTTTGCAGGTGTAACTCAGCCATAGAAGATTAATTTCAGTTTTTGCAAACCGTTAATTTAGAATAATTCTAAATTAATGGTTTGCCCTATATTTTTTATATTTCTTGTAAACCAAGTTTTCAAAATAGGCGTACATAATAATAGAAAGTTTCAGAAGAAACTAAATTGTCAAACAACCCAAAACCTTGCTGTTTAACCCTTTAGTTTTTTTGTGATAATTAAAATCCACAAATTGCGTTATCAGATATGCTTTTAATAATTAACGATTTTTTTAGTAAAATGCTTATCATATTTTGTATTTTTTTAAGATAATGAATAAATAAAACG
This sequence comes from Emticicia sp., assembly GCA_031378345.1. Lineage (GTDB taxonomy): Bacteria > Bacteroidota > Bacteroidia > Cytophagales > Spirosomataceae > Emticicia. The sequence goes on along the minus strand of JANNDY010000124.1, from coordinate 94,438 downwards.
CTATTTTGTTTAGAATTATTCTAAATTACAAAAACTGACCAAAATCATAACAATTATAAGTATTCTGACTGTAAATTTGCAAACTATTTCAAAACCAATGCACGGATTATTTAAAGCACTTACGATTTCGCATAAAAAAGCCTCTCTTCAAATTAGAGGTCAAATTGCACTAAACGAAGATGAATGTAAAGCTTTGATGCTTAAAATGCGTGAAACATTTGATGTTTCAGAAGTGCTTGTGCTTTCTACATGCAATCGTACCGAAATTTATTATTGTTCAGAAAATGACTTAGGAGAAAGCATTATTCGCTTACTTGCCAGCCAAAAGGTACTTAATTCTACTGAAATCCTTCCATATTTTGATATAATTTCCGAGCATGACGAGGCGGTAAGGTATTTGTTTGAAGTTTCGATGGGGCTACATTCTCAAGTAGTTGGCGATTTGCAAATTCCAAATCAAGTAAAACACGCTTATCAATGGTCGGCAGATGTGCAAATGGCTGGTCCATTTTTGCATCGTTTGTTGCACAGTATTTTCTTTACAAATAAAAAAATTGTTCAAGAAACTTCGTTTCGTGATGGTGCGGCATCAACTTCGTATGCAACCGTTGAGGTGATGGAAAGTTTCTTGCCAATGCTCAATAATCCAAAAATATTGGTTGTTGGTTTGGGCGAAATTGGGCAAGATGTTTGCAGAACTTTGGCAGACAAAGGCTATAAAAATATAACGATTACCAATCGTACCAAAGAAAAAGCTGAGGCTTTAGCAACAGAACTAAACTTTGAAGTAGCTGATTATCAGTTAGTTAGCCAAAATATTCTTGAAGCTGACATTGTTATTTCATCTGTTCATCGTGAAGAACCTTTGATTACGAAAGCTACCTTACAAAACAAATCTGCTTCTATAAAATACCTCATTGACCTTTCTGTTCCGAATAGTATTGAGGCAGATATTGAGGAAGTTTCGGGCGTAGTTTTATATAATCTTGATGAAATTCAATGCCGTGCCAATGCCGCATTGCAACGCCGAATGGAAGCAATTCCGCAGGTGTTAAATATCATTTCAGACGCCATTGCTGAGTTTGGAAATTGGTCGCAAGAAATGATTGTTTCGCCAACAATTCAGAAATTGAAAGGAGCTTTGGAGCAAATCAGAAAAGAAGAAATGGCTCGTTTTGTGAAAGAACTTTCGGCAGAAGAGGCGGAAAAAATGGAGAAAATAACGGCAAGTATGATGCAAAAAATTATCAAATTGCCAGTAATTCAACTCAAAGCCGCCTGCAAACGTGGTGAAGCCGAAACACTGATTGATGTGCTAAATGATTTATTTAATTTGGAAAAGCAGACGGTGTAAGAAGCTGATAATTAATATTTTGTGGCGTAATTTCTTAGGAAGTTACGCCATTTTTTTTGTATTTAAAATTGAATTATGAAATAAAAACATAGACCGTAAAATAAAAATTATTTGTATTCTATTTTACTATTTCATAAATTTAATTTTCTCATTTCTAAAAATTGAATTTATGGCTGAAACCCCAATTTCTCGTCAAGCAGTTATTGTTATTCATGGAATTGGAGAGCAAAAACCGATGGATACTTTGCGTGAATTTGTGCAAGAAATCGCTCCAGAAATAGATAATAGTAATAAGCGAAAGTTTTTTAATAAACCAGATACCTTTTCGGGTTTATTTGAATTAAGAAGAATGACTTCTAATCTTCACGCTGATTCTTTTAAAACTGATTATTTTGAATATTATTGGGCTCATAATATGCAAAATAATAAGATTTCTGATGTGTTTTGGTGGATGCTATCATTAGTGCTTAGACCTTTTAATTTCAATAAAATTAATTTTTCGATTGCTGAAATACCTAAAAGAATTCGTTTTGTTTTTTTTGGTCTTTGGTTAATAATCCTAAGTCTTGCTACTTTTTTTTGTTTTGGTATTTATGATTATTTGAATTGTGGAAATTTATTTAAAATATTTTGGGATTTTTTTTCGAGTAATTGGGTTAAAGCTATCACTATATCGGTTTTGTCAGTAACTTATAAAGTTATCGCTAATTATTTGGGAGACGTTGCACGCTACATGACACCCAAAGCTCATAATATAGGTAATAGAGAGGCTATACGTAAAAACGCCTTTCAGTTATTAGAAAAGCTACATGGTTTGAAAGAAAAAGAGGGAAATAAAGAAATTAATGTATATGACCGAATAATGATTGTAGGTCATAGTCTTGGTTCTGTTATTGCTTATGATGTAATTAATTTATATTGGAATCAAATTCATAATAATACTTCTAAGATTCACTCAAGTATCATTGTTGATAATGAAAACGCAGCCTTGGCACTTAAAAAAAACTATGAATCATTAACCAAAGAACTAAGTAATGAAAATCCCAAAAGTTATATTTATGACTTAGAACGTTTTCGTGAAGAACAATTCAAATTATGGAAAATCCAATATAAAAATGAAGGCTCATGGCGAATTTCTGACTTTATAACATTAGGAAGCCCTTTGACCTATGCTAATTTATTCTTAGCAACAAGTAATGAAATTTTTGAAGCTAAAAAAGAAGAAAGAGAATTATCCACCTGTCCACCAACATTTGAATTTTTTGGTGGAAGAGATGATGACAAAAAAAACCATTTTTCTTTTCCACACAAATTAGAGCAATCCGAAAACACCCCACTAACACTTCATCATGCTGCCGCCTTTTCGATGACCCGCTGGACTAATTTCTATTTTAAAAATGATTTTGTAGGTGGAAAGATTGGTGGCTTAGGTGGTGGTATTGAAAATGTTTCTGCTATGATTCCAGAAAAAAAATTATTTGGTTTTATTCCACTAAGAGCAAAAATACCTTTTCTTTCTCATATTTATTATTGGGATAAAAATGAACAAAAAAGCATTAAAATGATTAGGGAAAAATTAGAATTAATTTTCAAACAAGATATTTGATATGATTGCTATTACTCGCCCCCCAGCTCCGCCTGAATTTGAAAAATTAAAGTCTTTAGAAGGCAAGCTAAAAGAATCTTTTGAAAACAAAAATCGTCAGAAAAGGTTAGAATTTAATTTTTCTTATTTCAGTAAAATTGCAAAAGAACCTTTAGAAAAGTTATTTAATAACAAGTGTGCTTACTGTGAGAGTAGCTTAATGGAGTTCGCTTCTGCTATTGAGTGTTTTAGACCGAAGGGTGGAGCAAAGGATTTTAATAATCAATATTATCCTGACCATTACTGGTGGTTGGCTTATGAATGGGAAAACCTATTTTTAGCTTGCCAACATTGCAATAATAGTAAAAAAAACCTATTTCCTATTGAGGGGGAGAGAGGTGATTTTGGAGAATCCTCCTCTGATTTACAGAAAAAAGAACGCCCTTTAATAATAAATCCATGTTTTGATAATCCAGAAGAGCATTTAGAATATGATTTAGAAACAGGTGAAGTAAAAGGACTTACAAAGAAGGGTAAAGTTACAATTGATATATTTGGATTAAATAGAATAGAATTAAAAAATATCAGAAGTCATATCATAAAACTGCTTAGAGTTTTCTTGACAACAATTGAACAAAGAAAAGTTTCGGATAGAAGTCTCAAAAATAATATAGTCAATGAAGTAAATAAAGTTTTTAATGATAATAGGCAGGCTTATTTAGCAATTCAGCGACAAGTTTTAAGGGAGTGGTTAAGAACAAATCAAGAGCTTTGGAATGAAACATTGAAGGATACTATTGAAGAAAAAATAGAAATAAATATTAAGAAAGATAGCAAAAAAGAAATAAAAATAGTAGAAAAAGGGCTTTCTACTATCAAGCAATTTAGAATAAAAAATATTGAAATAAAAAACTTCAAAAGTATTTCAAATATCAAATTATCTTTTGACCCAAAACCAAATCTTGAGCTTGATTCACAAAAAGAACGAAGAGAACCAAGTTTACTTTTGCTTGGTGATAATGGTGTTGGCAAAAGCTCAATATTACAAGCTATTGCACTTGCTCTTGTTGGTCAGAAACAACTTAACAAATTAAAATTAAATCCAAAAGAAATTCTCAAACGAGGAACAAAAAAGGGGTTTGTAAGGGTTTATTCTGCCGAAAATTCTACACCTGTTGAATTAATATTTGATGAAAATAAATTTGAATGTTCTATATCAGAAGCCCCAACATTTATTTTGGGCTATGGTTCTACTCGCCTTTTACCAAAAGGAAATCTTAAGCCAGATATTAATAAACTTCCTTATTCAAAAATCAGCAATTTATTTGATTACAGCATTTCACTCAATGACATTAAAGACTGGTTACAAAAAATTGATAATCAGGATTTTGATAGTAAAGTTGCACCTGCAATCCTTGATATTCTTTCGCTTGGCGAAAAGGACAGGATAGAAAGAAAAGGTGATATGTTAATGGTCAATCAATCAGGAGAACAATATAATGTGGAAGAACTGAGTGATGGTTACAAAAGTATTGTAGCCTTAGCATCAGATATGATGCAAACGCTCTCAAAAGATAATAGCTCATTTCATAATACACAAGGGATTGTTTTGGTTGATGAAATAGGCAACCATCTTCATCCTCGTTGGAAAATGGAGGTTGTTGGGGCGATTCGTAGAGCATTCCCAAATTTACAATTTATTTTGACTACCCATGAACCACTTTGTTTAAGAGGCATGGATTATGGCGAAGTTAATGTTCTGATGAGAGATGATAATAACAAAGTAATTGTTTTGGACGATAAGGTTTTGCCAGACCACACTTTTATGAAAGCAGAACAATTATTGACATCTGATTACTTTGGTTTAATAAATTCGTTTGATGCAGAAACAGAGAAGTATTTGAATGATTATTACTCACTCTTACAAAAAACTGAAAACGAACTAAATGAAGATGATAAAGTGCAATTAGATATTTACAAAAAAGTATTTGAAAACAAACGCTTACTTGGAGACAACTTTAATGAACAAGTTTACTTTGAGGCAATTAAGAATAGTGCGGAGGAAATCAGGAAAAATGGTTTTAAGACACAAACAGAGTTAAAAGAGGAAACACTAAATCATGCAAAATCACTCGTTAAAAACATTGAATGGCTATGATTTCAATAGAAAGACCTCAAGCACCTGATTTTCTGAATGACCCTAAAGAAATATGGGTTAAAGAAACCATTAAAGCAATTGAGTATTATTCATCAATACCACCCAAAAATACGGCTTTTAAATTTAAGGCATATAATAATGAAAGACTAAAAGATGAATTAAAGAAGATATTTACTAAATGTGCTTATTGCGAAAGTAAATATGAATCTGTCTATGACGGAGATGTTGAGCATTTTCGACCTAAAGGGAGTATTGTTGAGAAAAATCCCAGAACTCCAGGTTATTACTGGTTAGCTAATGAATGGAATAATTTATTGTTATCTTGTCAGCATTGCAATCAAAAAAGGAAACATGTTATTAAAGCAAATAAAATTCCATTGGGTAAACAAGATCAATTTCCACTAAGTGATGAGTCTACCAGAGTGAGTTCTCCTACAAATACTCAAAATATAGAATTTGAAAAAAGGCTACTATTAAACCCATGTCTGGAAAACCCAGACGAGCATTTTGATTATGATCCTACCGAAGGTGTAATAATTACTAAGTCTGATATGGCTAAGAAATCAGTAGATGTTTATGCCCTAAGAAGACCTAAGTTAGTCGAAGCTCGCAAAGAAACCCTTGAAGATTTATTTCACCAAATGAATGTTGTAAAAAGAGAATTAGATAGATATAATACTAATCAACCAAATGAATATGACAAGGAGTTTGAACGACTAAAAAAGAAGTTTGCAAGCAATGATAGCCAATATGCAGGTATGGGAAGGTTTTTTATTAGAAAATTTTTGCAAGAAAATCATATTATTCCTTAATATTTTTGCCGTAATTACAGCTGATGTGCAGCTAATTACTTTAAAAATTGTCATTGGGATAAATAAACTATTACTCTAAAAAAGAATTTTACAAGTATTATTTGTGCCTTTTTTTCTACATTTCGTAAAAATTAAAACTTCTTCAACCATGACCGATTCAAACGACAAAAAAGAACAAGATTCCAGACGTAACTTCCTGAAAAACAGTGCTTTAGCTTCCGCAGGATTTATGATTGTGCCTCGCCACGTACTTGGTAGGGGCTTTGTTGCACCAAGCGACAAACTCAATATTGCCGCCGTTGGCTGTGGCGGAAAAGCTGATTATAATATTCCGCAAGCCTTCAATAATGGCTCTGATAATATCGTAGCACTTTGCGATGTTGATGATAGAAATTCAGTGAAATTTCGTGCAAAATTCCCCAATGCACCTTATTTCAAAGATTACCGCAAAATGTTGGAGTCGGAAGCAAAAAATATTGATGCCGTAATTGTAACTACACCCGACCACATGCACTACCCAATTGCGATGTCGGCGATTCAGTTAGGAAAGCACGTTTATGTCGAAAAACCCCTCACACATGACATTTGGGAGGCTCGACAGCTCACTCAAGGTGCAGCAAAATACAAGGTTGTTACACAAATGGGCAACCAAGGCAGTAGCGGAAAAGGCACGAGAGTAACAGAGGAAATTGTACAAAGTGGCATGATTGGCGAAGTACACACGGTAGAAGTTTGGACAAATCGCCCTGTTTGGCCTCAAGGTATCAAATCGCCAAAAGACAAAGGCGAAAAGCAAACAATTCCGAGCGAAGTTGATTGGAATTTGTGGCTCGGCACAGCACCAGAGCGAGATTATCATGAAGCATATATGCCTTTTCGTTGGCGTGGATATTGGGATTTTGGTACAGGGGCTTTGGGCGATATGGGTTGCCATTTTATAGATGTTCCTTTTCGTGCCTTGAAATTAGGTTATCCAACTTCGGTCGAATGTTCGGTTGGACAAGTTTATGCCGATTTTTTCAAAGAAGCATTTTTTGATGATATTTGCCCTCCTTCGGCTTCTATTCACCTTAAATTTCCAAATCCTACGAGCAAAAATTTCAAAGAAATTAATCTTTCGTGGAACGATGGGGGTATTCGTCCGCAGCTTCCTGATGGTTGTGATTACGAAAAAGTATTTGCCAGTATTGATGGTGGAGTTATGTTTATAGGCACAAAAGGTATTTTGGCTTGCGAACTTTTTGGTGATAATCCAAAGATTTTTATGAATGGAAAATTGTCAGATGTTAAATTACCAGAACCTAAACGTGCATTAGTAGATGGTGGCGTAAGTGGGCATCAGCAACAATGGGTGAAGGCTTGCAAGGCTGGTTTTGGAACTTATACGAGTTCGTCATTCGACCAATCTGGTCCTTTGACTGAAACAGTTTTGATGGGAAATCTCGCTGTAAAGTCGTTTTTGCTTCGTGATGCAAAAAACAAGTTTATCGGTAGAAAAAAACTTTTGTGGGACGGTGCAAATATGAAAATAACGAACTTCGACGAAGCAAATGCTTTCGTAAAAAGAGAATATCGTGCCGGTGGCTGGATTTGAAAAATAATGTTAAATGATGAATGTTAAATGCTTGATTATCAGTACTTTAATTTAAGATTTGACCAAGCACAAAATCTAACATTCATCATTTAGCATTTATCATTCTTTCAATAGACTTTCGAGTATTTTACTTCGTCTATTACTATTTTGGCAATGATTTCTTTCATAATTTCGGAAGTTCCGCCTGCGATTGTGCCTACACGCACATCACGGTACATTCTACAAATCGGGTAATCTTCGATAAAACCATAACCTCCAAAAAACTGTAAACAAGTATCGGTTACTCGTTTGGCAAGTTCGGAGGTATAAAGTTTCGCCATCGAACATTCTTTCACGACTATTTTTCCTTCCGAAAATAGGTGGCAAGTATTATAAACAAAGTGTTTAGATATTTCAATTTCAGTCGCAATTTCAGCAATTTTATGCCTAATTGCTTGAAATTTGGCAATTTTTCGACCAAAAGCCTCTCTTTCGTGCAAATATTGAAGGGTTTCTTCCAAAGCTAATTCAGCCCCAGCAACTGCCATAATTGATGCCACCAAACGTTCGATTTGTAAACTTTCCATCAAATAATAAAAGCCTCCGTTTTCGTAGCCAATCAAATTGCTTATAGGTACTCGCACCTCATCAAATTTTATTTCAGCGGTATCGGAGCTATGCCAACCCATTTTATTTAGCTTGGTTTTTGTTACTCCTACGGCATCCAAATCTACAACAATTAGGCTAATTCCTGCTGCACCTGCTGCAGCCTCTGTTTTACAAGTAAGTGTAATAAAATCCCCATAAAAACCATTGGAAATAAAAGTTTTTGAACCATTTATTACAAATTCATCACCTTCTTTTCGGGCGGTTGTGCGAATCGCTGCAACGTCAGAACCAGCATCAGGTTCGGTGATACCCAAAGCTGCCAATTTCTCACCAGCAATCGCAGGAACTAAGTATTTTTGCTTCAATTCTTCACTTCCTGCCTTAAAAATATGGTTGATAGCCATGTAAGTATGCACACTAATCATGGTACTAAAACCACCCATATAACTCCGAACAATTTCTTCGAGAAAAACTACCGAAAACCAAAAATCAGCTTTGTTTCCACCATAAGTTTCTGGAAAAAGTAAGCCCAAGTAGCCCATATCGCCCATTTTCTTCAAAATTGATTTCGGAATATGGCGTTCGGCTTCCCAAGTATTGGCATTTGGCACGACTTCTTTTTCAATAAATTGTCGCACTGTTTCACGGAAAAGTTTGTGTTCGTCGTTGAAGTACATGGTTTTTTGGAGATAAAATTAGTTCTGCAAATCTTGCCCAATATTACTTATTTCTTCATTATAATCAACATAGTTTTCTTCTTCTTCATTCTCCCATTTTTTTGTTAGATATCCTCGGACTAAATGCCAGACTAATATACCAGCAGCAATACATAATATATTTAGAGCCATTTCGGAACCTTTATCTGAGAATTTTTCGGGTGCAATAAGGTACAAAATAATGCCAGCAAAAAACTGAGTTGCATAATAAATGACTACTCCCAATATTGCAAAACCCCATTGAGAGCGATTATGTCTGCCAGCTAAATCATAAAACTTTTTACCAATCCAGTAGATTAAAAATATTGCTAACATAGTTTTTGGTATTGGTTTTAGATGATTTGTCTTTTTGAAAGATGATTTTCAAAAGTATTACTTTTTCTTTTGAAAAACTAATACTCTCCATTGCCCTCCACTTCGTTTGCATCGGAGGTTTCGACTTCGCTCAACCACCGATGAAACCTCCTCACCACTGATGCGAACAGCCCACCGTTGCCCGAGCGAAGCCGAGGGCAATGGTGAGTGTCTTGCCTCTTTTTCGTCAATTATAGACAAAAAAAGATAGATTAGAATATCATTCAAAACTCCAAATATTTAACTAAAAATAAATTAATTTCATTATTTGTGAAAATAATTTGTTTATAATAAAAATAATTTGATATTTGTTTAAACTTAAATTTTACTTCATCTTTATTTTCTTGTAAAAAATGGAAATTACCTTTGTACCCCAAAAAACCATCAAATCAATAAAATGGACAATACCGAAAAGTATTATTTGGCTATCATCAAGCAGTTATTGGGTGCAGAGTTAGACGTTAGAAGTCAGCTACTGAGCAAAAAACTGTCGAAAGAGGATAGAAAGAAATTGTTGGAAGTTTTAAAAAATATAGAAAAAGCCAAAGAATCCATCGCCAAAGATGAAGGAAAGAATTACAAAGAAATCATGAAAAAATCGGGTGAAGTTGCCAGTTGGCTTTACAAGATTATTCGCAGGATGGAATTCTTGGCATAAACAAAAAGTGTATCATGCACATCGGAAAAGTAATCAAAGAAGCAAGGCTCGAAAAAGGCTATAGTCAGTCAGAGCTTGCTCAAAAAATAGGTATTTCTAATTCATATCTCTCTCAAATTGAGTCCGAAAAACAAGACCCAAGTCTTGAAACTATGGAACAATTGAGTGCAGCATTAGATGTGCCAATTTATATTTTATTCTTCAAGGCTATACAAGAAGAAAATATGCAAAACTCTGATAATAAGCGTTTTGTGCGTGAAATAAAAAGAGCTATGCAAGGAATAGTGAATGAACTCTACGCAGAAAAAGCATAAAAAAGTGGGCAATTTCCTTCAAGAAATTGCCCACTACGAACTGAAAACTGCTAATACTTCCCGCCGCCATATTTTGCAATATGCTCTTTTATTTTGGCAATGCGATTTTCGGGACTTGGGTGTGAACTCATAAATTCGTCACGCTGTTTTCCGCCGCCAGCTTCTGCCAAAATCTCCATCACTTCAATCATCGCATTTGGATTATAGTTAGATTTTACCATGTACTTTACGCCAAAATCGTCAGATTGTAGCTCGTCGTTACGCCCAAATTTCATTTCCTGAATCTGAGCCACATATTGAGCAATTTGCCCACCACCCATGCCAGTTCCGTCGGAAGTTGCCGTAGCTACTGCCCCTACCAAACCTTGGTAAAAGTCCGATTTTGCCATTTGTTGTGCCGAATGTCTGTGAATCACATGACCAATTTCATGTCCAAGTACGCCTGCCAACTGGTCTTCCGATTTTAGTCTTTTCAAAAGTCCAACAGTAATAAAAATCTGTCCACCAGGCAAGGCAAAAGCATTGACAGTTTGGTCATCTGCCAATACATGAAAATCAAACTGATAAGGTAAGGCAACACCTTTAGTTTTTATTTCATCATCAACTTGTTTCACTAATTTATAACCTACGGCTTTGGCTTGTTGTTGTACTTCATTGTCATTATAAAGTCCTCCATATTCTTGTGCCATTTGTGGGGCAGATTGCAAGCCCATTGCTACTTCTTGTTCGGGTGTCAAGTCAATGTGCTGTTCTTCACCAGTAATAGGATTTACTTGATTTTTGCTATAATAGCTAATCAGTGCCACTGCTGCCATTACCAAACCAATAATAAGTCTAAGTTTTAAGCCAGATGTTTGCATAATAGTTAGATGAGGTTGAGGTCTATTAAAGAAGTAAAGTTACGGTAAATCTTACAAAACTGACAAAATTTTGTTGTAGAAAAAAAATCATTAGCCATTTGCTTGATTATCAATGAGTTAGAAATTATTTGAATAAATTCTAAAAACAATCATTGTTAAATTTTGATTATATAATTATATTTGAATGACGAATAATAATAAATATCCATAAGCTACCTATTTGCTTATAAACAAAAACTCCAATGACCGATGCTGAATTAATGCAAGTTGAACCTCTACTGATTGAGGATAAAACTCGCTTTGTGCTTTTTCCTATTGAACATGATGATATTTGGCAATATTACAAAAAACATGAAGCGTCCTTCTGGACTGCCGAAGAAATTGACCTTTCGCCCGACTTGCAAGATTGGAAAAATTTGAATGATGGCGAGCGTCATTTTATTTCACACGTTTTGGCATTTTTTGCTGCTTCTGATGGCATAGTTAATGAAAATTTGGCTGTAAATTTCATTTCTCGCATACAATATGCTGAGGCAAAATGTTTTTATGGCTTCCAGATTATGATGGAAAATATTCATTCAGAAACGTATTCGTTGCTGATTGATACTTATATCAAAGACCCTGTGGAGCGTGATAAAATGCTCAATGCAGTTGACCATATTCCGTGCGTGAAGAAAAAAGCTGACTGGGCTTTGAAATGGATTGATAATGGAAACTTTATTGACCGACTTTTGGCTTTTGCAGTTGTTGAAGGTATTTTCTTTTCGGGTTCTTTTTGCTCAATATTTTGGATGAAAAAGCGTGGTTTGATGCCCGGTTTGACATTCTCAAATGAACTTATTTCTCGTGATGAAGGCTTGCATCGTGATTTTGCTTGCTTACTTTATACCCAACATATCAAAAATAAATACCCTGCCGATAAAGTTTATGGCTTGGTGCGTGATGCGGTAGAAATCGAAAAAGAATTTGTAACCGATGCCTTGCCAGTTTCGTTGATTGGCATGAATGCTGAATTGATGTGCCAATATATTGAATTTGTTGCCGACCATTTATTAGAATCTCTTGGTTTGGACAAAACGTATAATGCCACCAATCCTTTCGATTTTATGGATATGATTTCGCTACAAGGCAAAACCAATTTCTTTGAAAAACGTGTAGGCGAATATCAAAAATCGGGTGTAATGTCGCAGAAAAGTGAAATGTCGTTTTCGCTTGATGAAGAGTTTTGATTTTTGTTTTTTAAAAAAAAAATCCATAAATTATTGATTATCAATGATTTATGGATTTTTTTTTGATTTGAAAATCTATTTCTGAAACTTAACTTTTTTGTAAATATCTTTCAATAAAATTGGACTATTTTCAATCATTATTTGGTCAGTTTCTTTATAAAAATCTTGATTCAACCAAATTTCGGGATTTTCAGAACGCAGGTAACTCATAACAGATACTTTCTTCTGACTTATAAAAACAATTTGTTGTAAACTCTCCAAATGCTTGTATTCAGGCAGTTTTTCGGTTACATCAAAATCTTCCGTTGATTTTGACAAAACCTCTACAATAATGTACGGATTGGTAATAATTGCCGTAGAACCTTCCTTAAAAATAGGCTCATCTCTTACAACCAATACATCGGGCATATAATATCCGCCCTCAAATTTCGGAATCTGAACTCCTGAATTGCTTCCTTGTACATAATAAGAATCATTGCCTAAAAAAAGATTCTTTAAAACCCAGACCATATTCCCTACAAGGGTTTCGTGCCAAAAAGATGCTAATCCCATAGTAATTATTTCACTGTCATGGTACTCGATTTTAAAAGGCATATCAAAAGCCACCGAAAAATAATCTTCTTCGGAGGCAGGAATACTGACCAATTCTTTGGTTTTTAATTCTTCTAAAATTGTTTCCTTTATACTTTTGGTAGCTACCATGGTGCCGTTTTTTTTATCAAATATACAAAACTGATTTCGGAAAATAATTTTTACTTAAAAAAAACTACTTTAACTTCAATTCTCGCAACACTTCTTTCTTTATTTTTTTGCCTTTTTTTCTTGCAGGAAGCCATTTTGGGCCTTTTTCTATTACTTCAACTACTTTTTCGGTTTGCTCTTTGCTCAAATTATTATCAATTTGAACGTTAGATAATTTACCACTTGGTTCAATGGTCAGACGTAATTTTAGAGGCTCGTCGAAAGTCAAAGTTGAAACTGAGCCTGTCTTTTTCAAAGAATTTATCAAATAATTATCGTAATTATTCCAGCCAACTTCGGGAATTGGCTCATTATTTAATTCAGTAGTTACGGCAGTTTGAGGTATTGATTTCCTTTCCTCACTTCCTGCACCAACTACAACTTCTTCCAAAACTTCGGCACTTTCCCTTGAAACTGTTGAAGGTTTTGGAGCTGCTGCTGCACGAGTTTCTTGCTGGATTTGTGTAGGAATTGGCGGTGCTTCTATTGATTTTTCGTCAGCTTGGTTTTCAACTTTTGCAACTGCAATTTCGCTTTGAACAGGTGGCGGAGTTTCTTCTTTATCTTGTGAAATTTCAAAAGCTATTTCTTTATCAACTTTGCTTTTATTTATTGGCTTTTTATTCATTGCCAAATCATCTTTTTCTACATCTTTTGAAATAATTACTTCGCTTGGTTTTGAAGATAAAATAGTTTCTTTTTTCTCAGTAACCTGTTGATTTTCAACTTTTTGTGTTAAAAAATAAAAACAAAAACCAAGCACCAAAAGCACCGAAGCTGCCACCGAAATTGATTGCCAAAGTGGAATATTTTTAGCAATAATTTCCTTGTTTTTTTCTTGAGAAATTCTTTTATTTAAACGTTTTTTTAAGTCGATTTTTACGAGTTTTTCATTGATTTTATCTGAATTTAAAGCCTCAAAACCATCAACAGCGTCAGACGCAAAAGCATCATCAAGTAGTTGTTTTTCTACTTGGTGCATTTCTTTTGCTGACATTTTTTCGGAAAGATATTTTTTGATTTCTTCCGAATTTATGTTTGTATTTTTTGATGATTTATTCATTCGATTTTTCTATACAAATTTTCAAATTTCGCTTGCCGTTTTGGATATAACTTTTCACTTTGTTTAGCTCAAAACCTGTCAATTCGGTAATTTCTTGGTAACATTTTTCTTGTAAATAAAACAATTGAATACTCGCTTTTTGTTCTGCTGAAAGTGTTTCGATGCAATGTTCCATTCTTGATAAATTATGCTCCAGTTCAAAGGACTCATCAGATTGATGCTCAAAAGGCTCACTTTCCATAGAATTCTCGTCCGAAATTTCTAAATCTTGCATTTGAAATTTGTTAGACCTCAAAGCCATCAGGCAATGATTTCGAGCTACACTATGCAGCCAACTTCTGAAGTTTTCGATATTATGCGTGCGTAATTTTTCTATCAATTCTTCAAAAATATTCATCACTGCATCTTTGCTTTCGTCTTCATCTCGCAAATATTTATAGCAAATCGCAAAGACCATTTCCATGTATCGCTCATACAATTCTCCCAAAACCTCAAGGTTATTAGTAGCCCGATACGCTGCCAAATATTCGGCATCAGTTGTGGGTTTGGGCTTACGAAATTGCTTGAAAAACATAGGTAATTAATTGACTATCAGAGTTTTAAATTTTTTCTTGAAAACTTTTATGGAATCTTTCTCCTTTCTGCATCAATATTCCAAACATAAAAACTTATACAAATATGAAAACGAAAATCTGGATTCTTATTGCATTTGTGGCTGGCATTTTTGCTTTTACACAAAACCAAACTATTACTGGAATTGTTACCGCCAACGACAATGGTTCGCCGCTTCCGGGTGTAAGTGTACAAATCAAAGGTACACAAATTGGCACACAAACAGATGCCAAAGGTAATTATTCAATCAGCGTACCAACTGGCAAAGAAACTTTGATTTTTAGCTATGTTGGCTATGTTTCAAAAGAAGTGAAAATTGGAAGTAAAAATGTAATTAATGTTACGTTGGCAGGCGATTCAAAACAACTTTCGGAAGTGGTCGCAGACTATGAAATGAAATCAATAGGAAATATTCGAGAAAGCCATGCACCAATGATGCAAGGACGAGCTGCGGGAATTACCGTACAAGAATCAAGACCTTACAAACGTAGCCAATATGACAAAGTTATTCCGAAACTAAAAGAAGAAAAAGAGGAAAATTTCAACACCGAAGAATATAATTCTTTGGTAGAAAATAATTTTCAGGAAGTCAAAAAAGATGCCCTAACCACCTTTTCTATTGATGTTGATAGAGCCGCTTATAGCAATATTCGTAGAATGTTGAATGGCGGAAGCTTGCCTCCAAAAGGTGCCATTCGCATTGAGGAAATGGTCAATTATTTTGATTATGAATATCCGCAACCAATTAGTAATCTACCAGTTACGATAAATACTGAACTTTCAGACTCGCCTTGGAATAAGGGATTGAAATTATTGCAAATTGGTATTCAAGCCAAGAAAATTTCGACTGAAAACTTACCTGCGTCCAACCTTGTTTTTTTGCTTGATGTGTCGGGTTCGATGAATTCTCCCGAAAAATTGCCATTGGTCAAGCAAGCTCTTTATTTATTGATTGACCAGCTTCGTCCACAAGACAAAGTGGCAATGGTTGTTTATGCTGGTGCGGCAGGTATAGTTTTGCCTTCAACTGCAGGTTCTGAAAAAAACAAGATAAAAGCTGCCCTCGAAAAATTAGAGGCAGGTGGCTCTACGGCAGGTGGCGAAGGAATAAAATTGGCATATAAAATTGCCATTGAAAATTTCGTAAAAGGTGGCAATAACCGAGTGATTCTGGCAAGTGATGGCGATTTTAATATAGGTGTTTCGAGCGAAGCCGAATTGAAAAGTTTGGTTGAAAATAAAAGAGAAAGTGGTGTTTTTCTAAGCATTTTGGGCTTTGGAATGGGCAATTATAAAGACAATAAAATGGAAAGCCTTGCCGACAAAGGCAACGGAAATTATGCTTATATTGATAATTTGCAGGAAGCTCAAAAGGTATTTGTGCATGAATTTGGCGGAACACTTTTCACTGTTGCCAAAGACGTAAAATTGCAGTTAGAATTTAATCCAAAATTCGTAAAAGCCTATCGCTTGATTGGTTATGAAAACCGAATGTTACGCAATGAAGATTTCAATGATGACAAAAAAGATGCAGGCGAAATGGGTTCGGGGCATACAGTTACAGCTTTGTATGAAATTGTTCCTGTGGGCGTAGAAAGCGATTATGTGAAAAAAACAGATGATTTGAAGTACCAAGAAGTAAAAGAATTGACAACTTCTGCAAACTCAAATGAGATTTTGAATATCAAACTTCGTTACAAATCACCCGATGAAAACAAGAGTAAATTGATGGAAAAAGTGGTGATTGACCAGCATACACCTTTCAATAAAACCTCCGAAAATTTCAGATTTGCTGCCTCTGTTGCCGAATTTGGCTTGCTTTTACGTCAGTCGGCTTTCAAAGGTTTGGCAAATTATGACCAAGTGATTGACTTAGCAAAAAACGCCAAAACTCAAGACGAAGAAGGCTACCGTTCCGAATTTATCAAATTAGTAAAAACCGCCAAGCTTTTGGACAAAACAGAAGTAGCACGCAATAAAGATTGAGATAATCTTGTTGATTTCTTTGAAAAATTTCCCGAAAAACCCTATTTTCGGGAAATTTTTTTGTACGACGGGTTTCCCAACCCGTCTTGCCGAGAACTGAGGTAAACGAAAAATGCTTTGTTATCATTTGTATTAAATGTTGAAATCATGAACAAACGCCAATTTATAAAAACCCTTACTGCATCAAGTTTTGTTTCGCCAGTTTTTGGAAAGAAATTCGAGAAAATCTTATCGAAAATCGAACAAGAAACGCCTGAAAATATTGCTCAAAATGAAGATTTTTGGGCAGAAATTAGGCGAGCATATCGCATAAAACCTGACTATATTAACCTCGAGAATGGCTATTATTCATTTGCTCCGCAAGAAACTTTGGAGAATTTTATAGGACATGTGCGTGAAATCAATTTTCAAGGTTCGTATTATATGCGTACCCGACAGTTTGACGATAAGGCGGAAATTCGTAGTAAATTGGCAGCTTTGGTAGGTTGTTTGCCCGAAGAATTAATAATTACTCGCAACACAACCGAATCGCTCGATACTATTATTGCAGGTTTCGACTGGAAAGCTGGCGATGAGGCAGTGATGGCACAGCAAGACTATGGTTCGATGCTCGATATGTTCAAATTGCAAGCACGTCGCTATGGGATGGTGAACAAAATTATTTCAATTCCCAATCATCCAAAGTCTGACGAAGAGATTGTTGAACTTTACGAAAAAGCCATTACGCCACGCACTCGTTTATTGATGGTTTGTCATATAATTAATATTACAGGACATATTTTGCCGATTAAAAAAATCTGCGAAATGGCTCACAAAAAAGGCGTTGATGTAATGGTGGACGGAGCTCATGCCATTGCACATCTTGACTTTAAAATCAGAGATTTGGGCTGCGATTATTATGGAAGTAGCCTTCATAAATGGTTGAGCGTGCCACTTGGTGCAGGGCTTTTGTATGTAAAAAAGGAAAAAATCGCCAAATTATGGCAACTTTTTGGCGATTTGGGCTATAAAGATGATGATATTAGAAAATTGAACCATACTGGTACACACCCCGTGCATACCGATTTGGCAATTGCCAACGCCATTGATTTTCACCAAAAAATTGGTAGCCAAAGAAAAGAAGCAAGGCTAAGGTTTTTGCAAGAATATTGGACAAAACAAGTGCGTGATTTGCCAAATATTGTCTTGAATACCTCAGTCGAAAGTCAGCGAGCTTGCGGCATTGCCAATGTCGGAATAAAGCAAATAAAACCAGCTGATTTAGCAAAAATACTACTCGAAAAGTATAAAATCTGGACAGTCGCTATTGATTATGCCAATGTGCAAGGCTGCCGAATTACGCCAAATGTTTATACTTCTGCTGCCGAATTAGATACTTTTGTGGCAGCTTTGAAAGAGTTGAGTAAAAGCTAATTGGCAAAAAATAATATAATTTCAAACTCATTCTTTCACTGCTTTCAAACTTAAATCTAAACTTTTGGCTGAGTGAGTCAAATAACCCATAGAAACATAGTCCACGCCACAATCGGCATATTCTCTTACGTTTTTGGGTGAAATATTGCCCGATGCCTCCAATGGAAAGCGTCCATCAACTATTTTGATGGCTTCTCTGATATTTTCAAAGCTAAAATTATCAAGCATTATTCGGACAACTCCTCCAATTTCGAGAGCTTCACGAAGTTCAACTAAATTTCTGACTTCTATTTCTATGGGCAGATTTTTGTTAGTTACCTTCAAATATTCGTGTGCCGCATTGAGGGCATTTTTTATTCCTCCTGCATAATCTACGTGGTTATCTTTTATCAAAATCATGTCGAAAAGTCCAAAACGGTGATTGACTCCGCCACCAATTTGTACGCCCCATTTTTCAATCATTCTAAAACATGGCGTTGTTTTCCGAGTATCCAAAACCTTTGTTTTTGTACCTTTCAGCAACTTTACCACTTGATTTGTGGTTGTCGCAATGCCACTCATACGTTGCATACAATTGAGTACCAAACGCTCGGCGGTCAAAATCGAACGGTCTTTTCCTTCCACATAAAAAGCAATATCTCCGTACTTTATGGGCTTTCCTTCTTTGATTAAAACCTTGACAGTCAAGTCTTTATCTACGATTTTGAAAATCATTTTTGCCAATTCTACTCCTGCCAAAATGCCTTCGTCTTTCACCAAAAGTTTGGCTTTGCCCATTGCATCGGCAGGCACTGTTGAGAGTGAAGTGTGGTCGCCATCGCCTACATCTTCAGCAAGGGCTGCTTTTATAAATTTTCTGATTGCTCGTTTGTCTATTTTCATTTTTAGTTATTGTTACTTACTTTCCCCAATTATTCTTAAACCCTCCAAAGTCAGTTCTCGATTTACTTCTACAAATTCGCCATGGAGTGTCGAAATAATAGAAGAAAGTCCGCCTGTGGCAATGGCAATGCAGTCGCCGCCAAGTTCGGCACGTATTTTATGAATCATGTTTTTTACTAAACCTTCGTAGCCCCACAAAATGCCTGACTGAATAGCATGAACAGAGTTTTTACCCAAAACGGAAGTCGGTAAAACCAATGGCACTTCGGGCAATTGTGCAGTATTTGAAAACAAGGCTTTCACGGCAGTTCGTAGCCCAGGAGCTATCGAAACGCCCAAAACTTTTCCTTCTTCCGACACAACTGTAAAAGTTAGAGCCGTTCCAAAATCAACAATTACGCAATTTCGCCTGTATTTCGTATAGGCTGCCACGGCATTTGCCACCAAATCGCTGCCTATTTCATCAGGATTATCAATTGAAATTTCGATTGAAGGAAAAATGTGAGCATCAACAACAATTGGTTCGATGCCAAATAAATTCCCTATCAAGGCTTTAAAAATAGGCGTAAGCTGAGGTACAACGCTACTCAAAACAACTTTTTTGATGTCAGAAAATCGGAGATTTTGTTCCAAGAAATATTGTCGAAAACGATATTCAAAATAAACATAGTTTTCGTCTTTCAACGACTTGATTCTGAAATTATGGAGTAGCTTTTCGCCCTTGAAAAGTCCAAAAACGGCATCAGTATTGCCTACGTCTATGACTAATAAGAGTTCTGAACGGGCGGCGTTCCGCTTTTGAGCGGGCGGCGTTCCGCTACTGATTGTTGAATTTTGCATTAATGCTGATTTTATTTCCAAAGTTTGTTAAATCGTATCATTTTTTCAAGTTTTTTTTAGAAAACAATTTTTCGGGCGGCGTTCCGTCTTTTCAAAAATACAAATCCGTTTTCTTCTTTTACGATTTCCAAATTTGGATTATTTTTATAGTCATCGAGTCGGTCAATTTTTGTTACGAAAAAAGCTGGTTTATCTACTTTACCATTAAGAAGCCAATTTTCGTAATCACTTTCTTTTTGAGGAGAAAGTTTGAGATTTGGCTTTTGAAAATAAAATAAATGAGCGTAACTTTTAAAACCCAATACGTGAATATACACATCTTGCCCACGCTTAGATTCATAAAAATCAATGGCTGAACCTTGTGTATATCGCTCAATTTTTGGAACAACATTCGCCCCAAAAAGAAACAAACACATTGCTGTAGAAAGAGTTAAAGTGCTGATAAATAGCCATTTACGATTTTTAATTTGCGATTTTGGGATAGCAAATTTAATAATAATAAAAACGAGTACGATAAAATAAACAACTCCAATTAACATTTCTGCACCATGCCATTCTACGGGAGCTTCGAGGTTTTTTGCGGCAAATTTATCTTTTATCAATGGAATAAATTTCTCGACATTCATGCCAATATAAGGCACGGCAGCAAGGATGAAAGAGAGAATAAAACCGATTGAGATAAGTCCAAATGATAGCCATTTGCTCCAAATAGCTTTGTCATGTAACCAATCATATAAAAATTTTGCTGCCAAAAACGATACTGGAAAGTAAGCCATCGAAGAATAATGAACGATTTTGGTGGTTACGATGCTAAACAAAATCATGACGACCCAAAAGGTTGTTTTCATCCAATCGCCAAAAGTTTCATCTTTTTTGAAAAGACTTTTTATCGCAAAAATTGACATCGGAAAACAGCCAATCAGCACGACCAAAAAATGATAATAAAAAGGCTGTCCATGCCCAGCATCGGGCGTACTAAACAAGCGGACTTGGTATGTAATAAATTTTTTAAAAAACCACAGACCGTTGTTAATCAGCTCATTAGCAAACCAAATTGAAGTGATAAGTAGGCAAGTAACGCCAAAAACTATTACTTGTTTCCAATTAAAAAAAGACTTAAATTTGAGAAAGAATCCCCAATAAACGAAAACTACCAGCCCCCAAATAAGCCCACCCACAGGACCTTTTGTAAGGATAGAAAGCCCAATGGCTACGCCTGATAATAATGAATAAAAAAGAGTGTGCTTTGGCTCAATTTTTGCTTTAAAAACAAAGTAAACCCCTAAGAAAATACACAAATTGAAAGTTGGGTCGATGATGCCAGATTTGAAATATAAGTGAGGTGTAAAAGCCCCCAAATATGACAAAGACCAAATCAAGCCAAAATTTGCATCTTTAAGTTTTTTTCCAATAAAAAATAACACCAATAATGTAATCACTCCCACACAAGCATTGGGAAATCGGGCAGCAAATTCGTTGATTCCGAAAAGTTTCATTGCCCCAAGTTGCATCCAAAAGAAAAGTGGTGGTTTTTCCCAAAAAGGTTTAAAATCAATTTGGACTTGACTATAATTCCCTGTCAGAAGCATTTCTCGGGCAGATTCAGCAAAATTTATTTCGTCCCAATCAAATAAATGAACATTGCCCAAATAAGGAAAAAAGAAACATAAGCCAAGAAAAGCAATGAAATAAGGGTAGTATTTTTGATTGAATTTGATAGACATTTTCGATTTTAAAATAGACAAAGATTTTACAAAATTGCCGATTTTTTTGGACAAAATTACTTTTCTGGTTTCAAGTAAGCAATTTAGATTTTACCACTGAATAAAATATAGTACATTTTTGCTTATTATTTCGTAATATGCAGTTTATTTCAACAATTAATGAAAATTTCTCTCAATGGATTCCTCAAAAGAAATAGAAAATATTCTTAAAAAACTTTATGATTCATTAGAAAAACTTTTTCCTGAAGAAAAAGAAATTGATTATAAAAAATATTTAGAACGCTCAGGGCTTATCAATTTATTGAACAATCAGCAAGGGACTTTGATACTTTTGGTTGATGTAAAAAAACTTAATGCGGTCTATATTAGTGGAAGTGTGGAGGATTATACTGGCTATAAATTAAAGGAATTTGAAGACAATGTGGCTTTGAATTTTATGAATTTGGTCAATAAAAAGCACTTGACTTTTTTGAATGTTTTTATATTTTGGATAATAAATATGCTTAAAACCTTGCCTGTTGCATTCAAAACTAAGCAAAATGTGAGTATGTGGGGCTTGAAATTAATGAATAAAAATGGGCGAGAAATGCGGTGGTTTATGAATGTAATTCCGTTGGAACTTGATAGTAATTTCAATGCTACACTTGTATTTTTAACTATTCAAAACATTACACACCTCATCAAAGGTGATGATTATTGCTTTCGGGGAGTGTTTGGAGATAAAGAAAAGAAGGTTTTTGTTTACCACTCAAGCGAAGAAAAAAGTGTTGAGCATGAAATAATTTCGGAACGTGAAAAAGAAGTTTTGAATTATATTTCACAAGGCTTAGACACCAAACAAATTGCCGATTTGTTGAAAATTAGTCCCAATACCGTAGATAATCACCGACGAAATATGCTCGCCAAAACTTGCACTCGTGATACAACTGCACTCATCCAACTTTGCAGAATGATGGGAATTATATAGATTATTGCCTCTGTTTATCATTTCGTTTTTTTTGAAAAATTTATTAAACGGTTACGCTTTCGCAAAAGATTAAGATTGTTAATAAATATATTATACTCATTTTAGTAGATAAATGCTTGATTATAAGCTATTTACATTCGTATATATTATCAATTAGTCATTATGACTATTGCCACAGCC
Organism: Emticicia sp.; assembly: GCA_031378345.1. Taxonomy (GTDB): domain Bacteria; phylum Bacteroidota; class Bacteroidia; order Cytophagales; family Spirosomataceae; genus Emticicia. The sequence goes on along the minus strand of JANNDY010000124.1, from coordinate 71,808 downwards.
ATAAGATTTCAAGTACTTTGTACCAAACTAAGAAATTCACTTTTTTAGTCACAGCAAAAGTTGTTTTGGGTTCATCGGGGGACACTTGTTCCCCCTTGCCTTTACTTAACCACTATCATTTATATATCAGTACAGAAAGAGCATCAAACTATTAGTTAGTCTGATGTTTTTTTTTGTTTGTTAAAAAAACTACAAAAATTCCATCTCAAATAATTCTCCTAAATGCTGCTTCAATTTATCCATAACTTCGCGAATATCAAGCAATACCGAAAGTTCGGTAGCCATCGAAGTAACGGCTTTGTCGTCAATACCACAAGGTACAATATTTTGAAAATAATCTAAGTCTGTATTTACATTCAAAGCAAAACCGTGCATCGTTACCCAACGACTCGACTTTACGCCCATTGCACAAATCTTTCTTGGATTTTTTCGGGCGGCGTTCCGCTGTGAAATATGGTCGAGCCAAACGCCAGTCAGTCCGTCGATTCTTCCTGCATCAATATTGTATTCTGCCAGCGTTCTAATAATTGCTTCTTCCAAAAAACGCATATAGCGATGAATGTCCGTAAAGAAATTTTCTAAATCCAAAATCGGATAGCCAACCAATTGCCCCGGCCCATGATAAGTAATATCTCCACCACGATTGATTTTATAGAACTTTGCGTGTTTTTCTTCTAAACCGTCTTCATTAAGTAAAAGATTATCAACTTTGCCACTTTTCCCAAGCGTATAAACGTGCGGATGCTGACAAAAAAGCAGATAATTAGGCGTAAATGTTTGGTTTTCAGGAGCAATATTTCGATTCTGAATTTTTATATCAACTATCTCCGCAAAGAGTTTTTCCTGCGTATCCCAGCCTTCTTGATAATCAATTAGACCTAAATCAATAAACTGTACTGTTTTATTAAGATTATTATTCATCAGTTTCGTAACTTTGTGCTACAAAAGTAATGGAATTAAGAATTAAGAATGTAGAATTAAGAATGAATGTTATTTAGTTGAATGTTTTTGATGACCACGAATCGGACCGCCGAAGCGGTGGTCAAACCTGAATAGCCTCGAATGTAATCGCAGCGGCGAACCGTTCGAGGAACAAAAACAGAATTTTGATAAGACCCTAAAAGGGTCAAACTTAATTTTTATCTTCATTAAATGAAATTACTTAAATAACACAAATTGCTGATTATCAATTAGTTATATATTTTAATAAAAAATGATTTACCCAATCGTTGCCTACGGAGACCCCGTTTTGAGAAAAGAAACCCTTGATATTGTAGAAGGAGAAATTGACGTGAAAAAACTTGCCGAAGATATGTTTGAAACCATGTATTCGGCATCGGGCGTGGGTTTGGCTGCTCCTCAAATCGGACTCAATGTTAGAATGTTTGTCGTGGACGGTACGCCTATCAACGAAGCTGCCGAAACAGATGAAGACATTGACCCATCTTTGATTGATTTCAAAAAGGTATTTATCAATGCCGAAATTTTGGAAGAAGATGGCGATGAATGGGCTTACGAAGAAGGTTGTTTGAGTATTCCAGGCATTCGGGCAGATGTTTATCGCCCAGAGTTTATCAAAATTAAGTATTTTGATACCGATTGGGTAGAGCATACCGAAGATTACGAAAGTCTTGCTGCACGCATCATTCAGCACGAATATGACCATGTGGACGGCATTTTATTTACCGACCACCTCACGTCTTTGAAAAAACAATTACTAAAAAAGAAATTAGCAAATATCTCGAAAGGCGATGTTGATGTTGATTATCGAATGAAGTTTCCGAAGTGAGGGTTTTTAGGCAAAAGGCACTGAGTTGCAAAGGCACAAAGCGATTTTTATTTCAAAACTTCAAGTTATTTAGTAATAAAATGTCTGATACTCTCCAAAACCTAAAAATAACCCTCATTCAAACCAATCTTTATTGGGAAGAACCGACTGCTAATTTGGCAATGTTGGAGGAGAAGATTTTTGGTATTTCGGAAGCTACGGATTTGATTATTTTGCCCGAAATGTTCAATTCGGGATTTACGATGAATGTTGCCAAAATTGCCGAGCCCATGAACCTCACCACCACTCGCTGGATGAAGCAAATGGCAGCTCAAACGGGTGCAGTGGTAACAGGCAGCTTTATAGTAAAAGTAGGCGAAAACTACTATAATCGCCTACTTTGGGTTGAACCAAGTGGCGAAATTGATTTTTATGACAAACGCCACCTTTTCAGAATGGCGAAAGAAAATGATGTTTTTTCGGAAGGAAAAAAGAGATTGATAAAGAATATCAAAGGTTGGAAAATTTGCCCTTTGATTTGCTACGATTTACGTTTTCCTGTTTGGAGTAGAAACGTGAATCTCGACTACGACTTGCTTATTTATGTAGCCAATTGGCCCCAAGTGCGTATGTACCCGTGGGACTCGCTTTTGGTGGCTCGTGCCATCGAAAATCAAAGTTATGTTGTAGGCGTAAATCGCATAGGTGAAGATGGCAACGGTTTTCCTTATTCGGGCAATTCGGCTGTCATTGATTTTGCAGGAAAAGTGCTTGTTCGAGAAATTGACAATGAAACGATTTTGCATTATACGCTCGAAAAAACACCACTTGATGAGTTTCGGCAGCGTTTCCCAGCTTATTTAGATGCTGATGGGTTTGTTCTAATATAATTTACTTCCACTTTCACATTTGCTAAAATCTTTTCTGTGCGTTCGGGACGAGCATCAGTAATAAAAACTTGTCCAAATGTCTGATTATCAATGCTTTCTATCAATTTCTGAATTCTTCTATCGTCGAGTTTATCAAAAATATCATCTAACAAAAGTATCGGTTTCATTTCTCTCAACTCTTGCAACATTTCAAATTGACCTAATCTGAGAGCCATTACAAAAGATTTTTGTTGCCCTTGCGAACCAAATTTTTTGACAGGATAACGGTCAATTTCAAAGACATAATCATCTTTATGAATGCCTTTTGTAGTACGTTGAGCTTTCACATCAACGTTTCTATTTAGCCTAAATTCCTGTGGAAACTCGCCACTTGCCACTTCCGACTCATAAATAATATCAACATCTTCACGCCCTTCGCTCAAAATCGAATAATGAATTTTGAAAATGGGCAGAAACTTTTCGATAAAAGCTTTTCGTTGCTCAAAAATCCGAATACCCAATTTTACCAAAGGGTCAGAATAAGTATCGAGCAAATCTTGGTCGAGAAAGTTTCGCTCAAAAAATATTTTTAAAAGGCTATTTCGTTGCTCTAAAATTCGGTTATATTGTTGATAATCAGATAGATATGTAGCGTCCATTTGTGAAAGTACGCCGTCAAAAAAACGCCTTCGGTCTTCACTTCCTTCTTTGATTAAATCGGTATCGTCGGGGGCAATTAGCACCACAGGAAACTGCCCAATATGGTCGGCAAGGCGTTCGTAAGGCTTTTTGTCGTGCATCAAAACTTTCTTTTGTCCACGCTGAATCGAACAAGTAATCTGGTGTTTTTTCTTGTTTTTCTTGAAAATGCCGTCAATCATCATTACATCAGCATCATGGTTGATGCTGAGGGCATCTTGGCTATGGACAGAACTTTTGCTCAACGCCAAAAAATAGACTGCATCAAGCAAATTGGTTTTTCCGCTACCGTTTTCGCCCACAATACAATTGACTTGTTTGGAGAAAGTGAAGTTGGCTTCTTCGTAATTTTTGAAGTTTGAAAGATAGATTTTTTCTAAAAACATTTGAGCGGTTTTGCACAAATCTGTGCTACAAAATATCTTCAAATTTAGGTATTTTTCGTGAAAGTTTTATATAAATGATGTCTTGTAAGCCCGGAGGGCTTAAACATGAATAGCTTCGAGTTCGACTCGGAATAACAAAAACAGGAAACCAACAACTCTGAAAGAGTTGAACAAAATTATACAGAACTAATTGTTAAACCCTTTTCAGGGTTTTGAATCATATTTTATTCAACCCCCGAGTTTCACTCGGGGCTATTCGAGTTTAATCCCTTCGGGATTTTTTTGCTCTATATAGTGTTCTAACTTTTCAAAAACTAAGTATATTTTCCGAAATTCCACATCAGAAATCTGAAATCACTTCACTATATTTGTAGCTTCCTTTAACCTAAAACCTATTATGAACAAAAACTTGCTTCTTTATTTCATTGCTGCCGTGGCAGCTACTGGTGGTTTACTTTTTGGCTTCGATACTGGTGTAATTAATGTTGCTTTACCGTCATTGCGTGAGCGTTTTCATCCAAGTCCCGAAATGGAGGGCTTTATTGTGAGTGCCGTTTTGTTTGGTGGAATGGCTGGACCTTTTATTAGTGGTCCACTGACAGATATTTTAGGTCGAAAAAAAATCAATATTGTTGCTTCATTGGTTTTTGTGGTTGGTTCAATTATCGCCGCTATGGCACCTTCGGTAACTTTTCTGATAATTGGTCGTTTATTTTTGGGTTTGGCAATCGGTATTGTGGCATCAACGGTGCCGCTTTATTTGGCCGAAATTGCTCCAACTGACCAAAGAGGGCGATTAGTAACTTTTTTTCAATTTGCTATTACTCTCGGAATTTTGCTTTCTTATGTAGTTGGTTATTTCTTTGCCGACCAAGCGGATGGTTGGAGAAGTATGTTTTGGGCGGGTTTTATTCCTGCGGTAGTTTTGTTGATAGGAATGTTTTTTGTTCCCGAAAGTCCACGTTGGTTGATTGGCAAAGGGCGTGATGCCGAGGCTTTGGAAGTATTGTATCGCTTGCGTGAGCCTGAGCAAGCTCGCTTAGAAGTTGCTCAAACTCGACAAATTATTGAAGACGAAAAACACAACAAAGGTGACTGGCGAATGTTGTTTAGCAAGCGTTTACGTATTCCGTTATTTATCGGAATTGGCATTTTCTTTATTCAACAATTTTCTGGAATTAATGCAATTATTTATTTCTCGACCGATATTTTCAAAAATGTATTTCCCGATGGCGGAACAGCGGCTTTGGCAACAGTTGGTGTGGGTGTAATTAATGCACTTTCTACTTTTTTGGCGATTATGATTTTGGATAAATTTGGTAGAAAACAAATTCTCTACACAGGACTTATCGGAACAGCCATTTGCTTGGCAACAGTTGGTTTGGCATTTTACATGAAAGATTCGCTTAGTCCAGAATTACAAAAAATTATGCTTGTGGGTGGCGTGTATGTTTACATTATTTTCTTTGCTATCAGCCTTGGGCCACTTGGCTGGTTATTGATTTCGGAGATTTATCCTCTAAAAATCAGAGGTTTTGCTTCAAGCATGGGAAGTTTCAATCACTGGGTTTTTGATGCTGGTGTAGCTTATTCGTTTCCGATTTTGGCAGCAACTTCGCTCGGCACAAATGGGGGTATTTTTGGTATTTATATGCTGGTTGTGCTATTCGGACTACTCTTTGCCAAATACATCGTTTTTGAAACAAAAGGCATGAGTTTAGAAGAAATCGAGAAGAGATATAATTGAGAAAAATGATTTGAATTGATATTTAATGTGCCGTATATTTGTATGGTACATTAAATGTCAATTCTAAATTGAACTATAAACCATTGATAATCATGAACGTACAATATGTTTCAGATGAACAAGGCAGACATACTGCGGTGATTATTCCGATTGAAGAATGGAATGAAATAAAAGCAAATCAACAAGATTTGAAAACTTTGGAGAAACCAAAAGTTAAACCTTCGGATTTTTTTGGTTGTATTTCAAAAGAAACTGCTCAGAAAATGATTGCAGAGATAGAACTCAGTCGTAGCGAATGGGAAAGATAAAAACGTATTTAATAGACACTAATTCTTTATTGGAATTTGTAGGTCAAATTTTGCCAGAAAATGCCCATATCTTTGTAGAAAAGGCAATAAATGACAATTTTAATGTTTCTGTCATTAACCACATTGAAGTATTAGGACACGCGTCGGCTACAAAAGAATTAGCTGAATTTATGAGCTTGGCGAATACACATCCACTCACGGAGGAAGTTGTAAAACAAACCATTGAGCTACGCAAGCAAAAAAACATAAAACTTCCAGATGCTATCATTGCTGCAACAGCCTTAGTACATAATTTCACTATTATTTCTCGTAATACCAAAGATTTTCAAAATATTAAAGGCTTAAATTGTGTAAATCCTTATGATTTATAAGACCTTCAAATACTTCTGAAAAGCAATCGCTATCAAAGCAGTAGTATAAGCATCAGAAGTAAAATAAAGCATATTTCTGACCACCGTTCCTCCTGAAAAATACACGCCCCCCTTCCAAAATACTTGTTTGTTTTCAATGTTTTTTTGTGAATACAAATAAGCTATTGACTTGTCTATCAATGTTTTATCTATTTCCATACCCGATTCTTTCAAATATAGCATTGCCAAAGTTGCATAAGCAGTTGATTGTAAAATATCATACTTATTTACAATTTTCTTACTTTCAAAACTTCCATTTTGCTTTTGAGTTTTTGATAAATGATTTACTAAAAATTGAGCAGTTTTTAGCAAACCAGTATCACCTGCAGCCAAAGCTCGTGTAATGGCAAAATGCAAATGATAACGATTTGGGTAGTAAATTCCCATGCGATTCCAACGCCCTCGTTTGGTGTGTTTTTCTATCAAAATATTAGCTTTTTTGCTTCCAATACTTGCTTTTTGAAGATTGTTTTTACTCAAATAAGTAAGCACATTGGCATTGACAACTACATCAACATCATTTGTTCCCCACGGAATATATGCTTTGTATGGGTGTGGAAAAGCAATGCTGTTTGGCAGAAAAAAAATCAAATTATGTAAAGCATTTTTATAAAAATGCCAGTTTTCAAACTCGTTTTCCTGCCCAAACCAAGTCATGTACGCTCCCGAATTTTTGAACCCATGAAAAAGATGATTATACCAATGTCGGTTTTTTCTATTTTCATCAAGAAAACTGTCAAATATTACAGAATTTGTCAGTTTTAAAGAATCATTTTTACCAAAAATCTTTTGATTATACCAAATCGCCAGATTTCCCAAAGCAGTATCGTCGGCATCATTGGCTACATTGGCTGCATTATTAATAAAACGTCCTTTTAATCTAAAATTCGTCGGACGATGAACCAATTCGATAGGTTCTTTTCCCCATTTTAAATCTTGATTAGGTGGCAATTTCTTCCAAAAATTAAATTGTGAGCCTGTCGAATAACTCAAAACCTCTGGAAAAACCTTCTGAAGCATAGGCAAAATTTGCTTTTGTGAAGTATCCGCCAAATACATTTCTGCCAAAATATTATGAATGCCCGCCATCGTGAAACAATTAGAATCTCGGTATTGATTACGACCTCCCAAATACAAAAACGCAGCTTTCATTTGCATATATGCCTCCCATTCACCTGCATATTGCTTGCCAACGATGGTTTCAGTACATTGTTTTTCTGTCAAATATGTTAAACTTTCAGCAATACTTTTTCTAATCGAATCCGAAGGAACGATTTGAGCCAAAGTGATTTTTGGAAGAAAAAATAAGAGTAGAAGAAAGCGTATTTTCATATAAAAAAATAGCCCCAATAAAGAGGCTAAAATGTTTTTGTTTTCACTAAACCATTGATATGTAGCATTTTATGATAAAATATTCACTCATTCTATCATTGAAGCATTCACTCATTAGCTAACCACCATATTATGATAAACCATCTGCACATCATCATCATCTTCAAGCCTTTCGATGAGCTTTTCTACGTCGGCAGCTTCTTCTTCGGTCAATGTTTTGGTGTCAGTTGGCACACGTTCAAAGTCAGAAGTTAGAATTTCAATTCCTTTTTCTTCCAAATGTTTTTGTAATGTTCCGAATGCCGTAAATTCCCCATAAATATTAATCTGATTCGTTTCTTCATCTAAGAAAACCTCTTCTGCACCAAAATCAATGAGTTCAAATTCCAATTCTTCAATATCTGCTCCATTATTGGCAATTTTGAAAACTGACTTTCGGTCAAAAACAAAATCCAACATTCCCGAAGTTCCCACAGTTCCGCCACATCTTGAAAACGAGGTACGAATATTGGCTATCGAACGATTTGTATTATCGGTAGTACATTCGACCAAAACCGCAATACCATGTTGTGCGTAGCCTTCATAAACCATTTCTTTATAGTCATCTTGGTCTTTCGATGAGGCACGTTTGATGGCATTATCAACGGTGGCTTTTGGCATATTTACTGCCTTTGCATTTTGTATCAATGCCCGCAAACGTGAGTTACTGCCTGGGTCAGTTCCCCCCGATTTTACGGACATGGCAATATCTTTGCCTATCCTTGTAAAAGTTCTTGCCATTTGCCCCCAACGCTTCATCTTGCGGGCTTTTCTAAATTCAAACGCTCTTCCCATTTATATATGATATTTTTATTTCTTGTGCGAAATTATGAAATTTTACTTAAAAATGCATAAAAAATGAGAAAATCGTTGTAAAAATGGTATTAAACTCACTTGGTCCGATAAGGTAAATTTTTAGCAATTTGCCCAATCAACTGACTCGAAAGATGGTGAGGAGTGTCCATTCTATTATTTGGGCGTTGCGAAAGATTCGTTGACCAAAGCATTTCTCCACTTGCTGCATCAAATAATTTTACATTCGTTTCTACGCCATCATTGCCCTGAAAAGGAGGCATCATCTGCGGATTACGCATATTTATTTGTGTAATTCTGATAGCTAAATCGCCAGTAATTACAGCATCTACGCCCAAAAGCTTGGCAATATCTGCCTTATTTTGATTAGCAACTTCTTCTAAACGTATGCCATTTTCTGCCAAAACTTTGTTGGTACGAATAAAATCCTGAAACGAAATTTCATAGCGACCTTTCGACACTTGGCGAGCGATATAAGTAAACAATTCTTTCTGGGCATCTAAACTTGCCTCCTTTTCTTGCTTACTAAAAGTTCTCCGACTTTTTCCATCATTCACACGATTATTAGGATTTTCAAACTGCACATCAAAAGGCAAAATGGCAATCCTTTTATGCGTATTTCGTACCTGTGCGAAGTTTTCCGAAAGAAAATCTTTTGAAACCGAACAGGCCGAAAGTACCACAGCGAGCAACGCTACTGCGATAAGATTATTATTTATTTGAATGGTTTTCATTTTATTTATTGTTTTGTCAAGTATTTAACGAAATTTGAGTTTGCATTTTATATGTTAATGAAAAATTTAATCTAAACGTTGTACGATGGGAGTTAAGAGTGTAGAGTGAAAAATGTAGAGTGTTGATAATCAGCAGGTTACAAGTTTTTACTTTTTTAAATTAAAATAGATGAAAATTGTTTTTTGAAACATTCTATCATTCTAACACTCACTCATTCTATCATTAAATTTATGAAGCATTTTTCTATTGGTATTATTTGGCGAGTTGGTGTTTTATGCCTGTTTTTGACAGGAATTGTTTACTGTTTTATGATAAAAGAGTGGACAGGCGTGGTTGTGGCGAGTTTTTTTGTGGGTATCATGTTTTTTTCTATTTTTACTTATGCAACTTCTGTTAATCGCAAATTAGCTCGTTTTTTTGAGTCAGTTCGCTATGCTGATTTTACTGTAAAATTTCGTGCAGATAATAAGTTAGGCAAGAGTTTTGAAGAAATAAACGTACAACTAAATGGCGTTTTAGATGCTTTTCGCCAAGCTCGTGCCGAAAAAGAAGCCAATTTGCATTATATCAATACCATTGTTCAGCACGTCAATGTGGGGCTTTTATCTTTTGATGTTTCAGGAAATATTGAGTTGATAAACAATGCAGCTTTTCGTACGTTGGGTATTTATCGCCTCAGAAATATTTCAGAATTGAGTAAAAGTAAGCACATTGGTTTATACGAAATTATAAAAGATTTACCTTCGGGAAGCAAGACACTTTATGAAGCATCGAACGAACAACAAATTACCATCAATTCGACCATAGTAAGCTTGCGTGGACGCATGATAAAGTTAGTTTCCTTGCAAAATATTCAGTCCGAATTACAGCAAAAAGAGTTGGATGCCTGGCAAAATCTGACCAAGGTTTTACGCCACGAAATCATGAATTCCGTAACGCCAATTGTGTCATTGGCAAGCACTATGCGAGAAATTATTGAAATGGATTTGTCGGAAAATCAAGAAATTAAGGAAACAGTTGATGATTTGAAAGAAGCCTTACAAACCATCGAAAATCGGAGTAAAGGCATCATGAATTTTGTAAATGCTTATCGTGAATTTACTACGATTCCGAAACCAATTTTTGAAGAAACGACCTCGAAAAACTTGGTAAATCATTTGCTAAATCTTGTTCAGCCACAATTAAAAGCAAAGCAAATTAGTTTAAAAATCGACTTCAAACAAGATTTTGAACTCGTAGCCGACCCCGAGCATATCGAAATGGTTTTGATAAATTTAGTAAAAAATGCCATCGAATCAGTAGAAAATAAACTCAATCCAGAAATAAAAATAAGAACATACCAAGCTGATAATCAGCGATTTATAGAAATTTCAGACAACGGAAGTGGCATCGAACCAGAGGCTTTGGAGAAAATATTTATTCCTTTTTATACAACCAAAAAAACAGGTTCGGGCATCGGTTTGAGCCTTTCTCGACAAATCATGCAAATGCACGGAGGCAACCTAAAAGTTATCTCGAAAGTAGGAGAGGGAAGTACGTTTTTGGTGATATTTTGAGGGAATTGAGTTTTAAAAAACTCCCAATCGAACCATTTCCCTACGTTCAATAATTGATTCAGGATGATTTAGGTCTAAAATCTTTACGGTTGCTTCCCCAATATTGGTTTTTGACTCTAATAGACCAGTTTCGTCAATTAAGAAATGGTCATGCCAATTATCAATTCTTGGATTAAAAAAGCGAATAGGAGTAGAAGGGTCTTCCAAAAAAGTAGCAATGTCAGAGCCTTTGCTTAGATTACAAATTTGGCAAGTATAAGCGAGATTATCAGGAGAAGTAGTACCACCGTGTTTCAAACTGACAATATGGTCAATATGAAAAGCAAAAAAGGAGTTTTGTGCATGGATTCTGCAATATTCACAACGGAATGACGCTCGATTTGCTACAAAATCCCGAAGAATATCTGAAATATATCGACTCATGCAGCTTGCTTTCGAGGTTGCACACGAATTTTAGCAAGGCGAATAAGCCTTTCTAAGACGATGTAGTGGTCCAGTTCATCTTTCTCTCTATATTCAAGTTGCCCATTTTTCGATTTTTCTATCAAATCTTCCAAACGATTTTGCATTTCATCGGTAGCTTTTAATGCCAAAACTTTTGAAGGGTCTAAGGTGGCGATTAATTCCGCTATTTGGTCATAAGCATTATATATTGTCATAGTTTTACTTGTTTTTTTTACAAATATAACGATTTTTCGATAAATGCAAGTTTATCAAATCTCCAAAAAATTCCTAAAAATCTTTTCGCCAACATCGCCACTAATCTCCGAGTGAAACTGTGCCGCAAAGAAATTTTCTCGCTGTAACATCGCCGAATATTCAAGAATATAATCAGTTTTTGCCACCGTAAACTCACAAAGCGGAGCATAATACCCATGATTATAATAAACATATTCACTTTCTTTCAAGCCTTTTAAAAGTATATTAGTTTCATTTTTTGTCCCCCCCTCAGGGGTTAGGGCGACCGACGCTTCGGGGCTGGTTGGTTCGATATTATTCCACCCCGTCTGCGGAACTTTAAAACCCTTCACTCTTGGAAATTTTAAAATCGGCACATCAAAAACACCCAAACATTCCGTATTATTTTCTTCCGAAGATTTACAAAGCAATTGCATTCCTACGCAAGTCCCCAAAAACGGCTGTTTCAAGGTCGGAATGATTTTATCTAAACCATTTTCACGCAAACTTCGCATGGCAGTCGAGGCTTCTCCCACACCTGGGAAAATAATTCTTTCGGCAGAACGAATTACTTCGGCATCGTCCGAAAGTTCGTAACTCGCTCCGATGCGTTCGAGGGCATACATGACCGACTGCACATTGCCTGCGTTATATTTTATGATGACTACTTTCAAAATCTAATGATTGAATGAGTGAATGAAAGAATGAGCGAATAATAATTTGTGAATGTTCACTGATCATGATTTTACAAAAATAGACTTATGAATAGATAAATTGCTGATTTTATAAAAAAAGTAATACTTTATCTTGTTTTCATTTAAAAAATATTCAAAAAAACAAAAATATTCACTCATTCTATCATTCGCTCATTCATTCATTGTCTATCTTGCACAAAAATTTCACGACTCCCCAAAAATGAACTGGCATACACTTTTTTCTAATAAACGACTTGGTGCCGAACACCGCAACGCTCAAGAAAATTTCCGAACTGACTATATGCGAGATTATGACCGACTGATTTTTTCATCGCAGTTTCGCCGTTTACAGAACAAAACACAGGTATTTCCCTTGCCAGGAGCAGTTTTTGTGCATAATCGCCTCACTCATAGCTTGGAAGTTGCTTCCGTTGGGCGTTCACTTGGAAAAGCCATTGGCGAGAAAATCGTTGAAAAACACAAAGATGAACTCGACCAAGAAGCTATTGAGTTTTACAAATTTGAACTTTCGGCAGTTTGCATGACCGCTTGCATTGCCCACGACATTGGAAACCCACCTTTTGGACATTCGGGAGAAGAAGCAATCCGAACTTATTTTAATGAATTAGAAGGCGAAAAATTAGATATTTTAACCCAAAATCTAACCGAAAATCAATTCAATGACTTCAAATTCTTTGAGGGAAATGCCAATGCTTTTCGCATTTTGACGACTATTTTTAACGAAAACAGACTTAATCTAACCTATACAACATTAGCTTCAATTATTAAATACCCATCAGATTCGACTAATGGATTTAAGAAAAAAAGTTTCATTTCTGCCAAGAAATCTGGCTTCTTTGATGCCGAAATTAATTTTTATAAAAGCATAGCTAATGAGCTGAATATCAATGCTTTAAATAAAGAAAAGACAGTTTTTGCTCGCCACCCATTTGTATATTTGGTAGAAGCTGCCGACGATATTTGCTACCGAATAATTGACCTCGAAGATGCCCACAGACTGAATATTATTTCGATTCAAGAAGCCAGAAATTTGCTCGAACCATTCTTTGAAACTCGTGAAGGAAAACCACCGATTTCAGAAAGTGTTGATGCCATAGAAGACGACAAACAAAAACTCGCTTTTCTGCGGGCAATGCTCATCGGAAAATTGGTTACAAAATGCACAGAGGTTTTCTTCGAGTATGAAACCCAACTCCTTGGCGGCACCCTCAACAAGCCTTTGATTGACCTTTTAGATGAAAAGACTATAGGCCTGATAGGCAAAATTGACGAAATTTCTATCAAGAAAATTTATAATGACAAGTCAGTTATCGAAATCGAAATTGCTGGTTATCATGTCATTGGAGGTTTGTTGAAAGAATTTGTTTCGGCAGTTTTACAACCAAATTCGCCCAAATCAAAGAAATTATTGCAACTCATTCCCAATCAATTTGGCATCAAAAAAGAAGGAAATGTGTACCAAAACATCCAATCTGTAGTAGATTTTATCTCAGGAATGACCGACCTTTTTGCCATAGATTTATACCGAAAAATCACAGGAATCCAGATTCCACATTTATAAGATTTTTTGCTTAAATTCCCTTCAAAATTGCCTTATGATGATGCAAAATATGATAGTCCATAAAATAATAGAACTCCCTGATAGTCAGCATTTTAAGTACAGGATGCTTAATACAATAGTCATCTAATTCTGCTTCTGACCAATCATTTAGAAAATCAGCAAGAGCTTGGTGATGTTTCAAAAAGCTACTCAAAAGTATCATTTTTGAAGGATTTTCGGGCATTTGTGGCACAAAACCACCACGTGCAATTACGCCAGTTGCCAACGCTGCCAAATATCTATCAACTACTTCATCATAAGTAAGGGTAGGGCGGTCAATTTTGCCAAATTGTTGTTCAAGAAATTCCTTTGGCAAAGCCATTCCTTGATTAAACATTTTGACTGATTGTGTCAAGTGCAAAATATTCTCTGCAACCGACCATTTTTCGCCAATTGGGGCAAAAAACTTTGCCTCGTCAATGTTTTCAACATCGTCTGCAATGCTTTTGAAACTAACTTCTAAAGCATTTTTTAGTTCTTGTTTTGTCATTTTTTAGTTTTTTTGTACGACGGGTTTTCAACCCGTCTTTGTTATAAAAATGTGTAAAAAATCAAAAGGGCAAGTAAATACGCTCGCCCTCTGACCGAATTACCTGTTAATACACTATAAAATCGTCTAATTTATGAAGGATTTTGACCCAAATTGTATCTTTAAATTGTTTTCTAAAAAAACCAAAATGTCCAATTTCTTTTGCCCCAAAATCATTCGGAACAAGCCTTTCAGAAGTCAAATTTTTATTTGTCTTGAAATTTTGTAACAAAAGCGGTACATTTTTTTCATTAGCAATAGGGTCGTCAGAAGCCCAAAAATGTGCAATCGGAAAAGTCAGTTCGTGATAATGTCCTTTCGGCACGCTTTTTTCAAAAAACTTTTCATTCCAAAAATAATCAGGAACGCTGCACCACCCAGCCCAATCTGTAACAATGTTTCTTGGCAAATCTTCCATAATTCCAAAGCGTTTGGTAGCTACATATCCTTTCAAAAAAATGCTTATTGGTGTGAAAATATTGAAAAAGAAAAGTGTCTGTAAACGATACCCAAAAAACATATTTTTCCAATAGCCCGACCCCGACCCAACTGCCACTAAACCCTTGATTTTCAGGTAGTTAGGCATCAATCCGAAGTTCATTCCGCCCACACTATGCCCTACAATTAATTTGGGTATATCTGGGTATTTTTCATCCAAAAAATCCATGACGGCTGGCATATCTTGCGTGCCATATTCTATATAATTATAGGTACAATCTTTCATCGACTTAGGTGCCGACTCGCCGGTTCCTCGGTAATCATAAGTACAAACAGCGTAACCATTTTCGACCAAAAACTTAGCAAAAGGCAAGTAAAATTCCTTTTTTGCTCCGGTTCCTATGCTCAATTGAACTGCCGCTTTTGGTTTTGTTGGTTCGAGCAAAATCGCAGCTAACTCAACCCCATCTTTACATTTAATTTTTAATTTCTGCATTAAACCAAACGTTTGTTTTATTTTAAACTTCTGTGTCACGCTTTTTTTTGCCACAATGGAATTGCGTGGTACGGATTAAAGCTTTTATTGCAATCGAGCAAGTGTACGAGCGTAAGTGTCATACAAAAACTGTTTGTCGCTATATAGTTTTGTGAACATCACCGAGCCTTCAAACTCAATAACGGTCAATTGAGCCAATCTTAAAGCTTGTTCGGACGATTTATTGGTCATAAAAATCTGTTGTAAAGCATCAATCCATTTATCAATAATTGACTTCAAAATAGGCTGAAAACCATTGACCACTCCTACTGTTTCCAAAATCGTATTTCCAACAATACAGCCTCCTTCCTTCTCTAACAGCAATTTCCCCATTTTTTTGAGTAATTTATCCATGCGTTCTTCGGGCAAAAGTGTGGTATCTAATGCAATCGGAAAAACCTTGTTTTCTAAGTAAGTATGCACCGAAATCAACAAATCTTTCATCAACATTTCTTTACTCGGGAAATGATAATAAAGACTTCCTTTTAGCAAACCACTTGCTTCGGCAAGGTCTTGCATTGAGGTATTGTGGTAGCCTTTCACCCGAAAAACATCTGATGATTTGAGTAAAATTTCGTCTTTTGTGATTTTCTGAACTGGCATTTTTTAGTCGATAGTCCATAGACGATAGTCCATAGAAATAATAGGTATTAGTTATTTTAGTTCAAATGTAAATGATGTTTTTTATTTTACCAAACGATTGGTAGAATAAATTATTTCTTTATTCATCATCATAAATAACCTTTTATAATGCATATCGCTGATTTGAAAAATCGTCCTACAAAAATTGAAACCTTCTTTCTATTAAATCAGTTTTGTTCTTATTCAGCATTTCTTATTTATAACCTTTATTATGAATCGAATTTTTGGTTTTACCATGGCTATTGCTGTTGCTGTTTCAATTGATTTTTATGTTTGGCAAGCAATAAAAGTGGTTATGCGTTCGGCAAGTGCTTCTACACAACGTTTGATTGGTTTTGGCTATTGGGGCTTTACGATTTTTTCAATCATTTCGCTCATTGCTATTTTTACTTATACGCCCATTACGGCTCCTGCAAAAGCCAGTTTTCGCACTTTCTTGATGGCTGGAATTGCCATTGTTTACATCTCAAAAATCTTCTCTGTTTTGGTTTTGATTATAGATGATATTATTCGTTTTGGGAAATGGGTGGTTTCATTTTTTCAAACACAAACTGTTGATAATAAAGTAATTACAGAAAATTTAACACCTGCAACAGACACAATTAGTCGATCTGAGTTTTTGGCAAAAACAGCTTTGACTCTTACAGGATTGAACATAGGCGGCATGACTTGGGGGATTTTGTCGGGGGCACATGATTATCGTGTTAGGAAAGTTGTGCTTCGCTTAAAAAACCTCCCAAAACAATTTGACGGAATGACAATTGCTCAACTTTCAGACATTCATTCGGGAAGTTTTTTTAATAAAACTGCCGTGAAAGGTGGCGTAGAAATGTTGATGAAAGAAAAGCCTGATATGTTTTTCTTTACGGGCGATTTGGTGAATAATATTGCTCCTGAAGTGAAAGATTATATGGATATCTTCTCGAAAATAAAAGCTCCGCTTGGCACTTTTTCAACTTTGGGGAATCATGATTATGGTGATTATACGCAATGGGAGTCGCCTGAGAAAAAGGTGCAAAACCTCAAAGATTTGATGACTGCCCATAAAAATTTGGGTTGGGATTTGTTAATGGACGAACACCGAGCTGTGAAAGTTGATGGCGAAAGTATAGGTGTTTTGGGTATTCAAAACTGGGGGGCAGGTGGCTTTGCAAAATACGGAAATTTGGAAAAAGCACATCAAAATACGCAAGATTTTCCTGTAAAATTGCTGCTTTCGCATGACCCAAGTCATTGGAGAAGCCAAGTGCTTACGCCAAAATATAAGGATATTGATGCCGCTTTTGCAGGGCATACGCACGGAATGCAGTTTGGTGTTGAGTTGGGAAGTTTCAAGTGGTCGCCTGTGCAGTTGCGTTACAAAGAGTGGGCTGGACTTTATGAAGAAGGCGACCAAAAACTTTATGTCAATCGTGGTTTTGGCTACATTGGTTACCCTGGACGTGTGGGTATTTTACCCGAGATAACTATTTTTGAATTGAAGGTTGGGTGATTTTCGGTGGTTGAGCGAAGCCGAAACCACCGAAATTCATTTCCGTAGGTTTTTTCTCAATTCTTCTACAAGTTTATAAACAGTTGTGCATGGATTTTGTTGGTGAAATTCTTTGTCAATGTGAGATTTATGCAATTTTTCGGCATTTTTGAGAGCAATTTCAATCTGATGGTCAAATATATGGTATAAACTTTTGGCAAAATCTTTTCCTTTGCCATCTTTCACATAATTGATATTCAACCATTCAGACAATTTATCATAATAGTGTGTTCGATGATGCTCATTTTGAGCATATTCACGGTGAAGTATAAACCAAAGTTCAAAACAATCATTAGAATAGGCACATTTGATGTTGTTTTCTTCTGCCAATTTGATGGCATTATTGAAATCCGCATTTCCTTGTTCGAGGCTTGTATAGCTTACATCTCTATCAAAAACTGCCCAAATTTGCTGGTCTGAGCCATTTTCTTTTTCTACGAGTTCAATTATTTTTTCGATTAAAGCAGTTCTCGACCTGCCTAAGCCAATCGCTTTTACTTTTGTAGTTTCTTTGTTGATATTGAATGACCTAAAATATTCAGGTTCGGTATTTTCGCCCTCACAATAAATCAGAAAGCTATTTTGTATGGCAATATTTCTTTCGACCCGACTTTGATTTTGCCTTTTATACCAATCTTTTTCTTTATCATTTGGCTTGACGTGCTTTGTTTTTTTTCCCATCACTCAAAAAGGCTATTTGATTGTGAGATAAAAGGAATAGCACCATATTTGCCTTTGATATAGTCTTTTTCAAAAGAAGCATCATTTCTTACGCCATTGATTTCATTTAGCGAATAGACCGAAGTTTCACCTCTTTTGTTTTTTTCTGCAAAATAAATTTGGTCACGGCGAAGCAAATTATTGTCTAATAAATTTGTATCGTGCGTAACAAAACATAATTGAGCAGCTTTGTTTTTTTCTGAATTGAATAACTTTACAATGGCTTTCGTAAGTGTAGTGTGAAATCTTGCATCAAATTCGTCAATAATGATTGTACCGCCAGATTTCATTAGATAAACAAAAACACCAGCATAATTAAACATTTTTTTTGTTCCTTCTGAGGCTTCTTCTTCAAAATCAAGATTTTCTAAACCAACTTCTTTCCCATTTTCATTGAATAATTTCCGTTGGGAAGTAATTTTATTTTGATTACCTAAATTTAATAAATCCCCTCCTGATAAGCTGTATTCCTTTGAAAGTCCTTCGAAATCAATATTTTTAAAAAAATCTTCCGCATTTCTAATTTCAGAGAGTCCACTTTTCATTCCGAATTTTTTCTTTAATAATTCTTCCACATCAAACTCATCATTCAATTTTAAATTATAGATGTCAGCATCAGCAGTTTGCAAAAATTGAAGTAAATCTTTTTTAGCATCTTCGTGTTCCAAGACTTCGTGTGAATATTCTCGCAATTCATTCTCAATAATTCTATCAGCACCACGAATGACAAAAAAGATATTCAGATAGTTTTTCACAATACCCGCAATCTTTCCATTAAACTCAAAAACAACATTCAAAAAAAGATTATCTTCTCTTGTTTTTGACTCTAAGCCATTGCCTTCTTTAAATCTTTCTTTGTTGATATTAAATTCTTTGCCTTCTCTTGTAAAATATTCAACTTCATTCTTATTAGCTGTGCCAAAAAGCCATTCCGACATGATTTTTCCTTTCAGATAAACAAATCCATAACGATAGGTTTTTTCTTCAATAATAAATACAATTTGAAAAAATGAACCTTCATTTCGTGTAGATGTATTCAATTTGAAAGGTTGAATATGCTCATCAAATTTCTTTCTATCTTCAAATGGTGCTTTAATAAAATTTATCATTGCCCACATTGCCTTTACCAAATTACTTTTTCCACTACCATTTGCCCCATAAATACAGGTTGATTTTAGCAAACGAATTTTATCCGTTGCCTGAAAGACATTTGTCTTTTCATGTTCGTTCATAGCAGTAGCCAAAAAACTCAGCGTCTGCATATCTTTGATGGAACGAAAATTACTTACACTAAATTCGATTAACATTTTCTTGTTATTTGTGTTTTTTTCACGAATACTTCAATAATAACGCCAAATATGGAAAAATAATTTATAAAAACTTCACTATTTTTCAAAAAAACATATTAGCTCAAAAGTCGGGTACAAAACCCGACATACTTTCAAAACAATTTTCTACACAATATTTGCATATCCAAAACAAAAACACTAATTTTGCAGTCCGATTTTCGATAGGTGTGCAAACATCAATTGATGCGGCAGAAATTTTGCTTTAGCCTTGACGACATTCGTGTCGTCGCTTCCCCTGGCTATTGCAGCATTTCTGAACTAAATCAACGGAAATGATTCCGAGAAAAATAAGGTTGTTACCCTTGTTTTTATTCAAAAATCAAATCCAATTTTTACATTCCTTTATTAAATCTGAAAGACAATGGCGAAAGACATCGCAGGTTATGTGAAACTTCAGGTAAAAGGCGGTCAAGCCAATCCTTCGCCACCAATCGGCCCGGCGTTAGGTTCAAAAGGCTTGAACATCATGGAATTTTGTAAGCAATTCAACGCTCGTACCCAAGACAAAGTGGGTATGGTTGTGCCAGTGGTAATCACTTACTTTACCGACAAATCGTTTGAATTTGCCCTCAAAACTCCTCCCGCTGCTATCATGTTGTTGGAAGCAGCCAAAGTAAAGACAGGCTCTGCCGAACCAAATCGTAAGAAAGTTGGAACGGTTACTTGGGAACAAGTGCAAGTAATTGCCGAAACCAAAATGCCTGACTTGAATTGCTTTACTGTAAATTCAGCAATGAAGATGATTGCCGGTACTGCCCAAAACATGGGTATCACCATCACAGGCAACGCACCGTTTTAATTTTGAATGAGTGAATGATAGAATGAGCGAATAAAAACTCACAAAATCATTATCTCTTCATCTAAATTTATTCACTGGGAGTTAGACATTTTTTTGAAATGCTTGAATTCATTCTATCATTGAGGCATTCAATCATTCAAAATTAGATTCTGACGCTAAAACCAAACAAAGCCAATGGCAAAATTAACAAAAAAGAGAAAAGAAGCGAACGCAAAGTATGACGCTACTAAAGAATATTCGCTTGCTGCGGCAGCGGGTGTTTTGAAAGAAGTGGCTTACACAAAGTTCGATTCATCGGTGGACGTTCACGTTCGTCTTGGGGTTGATCCTCGTAAAGCTGACCAAATGGTTCGTGGTGTTGTGGCATTGCCACACGGAACAGGTAAAACTGTACGTGTTTTGGTGCTTTGTACTCCAGACAAAGAAGCAGATGCGAAAGCAGCGGGTGCTGACCACGTAGGTTTGGATGATTATATCAAACAAATCGAGCAAGGCTGGACAGACATTGACGTAATCATCACGATGCCAACCGTAATGGCAAAATTAGGTAAACTTGGTAAAATACTCGGACCTCGTGGATTGATGCCAAACCCTAAATCTGGTACGGTTACATTAGATGTAGCAACGGCAGTGAAAGAAGTGAAAGCTGGTAAAATCGACTTCAAAGTTGATAAAACAGGTATCATTCATGCTTCTATCGGTAAGATTTCGTTCTCACCAGAAAAGTTGGCAGAAAATGCCATCGAATTGATTCAAACTTTGTTGAAATTAAAACCTTCGTCTGCAAAAGGTACGTATGTGAAAACTATTTCACTTGCAAGCACAATGGGACCAGGAATTCAAATCGACAAAACAACCATTAATGGATTGTAATCATGACAAAAGAAGACAAAGGAGTAATAATTGAAGAACTTGCTGGTAAGTTTGCAGTTACGCCTTACTTCTATATCACTGATGCAAGCGGCATGAATGTTGGCAAAACCAACGAATTGCGTCGTCTTTGCTTCGAGCGTGGTATTGAGTATCGTGTAATCAAAAACACTTTGATTCAGAAAGCTCTTGAAAAACAACCGACCGACTATACATCTTTTGATGATACAGTATTGAGAGGTTTTTCGGGCGTGATGTTTCATACAGAGAATGGCAAAGTAGCTGCCAAACTTATTAAGGATTTCCTTAAAGCAAACAAAAATAGCATCAAACTGAAAGGTGCATCAATTGATTCAAGCATTTTCATCGGACACGACCAATTGGATACGTTGCTGACATTGAAATCTAAGCAAGAATTGGTTGGCGAAATCATCGGATTGTTGCAGTCACCTGCCAAGAATGTTATTTCTGGGCTACAAAGCGGTGGCAAAAAATTGGCTGGTATTCTTCAAACTCTTTCAGAGAGAGAAGCAGCCTAAAAACCCCCACCCCCAAAAGGGGAGTGTCGGGTACAATTTTTTTTTACTATTAATCTTACCTCTTAAATCCCCATTAGGGCAGTCCGATGGGTCGGTTAGAGGTTCTAAATTTTATACTAAAATGGCAGATTTAAAAGCATTCGCAGAACAGTTAGTAAATTTAACTGTAAAAGAAGTAAATGAATTAGCAACAATATTGAAAGATGAGTATGGTATCGAGCCTGCTGCTGCTGCTGCAGTTGTAGTTGCTGGTCCTGCCGGTGGCGATGCTGCTGAAGCTCCAGTAGAGAAAACATCTTTCGATGTAATCTTGAAAGGTGCTGGTCCAAACAAATTGCAAGTAGTTAAATTGGTGAAAGATTTGACAGGTCTTGGTTTGAAAGAAGCTAAAGATTTAGTTGACACTGCTCCAAAACCTATCAAAGAAGGTGTAGCTAAAGACGAAGCTGAAGGCTTACGTAAGTCTTTGGAAGAAGCTGGTGCAGAAGTAGAAGTGAAGTAATTTTCGCTCTGAATCAGTATTCAGATTCTCATAAAAAAATCCCCATTTGTTTATTCAGATGGGGATTTTTTGTTCAATAAGTTTCCAACCCATTTTACCACTGAAGAGAAGATGGTTTAGAAAAATCGTCGTATAATTAATTGATTATCAAGTTTTTAGTATAATTTAGGGCTGCGTCTTCTCCTTGTAAAAATTCTAAAAAACTTTGTTGAATTTGGTGGTCGGGCGTAAGTTTGGTTTCCTTTGTGGCGTTATAATTTATCTTCAAAAGAGGAAGACTTATCGTGAATTTTGTATTCGGTAATGTAAATGAAGTAAATTTTCCTGCCGATGAGCCATCTGCCGCACCGCCGCAAGTTGAGCCAATAAAAATTCCTTTATTTTGATTTTTAAGATGTGCTGCCATATATACTGCTGCCGAAAATGTTCCTTCGTTTACCAAAACAAATAGGTTTCCTGTAAATAAATAGTTGATTGATGGTTCATAAAAACGGCTAACTGTATAAGGTTTTTTCTTGTCTTCAATGCCTTGTGTATTGCTTACTTGGTATTTTTGGTAAGGCTTATTGAGTAAATATTTTAGCACTTCATCGGCATATTCAAGTCCGCCACCTGCATTGTTTCGGAGGTCAATTATTAGGTTTTTTGTTTGTTTTTCTTCAATTTTCTTGAAAATATTCAGAATTTCTTGCTTAAAATTACCATTTTCAAACTCATTCCCATCAAAACTCCTGATTCGTAAAATACTTGTTTTGGAGTTAAGTTCGGTCAAATAAATATTTTTATAAAATTCGGCATTTCGGATAGGGTTTCGCTCTGCTTCCATTTCTCTGAGGTAAGCCAAAGATTGCGTTTTGATACTTACTCGCTCAGTTTTTTTATTGATATTTTTTACTTTAAGATGAAGTTGATCTTGTTCTCCTAAAAAGATATAAAGCAATTTTCTGAAATTACGCTGAATGTAGTACAAATCAATTTCTGGGCTTGAACCATCACCATTTTGAAAAGTATATTTTGTAATATTTTTGAGCAATTTATCCATCGGAATTTCTTCAATTTCGGTAATTTCTGTGCCTTTTACTAAGTCAGGGTTTTCTGATAAATTTCTTGAAATATAAACTTTATTGTCAAATATGGCTATGTCGAAAGGTAGAAATTTGGGGTTTATATTGCTTGGTGGAATCAAACGCTCATCAACAAAAATAGAAGTATGACCACATTGAATTGCCTTTGTGAGTGTCAGAAAATTCGAGAAAGTTTGCTTGACAGTTAGTGGTTTTTCGATGCTATAAAGTGAATCGTAAAGCTGTTGAAATTGACTTTGTGCTATAAATTTATATGGATTTGGGTGAATTTCTTCTATTCTTTCTTTCAAAACAGCCAAATCTGCATGAATTTCGATGCTATTAAATGTTTGTCCAAATAGGCTTTTTGAAATAAAAATGAAACAAAAAAGGAGAAATTTTGACATGAAATTTAAAGAGAAAATAGATTTTATATGCTAAACCATTTAACGCCCAAATTTTGAAAAAAGTATAATTTTCAGCGTTTCTAAAGGCTTTGGACTACTTCTTTATTATTGCTTTTAAAATCGAAAACAAATGAAAGTTGAGCAGTTTTGTGAAAAGGCGAACTTTTACCAATTCGGTAAGCAAAATCAAGTCCAAATTGCTTCATAATTCGTCCACCTATCCCCATTGTAAAATATTTTCTTCCGCCAGAAGAGTCATTAAAATAGCCAAAACGACCAGCAAAATAGTTATTATAAGAATATTCTGTTCCGATTGAATAAAATAAGCCATTGAATGGGGCATTATAAAAATTTTTGACGACATCAAAACCCACTAATAATCTATTTTTGTTTTTTTGAAATGTGGGGGAAATACCAGCCCTTATATTAGTGGGTAAAAAGTAGGCATCTCTTCCATAATTGATTTTACCACCAACATTTGAAAGAGCTAAACCATATTTGAGATTGAATTTATCGGCATTTCCATTTATTCCAAAAATGCTTAAATCACCAGCAATTGTTTTTGCAGGTTTAGTACTTGTGTTTCCAATGATATTTGCATTTAAGGCAGAATGAATATACTTCAGACCGATTCCTAACGAAATGTTTTTTGCTATTTTTTTTGCATAATTAAGTCCAGTTGCTTGTTCACGAGTATTATATGTGCCAGCAGGTTGTCCAGTTGGACTGGTAAAATTAATAGTTCCTTGATTAAAAGCAGTATGATATAAGCCCAACACGTGCGTAGCGTTTGCCTTAGGTTTGAAATAGACAGAAATATTTGTTACATACATGCCATCAACTAAATTTTTCAACAAGCTATAACGAGTTAGATTTCCACCTACAAGTCTATCGGTAAAAGCTAATTTGGCAACATTAGTAAAATTGGCACTTGCGTCAGGCGAGGTGGCTGCACCAATATTTCCCATACCAGAGTGTCGGGCATCTGGAGGAAATAATAAAAACTGTACGGCAGACTGTTGTGCGATGAGATTGGAAGTGAAAATAACAAAAAAAACAGTAGTAGCGAGCATTTTCATAGTGCAGAGATTTAAAAGATGGATAAGTGGACTCTTATATTAAAAACGCATCTTTGAAATGACATATTTGAAATGGCTTAGCTTTTTTCTATAAAAAAAGGAGGTCAATTGGAATTTCCAATAGACCTCCTTTTTAAGAGATTTTCATCAATTATTTGCAAACATAAGTATAAGTGCTGCTACCTTTTATTTGGTCTTTGCCTTCGGTTCTGGTATAATTTATTTTGGCAGGTTGCCCTTCTTTGGTGTAGCTATAACTATAAATCGTAGCAGAATCACCAAATAATCCTGTGGCTTTATCTGACAAAATATTATTAGTATTGATAAAATAGCTCAGGTTTTTTCCAAAAAAAGCACCAATTACCACCAACGGAATATGTATTTTACTTAACTCTGCATTTTGATAAGTATTGATTTTATCATCAAAAGTAAGGTTATCTATCAAGGTGTTTTTGACTCCGTTGGCATTAACGCTCAATTTTTTAAGGTTATTTTTTGTGTCATATTCTAAACTAAAATCAAGATTGCCATCTTTTGATACTGCTACAACTTTGGTTACTTGTCCTGTTGCATTAGTTGTAAAATTGTATTCTGTTATTAATAAATCTATGGGGGTGTTTTTTGCAGTATATTTTACGTTTGTAATATTACCTTTTGAGTCATAAGTATAGGCAAATGTTTCAGTTGCAGCCCCATCAACCATTGCAAGTTTTGATACACGGTTATTGGCATCATAAGTGTAGGTGGAGATAGCACCATCATTATCTACTTTTTCAAGTAAATTTTTGGCATTAAAAGTATAAACTTCTTTGGATGTTACACCATTTTCGACAGACGAAATTTCTTTTATGTAGCATTTTGTTGCTGCTGGTGTGGTCGTTGTTGGAGTTGTACCTGTGGTAGGTGTGGTCGTTGTTGGTGTTGTGCCTGTAACAGGCGTGGCAGTACCTGTGGTTGTGTTTTTGCTACCCCCATTGATTAGGTCTTCTTCTTCGCATGAAAAAAGAAATACTGAAAATAAAACAGTAGAAATCAACTGCAATATGTTATTTTTCATCGGTATTAGTGGTTTTATTGTAAATAGTCTACACAAAATTACGAAAAAACATCAATTATCACAATTTTGAATTTTATCGCTATTTTCCTTTAAAAACGGGGTTTCTTTTTTGTAAAAAAGACATTACACCCTCAGCAAAATCATGGGTTTTTCCAAGAGCATCTTGCTGAATAGCTTCTTGTTCTAAAATTTCATCAATCGAACTATTGAATGATTGATTCAAAACTTTTTTCATTGCACCAATGGCTTTGGTAGAAGCTGTTTTATAATAATTTGTCAGTTCGCTTATGGCTTCATCTAAATTTTCATAAGCTACGGCTTTGCTTACCAAACCCAAAGCTACGGCTTCCTCTATATATACTTTTCTGCCAGTGCTGCATAATTCAAATGCTTTTTGTATGCCTACAATTCTTGGTAAAAAAAACATTGAGCCAGCATCAGGCATCAAACCTATGCCCACAAAAAGTTCGCTCATATAAGCATCTTTGTTAGCAATAATTATATCACAAGCCAAAGCCAGCGACATTCCTGCTCCTGCTGCTACGCCATTCATGCGACAAATAACAGGTTTTTCGGCATTTCTGATTGCCCGAATCATCGGATTATAATTTTCTCGCAACGATTCTCCCAAAGAAGTAAAGCCTGCATCCATTCCTGCCTTCAAATCGGCACCTGAGCAAAAGGCTTTATCGCCCGAGCTTGTCAGAATCATTGCTCTGATAGTATCGTCTGCTGCTGCAATCTCTACTGCTTTTGTGATTTCTTTTATTAAAGCACTATTCAACGCATTAAATACTTGTGGGCGATTGAGTGTAATGGTTACAATATTTCCAGACGATTCGTAAATTATATTTTCGTACATGGTTGATTATAAGAGTTTTATGATTTTGAAAATTGAATAATATAAAGTTGTAATTATATTTTTGGTAGAATATTTGCACAAAGTTGGCAAGGAATGTGGCTTAAAAAAACATTTTTAGTCTAAATTTCTACTAATTGATTACGAAGACCTATATTTGCAAACTTTTTTCATAATTTTTTATTATTAAATGGAAGTGAATCAAACTGTAAGTGGTAGCGGCAACGGGCACCATCACCACAATCTTGACAAGATGTCTGCCGCAGGGCTACTCATCGCTATGGGAATTATTTATGGCGATATTGGTACTTCTCCCCTCTATGTTCTGAAAGCCATTGCAGGCACAGAACTCATCAACGAAGAAATAATTTTGGGAGCATTGTCCTGTGTTTTTTGGACACTTACGATGCAAACCACCATCAAATATGTTATTCTGACACTCCGTGCTGATAACCGTGGTGAAGGTGGAATTTTGGCTCTTTTTGCTCTTGTACGCCGCCATGCTAAGTGGCTTACCATTCCTGCCATCATTGGTGCAAGTGCATTGCTTGCCGATGGCATTATTACTCCTCCGTTTTCGGTCGCTTCAGCTATTGAAGGTCTTCGTATCAAATTTCCTGACATTCAGTCTGGAACTATTGTCGAAATCGTTATTGCAATCATGTCTTTGATATTTATCGTACAGATTTTTGGCACTAAAAAAGTAGGTTATCTTTTTGGCCCATTTATGTTGGCATGGTTTATAATGTTGGCTGTTTTGGGTATTATTTGGATTGCCAAAGACTTCACAGTTCTGAAAGCCATCAATCCTTATTATGCTTATGAGTTGCTGGGGCATCATCCAGGTGGGTTTTGGATTCTAGGTTCTGTATTTTTATGCACAACTGGGGCAGAAGCTCTCTATTCTGATTTAGGTCATTGTGGTCGTGGAAATATTCGTATTAGCTGGATTTTTGTAAAAACTTGCCTATTACTCAACTATTTCGGACAAGGTGTTTATGTAATGAGCCTCAACGGGCAAATGCTTGGCGACCGAAATCCTTTTTATAATTTAATGCCTGATTGGTTTTTGCCTTATGGTATTGCTATTGCTACTTTGGCAGCAATTATTGCCAGTCAAGCATTGATAAGTGGTTCGTTTACATTGATTTCGGAAGCAATTCGTTTGAATTTTTGGCCCAAAATCAAAGTTAATTACCCATCTGACCAAAAAGGACAAATCTATGTGCCAAGTATCAATATTTTGCTTTGGATAGGCTGTGTAGGTCTGACTTTATATTTCAATAAAATTGCTGGTCAAATGACCATTGATTCGGGACATGAAGTTACGCTTTCCACAGCAATGGAAGCAGCTTATGGCTTGGCAATTACGATGACAATGATTATGACTACAACTTTGATGGCATATTATTTGTATGCTAAGAGGTTTAATATTTGGTTGGTAATTTTGTTTATTATTGTTTATGCGTGCATTGAAGGTGCTTTCTTGGTTGCTAATCTTCAAAAATTCCCACATGGTGGTTATGTTTCTTTAATCATTGCTGGTGTAATAGCTTTGGTAATGTATATTTGGATACGAGCATTTAAAATAAAAACTCGAATGACAGAATACGAAAAGTTAGATAAATATACCGAGTCATTAAAAGAGTTAAGTGCCGATATTACAGTCCCAAAATATGCTACTCACTTGGTGTTTTTGAGCAATGCAGGACGGTCAACTGAAATAGAAAACAAAATTATTTACTCAATTTTTCAAAAACGTCCAAAACGTGCCGACGTTTATTGGTTTGTTCATGTCGATACTGTGGACGACCCTTACACAATGGAATACAAAGTAATGACCATTGCCGATGATGATGTTTATAAAGTCAATTTTCGCTTGGGTTTTAGAGTGCCGAACAAAATAAACTTATATTTCAAGAAGGTATTGGAAGACATGGTGAAAAATGGAGAAGTCGATATTCGTAGTCGTTATGAGTCTTTAAACAAACATAATGTCATAGGCGATTTTCGCTTTGTTGTGCTTGAAAGATTTTTATCCTACGAAAATGAATTACCTTTCTGGGAAGGCTTAATTATGAGGGCATATTTCTTTGTTAAACAATATACACCTTCTGAAGACAAATGGTTTGGGCTTGATAGTAGTGCCGTAAAAGTAGAAAAAGTGCCATTTATCATTAAAGCCGTAGAAAACATAAATCTGAAACGTATTCCTTGGAGTGTCAATGGAAATGTGCATTGAGAAATATGGACAGAATAAGTTTACGCTGTCCAGAGTTTGAAACTCTGGACACAGAATTGTGTTAAGTTTCAAACTTAATATTGCAAGATTTTCACTTCAAAATAAAATTTCAAAAAGAAGCTGCATAATCGCAAATATTTAATAAACAACTCATTTGAACAAAATTCCCCTTTAAGGCGGCAGCCGTTGCTGGTTAGGGGTGGCTTTATGAAAATACTAATTACTGGCGGGGCTGGGTTTGTTGGCTCGGCACTTGCCATTTCGTTAAAAAAAAATTACCCAACTTACGAAATTTTTTGCCTTGATAATTTACGTCGCAAAGGTTCGGAGCTAAATGTCGCTCGTTTGGGTAAAGCTGACATCAATTTTATTCACGGAGATATTCGTAGTAAAGAAGATTTTGATTCTTTGCCAATGGTTGATACAGTCATTGAAGCATCTGCCGAGCCTTCAGTTTTGGCAGGAATCAATGGAGGAACACCCGATTATTTGATAAACACCAATTTGTTTGGAACGGTCAATTGCCTCAACTATGCTGTAAAGTGCAAAGCCAAATTTATTTTTCTTTCTACGAGCAGAGTTTATCCTATAAAAACTATCGAAACTTTAGATTTTGAGGAAAAAGAAACTCGCTTTCAACTAACTGATAATCAGGCGATTAGAGGAGTTTCTGCCAAAGGAATTGCCGAAGATTTCCCCTTAGATGGTGCAAGGTCGCTTTATGGAACTACCAAATTAGCTTCCGAATTAATCATTCAGGAATACAACGAATTTTATAATTTAAAAACAGTTATCAATCGTTGTGGCGTTTTGACAGGCCCTTGGCAAATGGGAAAAGTGGACCAAGGCGTAATGGTACTTTGGATTGCCAAACATTTTTTTGAGCAAAAATTAGCGTACATAGGCTATGGTGGCGAAGGAAAACAAACCCGTGATATTTTGCATATCAATGACCTTTATAGATTAATTGACTGGCAATTGCATAATTTTGATAAAGTAAATGGTGAAATTTTGAACGCTGGTGGAGGCGTAGAAGTGAGTGTTTCGCTACAAGAATTAACCGAAATTTGCCAAAGAGTTACTGGAAAAACTATTCCGATTAGTAAAATAGTCGAAAATCGCCCTGCCGATATTCGTTTGTACGTAACCGATAATTCAAAAGTTAATGCCCTCACAGGCTGGAAACCCGAAATAGGAGTGGAGCAAATTGTAGAAGATATTACGGCTTGGCTCACCGAAAATCGAGAGGCTTTAGAGCCAATTTTGAAGTGATGTTTCGGAACGGTGTCTGAGCGTAGTCGAAGACCCGTTCCGAAACATCACTGCCAGAGCGATTTGATTTCGTTGCCCGAGCGAAGTCGAGGGCAATGAATCAAATCGTATAATTCTTCACAGTATCTATAAAGCATTTTACTTTATCAGGGTTGGTGTCGGGGTAAACGCCATGACCGAGATTCGCAATATATTTTTGTGAGCCAAAGTTTTTAAGCA
The DNA here is from genome assembly GCA_031378345.1 of Emticicia sp. Classification (GTDB taxonomy): domain Bacteria; phylum Bacteroidota; class Bacteroidia; order Cytophagales; family Spirosomataceae; genus Emticicia. Next base: position 41,499 of record JANNDY010000124.1, on the reverse strand, counting down.
TCTTTTTTGTGTGCTTTTCTACCTCTTTAAATGAGCCATATAGCACACAAGGGTCAAGATTTCCTTGTAAAGTTTTATGCGGAATCATTCGTCGAGTTTCGCTAATATCCATGTTCCAGTCAAGTCCAATTACCTGACAATTTAGGTTCGACATTTCTTTTCGTGCAAAAAATGCTCCTTTTGCAAAAACTGTTACAGGTACTTCATTGATTGCATTACATATTTGAGCAATGTATGGCAACGAAAACTTGCGGTATTGGTCAGGTGAAAGAATTCCTGCCCAAGAATCAAAAATCTGCAATAAATCTGCCCCATGTTTGGCTTGAGCTTTCAGATAAGCAATGGTGCTATCAGTAATTTTTTGGAGTAATTGATGTGCCAATTCTGGTTCAGAATAAAGCATTTTCTTAGCAACAGAAAAGGTTTTTGAACCTTTGCCTTCTACCATATAACAAAAAATAGTAAATGGAGCTCCTGCAAAACCAATCAATGGCACTCGCCCATTCAGCTCTTTTTTAACAATATCTATTGCTTTTAAAACATAAGATAATTCTTTTTCAGGATTACTTATTTTTAAAGCATCTACATCTTTTTTAGATTGTATAACTTTTCGAAATATTGGACCTTGAGCTTCAAGCATTTCGTAAGGCAGCCCCATTGCTTCAGGAACGACCAAAATATCAGAAAAAATAATGGCGGCATCAGTCCCCAAAATATCAACAGGCTGGAGGGTTACTTCGGCAGCCAATTCGGGGGTGGTTGCCAATTTTATAAAGCTACCTGCTTTTTCACGAACAGCACGGTATTCTGGCAAAATTCGCCCTGCCTGACGCATTACCCAAACGGGTATTCGCTCCACACGCTCGCCCTTGGCAGCACGCAAAATCAAATCATTTTTCAAATTCATGTTACAAAGATAAAGCTAACATATTTCTTTACTAAATTTAATTACGGAAATAAATATTATTTGGTTTTGATTTTTGCCAAATATTGCTTGCAATAATGAAGCTCGGAAGCATAGTAAGAGGTACTAAGATTTTTAAAATTTCATTAAAAAAGCTCCCTATCATATAACAGGGAGCTTTATAATAATTTATAAGCAGTTTGACGAAAGTCCAATATTCTACAAAGAAGCAGTTGTATTTTTAGGAGCAATAAATCGTTTTCCTTTCAAATTTTTGTTTTTTTCTAACTCAATTTTTAAATAATCAGCAGGAAAAAAACCTCTATAACGCCCAATATACTTGCTTTTTGCATCTAATACAACCAAAGTTGGATAAGCATCAACCGCAAATCGGTCGGCTATAGCCATGCCATCAAATGAGTCGATATCAACTTTATAAACCATAAAATTTTCGTTCAAGTATGAAGTAAAATTGGAATTGGTAAAAGTTTCATTTTCCATTTTTTTGCATGGTCCACACCAGCTTGCCCAAAAGTCAAGTACGATAGGTTTCTTTTGTTTTTTTGCTTCACGCAAAAAATCATCATAACTTCCTTTGTAAAAATTTACTTGATTTTTTACAGTATCATTTTCATGGGTGTATGATGCCAATATCATAAAAGTGATTCCTAATAATAACGTTACCTTTATTCGCATAGCTTTTATATTTTTATAATGTAGAATAGTATTTCGCTTTATAGCCTGAAAAACTTACTAAAAGGCGACAATACGATTTAAAGCAAATACTAAGCCATTTTTAATTATAATTGCATTTCTCATAGATTTTATGATAAAAAAGACAAAAAAGGCTGACTTCTTGCGAAGCCAGCCTTTTGTATTAAATCTTTTTACCGATTAATATTCTACACCAAGAGATTTTAAAGTCTCAAGATTCAAGTTGCCTGATGGCAAATTATTATCTTTTTGGTATTTGATAATCGCAGCATTTGTACGTGGTCCAAGTACATTATCGTCTGGACCTGGGTCATATCCTTTAGCTCTCAAAGCCTTTTGGATAGCACGCACAGTCGCCGAAGTGATTTTGTTTCCACAAAGAATCTCAACCCAGTCGGCATAAGTACCGCTACTTGTCATAGACGTAGTAGTATAAGTACCATATTCAGCAGGAATATCTCTCTCTGAAGTAGCTGCAGGAGTTTTTACTACAGTTTTCGTAATTGTACGATATTCAGCAGGAATCTCTCTTTCGTTTGTTCCACCAGCCGAAGCAACTACTTGCTTAGTGATAGTTCTGTATTCTCCTGGAACATCAATCTCACGAGTTTGAGGCTGTCCTGCAACCATATACTTAGTAAGAGTACGGTATTCAGCAGGTACGTCAATTTCACGTACTTGAGGGCCACAACCACCAGCACCAGCTACAATGCCAGCTCCACCATTGCCAGTTCCTGAGCCATCAGCACAAGAATATTTAGTACGAGTTGCATAAGTTGCAGGTACATCCATCTCACGAGTAGTTGCAGGAGCAACCAATGATTGTTTTGCACGTGTAGCATATACTGCTGGTACTTCGATTTCTCTTACTTGAGCTGCTTGTGCAACTACTTGCTTAGTAATTGTTTCATACTGTGCAGCTACTGCAGACTCTTTTGTTTGAGGTCCACGAGCAAGCACTTGCTTAGTAATTGTTTCGTATTGAGCAGGTACTTCAATCTCTCTGTATTGAGCAGGAGTAGCAACTACTGTTTTAGTAATTGTTGCATATTGAGCTGAAGCCGAACCTTCTTTGAAAGCCTGAGCTGCTGTCAAACCTGCACCAGATGGCTCAAAACCATCCAACATCATTTTTGTGATTGTTGCATATTGTGCAGCAATTTCTACTTCACGAACTGATGCAGACTGAGCAATTACTTGCTTAGTGATAGTTGCTGTTTGAGCAGGAGTTACTGACTCACGAACACCAGCAGGTGTTCTCAATACTTGTTTTGTTACAGTTTTGTATTCAGCAGGAATTTCAACCAAACATAATTGTAAACAGTCGTCTGGGTTTGCAGACAAACAAGAAGGGTCAAGTTTACGTTTCTCATATTTTGTATATGAGTCACGAATTTTTACTTTCTCAGTTACTGTTTCGTAAGTTGGAGGTGTTACCGCCAATGTTCTAATAGGCTCTTTTACTACAATTGTTTCTGTAACTGTTTTGTAAGTTGCAGGAACAATTTCATAACGCTTCGAAGCCTCTTTTGCTAAGAATTGCTCTGTTACGGCTTTGTATTTAGGGCGTTGACCACCTGCAATTGCTGGAGCAGCTTCACGAACCAATACTTGCTCGGCAACAGTTTTGAATTGAGCCGGGGTTACTTCATAACGCTTATAAGCAGGGCGAACCTCAACTCTTTCTTGAACAGCCTTGAACTCTACTGTATTATCAACAGTTAAATTAGAATAAGCGGGTTTTACCAAGAATTGCTCAGTCATTGTTTTGTAAACCGCTGGAATTACTTCAAAACGCTTAGATGCTTCTTTTACGATTACTTGCTCAGTTTCAGTTTTGAATTGAGCTGGAATTACTTCCAATTTCTTGTAACCTTCACGAACTAAAATTTGTTCTGTGGCTGCTTTTAAGCAAGGCTCATTTACGCCATTTTTGCCACCAGCACCGCTTGTTGTGGCATTAGCTGATGTGTTACAACCAACAATTTCATAACGCTTGTAAGCAGGGCGAGTTTCCATTTGCTCAGTAACTGCCTTGTAAGAACCCGAACCAGCAACTATTTCAGTTCTTTTTCCTGGTTCTTTAATCATCACTTGCTCAGTTACAGTTTTGTAAGCAGAAGCCGAAGCGTTCAAAACTTTACTACCTTCTTTTACCAATATTTGCTCAGTAGTTGTACCAAGCTCAGGTGCTGAAGCAGCAAGAATTTTACCACCTTCTTTCGATACGTATTGCTCAGTACGTGTAGTAAATTGTGCTGGTTTTAAACATTTTGCATAACATTTACCTGGCACAGCGTTTGGTGGTAGGTCGCTCTGTGCCATTGCAAGCCCAGAAGCCAACACAACCGCTGACAGTGTCAAAAAGGAATTCTTCATCATTTGTTTTTGGGGGTTTAAGTAATTAATCCTTTAATAATTTATTATCTACCTTACTTATTGGTACAAAACTAAAAAATGTTTTAGCCATTGTCCTGCTACACAGGCTATGCTAATACGTTACTTTTAATCACAACAAATCCATCGGTCTTTTGTTAAGACACCAAAATACTATAAACGTAACAAAACAAAATGGAAGTTTGAGATTTTTTTACAGAATCATTTAACGCTAAAATTATTCAAAATGGTTTTTGTGAAAAATTTTAAGTTTTCATAGTCCTTTATTAAGAAAGGAATGTTTTATAGCTAAGGGAAAGACGAGGTTTTCTCTTTTGAGAAGGCAATACTAAAGAAAATATTCTATAAACTAAAGAAAATGTTATACTATTTTTTCAAATTTACAAAATATTTAATGTAATCTGCTTAAACTTAATAAAGAATATATTTGTATGAAAATTTCTATCATTGGTTCGGGGAATGTTGGATGGCATTTGGGTATTGCTCTCGAAAATCAACATCATCCTGTTTGTGAGGTTTTTAGTAGAAATTCGACTAAGGCTACAACGCTTAGTTCATTGCTTTATCAGGCAGAAGTAAAAACTGACCTTGATTTTTCGGAAAGTGAAGCCGAATTATTCATTTTGTCAGTTTCAGATGATGGAATGGAAGAAGTTTGTTCAAAACTTATTCTTCCCGAAAATGCAATTTTAGCTCATACTTCGGGCAGTAAATCTTTAGAAGATTTACAAAAACTGATGCTAATTCACCATGATTTGCCTGTAAAATGTGGCGTTTTTTATCCTTTGATGACTTTTACGGCAGGAAAAAGAATTGACTTGAAGGCTGTTCCGTTTTGTATCGAAGCCAGTGATGATGAAACTGAACAAAAATTAGTAAAAATTGCTCAAGAAATGAGTAATACCGTCTATCTGATAAGTTCAGACGAGCGAAAAGTGTTGCACGTAGCGGCAGTTTTTGCCTGTAATTTCACCAATCATTTATTGGCTTTGGCAAAAAGCATTACTGATAGCGAAGATTTGGAATTTGATTTATTGAAACCACTTATTCGAGAAACTTTCAAGAAAGCATTGGCTGCTGAAAGCCCTGCGGAGGTACAAACTGGACCAGCTATTAGAAATGATGAAACAACCATCAATCGGCATTTGGAATATTTAAAAGAAGATGAAAATTTGGTGGAGATTTATGAGGTTTTGACAGAGAGTATTCAAAGTTTGTAACATTTTTGATAGCATTTGTCTGTTTTTTGAAAGCAGTTTCTATACAATACGCTTAATTTTGTTGAATGAAGTCAACAGCTTTCAAAGTTTTATTCATTGCATTTTTTTCTTTTGTAACTACCTCATGTTCTAATCAACAAGAACATCAATACCGTATTGTGTTTTTGCAATGTTGCCACGACGAATGGCGAGATGTGATGAATAGCGAAATGAAAAGAGAATTGGCATTTCATCCAGAAATAAATTTGGAAATCGTTGATTCTTACAGTAATACCGAAAAACAAGTCGAACAAATTCGGGCACTCGCCAAACAAAAAATAGATTTACTCATCATTACCCCCAATGAATCTAAACCGCTCACGGCTGCTATTGAAGAAATTTATAGGTCAGGTATTCCTATTATTTTTGTTGACCGAAAAACCGAATCTGAAAATTATACGTCATTTATTGGGGCTGACAACTATGAAATAGGCAAAACCGCAGGTAAATTTATTGCCAGTCAATTTAAAGGTCGAGGAAATATTATTGAGGTACAATTAGAAATGACCTCTTCGCCAGCAACTGAACGAAATCGGGGTTTTAATGATGCCATTGCCGATGCTCCAAATCTAAAAATAGTTGAGGCTCTCGAAACAAAAAATGGCTTAGTGGACATCAATACCCATATTCCACGCATCTTAAATGAGCATCCAGAAACGAATATTATTTTTGCCCATACCGATTTTTTGGCAGTAACCGCCTATAAAGCAGCCCAAAAGGAAGGAAAAGTTAAAAATTTGTTTTTTGTTGGCATTGATGCTATTCCTGTAACAAAAGGCATGCAAGATGTAAAAAATGGTGTTTTGAATGCCACATTATTGTATCCTACTGGTGGAGCAGAAGCGATTCAAACGGCTGTAAAAATCCTAAAAAAACAACCATTTAAGAAAGAAAATACGCTTTTGACCAATGTAATAACATCAGAAAATGTGGACATCATGCTTTCACAAATTCAGAAAATAAAAGAGCAGCAGGTTGAAATTGAGCGAGAAACTTTAAAAATTACAGAATTAAACAAAACTTATTCTACACAGCGAAACAGACTCTATTTTATTAGTGCTTTGCTTACGATTGTGGTAATTTTGGGTGCTTTTTTGTATTTTCTTTTGCAGGAAAAACGACATTCTAATAGGATTTTAGAAGAGCAAAATTTAGCGATTCTTGAACAAAAAAATGAAATAGAAAAAGTGTCGCTTTTAGCTCGAAAAGCCACCGAAGATAAAATGCGATTTTACTCCTATATTTCGCATGAGTTCAAAACACCATTGAGCCTTATTCTTACTCCTACCGAAGATTTACTTCATCGAAAAAACACAGACATAAAAGAAACTCGTAGTACACTTCAATTGATTTATAAAAATGCAAATCGCCTTTTGCGGCTCGTTGACCAACTTTTAGAAATGAGAAAGTTGGATGCTGGCAAAATGGAATTAGAATTAAGTCAAAATGATTTAGTTGCTTTTATCAAAGATATTGTGGGCGATTTTAACGTAAAAGCCAAGCAAAAGCACATTGACCTCCAATTTATTAGTCCATTTAAGGAATTATCGTTTGGTTTTGATGTTGAAAAATTAGACAAAGTTTTGTTCAATATCATTTCAAATGCTTTCAAATATACGCCCGATGGTGGCCTGATTCATGTTTCGATTTTAAAGAATACTGATAAAATCGAAATAAATATTGCCGATAATGGCATTGGCATGAACTCCGAAGAAAAAGCACACGCATTTGATTTGTTTTATCGAGGCAACAAAAATATTTCGTTGGGAACGGGTTTGGGTTTGGCACTTTCACAAGAATTTGTAACGCTACACGGCGGAGAAATAACGATAAATTCTGAAAAAGACAAAGGCACAACTTTTAAAATTATTTTGCCTATCATTGAATCAAAGCAGGTTTTAGAAGAAAATGCTACCATTTTATCTTCTAAAAAAGCCAGCGAATTTGAAGAAACCGAAGCTCCATTAATTAAAAACAACACAAAACATACTTTTGAAAATACCATCATTCTTATCGAGGATAACCGAGATTTGAACTTGTTTTTAAATCAAAAATTAGAAAAATACTATAATGTCGTAGCCACCGAAAATGCCGAACAAGGCTGGCAAGAAATTCTGTCCTATATTCCTGACGTTATTATTTGTGATGTCATGCTGCCAGGAATGGATGGATTTGCCTTAACACAAAAAGTAAAGTCGGATTTCAGAACCTCGCATATTCCAGTTATTTTATTGACTGCTAAAAGTCAAATCGAAAGTCAGATTGAAGGCACAAAAGCTGGTGCAGATGATTATATTTTGAAACCCTTTAACCAACAATTATTAGAAGAAAAACTAAAAGGCTTGGTAGAAAATCGAGACAGAATGAGGCGGAGATTCTCGAATGAAGTCATTAATCCAAATCAATTGCAGAAAGGTGAACGCAGATTTTTATTAGAATTTGAAGCCCTAATCGAAAAAAACATCAAAGATAGCACGCTTTCGGTCGAGAAATTAAGTCAAGAATTGGGAATGTCAAGAGTACAATTATTTAGAAAAATATCGGCATTGACCAATAAAAACGTAGCTGATTATATTGCCGAATTTAAACTTCAAAAAGCAAAGATTTTATTGAAAGAACAAGAAAAAAATATTGCTGAAATCGCCTACGAACTCGGTTTCAGTACACCAAGTTATTTCACAACTTTCTTCAAACAAAAAACCAACCAAACACCTACTGATTGGCGGAATAGCTAATTGTAACAATAGTGATATTTAGTGTTACAATTATAGCATCTTATATTTAAAAATCGAATAAAATTTAACGCAAAATGCTGATAATCAGATAGTTATAAAATTGTATCAAAATCATAAGTATTTGAAAGAATACTAAAATCTGCCCTTAAAGATTAGTCCTAATTTTGATTCATCAAAAAAACTCAACAAGTTTGAAATGAATCAAAATCTCAAGATATTTTTCTGGTCTTTATCTGCTGCACTCGGCGGTTTTCTGTTTGGCTTCGACACCGCCGTTATTTCGGGCGTAGAACAAACCCTCCAAAAACTTTGGAATCTTAATGCTTTCGAACATGGCGTAACGGTTTCCATTGCCTTAATAGGAACAGTGGTTGGCTCTGTAATCGGCGGCATTCCTGCCGAAAAATTAGGCAGAAAAAAATCACTACTCATTATAGCACTACTATATTTGGTTTCATCACTTGGCACCGCCTACGCCGTTGATTGGTCAGTTTTCTTGGTTTTTAGATTTATGGGTGGACTTGGTGTCGGTGTTTCTTCGGTTGTTGCTCCATTATACATTTCCGAAATTGCTCCTGCTCACAAGCGTGGACGATTGGTAGCCATGTTTCAATTCAATATCGTTTTTGGTATTTTGATGGCATATCTTTCAAATTATTTATTGTCAGGCATCGGAGAAAACGAATGGCGTTGGATGTTGGGCGTTCAAGCATTTCCTTCCCTCCTATTTATTGTTGCTGTTTTATTTATTCCAGAAAGCCCTCGTTGGTTGATTTTAAAAAGAGGCGATATTGCCACAGCTCGTACCATCCTTAATACAATTGACGAAAATTCTGCCGAACAAATCATTGCTTCGATTAAGCAAAATACCTCAAAAATTCAAGTTCCGTTATTCCAAAAGGCTTATAGTAAGCCTATTATGTTGGCGGTATTGTTTGCGGTATTTAATCAAGTTTCGGGTATTAACGCTATTATATATTTCGCTCCACGTATTTTTGAAATGGCAGGAATCGGCAAAGATTCAGCCTTACTTTCATCGGCTGGTATTGGACTTATAAACCTTGTTTCTACACTTTTAGGTATTTCATTGATTGATAAATTTGGGCGTAGAGCCTTGATGATTGTAGGTTCATTTGGACTTATTCTTACGCTTGTTTTAGTTTCACAAGCATTTTTTACTCAACGAATGGGCATGAATGTCCCTTTCTATTTATTTGCTTACATCGCCTTTTTTGCCTTTTCACAAGGTGCAGTTATTTGGGTTTTTATCTCCGAAATTTTCCCTAACGAAGTCCGGGCCAATGGTCAAGCATTGGGAAGTTTCACGCATTGGTTGATGGCGAGTATCATCACTTTTACTTTTCCTTATATCGCTGAAACCTTCGGTGGTGGAATTGTCTTTGCCTTTTTTGCTTCAATGATGGTTTTGCAGTTACTTTTTGCATGGAAAATCATGCCCGAAACCAAAGGAAAATCATTGGAAAATATGGATTCAGTTGTTTTAGTTCATTAAAAAAGAATCATGGAAAACAATCAAAAAAATATTATCTGCTTCGGCGAAATGCTTTGGGATATGTTGCCTACTGGCAAAATGCCTGGTGGAGCTCCAATGAATGTAGCTATTCATTTAAAAAACTTTGGCAATAATGCTACTATCATAAGTAGGGTTGGCACTGACGATTTAGGCACTGAATTGATAGATTTTGTTAAAGAAAATGGTCTGAATACACAATTTATCCAACACGGACAAACGCACTTAACTGGTGTTGTGAAAGTGAACATGGATGATAAAAACAACGTAAGCTACAAAATCGTAAAGCCTGTTGCTTGGGATTATATTTTATTAGAAAATGAGGCATTGGAGGCAGTAAAAAAATCTGATTGCTTCGTTTTTGGAAGTCTTTCGGCAAGGTCGGAACAGACTTTTGAAACGCTTAAAAAACTTTTGGCAGTTGCTCCATTCAAAGTGCTGGACATCAATTTACGCCCTCCTTACTATGACAAAGAAACGATTGAGTTTTTATTGAAAAACACCGATTTACTCAAACTCAATCATTTAGAACTCGACGAGATTTCTGCTTGGTTTTTCCAATCAGGAATGATTCAAGAAAACTTAAATCGTTTGTCTGAACTATTCAAAATCAAGACCATTTGTGTAACGCTGGGCGAAGATGGAGCGATGCTTTTACATAATAACGAGTTTTTCAAAAGCGAAGGATTTGAAGTAGAAGTAGTTGATACCATTGGCAGTGGCGATTCATTTTTGGCATCTTTTATTTCTAATTTCTTGAAAAAAATACCAGTAGAAAATGCCCTTGTGGAAGCCTGTGCTATGGGAGCTTTGGTGGCTACGCATCACGGAGCATCACCCGTCATTTCAAAAGAAGAAATTCAGTTTTTATTGAATAAATCACTCAGTTCGAGTAATGTTTAGTGTAATAATTTTTAACCTATGTTTAATTAAAAACAATTCAAATGATGAAAAAAACTCTATTATCCTTTATTGTGATGCTTCTGTCATTGCAATTGGCGTTTGCCCAACGTCAGGTTACTGGCACTGTCCGAGGAGGCGACAACAATGAGCCGCTCATCGGTGCGAGTGTGCTTGTAACTGGAACAAAAGTCGGTGCTATCACTAATGCGGATGGCAAGTTTTCGATTTCAGTTCCCGAAAACTCATCTTCATTACAAATATCTTTTATTGGCTATACTTCACAAGAAGTTTCAGTTAAAGGTGTTAGCGATGTCCAAGTTACTTTAGCTCCTGGCAAAGAATTGAGCGAAGTAGTTGTGGTTGGTTATACTTCTCAACGTAAAGAAGATTTGACTGGTTCGGTTGTGGTAGTTGATTTAAAACCTATCAAAAACAACAGTTCTGGTAATGCCATGCAGGCTTTACAAGGTCGTGTACCAGGTTTGTATATCGAAAAAGATGGTTCACCAAATGGTTCAAACAGCCGAATTTTGATTCGTGGTGCAAATACTTTGGGCAATAACGACCCACTTTATATCATTGATGGTATTCCAACTACTCGTCCAGAAGTTTTCCAAAACATGAATCCTGCCAATATCGAGTCGGTACAAGTTTTGAAAGATGCTTCAGCAGAATCTATTTATGGTGCAAGAGCGTCGAATGGTGTTATTATCGTAACAACAAAAAGCGGTGGAAATACCAACGGAAAAGTTGAATTTCAGTTCAATAGCAGTATTTCTTCACAATCTGAAAAGTCAATGCGTTTTGATATGCTAAGTTCAGTTGATAGAGGCAAAGCTTTATGGCAAGCATCGGTCAATGATGGGCAAGACCCTGCCGCTGGTTATGGTGATATTTATGGTTTTAGCTGGAATAATGACTACAAAAACCCAGTTTTAAGTAGCGTTACGGTTAAGCCATTCGTTGGTGGCGACCAAAATACCCCAGCAGGTAATACCAATTGGCAAGACGTAATGTATAAAACAGGCATCATTACAAAAAATGATTTCACAGCTTCTTACGGAAACAAAAACTCGTCGGTAGAAATCAATTTGGGACAATTGAAAAATACTGGTATGTTGAGATTTACCAACTATGACCGTTTGAGTGGTAGCATCAATGCCTTGACTCGTGCTTTTAATGATAAATTGAAATTTGGAGTCAATTTACGTATTGCCAATTCTAACGAAACACTTACATCAAGAGATTTAGGTGGTGCTTCAACTTCGTTTTTGGCAGTTACCTTAGCTCCCACGATTCCAGTTTATCAAAAAGATGGTTCAACTTATGCAGGTGCATCGGGCGGTGGCTATTCGGATAGAAATAATCCATTGCACATGCAAGACATTGCCAAATGGAATAATGCCAATCGTTTGAGTTCATTTGGAAATGTTTTTGTAGAAATACAACCGTTTAAAAACTTGTTTTTTAAATCGAATTTAGGTGCTGACAATGCAACGTTTTTGAGTAAAGTAATCACCCCAACATTTTCGGAAGGTGCATTTAACCGTACTACAAATAGCTTGTCTTTTGACCAAAACCATTATTTAAGCACTACTTGGTCGAACACTTTACGTTATAATTTGGATTTGAATGCCAAGAATCAATTCAAGTTTTTAGTAGGAACTGAATACATCAAAACTGACATAGATTTCCAATCAACCAAAAAAGAAGGATTCGCTCTTCAAACAGAAGATTATTTCACGCTCAATGCAGGAACTGGAAACACAACTGTTTCGGGTGGTTCAACGGGGCATCGTTTATTCTCTCAATTTGCTCGTGTTGATTATAATTTTTCAGACAGATATTTGGCAGCCGTAACGGTTCGCCGTGATGGTTCTTCTCGTTTTGGTACTGATAATCAATATGGTATCTTCCCCGCAGCCTCTTTGGGTTGGAGAATTGACCAAGAGAATTTTATGAAAAACAACAGAATTTTCTCAGAATTGAAAGCAAGAATTGGCGTTGGTCGTGTAGGAAATCAACAAATCGGTGATTTAGCTCGTTTTGGCTTATTCAACACAAGATATGGTACAACACAAGCACAATTGGTTGGTGGTTTTTGGGAACAATACATGAACATTGGTACTGCCTATTCATTGTCGGGAGCAAATACAGGCACATTGCCATCAGGTTTTGTTCAAACGCAAGCGGCTAACTCAGGCTTGAAATGGGAAACTACTGACGAAGTAAACGTAGGTCTCGATTATGCCATTTTGAACAACAAAATCTTTGGTTCATTTGATTATTTCTCACGCAAAACTTCGGGCATTTTGATTACGCCACCAGTAGCGGCAACATTGGGCGAAGGTCAAACAAAAGCGGTAAACGGTGCAGCAAAATCTAATAAAGGTTTTGAGTTTGTATTGGGTTATCGTGGAACTGCAGGCAATGATTTGAAGTATAATATTGTAACAAATTTTGCTCATTTTAGAGATAAAATCACCGAATTACCAGAAAATGTACGTCCAGCTTATGCAGGAAACTTGGTAAATACGATTATTGGACATTCACAATTTGATATTTTTGGATACAAAACCAACGGACTTTTTCAATCACAAGCAGAAGTTGATGCCGCCCCAACACAAATTGGTGCAGGTCCAGGAAGAATTCGTTATGTAGATGTAAATGGCGATAAAAAAATTGACGATTTAGACAGAACTTGGATTGGCACAACATTGCCAGGCCTTGAATACGGCGTTAGAGTTGATTTGACTTACAAGAAATTTGATGCTTCGATTTTTGGTTCGGGCGTAGCAGGTAGAGAAGGTTTTGATGTTTATACTTTATTCAATAATTTGATGAAAGGTAGAGAAAACGTAGGGCCTGGTGTATTCAATGCTTGGACTCCATCAAATACCGCTACAACGGTTCCTGCATTGACCTTGAAAGACAATAATAATGAAGGTCGTACTTCTGATTATTTCATCGTCAATACTTCGTATTTCAAAATGCGTAATATACAATTAGGGTATTCAATAACGCCTAAATCGGTATTTACAAGAGTACGTGTTTATGCAATGGCTGAAAACTTATTTTGGTTCAAAAGCAAAAGCTATTTAAGCCCAGACCCTGAGCGTATTGATCTTGACCCAGTGCCAATTCCAAAAACATTTACTTTCGGAATTAACGCATCGTTTTAAGTTCTAAATGTCGAATTACCCCCAAAAGGGATTTTTAAACTCAAATTCAAAAAATGAAAAATAAGATATTATCAACTATATTAGTTACGGGGCTACTCTTTTTTGGCTCATGTAAAGATGCCCTCGAATATACACCAACGGGTGTATTGTCTTCATCAGATTTGACCTCGGCAACTGCCATTGATGGTCTTGTAACATCTGCTTATGCCGCTATCGGTAATGGCGATATGATTGGACCAATTTATAGCGATTGGGTTTATGGAAGTGTTCGTTCGGATGATGCCTACAAAGGCGGTGGCGGAACTGGCGACGTGGGCGAAATTGATGCCTTGGAGCATTATAACCTAACAACGCCTACGATTGGAGCATTTGTAACTCGTTCTTGGCAAAACCTTTTTAAGTCAATTTCAAGAGCAAATGTTGCTCTACGTGCAGTAAATACACTTAATGAAGCAAACTATCCTGCCAAAAAAGCACGTTTGGCTGAGTTGCGTTTTTTGAGAGGGCATAGTTATTTCATCATGAAAAAATTGTACAAAAATATTCCAATTTTTGATGAAACAGCCTCAGAAGAAGATATTTTGAAGGTATCGAACACACTAAGTAATGACGAATCTTGGAATAAAATTGCGGCTGATTTCCAATATGCGATTGACAATTTACCTGCATCTCAGCCACAGCTCGCAAGAGCCAATAAATTGTCGGCTCAGGCATATTTGGCAAAGGTTCGTTTGTACCAAGCTTATGAGCAAGATGCTAACCATAAAGTAACAAATATCAACAAAACAAGATTGCAGGAAGTGGTTACGCTTACGCAAGCGGTTATTTCTTCGGGAAAATATGCCCTTAGCCCTGACATTGCCGATAATTTTGTTCCTGAAACAGAAAATGGGTTGGAGTCAATTTTTGCGATTCAATTTACTGTGAATGACGGTACAACGGCAGGACGTATGAGCTACGAAGATGGTTTGAATTACCCACACGGAGCTCCACAATATGGCTGTTGCGGATTTCATGCGAGTAGTCAAAACTTGGTAAATGCCCACACAACTGATGCAGGTGGCTTGCCAAATTTTGATACTTTCAATGATAAAATTGCAGATTTATCTACGCAAACCGTTGACCCACGCCTTGACCACACCGTTGGTATCGACGGACACGTTTATAAGTATGATAACACAAAATTGTTTAGCAATTCTTGGGTTCGTGATGCGGGCGTTTATGGCAATTTTCACACGATGCGTTTCCAACAATTGGCATCAAGTGGCTCTTATTTCAAGCTTGGACCATTTATGGGTACTGCAAAAAACTATGATATTATTCGTTATGATGATGTTTTGTTGATGCAAGCCGAAGCGTATATTCAATTAGGACAATTAGCAAATGCTTTGCCATTAATCAATCAAATCAGAAATAGAGCTGCGGCAAGTACAGGAAAACTCAAAAAATTAGATGGTACTTTTGCTTCAAAATACAACGTAAAACCTTATTCAGCTACAGGTTGGACACAAGATTTTGCATGGAAAGCCTTGATGTGGGAACGTCGTTTGGAGTTTGCAACCGAAGGTTCAAGATTCTTTGACTTGGTGCGTTGGGGTATTGCCGAGCAAACCCTCAATGGATATATAGCCAAAGAAAAAGTAAGAAGGTCGTTTTTATCAACTGCCAAATTTACCGCAGGAAGAGACGAATATTTACCAATTCCACAAGCCGAAATCACTTTTACAAATGGCTTGTATAAGCAAAATCCTGGGTTTTAAGCATAATTAAAGTAGGTTAATTAATAGATTAAGTAAAAATCTAAATGGTAGTAGTTGTTTTACTGCTACCATTTTTTTTATCAAGATGAATTCACTTCAATAGTAACTTTATAAAAAATGCGTCAGCAAATAAACAAGAAAGTATCCTTAAATGAATATTACACGCCGTTTAAAAAAATTGGCTCAGTAAATTAATTAGTTCTTTTGATGTATTTGCCAAATTTTTTAATCGGACCGCCGATGCGGAGGTGATTGTAAGATTCGTGTTTTTTTTCGGACCGCCGAAGCGGTTACTTTTTTTCAAAAAAAAGTAAGGCAAAGAACAGATAATCAACGATTTATATTATTTAGAATTATGAAGTTATTCAACCTACTTCAAATTGAATTCTTCATTAAAAACACAAATATCAATGAAAAAAACACTTGCTTTTTTGGCAATTGCGGCCATGCTAAATGCTTGTTCATCATCAAGTAAAACCGTAAAAAACGAGCCAGCGACTTATCGACCAGCGTATCATTATACGCCCGAAAAAAATTGGGTAAATGACCCAAATGGCATGGTTTATTTAGATGGCGAATACCATTTATTTTACCAATACAATCCTTTTGGTGATAAATGGGGACACATGAGTTGGGCACACGCCGTGAGCAAAGACCTAAAAACTTGGGAAGAACTGCCCCTTGCAATTCCCGAAACGATGAACGCTGATAGCTCAACGACAATGGTTTTTTCGGGTTCTGCGGTTGTTGATAGCTTAAATACTTCGGGCTTTTTTGAGAAAGGTTTTAAGAAAGGAATGGTAGCAATTTATACTTCTCACATTGACAAAAAAGGCACAGGTTTAGCACAACATCAAAGTTTAGCTTACAGCTCTGACAAAGGCAGAACTTGGAAGTTTTATGACAAAAATCCTGTTTTGGATATTAAATTAAAAGATTTCAGAGACCCATCAGTATTTATGTACGAAGGAAAATGGAGAATGATTGTCGTAAAATCTTTGGAATATACTGCCCAAATTTATGAATCAGCCGATTTAAAAAACTGGAAATTATTGAGTGAATTTGGCAAAATCGGCGATTATGCAAAAATGTGGGAATGCCCTTCACTTTTTAAAGTTCCAGTTGAAAACAGTAATAAACTCAAGTGGATTTCTATGATTTCGAGTGCTAATGAAGATACGGACTATGTAGGGATGCAGTATTTTGTAGGCGAATTTGATGGTAAAAAATTTACACCTGACGCTCAAACAGGCGTTTTAAGAATTGACTACGGCAAAGATTTTTATGCGGCTGTTCCATTCAATAATCTTCCTGCAAAAGATACAAATCCTATGATTATGGCTTGGGTGAACAATTGGGCTTATGCAGGAGATATTCCAGCGGAAGGCCGCAGAGGAATGTTTTCAATGCCACGAAAATTATCATTGGTCAATGAAAACGGTAAATTTCATTTAGTTCAAAAACCAGTTTATGCCGATAAAATTCTTACCGAAACATTGACATTAAAAGCAAGCGAATTGTCAGAAGCAAAAACGCTTGAAATGCCAAGCAATTCTTACAGACTAAATCTCATGATTGATTTGTCAAATACCAAAGGGTTTTCGATTGATTTACTAAAAAATGGAGAAGAGAAAAGTGTTTTGAACTATGATGCAGTTTCTCAAAAACTATCATTTGACCGCACAAAATCTGGTAAAGTTGATTTTAATAAAGCATTTCCAAGCGTAGAAAGCATGAAAGTTATGCCTCAAAATGGAATTGTGAAACTTGATGTTTTTGTAGATAATTCAATAATCGAGATTTTTGCTAATGATGGTAGAGCAGTGTTGACTGATTTGGTTTTTCCTACCAAGAAGGGCGGAACAGTTAGTATTTCGACTATAAAATAGCAAATAAAAACATTTTGAAAATGGTAATGAAAAGCGGTAGCTTGCCGCTTTTCATTCAATAATATGTCCACAAAATTGAGCGGTATTGTCTAATATTTTCCCGCCTCTACGAAAGCCTAAACCACAAGCTTCTCCTGCAAAGAATACTCCTGCTTGGTAGCGATTTCCTGCTGAATCTTGCAAAAATTCGGTGTATTCTTGAAAGATTGTTTTTTGTTCAAAATAATCACCCTCAGTTTTTTCTAATGACGTTCCCGAAGGCGAAATTATCTTTACATTTGCTCCTTCACGCCCAAAAAGCACCTTTTCTACGCAATATTTGCCTAAAATTGACTGATTTTCTGTCAGTAACAAAAGCGGATGATTCGGAAATAATTCCCACAAAACTTTCAAAATTGCTTTCGATTGAAACAATAAAGTATAGGCAGGGTTCAAAATAATTGCTTTTTTATTGATCGCAATTTGAGTTAAAATACCAGATAATTCTGGTTCGTCCCAAGCAATATATTCCCAAGGTATGAGCTTGAACCAATAGTCATATTTTACGAAACTTCCACCGTTTGAATTTTGCTTAAAAATACCTTCTACTGCCGAAAATTCAACATTTTCAATTGGCTCAAAAGCAACCTCAAAACCTGCTTCTTTGGCAGCTTCGCCCAAAACCTGCATATTGGTATCATCTTCTGGAAAACCTTTCATCGTTGAAATTAATAACGAAGGTTTAAAGCCAGGATTTTGGCTTTGTAATTCTCTGAAGTTTTCTACCAAAGCCTCATAAAGTGTATTAAATTGCTGACTTTCGTCTAAGCCATTTGCCTTCAAAGATGCCCATTGAACCACCGAAGTTTCGGGAATACAGGTGGCAGTATCAGCATTAAATTCTATCAATTTTATTGGATTTCCGTCCAAACCACCGCTCAAATCGAAACGCCCATAAAGATGCCAGTGCTTGTCATTTTCCCAAGAATATTTTACGAGTTCAATCAAGTTTTCGGGGATTCCTAATTCTATAAATCGCTGATTATCAACCACATGCTGTGCTGCTTCGACAAACATTTCATAAAGTTCGTTGGCAGCATCATAATATTTTTCTGCTTCATTTTCCGACACAATAACCATTTCGTTGGTGATATATGGCAGCGTATTTTCTCCCAACATCCAATCCCAACCTGCATTTCGAAGTGAGGTTTCGGGTGGAATAGTAAGTTTTTTTAATTGCATTTTTCGGTAAAGTTGTAAGTTTGAAAGTTGTAAGTTTAGACGCATTTTTTTTATTCACTCACTCATTCGCTCATTCATTCGCTCATTCATTCATTCAATCACTCATTCATTTTATGAACGACCACTTGCACGACTTGCTCCATGAAAAAAACCAGTGCGTCCACCCACAGGTCGAGTGATAGTTGAACGAGAATTACCGATATTTTGATGAATCGAATTTGAACGATTGAAAGCTCCCGATGTTAAAAAATATGCCATCATCATGCCGCTTCCACCAAAATGACTACGATGGTAATGTCGTTTGTCAGTAGAATCCGCTTTTGAAGTCGAATTATTTGCTTGAACGCCAGCTACATCGGGGCGATAAGTCATATAATTTGGACTAACGGTTTTTGCTAATAAATAGCCCATTCCACCAAAAAGAAGTGCATTTGGTAAGTTGCCGCTTTCACCTATTGAGGCAGAATCTGTCTTTAACTCATTGTCTATCAAGCCTTTAACCATTTGTGGTGAAAGTGTTTCTTTCCTGCCATCGAGGTAAGTTACGATTGCCGCTGAACTCTCGGCAGGTACTTCGGTTTCGTCCGAAATTTTAAATACGCCTTTTGAAGTTTCCGAAATATAGGATTTTACGCCTTTGCTATAAACCTCTACTTCTTCATATCCGTAGTCATCGTCGTTGCTATTTCCGCAACTTTGCAAAGCCATTCCACCGCCCAAAATCGCCAAAGCGATTGTGCTACTGATGGTAATATCTTTTACTTTTCTAATAAATGATTTTTTACTTACTGGTGTCATATCGGTTTAGATTAATTGAGTAAAGTTTCTTGAAAAATAATTCACAAAAAAGCATCTTCGGAAGAATGGTAATTTATAAGCACATTTTGGACGAAAATACAGATGATTTTTGTAAATATAGCTGGTTTTTGAATGAAATGTATGGAAATATTTATTCATTTTACGCACGGAAAGGCTGAAAGCCTTGAACATGAATAGCCCCGAAATACTTTCGGGGCTATTCATGTTCAAGCCCGTTGGGCTTAGTTTTGCGTAATATGAGTTATGTAAGATAAAAAAGGTCATTCAAATCTTACTTTGAATGACCTTTTTTAAATATAGCTTCCTAAAAACTATCTGCTAATTTCCATAACCTCCACGTCAAGGATGCCTCCTGGAGCTTGAATTTGAGCAATTTCACCTAATTTTTTTCCAAAAAGACCTTTTCCAAAAGGAGAATTCATCGAAATTTTTCCTAATTTCAAATCAGCTTCTTCTTCTGCTACGAGCGTATAAGTCATCATTGCCCCATTTTTTATACTTTTAATCTTCACTTTCGACAACAACGAAACCTTCGAAGTATCAACAGTTGATTCGTCCAAAATTCGGGCATTTGCTACGATTTCTTCCAACTTGGAAATTTCCATTTCCATCAAACCTTGGGCATCTTTGGCGGCATCATACTCGGCATTTTCCGACAAATCGCCTTTGTCTCGTGCTTCTGCAATTTGGGCAGCAATGCTCGACCGACCCTTGAATTTCAGCTCGTGGAGCTTATTTTTGAGGTTATTAAAACCTTCTTCTGTGTAATATTGAATCTTTGACATAACGGTTATAAATTTAAAAACCCCTAACTTTTTTAGGGGTGGACAAAAAAAGAACGGCGAAAATTCGACCGTCCCTGATAAAACTCACATTTTATTACAGAAACTATCTAAATTTCAGTCGAAAAAATACTTTATTTGTTCTTTTTCTTCTCATTTGCTTATTTTGAAGCACAAAGTTACAAAGTTTTTTCAAAAGTCAAGTAATTTTTGAAATGCACATTATTATAACGAACAAAAAATGAAAATAGTTTTTATGGGTACGCCAGATTTTGCGGTGGCGAGTTTAGCAAAATTAGTGGAAAACGGGGGCGAGGTTGTTGCCGTGATTACTGCTCCAGATAAACCTTCGGGGCGAGGATTACAGATGCACGAAACGCCTGTGAAAAAATATGCTGTTTCAAAAAATATTCCGGTGCTTCAACCTGAAAAATTAAAAAACCCCGAGTTTTTGGAGCAATTGCGAAGCTATCATGCTGATTTACAGGTAGTTGTGGCTTTCAGGATGTTGCCAGAAGTTGTTTGGAATATGCCAACGATTGGCACGTTCAATCTTCATGGCTCGCTTTTGCCGCAGTATCGTGGTGCTGCTCCTATCAATTGGGCTGTGATAAATGGCGATACCGAAACAGGCGTAACAACGTTTTTTATCCAACAAGAAATTGATACTGGAAACATTATTTTTGCAGAAAAAGAACCTATTTTGCAAGAAGATAATGCTGGCACAGTACATGATAAATTGATGGAACGAGGAGCAAATTTGGTATTGAAAACTGTACGTGCAATTGAGGCAGGAAATTACCCTCAAATTCCACAAATAATGGACGTGGAATTGAAAGCTGCTCCGAAAATTTTTAAAGAAACTTGTCAAATAAATTGGAATCAAGCTGCCGAAAAAGTGCATAATTTTGTGCGTGGACTTTCGCCATATCCTGCCGCTTGGACAATTTTGGCTGAAAAAACCTGTAAAATTTACCAGTCAGAAATTGGAGATTTGGCAGATGTTTCCTCCGAAATTGGTAGTTTTCAAACTGATGGCAAAACCTTTTTGAGCTATCGTTGTGTAGATAAATGGTTGAATATCAAAGAGTTACAATTGGAAGGCAAGAAACGAATGGGCATTGAAGAGTTTTTGAGAGGCTTTAGGTTTTAAACAAAAAACACAAGAATATGAAACTATTACCTATTAATTTAAACGAAGATATATCAAGCGAAATGTATGCTTCCGAAGATTGTCAAACGCTCATTAAAATGTATGAAGAATATTACCCAACGATAGGTTTCAATTTACCTTGGATTGGGTATTTTGTTGTGAAAAATGAACAAGTTGTTGGGTGCTGTGGCTTCAAAGGACAACCCAATGATGGTAAAGTTGAAATTTCTTATTGGACATTTCAAGCGTTTGAGGGGCAAGGAATAGCCTCATTTTCGTGTAAAGAATTAATTTCAATTTCACAAAAAACAGACCCCAATATAAGCATTATCGCAACAACAGCTCCTGAAAATAACGCATCAACCAAAATTTTAGAGCATAATAATTTTAAATTTTCGGGCATAGTACAAGACCACGAAATTGGAGATGCTTGGCTTTGGATATATGGTTCAAATGGAAGTTAAATAGCTGATTATCAGAAAATTACAGTTGGAATGAAAGAAGCAAATGAGCATTGAAGTTTTTTTAGATTCTAAGAAAATTACACACTTTCCTATGCCTTACTTTTTTCTTTCAAAAAAGGATATAAAATTACGGAAAGCAAAATCAAAGCTCCACCGATATAAAATCCAGAAGTCATTTTTTCTTTCTCTCCGAAAATAAAATACGCCATGATTATGCCATAAATTGGCTCCATGTTGATTGATAAATTGAGGGTAAATGCTGAGATTTTTTTTAGTAATTTCATCATTTCATTATAAGGATAAACCGTACAAACCAAACCCAAAATTGCCAACCAAAGCCAATCATAATTTGTTGGAATTAGTTGGTACGTAACGCCTTGTGAGAAGTAAATAATAAGAGGAATATAAATCCATAAAGAAACAAAAGCCCCGACCATTTCATAAAAAGTTATGATTTGGGCATCATATTTTTGGGCAAATTGGGCATTGATAACCGAGAAAACTGCCGATAAAATTGCACCAATGATACCGATAATAATTCCTGTGAGATATTGAGATTCGAAGGTAAAAACAAAGCCCATTCCACACACAACCAATATTCCAAGAAAAACTTCTACCCAACTTACTTTGGTTTTTCTGAGATATGGCTCAAGGATACTTGTAAAAAATGAAGTTGTTGAGAATGTTACTAAACTTACCGCCACAGTAGAAGCTCGTGCCGAACCAAAAAAGCAAATCCAATGAAGCGACATAATTGCCCCAACACCTAATAATGGCAAACTTTCTCGAAAAGAAATTTTTAAACTCTTTTTTTGAAAAGTAGCTAAAATCAACATTCCTAAAGAAGCCAAAAGCGTACGATAAAATACTACTCCCAAAGTAGAAACTTCGGTGAGCCGACCTAAAATTGCAGTAAAACTCAAAATAACGACTATAAAATGTAACTTGAGGTAATCTTGTGGTAGGGCTTTGTTGTTCATGCAGTAGTATTTTATGCAAATAAAGCAAAAATCCGCTTAGTTTTTGCTAAACGGATTTTTGTTTTTCAATCAATAATTCCTTTAATTGTGTTAATTACGCCATCAATTCGGCTTCTGCTAATTTTTTTTTTCGGCGTTCTTCACGTCGTAATAAAATCCTTTGTTTGAATCTCATCCAACGCTCATAAAGAGGCGATTCTGCCAAAAAATTCCATTTTTCGTCCTTTTTTCCTGCTTCTTCTTTCTTTTTTGCCTCAACTGGGTCGAAAAGCATTCCAGTACATAAGCAATGTTTTCTGTTGGTACGAGTTAGTACATCATAATTTACGCAACTCGAACAGCCTTTCCAGAAAGCATCATCGGCTGGTAACTCGCTGAAAGTTGTTGGTTCATAACCTAAGTCAGAATTGATTTTCATTACTGCCAAACTTGTGGTCAGACCAATGATTTTGGCATCAGGATATTTTTTTCGAGAAAGTTCAAATGCTGTTTGCTTGATGCGAGTAGCTATGCCACTTTTTCGGAATTCTGGGTGAACAATTAGTCCAGAATTTGCTACAAATTTTCCATGTTCCCATGTTTCTATGTAGCAAAAACCCATCCATTCGCCTTTTTTGGTGAGTGCAATGATGGCTTTTCCTTCACGCATTTTTTCACGCAAATAATCTGGTGAACGCTTGGCAATGCCCGTACCTCTTGCTTTGGCACTTTCTGCCATTTCGTCGCAAATAGTTTCAGCCAAATTATAGTGACTTTCATTGGCTACTTGCACAATATATAAATCTTCGGAAGTGAGTGCTGTGTTATTCATCGTCATTTTTTGGGCTTTCCTCAAACGGAGACGCTGTATCCTAAATGGTTTTAATGAAAAAAAAGAGAAAACTTTGATGCAGAGGTGTTTTACCACAAGGGCAAAACGATTACTGTCTGATATTAAAATATCGGAATCGTCGAACTGGCGATATGGGGAGACGAATATTCATTTGGGCTGCAAAGATGTTAGGTTTCTGAATAATTTCCAAAGGATATACCTAATATTTTTATTTGCAACAAAATAACGAAGGGCTGGGGGATTTAGTTCGTAGGTCTGTTAGAAATAGTTATAAATGTTATTTTTGTAGCAGATTGTTGCATGGTTGTTTTTCAATAAACTTGTAAACTTTTTATAACAATATGCAACATTTTCAACAACTTGCAACGTTTTTAACTTTTTGATAAAAAACTCTTGAATACTCGACTTGCCAATTTTCTTTCGGTAGCACTGCATCCTTTGTTGATGCCTACGTTTTTGTTTTTGATACTCTTTTTTCTTGCCCCAACTGCAACTGGGGCAGAATCGCTCGGTTTGATGTTCAAATTAGCTTTTCTTGCATTTACTTTTTTTTATACGTTTGTCTTGCCAGCTTATTTTATTTATCTGTTGCATCGCTGGGGCTTTATCGGAAGTATGAAATTAGAAAATCTTCGTGATAGACGAATTCCGTACTTTCTTACGGCAGGCATTTATGCTGTTTTGGGTTATATTATTTATGCCAAAAACTCCATGCTTTTTCCTTGTGCTTATATCCTTTGGAGCATTACGGCGGTTATTTTTTTCGTAGCAATTATTAGTCTTTGGTGGCAAATATCTGCTCATGCTGCTGGCATTGGAGGCATGATTGGTGCTTTGGCAGGCATTTTAGTTCAATTTGGAGAAACCGAACTTTTTATTCCTCTTCTCTGCCTAATTTTCATGGCAGGTTATCTTATTGCTGCCCGATTGGCTCTCAATGCCCATACTCCTCGGCAAGTTGGGGCTGGTTTTTTATTGGGGATTGTGTTGAGTTTGACTTCTATTTATTTGTTTTTTTAAACCCCCTGCCGAATCGTCGGACCGCCCCAAAAGGGGGAAATTATTCGATCTCATTTTTTATTGATAATCTACTGATAATAAGCTACTTATGAACGATTTAAAAAATCGTTCTACATTTCATGCAACATTTTGTTTTTGCTTGCGTCTTATGTTTGAAACCATAAAACACACCCTATTTTCTGACAAACACTATATTCATCAACAAGTATTTCGATTTGGTCGAGCGATGCAAACGTGGCGAAAGTAAGGCACAGTACGAACTGTATAAACTTTACTCGAAGGCTATGTTTAGTGTCTGTATGCGAATACTCAACCATGTAGCAGAGGCAGAAGATGTGTTGCAGGAAGCCTTTATTGATGCGTTTGCAAAGATTAAGGATTTTCGTCAGGAAGCAACAGTTGGGGTTTGGTTGAAACAAATTGTGGTCAATAAAGCCATCAATCAGATTAGGCAACGAAAGGTGCAATTTGTTGATATTGAGGAGTTTAGCGGAGATAATTATGACATTGCCGACACGCAAGATGCTTATAATGAAGCAGATACAAAATTTGAAGTTGAGCGAGTGAAGCGGGCAATGCAGCATTTGCCCGAAGGTTTTAGGGTAGTTTTGTCATTGTATTTGTTTGAAGGGTATGACCACGAAGAAATAAGTAAAATTTTGAATATCAACGAAAGCACCTCTCGTACACAATATATGCGAGCCAAGAAAAGGCTTTTGGAGATTATTGATAGACAGCTATTTTAAACCCCCAACCCCTAAAGGGGGTAAAGGAATTACGCACAAAAAATCTTTTATGCGTTAAGGATTTAACAATATTTTAAAACAAAGCTCCCCTTTAGGGGCGGGGGAGGTGGTATATATGAAAAATAAATTAGAAAGATTCGTAAGAGATAACCGTGAGGCTTTTGATGACTTTGAGCCATCTAAAGATTTATGGAAAAAAATTGAGGCTGAAACTTCCAAACAACAACCAAAAGGCAAGGTTTTGAATGGAAAAATTGTGTCGTTTGGAGGTCCAAAATTTGCTTTGAGAATTGCTGCAAGCATAGGTATTGTACTGACTATCAGTTATTTAGCGTTTAATTATGGGAAGTCTGTTGCTCAAAATCCAGATATTGTTGCACTGAGTCCAACTTATGCCAAATCACTGACGCAGTTTACTACTTTGGTGGAAGAAAAGCGTGGAGAATTGAAGTTTTTGGAGAATGAAGACCCCATGCTTTATGGTGATTTTAATGCCGAATTGAAAGATTTAGACCAAGATTACCAAAAACTCAAAGCCGAGTTACCCAAAAACCCAAATCAAGAAGAACTCTTGAAAGCAATGATGCAAAACTTAGGTATGCAAATTGAGCTGTTGAACCAACAGTTACAAATTATTCAAAAAATTAAAGATTCAAAAAATGAAAAAGTTAAAACAGTTATATAAAAACCTCACCCCAGCCCTCTCCACAGGAGAGTGGGTTAAAAAAAGATATGGTTTTATTTCCTTTTTTTTAAAGTCCCTCCCTTTTGGGGCGACGGTCGCTACCGAGGGATTTAGGGTGGGGTTATACCTCCTACTTTGTCTTTCATTTTACGGAAAAACGTATGCAAGTAACGGTGAAAAAGAGATGATAGAGAAAAAGAAAAAAATCACTTTTTCTTACAATATAACATCGTCAGATAAAATTTCGCTGGAAAATCAATTTGGAGATGTTCGAGTGAGTTTTTGGGACAAAAATGAAATAAAAGTTGAAGTTGTTGTTTTGGCAAATGCCACTTCCGAAGAACGAGCAGCCAATTTTATAAGCATAGTTGATGTTGTTGGAAAAAAAACTGATGGTCAAGTAAGCATCAAAACTAACATTGACCGAGAAGAAGGAAATTACAAAAATAATACATGGAATTGGAAAGGAGGAGATAACGACAAAAATTCGTTAAAGGTTGATTATCAAGTATTTATGCCAAAAAACAATGCGTTAAAAGTAAAAAATTCTTTTGGAAATACGTATTTGCCAACTTTCACATCAGTTTTGATAGCTGAGCATAGTTACGGAAAATTTATTGCGGAAGACATTACAAATCCATTATCAGAAGTTAATTTGGCGTTCTGCAAAGGCTCTTATATTAAGTCTATTTCTGGCGGAAAATTGAAGGCATCTTATTCGGGAATCAAGATGGAAAGTGCTGATGATTTTAATTTTAATAATAGTTTTGGCGAAATTGACATCAAAGAAGTGGGCAAACTGAGTGCCAAAATCTCTTATTCGTCAGGAAATATTGGAATTATTAGAGAATCATCAAACTTAAAAATTGATTTTTCGGGCGGTTTCAAATTGGGCGAAATTGGCAAAAATGTCAAGGAACTCAACCTCAATGCCAACTATTCACCAATAAATATTACGCTCGATGATAATATTTCTTATGATTTTGAAGTAAAAGCCAATCACGGAAATTTTGCTTATCCAGTCAATCGTGGCGTTTCGTTTACAACAAATTCGGAAACAGATTCAAAGAAAAACAATGGCAATTATTCTTATAATCCCTCCAAATATTACATCGGAAAAATAGGAAAAGGCTCGTCAGGCTGCAAAATTATTGTCAATAGTAATTTTAGTAGCGTGAAGTTTGAGTGAAGGAAATGACGAAGTACGAATTACGATTTACGAATAATTTGCAAATAAATAACGAATAAGGTAACTGAGCGTAGTCGAAGTTACCTTATTTTTTATTCGTAAATCGTAATCGCACGGGCGACCCCGTCGTCCCTCGTAAATTATATCGCTTTCTTCTCAGGAATCAAAACGGATGCTCCAATACTCACGCCCAAAATTCCGATAATGACCAAAAGCGAGTAAGTATTTGTAAAACCAATGGCATCCATTTGGTGGTGAAGGAGCATTTTTAGACCTATAAAAGTTAGCAAAACTCCCAAACCTAAAGGCAAATAGCGAAAAAGCCCCATGATGCTGGATAAGAAAAAGAACATCGAACGAAGCCCCATAATGGCAAAAACATTTGAGAAAAATACAATATAAGGGTCTTTTGTAATCGAAAAAATGGCTGGAATCGAGTCCACAGCAAACACCACATCAGTTCCTGCAATGACCAACATCACCAAAAACAAAGGCGTAATGTACCATTTTTTGACACCTTTATGAAAAATCAAGAAATTATCGGTAACATTTCTTTTGTAAACATTAAATATTTTTGAAGCAAATTTTACAATCGGATGATTGGCAGGTTCGATGTTTTCTTGTTCTTCTTCTTTAGTAAAAAATATTTTTAAACCAGTATAAACCAAGAACCCTCCAAAAATATAGAGAATTGCGTCGAATCTTTGAATCAATGCAGCACCGATAAAAATAAAGATAAATCTTAAAATTATCGAACCCAAAATTCCCCAAACCAAAACCTTTTTGTAGAATTTTTCACGCACACCAAACGAGTTGAAAATCAAAATAAAGACAAAAATATTATCTACTGAAAGCGAATATTCTGTCAAATAACCTGTCAGGTAATCTATCGACATATTATTTTGAAATATCTTTAAAGCCGCCCCAAAATCTGTCGGTAATTTCATTTTTTCATAATATTGAGCTTTCACCAATTCAAGATGAGAGGCATCGCTAATATCATGAATTAAATAACCATATTGGCGTAAAAAAAAGAAAAAACCAAGAGCCAAAGCTACCCAAATTGCACTCCAAATACCCGCCTCCTTGAAACTAACCTTGTGGCTTGTTGATTTACTAAAAGCACCCAAATCAAGAGCCATCACTAAGCCAACAAAAATCGCAAAAACTATAAAAAATATACTTTCGTTTGAAAATGTCATAAAACGAGTGCTAAAGCACAATTAAGAATGTAGAATCAAGAATTATAATGGCAAACCTTTAGGATCTCATCAAATTATTTTGGCATTTTGTTTGCCTTGTTATAATCAATAATAAATCTAAATCTTGCAAATTCGGTAAAACGTTGTCTAATTTGTAACAAAGTTTTTACCCAATCAGTTTGCAAAATTGCACCTAAAACTCGAATAATTCATGTATAATGGCAAAAAAGTAGTAATCGTCATGCCTGCCTACCGTGCATCATTGACTCTTGAGCGTACCTACAAAGAGATTCCTTTTGATATTGTGGACGAGGTGATTTTGGTTGATGATTATAGCCCAGATAATACTTCAGAAGTAGCACAAAGCATTGGTATTCAGCATGTTATACGCCACGACAAGAACAAAGGCTATGGCGGAAACCAAAAAACTTGTTATACAAAAGCCCTCGAAATTGGTGCAGATATTGTGGTAATGGTGCATCCAGATTATCAATATACGCCTAAGCTCATTCGTGCAATGGTGAGTATCATTGGCGAGGATTTATACCCCGTAGTTTTTGGTTCGAGAATCTTAGGCAAAGGTGCTTTGAAAGGCGGAATGCCTCTTTATAAATATATTGCCAATCGTTTTTTGACGCTCGCACAAAATATTTTGATGTGGCAAAAACTCTCAGAATACCACACAGGCTATCGTGCTTTTTCTAAGGAAGTGCTGCAAGCCGTACCCTTCCAAAAGTGTGATGATGATTTTATTTTTGATAACGAAATGATTGCCCAAATCTTCTGGAAAGGCTTCGAGATTGCCGAAGTTACTTGTCCGACCAAATATTTTGAAGAAGCTTCATCAATCAATTTTGCCCGAAGTTCAAAATATGGACTGGGCGTTTTGCGAGTTTCGATTCGTTATTTCTTCTCGAAAATTGGTATTTTTAAGTGGGAGTTGCTGGGTTAATAAAATAACCATAGAGGCACAGATTACACTAAGAACCACGGAGCATTTTCTCCGTGAAACTCCGTGTTCTTCGTGCCTCCGTGGTAAATAAACTACATACACAAATAAATTTCTCCCCATAAATCACTAAATTGGCTCTTTAATCAAAATAAAGCCAAATGTCAGTCGTAATTTCTTCTATTTCCGAAAGTTTAAAAACTTTTCTCTCTACGAAAGCCTATTCTAAAATCATAGTTTTGGTAGATACAAATACCAAGCGTTTTTGCTACCCGATTGTCAAAGAATTTTTGCCAAAACATATTTTAGTTTCCGTAAAAAATGGCGAAGAACATAAAAACCTCCAAACTTGCGAAACAATTTGGTCGGCAATGACCGATGCCCAACTCGACCGCCATGCTTTAATGATAAATTTGGGTGGTGGAGTCATTGGCGACATGGGTGGTTTTTGTGCGGCAACTTATAAACGTGGCATTGATTTTATTCAGATTCCAACAACTTTGCTTTCACAAGTTGATGCCAGCGTAGGAGGGAAGTTAGGTATTGATTTTCATGGTTTCAAAAATCATTTGGGCGTTTTTACTTTGCCAAAAGCAGTTTTGATTGATGCTGTTTTCTTAAAAACTTTGTCGGAAAGAGAAAAACGCTCAGGTTTTGCCGAAATTATTAAACATTGTTTGATTCAAGATGTTAACAAGTGGAATGAAATAAGAAGAAGCGATTTAGACCAGCAAGATTTCACAGATTTGATTAGTCATTCGGTCGAAATTAAGAAAAAAATTGTCGAACAAGACCCAACCGAACAAAATTTAAGAAAAATTTTAAACTTCGGACATACGCTTGGACATGCCATAGAAACGTTTTTTCTCGAAAAAGGTAAAAAAAAGTTGCTTCATGGCGAAGCAATTGCAACCGGAATGGTCTGCGAGTCGTATATAGCTTTTAGTAGAGGTTTGATTGATGAAAAAACGTTGGAACAAATCGAAGAATTTATATTTTCGATTTATGGAAAAGTGCCAATGCAAGCAACAGATTTTGAGGCAATTATCAATCATACCCAACAAGATAAAAAAAATAAAGGAAAGGAAATTCGTTTTTCGCTCATTAATGGGGCCGGGATTTGTTTGTATGACGTAGTTGTGTCGAAATCAGAAATGCAAAAGGCACTATCGTATTACGTAGGATAAAAGTAAAAACGAAAGTGTTTTGATTTTTTAGAAATGATTCATTAACTTTGACTATTCATAAATAGTTGATAATAAGTCTTTTAGTGTTAATATTTACCCCTATAAAATTTGCAAGTCTTATGAAAAAAATCTATCTATTTTCTGCACTAATTATTGTAGCTTTTTCGAGTTGTAACACCCTTAAATTGATGGTGGACAACGATTATAGCTATGAAACTGATTTTACGAAGTACAAAACCTACAACTTTCTCAATTGCGAAATTGATACTTCATTTGTTTGTTCCGAAATCCAAGATGCCATTCGCAGGCAAATGAAAGCCCGTGGCTATAAAGTTGTAAACGAAGAGCCTGGCTTATTGGTGAGTTATAGCATTATTCGTGAGCGTGTTGATTACAAAGGATATTTTCAACCTTCGCTCGACCGTTGGGTAAATCATTTTGACGGAGATGATACTTACAAAACTCAAAACTTTCATTTTGGCGGAGGAATGATTTTGGTTTCATTGCTTGATGCCGAAAGTAGCCGCTTGATTTGGCGTGGATATGCTTCTGGTGTTTTTAATAAAAAAGTCAATAAGCCTATCAATTATTACCGCAGTGTTGTCAGAAATATTTTTGACCAATACCCTCTTTTTGCCGCTGGCGAAAAACCACGTAAAATAGAAGAATTATAGTAGGCAGTTTTCAGTTTACAATCTTCATTTTTTTTTAAATACCACTTAAATTAATATTCCCCTTTGGGGGCGGTGCGACGTTTCGCTTAAGGGTTATGAGAAAAACACTACTATTCTTTTCAATATTAGCTTTATTGGGTAGTTGTCAGCGAGTTTTTGTTGATAATGATTACCGATATTCTACACATTTCAAGAAATATAATAGCTATGCTTTTGTAGATTGTGTGCGAGATTCAAATATTTTGTGTGAAGATGTGCAGCAAGCAATTCAGTACCAAATGCGTGCGAGAGGCTATGAATTTAATGCCCAAAATCCCAATGTTTTTGTAAATTTTTCTATCTATTATGACCGACTGAGATACAAAGGCTACGACCAACCTTCAATGCTAAATTGGGTTGCCACCGAAGACGAAAACTATACTTATCGCCCTGTAAAGTATGATTTAGAAAAAGGCACTTTGATGATTTCGATGATAGAAGCCGAGTCGAGCGAGGTAGTTTGGAGAGGTTATGCCACAGGAATTTTTAATAAAGCATCTTCAAAAAAGAACTATTTTAAGAGTGTTGTTCGCAATATTTTTGACCAATATCCACTTTTTGCAACTGCCGAAAAGTTATCGGAAAATTCGCAAAAACCAAAAGGGAACATTGTTTATTAAAAATGCGTTATTTCTAAAAGTCGAATGTCGATGAACGATATTCGACTTTTTTAATTATTCATTTTGAAAACCAACCTTATGCAACTAACCGAACTTCAAAAAGGACATTCCCTTAACACCAGAAAAATAGTAAAATTTGCCGATGGACTTTCACGAGAAGAAGCACTTTTTCGCCCTTATGACCAAGTAAATAATTTTATTTGGAACTTAGGGCATATCACGATGGTGAGAAATACACTCATCAAAATCTTGAATCCAACAGCCAAATTGGATGTTTATGATGGCGAAAAAGATTTATTTGGCAATGGGTCTGCCTTGCAAGCCAACGAAGCATATCCCGAACTAAGTTTTATTCTCGAACATTTTGTGAAGCGTGGCGAAATAATAAATGCACTTGCCGAAACTGTTTCGGACGAGTATTTACAGCAAGAATCTCCCATAAAAATAGGTCCAGACCCACGCACAAACTCCGAACTTCTTTGGTTTTTTTATAACCATGAATGTGAGCATTTGGGCGAAATAAAAATATTGAAAAACCTCGCAAATCGCCTAAGAAATGCTTAAAGTTTATGGAATTCCGAACTGCGATACTGTCAAAAAAGCAACAGATTGGCTGAAAAACAATCAAATTGCTTACGAATTTCATGATTATAAGAAACAAGGCATTTCGCAAGAAAAATTGGAAGGATGGCTCACACAAGTGCCTTTTGAAAAATTGGTGAACCGTGCAAGTACAACTTTTAAGAACCTTTCTGAAGAAGAAAAAAGCAAAATTATTGATAATGCTTCTGCCATTGCTTTGATGATTGAACAAACGTCCGTCATTAAACGACCAATTATTGAGAGCGATAAAATCTTGGCTGTTGGCTTTAAAGGCGAGGCGTTTTTTGAGTAAGAATTGATGTTTTTTAATATTTAGAAAGGCATAAAATGTAAAAGCTACATTTTATGCCTTTTTTCTTTTACAAGAAAAATCTCCTCTTTTTATAAATCAATCTACAAATTCTTATATTTGTTTACGAAAATTTGAGAAAACTACATTTTTAAATTTTCTCCTTCCATTCCTTCATAATTTTAAATATTTTGGCTTCATGAAAAATCTCAAGCGTATTTTGATAATTGCGGTTTTCTTTCCATTCTCTTTTGTTTGTTCATTTACCCAAAAAGAAACCTCTCTTTTTGATGGAAAAACCTTTTCAGGCTGGGAAGGAGATACCAAAAACACTTGGCGAATAGAAAATGGCACAATCATTGGCGGCTCTCTCGAAAAAACTGTTCCTCACAATGATTTTCTCTGCACCACTCGCACTTACGCCAATTTTATATTGAAACTCAAAATAAAACTCACAGGAAAAGAAGGTTTTATAAACTCAGGAATTCAATTTCGGAGTAAAAGATTGACAAAACCAGCTTACGAAATGACAGGCTATCAGGCAGATTGGGGTAAAGATTATTGGGCAAGTTTGTATGATGAATCTCGCCGAAATAAAACATTAATCAAACCCGATTCGGTAAAAATCTTGCAATGGATAAAGGTAAATGATTGGAATGATTATGAAGTTCATGCCGAAAATGGCCGAATTAAGTTATACATCAATGGCAATCAAACTGTAGATTATACCGAGCCAGATGCCACCATTCCGCAGTCAGGATTGATAGGTTTTCAGATTCATGGTGGCGGAAAAGCACAAGTGGCTTTTAAAAATATTACTATTAAAGAATTGCCTTGATATTGCTTTCAAAATACTTCTCAACGCTATAACTATGAACAAATTTTACTTGATTTTGTTGCTTTTTGCAGGAAACTTCACAGTTTCTAACGCTTTTGCACAAACAAAAAAACTTGACCGAGAATATAAACTACAAGCAACCATGCTTGGGTATTTTGCCAATGATGGCACTCGAAATCCTACCCTAAAAGCCAGCAAAGGAGATAGCGTTCGCATCACGATTACCAATGGTGAAACCATGACGCACGATGTTGCTCTCGAAAAATTAGGCATCAAAAGCAAAACAATTCTTGATAAAGGAAGTAGCACAAGCATTAGTTTCAGAGCTACTCAAAACGATACTTATTTTTGCTCAATTCCCGGTCATCGAGCAGCAGGAATGGTCGGAAAATTTATGGTTGTAGAAGGAAAAATCGTCGAAAAAGTAATTGTAGGTACAATACCAACAAAAAACGGCAAACCACTAAATCTAAATTTTGAAACAGGAACGTTACAAGATTGGGAGGTAGAAGGAGGGGCATTTGCAAACCCAATTTTCAGCAAAGACCCATCGCCAGTTCATGCGGCAGATATGTCTATCAACTTTGAAGGAAAGCATTTTTTGAGTAGCGGTGGAACTATTAATGCTAAAGAAACAGGCATTTTGACCTCTGTTACTTTCAAAATAACGCACCCTTTTGCAGCTTTTAGCGTTTCGGGAGGTGCTTTGCAAGATACTCGAGTTGAGCTTGTTTTGGAAGAAAATAAGCAAGTAATTTTTCAAACAACAGGTCAAGGGCGTGCTACTTTGCAACCTGTGGTGGCGGATTTACGCAAGTTTTTGAACAAAAACCTCTTCATACGCATCATTGACAACGAAACGGGCATTTCGCCTATTCCATATATTCGCCCAGACATTTGGTCTCATATCAATTTCGATAATTTTAGATTTTATTCAAAAAGACCAAATTTTCCAAATGAGTTAAACAAAAATGACATTATCGTAATGCCTCCCCTTGATGCGGTCATTAATTCGGGACTTTCTGGCATTGAGGCTGCCAAAGCAATGACTTTGCCAAAAGGTTTCAAGATAACCTTGGCTGCTGCCGAACCTGATATTATTCGACCAATTAGTTTTACGATTGATGCCCGTGGCAGACTTTGGGTGGTTGAAGGACATACGTATCCTGTGCCAGCTCCCGAAGGACAAGGCAGAGATAAAATCTTGATTTTTGAAGACACCGACGGCGACGGAACACTCGACAAAAGAAAGGTTTTCATGGAAAACTTGAATCTTGTCAGTGGAATTGAGGTCGGAATGGGTGGCGTTTGGCTTGGAGCTGCACCTTATTTTTTGTTTATTCCGACAGATTTTGAAAATGATAAACCGACTGGTCCGCCTCAAAAATTGTTAGATGGTTGGGGCATGCAAGATACCCACGAAGTGCTAAATAATCTAAGATGGGGACCAGATGGCTGGCTTTATGGCGTTCATGGCGTTTTTACACACTCGAATGTTGGCAAAGTGGGTGCTACGGACAGTGAGAGAACAAAAATCAATGCAGGTGTGTGGCGGTATCACCCTACAAAGCACATTTTCGAGGTTTTTGCCGAAGGTTCGAGCAATCCTTGGGGCATTGATTTCAATGATATGGGGCATCCATTTATTACAGTTTGTGTCATTCCGCACATGTTTCATATCATTCAAGGGGCAAGATATCATCGGCAAGGTGGCAAGCATTTTAATCCTTATACGTATGACGACATCAAAACCATTGCCGACCATGTGCATTATTTGGGCGATAGAGGTCCTCATGCAGGAAATTTTAGGTCGGCGGCGGCAGGTGGCGGTCATGCCCACGCAGGAGCAATGATTTATTTGGGTGGAAATAATTGGGGAAGTGAATATAGAAATACGATTTTCATGAATAATATCAATGGAGCAAAGCTAAATAACGACCGATTGACTCGAAAAGGCTCTGGTTATGTGGCTTCGCACGAAAAAGATTTTCTGTCAATGAATGATTCTTGGTCGCAATGGCTCAACATGAAATATGATGCAAGCGGTTCTGTTTGGGCAATTGATTGGTACGATAAAAATCAATGCCATAGTCCAAATCCTGATGTGCATGATAAAACAATGGGGCGAATTTTCAAGATTACACATGAAAATGATAAATGGGTACAGGTAAATTTGACCAAAGCAACAGATTTGGAATTGGTCAATTATCACTTAAATCCCAACGAATTTTATGTAAGAAATGCTCGAACAATTTTGCAGGAAAGGGGCTCAAATCCAAAAGTTCATGAGGCTTTGAAAGCAATTTTGACAAATAATCCTGACATTTCTCGAAAACTAAGAGCATTATGGACACTTCATGTTACCCAAGGACTTTCGGAAAAAGAATTGAATGATTTGTTAGAAAATTCAGATGAAAATATCAGAAGTTGGACAATTCAACTTTTGACAGAAAGCAAAACTGTTTCAACTACAACACTTGAAATTTTTGCAAAAATGGCAAAAAATGACCCTTCGGCTTTGGTTAGACTTTATTTAACTTCGGGAATGATTCGTTTAGCTCCTTCACAACGTTGGGAAGTAATGGAGGCATTAGTTCAAAAATCAGAAGACGCTACCGACCATAATTTGCCTTTGATGTATTGGTATGCGGCAGAGCCTTTGGCAGAAATTGATGTCAAACGTGCCTTAGCTATGGCAGAAAGTGCAAAGATTCCTAAGTTTTTGGAGTTTATGAAGCGAAGATTGGGACTTGCTGCAACTACTAATGAAGGTCTTCATGAGCATTGACAATTGTTCTGTAAATAAATAAAACGTTTGAAAACCTTTGATGATTTTCTCCAATTGATTTTGAATTTTGAAAAAAAATGTTTTTATTTTGCAAAAATTGAATTCAAAACCAATAAAAATAATGTCAATCACAGAGCAAATTGATGTGTATTTAAAGCGTAATACTGAGAATAGCACCGATAAAGCTATACTGATTATTGATGATTTTTGTAAAGGTAAAAATATACAATTGAGCGAGATAGAAATTCTTAAAAATGAATGGAAAGAGTATAAATCAAACACTTGGCTTGGTCTTAATCAGAAAGATGCTACACAAAAATTAAAAAATATTTATAGTAAAATAAATTCAATTTGTCGTAAATTAGAACCATATCAAGAAGGTTTTACTAATTTTTATGTATTCAGCAAATCGAAACCTAAGATATTTGTTTCATTTAACAAAGATGATAAGGATAAAGTTGATATGATTGAATCTTATATTGGGAATGAGTTTGCAGAAGTAATAAGGTTTGATAAACATTTTATTGGGTCAAAGGATATTGAAGAATCAATTGATGAGAGTATTTCAGATTCAAGAATAACTTTATTGATAGTTACTTATAGTAGCCTATCATCATCATGGGTTTGGGAAGAGGTTTATTTATCATTGAGAACTGAAAAAGCCCTTAAACGTAAGTTATTTATATGTTCTTTTGATGATACCTTATTTGATGCAGACCAAATTACCCAAATTTCATTAGATATTGAAAGAAAAAATCAAATTATAGAAAAAGAAATCAAAAAAAGAAGGACTAATGCTGGAGTTGAAACGTATGATATTGATGATGATAGACTTAGAATAATTGTACATAGCTCAACGTTTATTGATACTGTGAAAAAACTAAAAAGAAAACCTATTTATTCGCTTTTCGGAGAATTACTTCAAAGCGAGTTTGATAGATTAATTAATGACATCAAAAAAATAATATAGATTATTTCAGTGGAGCAAAAACAAATACAAGACCGTTATAATGAGATTAGAAACTTAGCCAGTAACCACGTTACTGTCGAAAGGGCGATACTATATTTAATGGACTTTATAAAGGATATTTGCCACGAAGATGATAAAAATGAGCTTATTGACAAATGCATAGTATTCAAAATGCGTTATTCTAAAGGTTTCGATGATGTTGATCAACTATGCCATTTATGTAATGGAATTTTAAGTTTTACAAGAAATTTAATTAACCAATTTAAAGAACAAGAATGAAGCCAAATTTAAAGGTTGTAACCGATAACCTAAAAAAATGTATTCTGGAAGAAGAAATTTTAGGTATCAACCAATTTGTTGAGTTTGCAGATAATTTTGCAAGCCCAGATTTGGCTGATGAAGCCGTGATTAAAAAAATGGCTTTTTTATTTACTAATGATAAAAATAAAAGAGCTTTATTGGTTAAAGAAATTTTTGAGTTAATTGATAAAATCGAATCGGGATTTGAAGATTCATCTAAACTTAAAGCAGGGTTTGATGAAAAAATTCAACTAATACAGGAAAAAATTTCTGAAGAATATGCAAAAAAATACAGTGAAAATGTTGTGGTTTCTTGCCAACATGTTTCAAAGACTTTTAAAGGACGTTTTAAATTTCAATTAACAGATGTAAGCATTGAACTTAAATTAGGTGAAATCACAGCGATTTTTGGAGAAAATGCATCTGGTAAAACAACACTCATTAAGCAATTAATTGGACAAATAGCCCCCGATAAAGGCAGAATTCTATATCCTTACTTTAAGCAGACTGACACTAATAAAGTAGATTGGAATTATGTAAAACATGAGATAGCATATGTACCTCAAGAGTTGGGCGAATGGTACGGTAACCTTAAAGAAAACTTGCATTTGGAAGCCACCATACATGGAATTAAAGGAAAAGAAAATGAAAAAGAGGTAGAATTTATCATACATCGTCTGGGGCTTGAAAAATACTGCGATAGAGCATGGAATGAACTTTCTGGAGGATTTAAACTGCGATTTGCCTTAGCAAAAGCATTAGTTTGGAGACCCAAAGTATTAATATTAGATGAACCATTAGCCAACCTCGACCCAAAAGCACAATTGATAGTTCTGAATGATTTAAGAGCTTTTGCACGGAGTATTAAAAACCCAATGGCGGTTTTACTGACCTCTCAAACCTTGGACGAAACCGAATACGTTGCCGATAAGATATTATTCTTGAAAGATGATGAAGGAAAAGGCAGTAAAGTAGCCTATTATGGAGACAAAAGTGATTTAGAAAAAGACCGTACCCAAAATAAATTTACGATAAATGGCTCGCTTAGTTTACAAAATTTAGAGAATGTATTGTATAAATTAAAACCCATTGAGATAAATCATACAGGACTTGAATATGTGATAAAAATGCCCTTAGATGTAACAGCACGAGATATGATTACTTGTTTGTCGGGGTATAATTATGAAATAAAGAGTTTTACCAATATCAGCCAATCTATTAAAAGTATGTTTGTATGAAATTTTCTCTTCATTCGATAATCCCCAGATGGTTTAAAAAACTTGACCATTACTTATTAACTCATCATGCTTTGATTTGGCAGACGAAGGCTCATTATATAATAATTGTTTGTATATTATCAGTTTGCCTGGAAATTTTAATAAGTAGTTATTTTACTAATTTTCTCAGTGTTAGTGAGCTTTCTAATTTATACATATATACATTACTATTACAACTTCCCTTTTTTATCTTTTATCTTTTATACTTATCTAAACAAGTTAAGTGTATTAAAAAATTTCAGTCGAAGGAGTATTTAAAATCCTTATTTATTTATGTATTGATTGCTTTTATTCTTTCACTATTGTATTTAATTTCCCCACTTGTATTTATTCAGAAATATGCTAATTCAAAAATATTAGATGAGAATGCAAATAAAATAACCAAATTAGAGTATTATATTAACTTATACCGAAATCTTGAATCCATAAAATATGAAATAGATAGCATAAGCATAAAAAAAGAATATACTTTTAAATATGAAGATGCTTGGGGAATTAGTACAGAAGAATACCGAACAAATAATTCCTTTTCAACAGACAATGCTTATGACTATAAAAATAATAACTTTTTTGAAAAAATAGAACCTTCGATTGATAGTGTAGCAGTAGATTCAACTATGGCTTATATTGATTCTACAAATTATGCAGTAGATAGCCTTGCTACCGATGTTATAACTTCTTCTGAAACTGAAAAATTGCTAAAATTTAGTACAGCAGAGTTGTTAGATGATTTTGATATGTTCAAATCTTATCTAACTGAATATAATGTTTTTTTTCTAAAAAACTCAAAATATATAAAAGAGAAAAAACTATTTGATTTTCCTATTACAAATAAATCAGAGTTAAATGATTTTAAATTATTATATCTAAAATACGCTTTTTTAGATGATAGCTATAGTTATAATACGGCTGACTATGATTACCTTTTTGGTAAAGGGTACTTAGATAATGAGGAAAGAATAATTAGAATAAAACATGTGATTCCGAATAGATTAAAGAATAGCTATTTTCATTCCTATCTATTTATAAAAGATAAACTAATTAAAAAACACTCCGATGATTTTCGCAGTAAAATCCTATATAATCCAAGTGCACTTTTTACTGAAGAAATTCAAAATTATGATAAATTATTATTATTGAAAGATGAGTATAAATTTTTTATTGTAGGTGTATTCTTTCTTTTTATTTTCTACCTTATTCCAATTATAGCATTTTTAATATTGTCATTTCATACTATTAAAAGATTAATTTCACTTAGTATTTTGGCTATAGCTGTTTATTTAGTTGTAGTTTTTGCTATAACTTATAAGGAAAGAGGTTATCTTAGTCATATTTATCCTAAAATGTTCTTTTATTCTAATTTAGTTCATCTACTCCTATATATTGTAGTTTTCGGTCTATTGTGGTTACGATTAAACAAAAAAAAATACGATAGTTTTTTCTATTGGCTTTTTTTACTTACATATTTTTTCAATTCTATTAGTACCTTAGTTTATGCTTTAAATACTTATACTACTTATGACCACCAAAAGTTCTATTTTAATTTATTAATTCCATTAGGTTTTGCAGGGCTTTTAATTATCTTTTTTTCTAATGCTATTATAATCGGTAAGCTATCAAAGTTACCTCAAAAATGAGTTTAAACTTACCTGAAAAAATATTATCTTTACTTCAATAAAAGTATAAATTATGGCAGTAAATACAAACAAAGAGTATCGTATTGGAGCAATAAAGGAGCGTTCGCAATTTTATAATGCTTCTACAGGGCATTATATCAAGCGAGATACCGAAACAGGGAGAATTTTAGAAGTAAAAAAAGATGGTACACCTTTCAAAGGTGTTCGTAAAGAAACCTCCAAAATCGTTTATCGAGCTAACCCATCTGTTAAAAAATCAATTGCTGCCAAAGCCGAACGTGCAGTTGTAAAAGTTTTGGGTAAAAAATAGTGAAGAAAAAGCTACATAACCAATACGCCAATAATGTATTCATCAATTGCCCGTTTGATGATACCTACCGTCCACTATTTCATACTATAATTTTTACTATTCAAGCTTGCGGCTTTATACCTCGAAGTGCCTTAGAATATGATGATTCTGATGATATTCGTATCCAGAAAATCAATAACCTCATAGCTGATTGTCAATATGGTATTCATGATTTATCTTTGGCAGAGCCTCGTTTTAATATGCCATTAGAATTGGGGATTTTTATCGGATGTAAACAATTTGGTGATACCGTTCAGCGGAAAAAGAAATTTTTGATTCTTGAAAAAGAACTTCATCAATCTAAGAAGTATATCTCTGATTTAAGTGGTCAAGATGTCAAAGCACATGATAATAATTCTCAAATTTTAATAAGAATCATTCGTGATTGGCTTTCAACTAAAACCCAAAAGAGACTTCCCCACTCACCTAATTTACTCGCTCAATTTGAATCGTTTAAAAGTATTTTACCCCTGTACTGTACCCCAATTTTAGGACACGGTTTATAAGTGAAAACTTATTACCTTTATCTTAAAATAACACAAAAATGGGAAAGAAAACAAGGCGAAATTACGATGAGAATTTCAAAACAAAAGTAGTAATTGAAGCATTAAA
>JANNDY010000109.1:0-24462 GCA_031378345.1 Emticicia sp. | reverse complement strand
GCAGGGCGAAAAATTTGGACCAATCATTATTACTTTTACAATTGTAGGTACTTTATCAACAATTTCGATGCCAACAATGCCTACTCAAAACCTCTGTGCAGGAAGTAATATTGATGTGTCATTTACTACTTTTGGAAATTTTAATGCACTCAATGAGTTTAAAGTACAGTTATCAGATGCTAATGGTACTTTCCAAAATCCAATCAATATTGGTTCTGCAAATGCTGCAGGAACTGTTACTTGTACTATTCCTCAAAACACGCTCGAAAGCTCAAAATATTTGATTCGAGTTGCATCTTCTACTCAAATAACAATAGGAAATCCAACCATGAATTTTATTACAATCAAACCTTTGTATGGAAATATTTCGCAAACAATTGATGCTGGCACGACTACAAGAAAGGCTGTACGAACAATAACAGCTTCAAATAATGTCATTTCTCCTGCCAAAGTAACATATCAAGCAGGAAATGCTATCATGCTTAATGCTGGTTTTTCGGCAGGAAATGGAAGTGTATTTAAGGCAGAAATAAAAACTTGTACGAATTAACAAGAAAGCTGAAATAACAAAAACTCCTCTGGTATTGTCGGAGGAGTTTTTACTATTTTTAAAAGCCTAAAAATGAAATGAGATAGTGATAATTTTTAACTTATTTATTGTTTTTGTATATTAAGAGGAGTTTTTCAAAGTAACCTTCAAACCTTTTGAGTGAGTTTTCGCAACATAATCAAGAAGAATAGGATTTCTTACTCCAAAGGCTAAAATAACTACTTCAGCATCAATCAAACAAAAAAAAACGAAGCACCTCTCACGAAGCACTTCGTTTTTAATTTTACAAAAAACCTTACAAATTGATTCTAAAACCTAATTTTTTATAATTTTCGTTAGGTTTTACGTCGCTGCCATTTCCTTCCAAAACCAAAACAAGCACTAAATTAGTTCTACTTTAGCATTTTGTGAGTTATTTGTGAGTATAGTCCTGAAAAGCAAAATACAACGACAGTCTTACTCGTTAATTTTATTCTGCCTTTTCAAGGCTTAGAAAAGCACCTCCACAGTGCCAAAGTAGTAATAGTTTAATTTATATAGCCCAAACATTTGAATCTTAATTTGGCCTTAGGTTAGAACATATTCCAAAGCCCATAACTGCATAAATATGCTTTCGTTGAAAGCAAGCTCTTTTTGAGTAATTTGTATAAATAATTTTTTCCGTAACTGAAAAAAAATGGGTAGCTATTTTGATAAATAACTACCCATTTTTATACTATTTTAAAGCTTAATATGATTGGTTCTGAACAAGGTTTTTGTTCAAATCAATTTCTCTTTGAGGTAAAGGTAATACAGTTTTTGGTCCTCCGTAGATTGCCAAAGTTGCTGTTGTTCCCGTTGTACGCAAAGGCAAACCTCTTCTCAAAAGATCCATTCTTCTGTGTCCTTCAAAACATAGCTCTTTTCTTCTTTCCTCCAAAATAGCACTAACAAATGCTTCTTTTGTAGCAAAAGTAGTCGAAGTCCATGCAGGAAGTCCAGCACGTGTACGTATTCCATTCACCAAAGTCAATGACTCAGCATTGATACCATTTAGCTCCGCCAATGCCTCGGCACGAGTAAGATACATTTCAGATGTACGAAGAAGCGGTGATAAGTCAGTATTATTGGCGGCATCAGGAAATTTGAGCGTCATTCTTCTTCTTTGTCCGTCGGCAGCAGTAACAAATGTACTCAAATCAACCAATCGCTTATCGGTTGCTTCTTTGGTAAACGAAGCCTCCAAATTTGCAGTCATGGCACAATCTCCACGTCCACCATTGGCGGCAGGTCTGTGATATGATGCCCATCCACCTGAACCTGTACGACCATTGTCAGTAGCACTATTTATTAACACAAAAACATGTTCGGCAGTAGGAGCTGCTCCATAAAATGAATAATTAGCAGCCAAACTATAAGTAGTAGTTGCCGTAATAACTTGGTTGGCAAAATCAGCCGCTTTTTGAAATTCACCTTTATAGAGATGTAGTCTTGACAAGTATCCTGCCGCTGCACCTTTGGTTGCTCTTCCTCTTGATGCAGCCGTTGAAACTGCTGGTAAATCTATTAATGCTTCATTCAAATCTTTTATAATTTGCTCATAACATGCTGCAACAGTGGCTCTTGATGGGTACTCGATTTCACCAGTAAAACTTTTCAATAACAACGGTACACCAAGAGATGCACCATTCTGAACTTGAAAAGGCTGTGCAAACATATTGATAAGATTGAGGTGCGTAATAGCCCTCAAAAACTTGGCTTCGGCAATTAATCTTTTTGATATTTCGGGGGTAAGAGCTGGGTCTTTAACATTCGGAACATTCTCAATTACTGAGTTGGCGGCATTAATAACTCTATAATTAACCTGCCAATAAACCTGTATAGTCGCATTGGGCGATGTCGTTACATAGCTATTAATATCTTGTAATGTAGGAAAAGAACCTACAAATTCTGTATTATCGGCCTGATAATCAAAAATAATTTGAGGCCCAGAACCAAAAACTTCTAATAACTGAGATTGTGAATATACTCCTCTAAGAGTCGATTCTGCATTGGCAGCACTCGAAAATGCCTGTGAACCAGCCAAAGATTGTTCGGGTAAAAGTTCGAGTT
Organism: Emticicia sp.; assembly: GCA_031378345.1. GTDB lineage: Bacteria > Bacteroidota > Bacteroidia > Cytophagales > Spirosomataceae > Emticicia. The sequence continues at coordinate 21,821 of JANNDY010000109.1, read as the reverse complement.
TATCAGAGCAACTCGCCACTGTCAAAATCAAAGCCGATAATATTGCTATTTTTATATTCTTCATTGTAATAAACGATTTTTGTTAAAAAAATTAGAATCCAAGGTTTAATCCAAAAGTTATCGTTTTGGCTTGTGGCAAGGCAAAGAACGATTCTCCAAGGATTTGGTTATTAGGGCCATTAGCCGAGACTTCCGGGTCTGGGCCTCTGAAGTTTTTATCCTTCAATAACCACAGGTTTTGTCCCATTGCATAAACTCTTAGCGTTCTTACAACTTTCAATTTTTCTAATAAACTCTTCGGCAATGTATATCCAACTGATACATTTCTTAGACGTAGGAATGAGCCATTTTGAAGCTGCAAAGTAGATGGTTGGTTGAACAACGGTGCAGTAGAACTGCTCAATTTTGGTGCAAAAGCAACATCACCCGCTTGCTTCCAGTAATCTAATACATCAACCGACTTATTAAATCCTGCGGTAGCACTCATATTATCTGTGAATCTCAAACCATCAATTAAAACTTTGTTACCATAAGAATAACTAAACTGGGCACTCATATCAACTCCTTTGTAAGACAAATTAGTATTAACACCACCTGTCCACTTCGGAATAGCAGAACCTACGAATACTCTATTATTAGCCGAGTAGGTAGTAGTTGCAGCACCTTCTTTTGTTTTCCACTCCAAATCTCCCGTTGTTGGGTTTACACCAATGGCTTCTACCATAAAAAACTCATTAAGTGAGCGTCCAACAACTGCTCTTTGTGAGCCAGATCCAGCCACAAATCTATTACCATCAGGGTCAATTGAAGCTTCTGGTAATTCTAATACTTTATTTTTCAAAAATGCTGAATTAAATCCTATGCTCCATTTAAAATCGCCTTTGTCAAAAATATTAGCATTGAAATCTATCTCTACACCATTATTTTGCAACTTACCGATATTTCTTGATGCACTCGCAAAACCAGTAGTGAAAGGAAAAGGCACATCTAAAAGAATTCCAGATGTAATTTTATCAAAATAGTTAATTGATAAATTAAACTTATTTTTGTAGAATGTTGAAGTAAATCCAAAGTCTAATTGAGCTGTTTCTTCCCATGTTAGGCTTTTGTTTGGTACTTGTGTTGGACGAAGACCAGGTGAACCTGCGTAATCTGAAAGAACACCACCACCAAATAAATCAAGTGATGAGAAATTTCCGATGCGGTCGTTTCCTGCTGTACCGTAGCTGGCTGTTAATTTCAAGAAGTTAATGAAACTTTGATTTTTCATAAATTTTTCTTCCGACAAAATCCAACCACCGCTTACAGCGTAAAATAATGCGTATCTATTGTCAGCACCAAATCTTGAAGAACCATCTCTTCTTAAAGAGGCTTCAAATACATATCTGTTGTCATAGCCATAATTAAAACGACCAAACTGAGATTCCAAAGCCCACTCTGAACGTTCCTCAATTGTTGAGGTTGGCGTTGCTGCCGAAACAACGTTTGGAAGTCCGTCAGAGGCAAAACCTGTACCTGCAACCACAATTCTATCGAATAATGCCGTTTCGTAGCTATATCCAGCCAAAACCCCAATTGTGCTTTTACCAAAATCTTTATTATACTTTAAAGTATTGGTAGTAAGCCATTTGCTGTCGTACTGAAAATCTCTTGATGCCGAACCAGTTGGTGTAAACAAATCAACCTGACGCTGTTTTGAATCACCAGAGTTATAGTCCATACCAAAATCAGTTCTGAACACTAAGTCTTTCATGATTTTGAAATCAGCATAGATATTTCCAGTAGTTCTTTTCGATACAAAACGGTTAGTATTGAGTGCTTCGATTCCGATAACATTTTGAATAAAGCCAGTATTCACAAAATTACCGCTTGCATTACGTGGCAAAACATTTGGCAATTGTAAATAAGCAGATGTAAGTGGTGCGAATGTACTGTTTTCAGCCCCAACTCGGTCCATATCTACATTTGAGATTGAAAGATTTGTTCCCAAAGTCAAAAATTTGTTTGCCTTGTGTTCCAAATTCAAACGACCAGCCAAACGACTTAAATCATTTCCAATAGTAAAACCAGACTCTGTTGCATACGTACCCCCAATAAAGAAAGTTGTATTTTGGCTTCCACCTCTCGCTGAAAGACTAACATTATTTGTCCTTCCTTGCTGTACAACATTGGTAGGCCAATCGAAATAATCGTTACTCAATGTTACAGGAGCAATATTTCTTGCAGCTCTGTATGCAGTTACATACCCTACAAACTGCTCGGTGTTCATCATTGGAATCAAACTCGTTGGGTTTGAAAAACCAGTGTAAGTATCCAAACTTATCTCAGTTTTGCGGTCTGCTGTTCCTTTCTTAGTATTAATCAAGATAACACCATTCGCACCTCTCGAACCATAAATTGAAACCGCAGCGGCATCTTTCAAAACTGACATTGATTCAATATCCTGTGGATTAATATTCAATAATGGATTCAAACCTACTGGTGCACCTTGTCCAGCAGAAAGCGTTCCATCATTTAATGGCACACCATCAACAACAAATAATGGCTGTCCACCACCTGTTATTGAAGCTGCACCTCTTATACGAATAACTGGATTTGCTCCCAATAAGCCTGACGATCCAACCATTTGAACACCAGCCGCTTGCCCTTGGAGTAACTCTTGTGGTGAAAGAACTGGACGGTTTGCAATTGCCTTAGAACCTACTGTAGCAATCGTTTGGGTACTTAGTTTTTTTGATTGCAGTCCATAACCCACAACCACAATTTCATTTAATACACCTGCATCAGGGGATAATTGCAAATCAACGATTGTTTGATTATTGATTTTGATTTCCTGTGCATTAAAACCCACATAACTAAATACCAAAGTACTATTAGCTGGTGCTGAAATTTTATAAACACCATTCTCATCGGTAGAAGCACCCTTTGTAGTGCCTTTCACTGTAATACTCACACCAGGTAGTGGAGACCCATCGTCGGAAGACGTAACCTTACCTGACACTATTTTCTCCTGTGCAAAAATCTGCACACAGAAAACTAATGCAAGCACAAGGCTAATTAGAATTTTCTTCATCATTTGTAGTTTAGTTTGTTTTTGAAAATGAAATAATTACTATACAAATTTATGTTGCTACATTTAATTTTGCAACTTATTATTAACAAATAATTGGAAAAAAAGTTTTTGATATTCTAAATAAACAAACAATTATAGTTTTCTAAAGTACTTATAATCAGTCATTTATGATAAAACTTAGAGCAAAAAAGAAGCTACCACATCGGCAGCTTCTTTTTCTAAGTTATGTCCTGTCTTGAAATAAGTTGTTACACAACTGACTTACAAATGGAGGATGTTGAGAATAAAGTGAAATAAAGTAGTCAGCGAGTTTGCAAAAAGCCGCCCGATAATTTTGTTTTTAAATTTAGTTTCTTTGACAATCTGACAATCTTATTTACTGCAAATTGAAGGCTTAAACTATTTCCCAACCCAACCAGGTCCACGAATAAACCTACCAGATTTTGCACCCGTATGCACGCCATCTTTTATAACTTTCTTTCCATTGACAAAGACATGAATCATGCCTTCGGATAATTGATGAGGTTTTTCAAAAGTAGCTTTGTCTTGAATTTTTTGTGGGTCGAAAATTACGATATCAGCATAATTTCCTGCTTTCAAACGACCTCTTTTTTGTATTTTTAAATTATCACAAGGCAGCGAAGTGAGTTTTCGGATTGCTTCCTGAAGCGTAATAACTTTTTCATCACGCACATATTTTCCGAGCAAACGAGCAAAATTTCCATAAGCACGTGGATGATTACTTGATTTTAAAAATATTCCCTCAGCCGACATCGAAGCAGCATCCGAACAAAAGCTCATGTAAGGCAATTGTATTTGTTTCTTTACGTTTTCTTCAATCATCAAAAAATAAACAACGTCAACTCGTGAATCATCAGAAATGACTAATTCCATTGCTGTATTATACCAAGTTTTCTTTTTAATTGCAGCTACTTCGGCGAGTGTTTTTCCGATATATTTTTTCAGTGAATCTTGCTTAAAGCCAATCAACAAGGTTTTGTCGGCACCTGCTGCCAAACAAAGATTTTCCCAATCGTTTTGCTTAACGCTCATTTCTTTGCCAACTTGTGTGCTTATTGTGCTGGTTTTTAGTCTTCTTCGCCATTCTTGCAGTCCGCCTTCTTGTACCCAAGGTGGCATGGCAGCATCTAAGCCCGTTGCTCCTGCAATGTAGTTGTACATATCAGTTGTAATGTTGATTCCTGCTTTTCTGGCACTATCAATTTTGGCAATTATTTTGTCCATTTTCGACCAATTATTCTTTCCTGCAACTTTTAAATGATAGATTTCAGCATGGATATTTGCTTCTTTTGCAATCGTAATTACCTCATTTATAGCACTTTCCAAGCGATTTCCTTCACTTCTGATGTGCGAAATATACATTCCGCCATACTCAGCCGCAACTTTTGATAATTCAATTAATTCGTTAGTGTTGGCATAAGTACCTGGCACATAGATTAATGCCGAACCAACACCCATTGCACCTTCTTCCATTGCTTTTCTGATGTGCTGTTTCATTCGCTCCAATTCTTCGGCTTTTGGTGGGCGATTGGCATAGCCCAACTCATTGGCTCGCACGGTTGATGCTCCTACAAATGAAGCTACGTTTGTCGAAACACCTCTTTTTTCTAAATAATTGAGATATTCGCTCAAAGTAGTCCACTCTATTTTGTATTTAATATCGCCTTGTCCTTTTTGTGCATAAATTTTCATTGAGTCGCTCAAAGGCCCCATCGAATCGCCTTCGCCCATTACTTCGAGGGTAACGCCTTGCATGATTTCGCCGAGTGAGCGTCCATCTTGAATCAAACTTTCGGTACTCCAACTTAGCATATTGACAAATCCTGGAGCAACCGCCATTCCTTTGGCATCAATGATTTCTTTGGCATCAGTTTCATTCGACAAATCGCCTATGAAAGCAATCGTATCTGCTTTGATAGCGATGTCAGTTTTTTGAGGATTTCCTCCATTTCCATCATAAATAAGTCCGTTTTTGATGATAATGTCATATTTTGACTCCTTTTTGCAGGAAATAGCAAGCAAGCACAGAAGAAACAAATAGATGGGACGTTTCATTTGTTGAGAATTTTGATGGGAAAGGATTGACAAATATAAAAACAAACGTGCCACAAGCTAATATTTTTGATAATATTTGTGGCACGTTAAATTTTGCTTTAAAGATTACTTCGGCATCGTAGGGCGAACCTCAATTTTACTCGGCAAAGTACGAGCAGGCATTTTGATTAAATCCGAAACAATTTGTCCAATATCTTCTGGTTGGATTTTCCAAGCATCTTTGTCGCTTGGTTCGTGATTATTGAAATGCGTAGCAACCGAACCTGGCATAATTGTCGAAACTTTGATGCCTTCATTTCTCAAATCAAGCATGATGGCTTGCGTGAAACCAACCAAACCAAATTTACTGGCATTATAGCCACTTGCACTCGCAAAGAAGTTTGCTCCTGCCAAACTCGCAATGCTGATAAAATAGCCTTTTGTAGCTTTTAATGCTTCCAAAGATGCTTTTATACTATTAAATACACCTGTTAGGTTAATATCAATCATCTCGTGCCATTGCTCCGAAGAGAGCGTTTGAATAGGAGCGAAATGACCAACGCCAGCATTTGCAATGAAATAATCGAGCCTTCCCCAAGTGCTTATGACTGTGTCAACTGCATTTTGTTGAGAATCAAGGTTTCTTACGTCCGATTCGATTCCGAGTGCGTAACCTGCCTTTATTTTGTTTAATTCGGCGGCGGCTTCGTCGGCAGCTGCTTTGGAGCGACTCGTGATAACAACTTTTATTCCATCTTTAATCAATGCTTCTGCTACACCGTAGCCAATCCCTTTTGAGCCTCCTGTAATGAGAGCTGTTTTTATTTCTGACATAATATTCTGATAATTTGTATATCAATCATAACAGTAGAAATAGAAAGATAGTTTGCCGAAAATGTTAAGATTTTTGCTTCAATGGTTTTAATAAATATTCTAAACCATTGACTTTAATTTCATACATTGTTGCCATGAGCATTCCGAGTTTTCCTTCTGGAAAACCTTTGTTTTGGTACCAAATTAAATAATATTCGGGCAAATCGCACATTAATGTACCTTTGTATTTGCCATAAGGCATCTTAAAATTGACGAGTTCTACCAGTATTTGTGAATTCATATTTTATAATTTTAACAAAGAACCAACGCCTCAAAAAGGCAATCAAGCGTTTTTAGGGCATCAGTAGAATAACCTGGATGAGTCTTTGAAGTCTGTACAATCGTACTTCGGGTAGCAGTAAGCCAACGGAAACGAGAGGCTATTGGCAATAGTCCAATTGGACCGCCATCTTTTCCTCCGATACAAATCTTTTCCCAAGTTTGAAGGTATTTTTCTAAATCTTCAAAGTCGAGTTCTGCCCCAAAAACACTGAGTCGTTGTTTATCAAGAATGTATTTTGCCTGTAAAAAACCTTGTTTTTTGCAATAGAGAATAATGCCAACGTTCAGAAATTCTTCACGCTCAACCTTTGGCACAACCCTAATTACGGCATACTCATATAGTTGATTTTCTTGCATTGTGTATCTCTTTTATTACAGAATCTATCATTTTTACTCGTGTTTCGATAAACTGAGCGTAAACTTGGCGGCGTTCGTTGGTTGAATCGATTACCGAATAATCGCTCAACCATTCATCAGGAATCAAGTTTACAACATCATTGATGAGTTTGGGCGTAAGTGTAGTACAAAAGTCTTCAACTACCGCTTCAATCTCGCTTGCTTGTGCCAAAAGTACATGGTCTTTGATGGCCTGAAATGCTCGTTTCGATTGTTCTTCCCAGTTTTCCCAAGAATGGTGAAAATAGAGAGAAGCACCGTGGTCAATCAACCATAACTCTTTATGCCACATCAGCATATTGGTATTGCGTGGCGTGCGGTCAACGTTGGTTAGAATATAGTCGAGCAAAACAATTTTTGAAGCAATTATTGGGTCAATTTTCTTGACAATTGGGTCATAAGTAATTGAGCCAGAAAGATAATGTATGCCTAAATTTAGGCCAACACTCGCTTGTAGCAAATCTTGGATTTCTTCATCGGGTTCGGTTTTGCTGAAAGAATCATCAAGCGTAGCAAAGACAATTTCGGGCATTTTCAAACCCAAAGCACGAGCCAATTCTCCGCCAATCAATTCTGCAATGAGTGCTTTTACGCCTTGTCCTGCCCCACGAAATTTGAGTACATACAAAAATCCATCATCAGCCTCGACAATAGCCGGCAGCGAACCACCTTCTCGCAAAGGCGTTACGTAGCGAATAATATTTACTTTTCGGATGTTTTGCATGAAGTTAAAGTCGGGTTGTTTTTAGAAATCTAAAATGCAGATGTTTCTTTTGGAGCGATAAATGTGGAATTTACATTTTCAGCCTTATTTCCGCAAATGTCCATCAATTCAAATGAAACATCATAAGCTGATTCACCATATAATCGAAACTCACCGTTGCACATATAATGACCAATATTTAATGGCTTACCTTTTTCAATTAAAATCATAAATTCGGTTTCTTCTTTCCAAAATTTATTGTACAATCGCACATTGACATAGCATTCACCAGAGTTTTCTCGGACATTTAAAGCGTAAGTAACATACTTTTCAGGTCCACAGCCCAATTGATTGTAAGTTGCCTTTACAAAAGTTGGCTTTTCTATCCAAATAGGTGCTTCGTTATCCAAATCAACTTTACATTCCCACTCTTTTGCTATCCATTTACTGCTATTTAAATCATAAATATTTTGATTCAAAAGTGTTTTTTGACTCAGATTAAGACCTTCAAAATTTAATTTGTATTTATTTCCTTTTTTCAAAGCGATTAAAGGTTTCAGGATAAGTTGATTTAGATTAAAGCCTTTATTTAGCTTTATAAATTTCAGCTCAATTTTATCTTTACCTGAAACTAAAAATACTTTATACTTAAATGTTAATTGCTTCATTAAATCAAGCTGATTTGCACCATCTTGAATAATAATGTAAGAATTAGGTGAAATGGAAGAAGATTTAGGATAATAAACAATACTGCCAAATGCACATTTTGCATTTATAGAAAACGGTAAAATAAACAAAACAAGAGTTATTTTGAACAGATTTTTCATTTTCGCTAAAGATTAATATTTTTCAGCATTATAGTCGTAAATTCTTTTACAAAATAAATCCAAAATTGAGTTTTCTTCTTTACAAAAAATACTAATCCAAATTATAATACAAACATCAGTGGTTTGCAATATCATTTGGCTGATTTTGATGTCCGCAAAATTACATCATTTTTCGATAGTGAAGCTTTTTATTTGAGATTAAGTCCTACTAAAGAAAATGAAGTTTAATACTTTCAGAATAAATTTATAAATTGAATTCCCATCTTTTGAAAGCAATAATTTATGAAGAAAATCATTTGTTTACTTACTATTTTTCTGAGTTTTTCGACCCAAAACTTTGCACAACTGTCTATAAATAAAGACTTTAAAGAATCAAAATGGCATGGATTTGTGCGGCATGACTTAACATTTGATGGACGAAATGTAAGCGTAATTGTGCCAAATAAACCTCTTTCTGGCAATCCGTGGGTTTGGAAAGCTCAGTTTCTGGATTGGCATACAGATACCGATAGCATACTGATTTCTCAAGGTTTTCATTTGGTTTTTATCAATGCCGATAATCAATATGGTAGCTCTAAGGCGATAGCAATTTGGAATAAATTCTACAATTTCATCACTCAAAAATATAACCTTCAAAAGAAAGTAGCTTTAGAGGGGGTGAGTAGGGGAGGTTTATATGTGTATAATTGGGCGAAGCAAAATCCTGAAAAAGTGTCTTGTATTTATGCTGAAGCTCCTGTTTGTGATTTCAAAAGTTGGCCAGCAGGTTTTGGAAAAGGGATGGGTAGTAAATCGGATTGGGAATTGCTGAAAAAAGAGTATGGTTTTGCCAATGACGACGAAGCCCAGCGGTATTTGAATAATCCGATTGATGGTTTAGAAACTTTGGCAAAGGCAAAAATACCAGTTTTGCATACGATTGGCCTAAATGATGAAATAGTGCCAGTTGATGAAAATACCTTTCCGTTAATTAACAAATACATTCGACTTGGGGGCATTGCGACCGTAATTCCTTGTACAAGAGGAACACATACTTTGAATGGTCATCATTTCGATATTGAAACTCCACAAATCATTGCAGATTTTATTAAATATAATACCGTAAATAGCAGTTTTTTAAGTTCCTCAGATTTTCATCAACTACGTAAAGGTTTGCCTAATTGCAAAATCAGTTTTACCCAAAATAAACAAAGTCGTGTAGCATTTTTGGGTGGTTCAATAACCTATAATCATGGTTGGCGAGATAGCGTTTCTGCCTATCTATCAAAGCGTTTTAAGGAAACAACTTTCGATTTCGTAACTGCGGGCATTCCATCTTTTGGAAGTGTTCCTGATGCTTTTAGGCTTGAACGAGATGTGATTTCAAAAGGGAAAATAGATTTATTGTTTGTAGAAGCAGCCGTCAATGACCAAACCAACGGCACAAGTTCGGAAGAACAAATAATGGCTATGGAAGGAATCGTGCGTCATATTAGAAAGACGAATCCCGCAGTTGAAGTGGTTTTTATGCACTTTGTTGACCCAGAAAAAATGGCTCAATATAACAAAGGCGAAGTGCCAGAAGTGATAGTTAATCATGAAAAAGTAGCGAATCATTACCAAAGTCCATCAATAAATTTGGCTAAAGAAGTAACCGAAAGGATTAATAATAAGGAGTTTACATGGGAAAATGATTTTAAAAATCTTCATCCTTCACCGTTTGGGCAAGGAGTTTATGCTAAATCAATCATTTCATTATTGGAGAAAGCTTTTGCAGGACATACTGACGCAGACGATAAAATTATTAACTATTTAATGCCCGAAAAACTTAATCAGTTTTCGTATGAAAGTGGTCGTTTCATAGAGGCTTATATGGCAAAAACAGATAAAAATTGGTCAATTATTGAAAAATGGACCCCAAATGACGGTACAGGAACTCGAAGCGATTTTGTGGACGTTCCGATGTTATGCAGCAATAGAATTGGTAGCAAACTTCATTTGAAATTTAAAGGAAATGTAATCGGCGTCGCTGTTGCGGCTGGACAAGATGCAGGAATAGTTGAATATCGAGTAGATGGTAAAAACTGGAAAAAGTACGATTTGTTTACACAATGGAGCAAATCGCTTCATTTACCGTGGTTTTGTACGCTCGAAAACACATTAACTGATGGAGAGCATACTTTAGAAATCAAGATTTCAGCGGAAAAGAACGTGCAGAGCATTGGTAATGCGTGTAGAATTCGTTATTTCTACATTAATGATAAATAAATGTTTTTGGGAGGAATTTATTTCGCCCCAAAAATACTATTCCAAATCACATTATAGACATCAGTAGCTGCAATTTCATTTGCTTGATTTTGATTACTTATCAAAACAGGATAATATTCTTTGCCAATATCAAGCGTTCCGTGTGAGCCTTTGATGAGTGTTGCATCCAATGGAATTACATCCATTCTATATCTAAAACCGAGTAGTTTTCGAGCCAATTTATAGGCAGCACGTAGCTTGATGAATGGATTTTTAGGATTCATAAACATTTCAACGGGATCGTAGCCCGGTTTGTTATGAATATCAACGCTTCGTGCGAAATCAGGAGCGAGTTTATCATCTAACCAGTAATAATACGTAAACCAACTATCGGCTTTTGCCATCAAAACCAAATCCCCTGCACGTTCATGGTTGATTTTATGCTCCTGTTTTTCGGCTTCGTCCATTACCAAAGCAATGCCTTCAACTTTCGACAAAATAGCTTTGATTCGCTCTTTTTGGCTTAAATCATTGATATAAACATGAGCAATTTGATGGTCAGCAGCGGCAAAAGCCTTTGATGCTCCACAATCGAGGAGTTCATGTCCGTTTTCAAGTCTTACTGAAATCAAACCATTTTCACGCAAAATACGATTAATATGAATTGGATTACTTACGTTGTTAATACCGTATTCCGAAAGTAGAATTATATTTGCGTTTTTCTGTTCATAATACGTTACTAATTCTTCAACCAAAGCATCAATTTCGAGTAAATCTTTGCTTATTTTGCTAAAATCAACGCCAAATTTCTGCAAACAATAATCTAAATGTGGTAAATAAATGAGCGTAAGCGTTGGGTCGTTTTCTTTGTCAACTTCTAAGGCTGCATCGGCAATCCATTTTGAGCATTCAATGCTGGTGTTTGGTCCCCAAAATTTGAATAATGGAAATGTACCTAATTTTGCTTGTAATTTATCTCGCAAATCAGCAGGATAAGTGTAGCAATCTGGTTCTTTTTTGCCATCAGAATGATATTGCGGACGAGGAGTTGCCGAAAAATCAGCCGATGAGTACATATTATACCACCAAAACATTTTGGAACTCGTAAAATTTGGGTCTTTCTTTTTTGCAGCTTCCCAAATTTTTTCTGCATGAACGAGTTTATTCGATTGCTTCCAAAATTTCATCTCGTTTGCTTCACGGTCGTACCAACCATTGCCCACGATTCCATGTTCGTCGGGATTTTTGCCTGTTACGTAACAACTTTGCGAGGTCGTCGTTACTGCAGGAAATGGCGGTTTTATGTGTATTAACTTATTTCTTGCAATGAATTGTTGTAAGAAAGGTGTAAGTTCTCCAATCACACTTGTGCTAAGACCAACTATATCTATGACTACTGTTTTTTGCATTTCTTTTTATTTAAAATTCGTAATCATTATAACGAACTACTCGTAATTCGTTAATCTTAATTCGTAATTAAAGTAGCCCTTTCACCCAATTAATTTCTCTAATAATCGACTCATTCAAAGGGGCTTGAAACTCAGTTGGTAAAACACCCCAAGTGTATGTTTCAATTTCGAGATGATTGGTGAAGGATTTATTTTTGTGAACATTAATTGTATCTACAATATCTGATTGAGTAGAACTCAACACCTCGTAGTTTTCCAAGAATAATGGTACATGGAAATGCACTCTCCAAGAACTGATATTTTCGTCAAAACCTTCAATCGCCTCAGTCAAATCTGTGAATTTTACGAAACTTCCGTTATTTCGTTGAGCTACAACTTGGTGCAAATAGGTTGGTTCGTTGTATTGTGCAATCACTTTGAGTTTTTCTTCGGCATCGCTCGAAAAATCAACTTTCAGAGCCGAACTAATTTGTATTTTTCCAACTTTCAATCCTTCTATTTCTAACTTATCAATTACTGTTTGTGGAGCTTCAAAACCTACTGCAAAATGGCAAACATCATAACATAATTGAATATGTGTTTTGATAGCTTCGATTGCTTTTTTGCTCGAAATTCTTTTGCTTGCAAGCTGTTCAATTCCCATCGGAAGCAAGTAGTTATTGTACCAATCAATGAACTCTTGCGAGTTTTCGAGAATTCCATCTGGCTCTGGTTCAATATCAAGATGAAGAGTTTTTCCTGTTGTAGCTTGTAAATTAATTAATGCTTCAACTACTGAAATGATGTTTTTTGTAGCAATTTTGGTCGCTTCTTCGAGAGTTTCGGGAGTTTTCCACCAAAAACGATAGGAGAGAGGTGAAGTAGAAATTCCACCTTCTGTCAAATTATTTGGTAAAAGTTGAGCGAGTAATTCAAAACTTCTGATTGTATAATTTGTGCGTTCGGGTGTTGTCCAATCGGGGGCGTGAACTTGGTCTTTAACGACTACATTATGAAATCCTCCGTACGGAAAACCATTCATTGTAAAAACGTAGCAATCGTTTGCCCCAAGCCAATTTTTAAAAGTGTCAAAATTAGATTTTTCCGATAAATCAATGCTTGCTTGATTTGATAGTCGTAGGCCAATCCCCATCTTTTCGTTCGGACAAACTGCCGCTTTTATTTCGGGAATACTGCTTTGTAAAATCGAAAAATGTGCCGCCCATTCTTCGCCAGGGTGAATATTGCTACAATAAGAGAGATGTCCGTATGTGGTTTGCATTTCAAATTAACTTAATGTGACTTGAGATTTATGCCGTTAGGCATTTTATATTGGTAGAAAAAAAAATGTGTAGTAGATGTTTAAAGTCCTGTAAGGACGAAATATGTCATCCCTACGGGATTTTGATGTCTTTTTTTCTTTATTTACTACCGATATTAATTCCCTAAAGGGAATATTTATTCAATTTAATTTACAGTGTAGTAAGTTTCAATTGGTCAACTGCCTTTTTCATGAGTTCAAAATCTACTTCGTGAATCTCTCGGCCTTTTCCCAATTTTTCTAAAATTGTGATGGTCAATTGTCCACCCAGATGTTCTCTAAATTCATTTAAGCCTTCCCACAAATTTAATTTATCGTTTTCATCGAGCTTTTCATGGTAAAGCGTAAATCCAAGATTTTTAAGCAAAGTAATGATTCTGTTTACTTCTTCCTGCGAAATAAGTCCTAAAAGTTGTGAATAAATTGAATCAAGAGCAATTCCAATGGCAACGGCTTCACCGTGACGAATCTCAAAATTGGTCAGATATTCTAATTTGTGAGCAGCCCAATGTCCAAAATCCAAAGGTCGAGCCGAACCCATTTCAAAAGGGTCGCCACTCGAAATATGATTGGTATGCAATGCCGCCGAACGAAATATTTGCTCGTGCATCACTTCCATATCACGACTGGCCATTGCAAGTGTGTTTGCTTCGAGCCATTCAAAAAATGGTAAATCTTTAATCAAAGCTACTTTTACGGCTTCCGAAATGCCCGAACGCCAATCACGGTCTGAAAGCGATGTCAAGAAATTTGAATCATTAAAAACCGCAACAGGAGGCGAAAAAGTGCCAAGAAAATTCTTTTTTCCTAAGAAATTGACACCGTTTTTCACTCCAACGCCCGAATCATTTTGAGATAAAACAGTAGTCGGAATTCGGATATGTTTCACACCACGATGAGCAATGCAAGAAGCGTAACCGACCATATCCAAAAAAGCACCGCCACCGATTGCTGCCACAAAAGAATGTCGGTCGATTCCATATTTATTGATAGCCAAAAGTGTTTGGTCTAAATACTGCGTATCGTTTTTTACGATTTCGCCACCTGGCATCACCAAAATTTCATCTGCCAAAGCAATGTTAGTATTATTACTGAAATAAGTCTTGATTGATTCGACAAGCGAAAGGTGATTTTCGGCAACGCCTGCATCAATCAAAAACAAAATTTTCTTTTGAAAACGAGTATCACCAAAGTTATTTAAGAAGTTGTTAAACGCTTGATTATCAGTAGAAAAAAGGTTTTTTGTGAAAATAATATCAAATGAATATGGTACTTGAAAGGCTTGTTGAATAAGGTTCATTATATTGGGTAAAATCTAAAATTATATACTATTGTCGTTTGTTATAAATGCTAAGTTACTGCAAAAATCTTTGCCAATTTTATCGAAATCGGTAGTAAAAATAAAACTGCTATCGCCAAAATGATATTACCCGAAACACTTACCCAAGCGGCATCCATTACAATCAATGAAAGCACGCCTGCTTTTACGGCTTTACCAATATTTGGCCCAATTGGGTTTGAAATGGCATTGATTAATGGTTTGAATATCAAATAAATATGCAAAATTACGAATCCTGACGTAATTAGAAGGTTTCCTAAATTAAAAGAGATAAACAACTGAAAAGTGCTGACCAAAACGTATAAAAATGCAGCAAAATAAAGTGTATTTTTATTTCCACCGTGTACTTCGCCTCTGCTAATCATCGTAATGGCGGCAATATAACAAACTGGCAAAAGCCCAAGCCACCACCATTGTGGAATTGCTGCTTCGATGATGCTCATTCCCAAAATCAAATTTCCACCTCGACAAAGCCCCATATTAATTGGCCCAAAAAACGAATGATGTTTGCCATATTTGTCATAAAGCAAGGCACAAACGGCTACTGATAAGGCAATTAAACTACTTACTGAGCTATTAGCCAGTGCAGCAAAAACTCCCAATAACAATAGCAAAACTCCGAAAATGATTGCATTATTTTTACTGACTTTTCCGCTCGGAATAACCCTTTCTGGACGCTCAATTTTATCTAATTCTAAATCAAAAATATCATTAAAAACGATACCGCCACCATATAAACCAATCGTTGAAAGACATAAAAAAATAACTTTCGTTGGGTTTATATCTTCCATCGAAAATGAAAAGGTAGCAATAGCAACTCCTGCCAAAATATCCGCAATTGCCGTTATAATATTGGCAGGGCGAGTTAGTTGTAAATAGGGTTTTATATTCAAAGCTGTAATTAGCTAATAATAATAGAATTTTTATCAACTCTCGGAATTTGTCCACCACGCAAAACCGTGTTTCCATTGAATTTGAGACTTTGGTCAATTACGACTGGCGTTTCAAAATCAGCGACATTGATTTGCCCACTTTGAGCAAAAGCGTCGATGGCATTTTGGTATGTTACTAATTTAATATCTGCATCCGAAATGCCCTTTATTTTCATCAAAGCGGCAGTTTTTGGCACAGCCAGTGGGTCGCTAATGCCCCAATCGGCAGCGGAGTTTATCATAATTCTTTCCGAACCATATTTTTTGACGATTTCAACCATTCGTTCATTACCCATTTTAGTAAACGGATAAATCGTAAATGCTGCCCAAAAGCCTTTATCAAGCACACTTTCTACGGTTTCTTCATTGTTATGGTCGATAATTACCATGCTCGGGTCAATTCCATGTTCGAGAGCAATCGACATACTTAGTTCAGTTCCTTTTTTTTTATCACGGTGTGGTGTATGCACTTGCACGGGCAAACCGGCTTCTTTCGATAATTCGAGCTGCAGACGGTAATATTTTTCTTCGGCAGTGGTTTGGTCGTCGAATCCAATTTCACCAACGCCAACTACACCTTCTTTGTACAAAAATAAAGGCAAAATCTCCATTACTTGTTCTGCTAAGGCTTCATTATTAGCCTCACGAGAGTTTAAGCCAATCGTGCAGTAATGTTTAATGCCAAACTGAGACGAACGAAAACGCTCCCAACCAACCAAACTGCTAAAATAATCTTTGAATGAAGCCAAACCCGTACGTGGTTGGCCCAACCAAAAAGCCGGTTCAATAATTGCCACAACGCCCGCATCAATCAAAGCGGTGTAATCGTCTGTGGTGCGGGAGGTCATGTGAATGTGTGGGTCGAAGAACTTCATGCCTTTTGTATAATCGGCATAATTTGCCTGTACGGTTTTTGATGTTACAAGTTCTTCGGCAGTACCTTCAAAGTGAGAAGGATTTTGCGATATTTCAGAATGTTTTTGACACATTTTATTTGAAAATTTAAATTTAAAAAATGCCCTCTCCATTTGGAGAGGGCTGGGACGGTCGGCCGCTGCCGTGAGGTAATTTTAAAACTCAAGCATTTGCCAACTAAGCATTTGTTTATCAAGTTCAATATGTTTTTTTCGTTTTTCTTTGACAGCAAGAAAATCAGTTTCTTGACAAACCAAAGTTGCTGCGATTTTATCATTCTGATTTTGAGATACAAATAAGGTACAAATATCTTCAAAAATTGCTTCATTCATAAATTTACTCACCAAACGCCAAGCCTGTGCAGGAATCGTTCGGCCTGCTGCCCAACGCTCATGGGCAAGGTTAGAAATCGAATTAGCCAATTCGTGATTTGCTCTTTCGTTCAAACCTTGAATACGGTGAATGGGTTTATCATTAAAAATACACTTCAAAACCAATTGATTCCAAGCCAGTTCTGAGAAATGCTGCATCGGAAATGGATTCTGAAATGCAATCGCATCGAAAATCAAACCAATGTTTGAACGCACGGCATCGGTCGAACGCAAAAGCCAATATTCGGGATAAGCAAAAAAAGGAAGTGCAGATATTAACGCAACTGCTTCATTGTTTTCGGCAGTTTCAAAGAGCGTATCGAGCGTTTTTGTGTAAATATCCTTGTACGAACTATCAAGCGTAGTTAGTAGATAAACCCTTACCAATCTATCCAAGGTCCAGTCATTGATGTTTACTTCATTAATAGTTTCAGTAGAATTAATGATGTTTTTACTCACAAATCTTGGCGTAGCAACAAATGCCGTTTGCAGAGATTGCAAACTACTATCACTTTTTGCTTCAACCCAACTTATTTCTTTGGGCGAGGCATATTGTTTTATCTTTTCGAATAATTGTTCTGAAAAACTCATTGTTTGGTTGGGTAATCTATAATAGAGAACAAAATTTTGTAAAAGAAGGTTACTTTCCGATACAGAACTTACTAAAAATATTTGCTAATAAATCATTGGATGAAATCGCTCCTGTAATCTCTCCCAAATGATGTAATGAAAGTCTAATATCTTGTGCCAAAAAATCTCCTGTAATACCTGTATCTAAACCATTCAAAACTTCATTAAGAGCATCGTTAGCTTTTACTAAATGCTCATAATGACGTAGATTTGTCAGCATTGTATCGGCTTGCTTTTTTACTCTTGCTTTGGCTACAATTGCAGCTTTTAGTTCTTCAATTCCGATATTGTTTTTGGCGGAGATTTTTAAACCTTCAAAGTTTGTTTTTTCATCCAACAAATCAATCTTATTTCTTACTTTAATAATCTTCGTTTCGTCAAAGTCTGCAATAAAATCTTCGTTAATAGCTTGATTATCAGTGAGTAAAAGTACAATTTCCGCTCGTCGCATAGCTTCTTTTGATCGTTCGATGCCGATAGATTCTACTACATCTTTTGTTGCTCGAATTCCTGCGGTATCAATAAATCTAAATTTAATTCCTTCAATAAAAAGCACATCTTCAATCACATCACGAGTTGTGCCAGCAATTTCGGTTACGATGGCTCTTTCTTCATTCAAAAGTATATTCAAAAGAGTAGATTTTCCTGCATTCGGTGGGCCAATTATCGCCACAGGAAGTCCTTCTTTTATCACATTTCCTGCATCAAAAGAATCTATCAGTATTTTCAGAAAATTCTGAATTTTCAATATTAAAGATTTTAAATCATCTCTTTCGGCAAATTCTACATCTTCTTCGCCAAAATCAAGTTCGAGTTCGACAAGGCTTGCGAAATTTATCAATTCTTCACGCAAAACCCTCAATTGATTCGAGAAACCTCCACGCATTAAATTCATGGCAGTTTTGTGGGCTGCTTCAGAGTCGGCAGCAATCAAATCAGCTACGGCTTCGGCCTGAACCAAGTCAAATTGTCCATTCAAAAAAGCACGTTGCGTAAACTCACCAGCCTGTGCCATTCGGCAACCATTTTGAAGCAAAAGTTTCAAAATATACCTAATAATATAATCGCTACCATGACAAGAAATTTCGATAACATCTTCTTTTGTAAAACTGCGTGGATTTTTGAAAATTGCTACCAAAACCTCATCCACGATAGTTTTTTCATCTCGAATCGTGCCAAAATGAACCGTATGAGATTCAGCTTTAGTCAAATCTTTTCCTTTGAAAATCTTATTTACTATTTCAAAAGTACGCTCGCCCGAAACCCGAATCACGCCTATTGCACCAATGCCTTGTGGCGTTGCCAATGCACAAATTGTATCTAATTGAAGCATAAGTCCAGCCCCCTAACCCCCGACAGGGAATTTCTTGATTTAATTTAAAAAAATACTTATTTTTGCAAAGTTACAGATTTTTGAATTGGAATTAGGAGGAAAGTAAATACCTCAGAATTCAGAAGCGGTTCGCCGCCCGTTCAGAACTCAGAATTTGAACTCGTGCTTTCTCATGAAAATAAAAACTCTTTGGTATATCAATGCAGCATTGGCTTTGGTTGCCATATTTATTGTCTATAAAATTTGGTTTGCACCTCGCAATGACGCTTGGAGTTTTGTTCCAGATAATGCTTTTTTGGTTGTCGAAAGTTCGGAAATTCAGCAATCGCTTTTTGATAAAAAGTATGCAGACCCTACTCAATTAGCTGATATTCCAGCTTTTTATGATGTACTTTTTCAATTGAGTAATATCACTCAAAGTGTTGATAATGAGGGGCTTGCGAGAAAATTTATTGAAAAAAAACTCATCACTTATTCACTTCACAGAGAAAACAAAAAGAACCTCGAATACATCATTTACATTCCCGCAGGAGCTTTTGGCGATGACAATTTCTTGAATGCTCTTACTATACCCGATGCCTCCAAACGAAAGGTTTATGGTCGAACTTACAAAGATTTTCGCATCAACGAACTGTATAATAATGACAGCCGTTTGCTCTTCAATTTCTTCGTTCACGATGATTTTTTGATTTGTAGTGGTTCAAAAGTTTTGTTGGAAGAGGTTGCCAATCGTATCAATTCGGGAGTGGCTATCGAACGAGTTCCTTTCAAAGAAAGTCGGCGTGGAACTGCCCATATCTATTTCAAAAGTCGAAGTTTGCAAGATGTTTCAGATATTATACCTTCTCAATTATCGCCAAATTTGCTTGAGTTTTTCGGAAATGTTACGCCACGAAACCCCGATATTGTTTTTGAAAAACAAAAGCTGCCTAATATCATTTCAGCTTATATTTACTCAAAAGGCACAAATAATATTCCATTTTTGGGCATTTTTGGGCGACAAAAACCGCAACCTTTTACCTGTACCGACCTAATTCCCGAAAATACTGCCATTACTTTTCGCATGAGTTTCAGTAATAAATTGAGGCTTGCTCAAGATTTTAATAACTATATGCGAACCAACGAACAGGAACTTTTAGCAGAACGAGATAGTGTAAATCGCCTTCTGAATGTCAATCTGAATAGTTTTTATTCGATTTTGAAAGACGAAGTAGTGATGTGCGAAATGGAAACTTCAGCAGACGAACCTTCCAAAAAAATCTTGCTAATCAAAACCGAAGATTCGGCAGAGGCAATGACTTTGTTTGAAGATTTTGCCAATACTTCCGAAAAAATTTCTTCTTATTATAAATCGCCACCATTTACTTACCTGACAAACTACGTCAGAAAAGTTGAAATTAGCCAGTTGCCAGCCATGCTTTTTGGCTCAATTTTCAGAGGATTTTCAGACTGTTATTATACCCAAAAAGAAGATTATATTATTCTTGCCAATAGCGAATTTGCCATGCGTGAATACCTAAATAGTTTAAATACTGGGCAAACTTGGGCAAAATCGGGCATTTATCAAGGTTTTATCAAAAAACTTAGTCCACAAGCTCAATTTACGGCAATCATTAGTCCGCAGCGAATCTGGAATAATATTTATTATTCGTTGCCTCAAAAATGGCAAAAAACAACCATTAAACAAGAAGTGAGAGCCAAAGCAATTCGCTTTATGGCAGTCGAAAATTTTGTTAATATTAACACTTTCGGGACTAAGATTTTGATAGAAAAAATCCCACAAACGGAGCGAGAAATTTTGGTAAATAAATTCTTTTTGCAAGATAGCCTGACCAGCAATTCGGCGTTTGTTTCTAACCCAATTATTATCAAAAATCGGGCAACATCTGCCGATGAAATATTGTTACAACAAGCTGATAATCAGGTGATTATGTTGAGCAATGCCGCCAAAGTAATCAATAAAATAGCTATCAATCAACCGCTAAATAACAGCTATTTGTTGCCAACCGATTATTTTCAAAATGGCTTGCTTCATTACCTCGGCACAACGCCTAATAATTTGGTGTTTTTTACCCGTGATAACGAAAAAGGCTTGGCGGCAAACTTCCCAAATGTGCCAATCAATGAAGGCGTAAAAGCCGTTGCTGCCAGCGAAACAAAAATTTATGTAGCCGACGGCACAGGAAGCATTTATATAATTAATGAAGAAACGCAGAAAATTAGTAAGATAAAAACCTCGACAAAATTTGCTGAAATCATACAGATTTTACCAGTAAAGTTCAAAAATAATACTTATTTGGCAGTTTTGCAGCGAGATGGGTCTTTGGACGTCATTTATGAACTGGGACATAGCCTAAAAGGATTCCCGAAAGTACCATTAGCAGCTCGCCCTATTTCGATGGTGATAGAAGAGGGAAAAGATAAAAATTCGATTTTGACACTCGTTTCCGAAATCGGAGAAATCAAAAAAGTAGATTTGACAGGAAATATCCAAGAAGCGGAAAATATTCAGTTGGAACGCCCCGACAAAGCAACAGTTTTTGAAGTATTATTTGACCAAAATCGCCGAGATTGGTTCATCGTTCGCAGAACGCCAACCTCTTTAGTTATCTTCAATAAACAAGGGAATTCTGTCATAAAAATCGAAAGCACCAACTTTATAAAATCTCAATTACGGTATTTTGATTTAGGCAATGACCTAAGATTAATCGCCATTTTTGATGGAAAAAACAACACAGTTTTCGATATAAAAGGAAATACCGTAGGAGATAAACCCCTGAAAGCCAGCGGATTACCAGCAATTTCGTACTCCGAAGCCTACAATAAGCTATTTATCTATAACCCTAATAAAACTCGATTTGAAGTTTGGACTGTTAAGTTGAAGTAGAATATACAAACAAAAAAAGAATCAAAGCTACATTTGACTTTTTTCCTTTAAAATAACGAGTAAATGCCGACTCATTAATAACCCCCTTCCTCTCAACGTCTAAAAAGTATTATTCAATTACAATACTAATTTATACTTTAAACAGGGTAAATATTAACATTTTTAAAAGTCTGAAATTTGAGATTCATTAGTGATTTTATTTCCTGTTTGTATTCTTTGTTGGCATCGTCCAAGCAAGTATGAATGGCACATTGGAATTTATCAAATTTA
>JANNDY010000105.1:0-77090 GCA_031378345.1 Emticicia sp. | reverse complement strand
ACATCAATCTTTACTAAACCTCACTCCAAATCAGGTTTTCAATGAACGTCAATCTATAACTAAGAATAGTACAATTAAACAAAAAATATTAACACTTTAATAAATTAACTATTTTGTCCAACTATTGGGGTACACCATAATGAATCACACCCATCAAGTTATAACAGTGCCAGCCTTTTATTAATTAGTATTCAAAAAATCATCTTAATAAAAGACGTAAATAAATTAAAAGATGAAAAAGATAAATTTATTACAGATTTTAAAGTCTTTTATGACTCTCTTAATGGTTTACTAATTAATTTAGATTTATGTCTTAAGGATATAGAAGAGTTTAAGAAATATGATTTGCATTTGGATATAAAAAATTATATACAATTGATAGAACGAATTAGAAAATTATATATATTTATTGTTGATAAAGGGGAAAATGGTTTTTTTGAATATTCTAAAGAAATTTTATACATAAATTTAGAAACTCTTTTGAAAGAGTTTAGAGATACACTGCTCAATCCCAAGAAACATGTCGGTGAATTTTTTCTAAATACGCAAACAAGTCTATTTGAAATTTGGAACAAAACTATTGAAAATGTAATTGTAGAAAGTAATCGAAATTTATCAGGAGAAGAGAAAAAACTATTTGACTTTTCGTCTAACTTAACAGTTTTTATAAAGATAAATGAATACTTCTTAAGTTTTATATTTTATAATATTGTAACAAATAAATATAAATATGCTAATCAAACTCCTTGTGAAATAACACTATCAGAAACTAAAGATCATGTTACATTGAATTATAAACAAAAGAGTCCATATAAAGGTGGAAATGAAACAGGATGGTTAGTTGTAAGAAAAATATTAGCTTTTTTTAATTGTGAGTATGAAGTTACTGATGTAAAAGAATATTCTTTTAAAATTAGTTTTCCTCAAAATCTAAGATAACAATTATAATCATGAATAATAAAAAACAACCTTTAAATATCTTAATAAACGAAGATTTTGAAGAAAAAGAAACAAGAAAGTTCTCTGAGGATTTTAATAAATTAGAGATTGATTATATACAAGTTAGAGATTATTCAGAGTTTGAAAGACTTGTATTTGAACTACGCCCAGAGAGAGAGGTTATTATATGGATTCATGCTAATGTCAGTTTAAAAAACCATAGAAAATTGGTTAAGGCTCCAGGTGAAACTATTGCACAAAGAATTGAAATAGATAAAGAAAAAATTAAATTCAAAATTGTTACAAGATTTAAAGCAAGCGTATCCGATGAAATAATTAAGAAATATACGGTATTAGAGATAGATGAAGTTTTAAGTAACATCCGAGAAATGAAACCTCAAACTGTTGCTGAAATTAGAGGAGAAGAATTACCAGAAATATATGAAGATTATGATATTGTTGTTATTAATGCTATTCAAGAAGAGCAGAACCCAATAAAAGATTACATTAAATTAAGTCAAAATAATAAACAAAAGATAGGTACACATAAACTAATATCAGGCAAAATTCTAACAAAAACAAGAAAAAGTATTTCCATTGGTCTTGTAAAGCAACATAAAATGGGAATGGTTGATGCTGCTTTACTGACGACACAAGTTATTGATTTACTGAAACCAAAAATTGTGATTATGACAGGTGTTTGTGCTGGTAAACCTGATGATAAAGAAATCAATTTTGGTGATATAATTATTCCCCATCAGCTATTTACTTTTCAATTTGGAAAGATTAGTGATAGTCCAGATGATAATGAAAAAACTATTTTTCATAAAGAATTACAAGTTGAATCATCATCATCATCATTAATTTCAAATATCTCTCCTATTAAAGATTCAATAATAAAAAAAATAAGGGTTGATGCTCTGGGAAATCCTAAATTTAAACAATTAGCCCCAAATCTAAATGCTCACTTAGAGGGTAATATGGCTTGTAGCACATCGGTAATAAATAAATCTAAATATTTTGAAGATACCATAAAACCAGAAGATAGAAAGGCGATAGCCGTTGAAATGGAGAGTTTTGCTATTGCAAGAGCGTGTAATCAGTCAGTTTTGAAACCTGAATGCCTCATTATAAAATCTGTGATGGATAAAGCACAAAAGAAAAATAATATCTATAAAGAATATGCTGCTTTTACCAGTGCTCGTTTTCTGTATTACTTGGTTTATGATGAAGTAATTTAAAGGAATTATGAGGCTATCAGAGGCTATTTTCAACGGGTGTATCACCCAAAAAGCACACCATAAAACCCTTCAACACAGACCTTTACAAAGGCTTAAAATTACAAAATTGTGGAATTAAGAATTTTGCGATTAACTTTGAGTCGCAGAAAAAATTAACTCACTCATTCGCACAATCACTCATTGAAAATGACAAAAGTAGATTTTTTAGTTATCGGTTCGGGTATTGCAGGTTTAAGTTTCGCACTTAAAGCTTCGGCAAAAGGGAAGGTTTTGGTCTTAACGAAAGTAAATGCCGACGAAACCAATACAAAATACGCCCAAGGTGGCATTGCAGCAGTTTTTGATGCAAACGTAGATTCTTTCGAGAAACACATCAGCGATACGCTCATTGCGGGCGATGGACTTTGCGACCGAAAAATTGTTGAAATTGTAGTAAAAGAAGGTCCTGATAGAATTCAGGAATTAATAGAATACGGTACAAATTTTGATAAACACGATGGCGAATATGACCTCACTCGTGAGGGCGGACACTCGGAAAAGCGAATCTTGCACTACAAAGATATTACAGGCAAAGAAATCGAACGTGCTTTGTTGGAAGAAGTAAGCAAAAACCCGAATATCGAAATTTTGACACATTATTATGCTGTCGAAATTATTACGCAGCACCATTTGGGTATTGAAGTAAATCGTGAAACCAATGATGTAACTTGTTACGGCGTTTATGCCTTAAATTTACAGACTGATGAAGTAGAAACAATTTTATCGAAAATGACTGTAATGGCAACTGGCGGAGCTGGACATATTTATTCGGCAACTACAAATCCTGTCATTGCCACTGGTGATGGCATTGCAATGGTTTATCGAGCAAAAGGGCGTGTACGAGATATGGAAATGATTCAGTTTCACCCAACTTCTCTATACAATCCTGGCGAATACCCAAGTTTTTTGATTACCGAAGCCGTTCGTGGCGAAGGTGGTGTTTTGAAAAACAAAAAAGGCGAAGAATTTATGTTGGGTTACGATCCTCGTGGCTCGCTTGCTCCTCGTGATATTGTGGCACGCTCAATTGATGCCGAAATGAAAAAAACAGGAGAAGACCATGTCTATTTGGATATTTCTTTCAAGCCAAAAGAGTTGATTTTACAGCATTTTCCTAATATTTATGAAAAATGTCTGAGTATTGGACTTGATATTACAAAAGACCAAATTCCCGTAGTTCCTGCGGCTCACTATCTTTGCGGCGGAATTTTGGTGGACGAAATGGGGCGTTCAACCATCAATCGCTTGTTTGCTTGTGGCGAATGTTCGTCAACTGGTTTGCACGGTGCCAATCGTTTGGCATCAAATTCTTTGCTCGAAGCGGCAGTTTTTGGACATCGAATTGCCCTCGAAGCCCTCGAAGATTTTGATAATTTGAGTTTCCAAGATAACGTACCTGACTGGAACGAATTTGGCACAGAACAATCGAACGAAGAGATTTTGGTAACGCATAATTTGAGAGAATTACAGCGAATGATGGCAGATTATGTTGGAATTGTTCGTTCTGATTTCCGTTTAGAGCGTGCCATGCGACGTTTGAAATTAATCAAAGAAGAAACCGAAGATTTCTACAAAAAAACCAAACTTTCGATGAAATTGTGTGAGTTGCGAAACTTGGTTCAATGTGCCGAAATGGTTATCAAATGTGCCATGAAACGCAAAGAAAGTAGAGGCCTACATTTCACAACTGACTATCCTTATAAGTTGGGTGGAAAGCCTGAAAATTCGGTTTTATAAAGAAAACTTTCAAATAAAAAATATTTTGCCTAATTTTGCACCCTGATACGCAAGTGTCTTGTTCTTTGTCGAAGCAAATGGTTCTTTCGCCAAAGGTTTTTCTCACTTTAAATACTTGAACCAATGTCACAAAAAATCAGAATCAAATTGAAGTCATTTGACCACAATTTAGTGGACAAATCGGCTGAAAGAATTGTGAAAGCTGTAAAATCTACAGGTGCAGTTGTTAGCGGTCCAATTCCGTTGCCAACTCGCAAAGAAATCTTCACTGTTTTGCGTTCACCGCACGTTAACAAAAAAGCACGTGAGCAATTCCAATTGTGTACTTACAAACGTCTAATCGACATCTATTCGGCAAGTCCGAAAACAGTTGATGCTTTGATGAAATTGGAGTTACCAAGTGGTGTTGATGTTGAAATCAAAGTGTAGTTTTTATAAAACTGACTATAAAAAGCCTATTTGTTGAAAAGCAAATAGGCTTTTTTGTTGGAAAATTATTTTTCAAAATGTTTCATACCTACGGCATGAGGAATATATTTTGATTTTTTGCTACCAATATTTAATCCCTACGGGATTTTAGTACACAGAAACCTTCTATTACTAAGACATTTATAATATCTAAATGATTTATAATAAACACTTTGTGACTAAAACACTCAGAATTCAGAACTCAGAATTCAGAACTCTTTGAGCATATTGTTTTTATTCATAAATTTGCATTTATTCTAAGCGATTTTACATTCACCATAAAAGATTCAAGAAGTCAAAATGGCATCTACTAAAGAAAAAGCCCCGAAGGTTAAATACAGTAAAGAAACTTATATGTATTGGTACGAATCTATGTACCTCCAAAGAAAATTTGAGGAAAAAGCAGGGCAATTATATGGTCAGCAAAAGATTCGTGGATTTTGTCATTTATATATCGGACAAGAGGCTTGTTCTTCGGGAGCAGTTTCTGCCCTAACCAAAGACGATAAATGGATAACCGCCTACCGTGATCATGGACATCCATTGGCTTTAGGAACTGACCCGAACAGAATCATGGCAGAGCTTTTCGGAAAAGCAACTGGTACAACCAAAGGAAAAGGTGGTTCGATGCACATTTTCGACAAAGAGGTTAATTTTATTGGTGGACATGGTATCGTTGGAGCTCAAATTCCACTCGGTGCAGGTATCGCATTTGCCGAAAAATATAAAGGCACAAAAAACCTTTGCATGTGTTATTTTGGTGATGGTGCGGTTCGTCAAGGTGCTTTGCACGAGGCTTTTAACATGGCAATGACTTGGAAATTACCAGTGATTTTTGTGGTGGAAAACAACGGTTACGCCATGGGAACTTCGGTGGAACGTACTTCAAATGTACGTGAACTTTATACATTGGGTGAAGGCTACGATATGCCAGCCGAGCCAGTTGATGGCATGGACGTTGAACAAGTGCATGAGGCAGTAAAACGTGCCGCCGACCGTGCAAGAGCAGGTGAAGGGCCAACATTCTTGGAGTTTAAAACTTATCGTTATCGTGGACACTCGATGTCAGACCCTCAAAAATATCGTACAAAAGAAGAGGTTGAGCAATGGAAAAGCCGTGACCCATTAGAAATGTGCAAAGATAGAATTTTGACAAATGGCATTGCCACAGAAGCAGAATTAGAAGTAATTGATGCTCGTGTGAAAGAAAAAGTAGAGGCATCAGTAAAATTTGCAGAAGAATCGCCTTATCCAGATGCTTCGGAGGCATTTAAAGATGTTTATATGGATACCGAATATCCTTTCGTGATGGAATAATTGACAAATATTAATATATAAAAAGCCAGTTTTGAATTTTCAAAACTGGCTTTTTATATGTTTCTAAATCGCACTGACGACTGTCCAAATGCCTGTTATAATGCCGATTGCTCCCAGCATAATCATTGCCCAAAAGAAGCGTTTTTTCTGCATTATTTCTTGTAAAACCAAAGCCATACCACCCATCACTATAGAAATTTGCAGCAACAATGACGCAATGGCGAGTTTATCGCCCAAGTTGCCGTAATACTCTATTTTTTGTTCCCATTCTTTTGCTCCAATAACTTTGCCCATTTCTCCGTCAATATCTTGTACCCAATTTTCTTTTCCAATAGCTGCCGAGCCTTTCAAAATCTCGTTTTTTTCTTTTTCGTAGCGAGCGACTTTCTTTTTTAGTTTTTCTACATTTTTCGACAAAACGGCAGTGTCTTTTCCTGCAATTGAGTTGGAACTTAGCAAAGTTTCCATCAAACCGATTTGTCCTTCTACCAAATTTTGCTTAATCCCCTTCGCTTGGTGCCATTGAAAAGCCTGTGCTTTTTCGTTGACAGCTTTTAATTCTTCATTTCCAAAATTGTCGTCGGCAACTTGAATAAGTGCCAATAATGAAGCAAAAATAGAAAGTAACAAACCGCAAATCATTTCAAAACGGTCGGGTCTTGGTTCTAAATTCATTATTTATTCGGGTTTGTTTTTTACAAATTTTACTCAAAAGAAAGCAAAATTATCGATTTTGTTAATTATTTGTAACCAAAATGCCTTTTTTTATCAAATCATCAAATGATTTTTCTTAAGTTTATTCCCCCAAATTAAGTTTTTAAGACAATTTTTGTTTCCTAATTCGTTTGTTATTAAGCGGCTACATAATTTTTGGAAAACAAGGTATTTTAGGCATAGTTTTTGATGAATTAACTTCTAATAATAAAAACCTCCCGAAAACTAATTATTAATACGAATTTATAATTTTATGGATATACTTGGACTCATCAAAGACAAATTGACCGATTCTGTTATCGAAAAAGTCAGTGGTTTTTTAGGCGAACGTCCCGATAAAATAGGTCCCGCATTGAATAGTGCCGTGCCTATCGTTATGGGGGGAATTATCCGTAGTGCTTCGACTGAAGAAGGTGCAGGCAAGGTTATGGATGTATTGAAAGATGGTGGGCATACGGGTGAAATCCTTGATGATTTGCCAAATTTGCTTGGAAATTTCGACAAAACGCAACTTCTCATCACAATTGGGTCAAATATTTTCAATCATTTTTCAGGAAATAAAGGGAATAGTATTGTAGAGAAACTATCAACTTTAAATGGTATTCGCAAGACCTCAGCTTCATCTTTAGTTGGTTTGGCTGCACCGTTGGTTTTGGGTGCTTTAGGAAAAGTTGTTGGAAAAGAAGGGCTTGGCGTTTCAGGACTAACAAAACTTCTTGGCGAACAACGAGAGTCTGTTTTCGGAGCTTTGCCGCCTGCAATTGCCAATCAATTAAATTTTAAAAGTACCACACAGCCAGTTGTTTCACCCAATGATGAAAAACCAAAAGAAGAAGGAAAAGTAGTACAAAAAAGTAGTTTTTCTACTTGGATCCCTTTGTTTTTGGTTGGTTTGGTGTTTTTGGGAGGGCTTGCTTATTTTTTAAAATATCGCAAACAAACCGCTAAAACCGCCGAACTTTCTGCCAATTCGGTAGGGGTTTTGCCAAAACAGGATTCAACTTTTGTGAGTGATTCTTCCTTCGTTGCACTGCCATCAGACACTACAAATAAGTATACTTCAAAAGAAGATATTAAAACTACTAATGAAGTAAAACCAATAGAAAAAACTAAAAAAAGTGAAGAAATTGCTGCAAAAACGCCAATTATTGAGAAAAAAGCGGAAGAACCAAAAATAAAAGAAATACCTAAAACAGATACTTTCGACACAAATTCTTCCACAAGTTCGGTTAGTGAACAGCTAAAAAATAGCAAATCATGGATTGGATTAAGCACAGATTTCAAGAGAAATAGTGCAGAAATAAGCTCAAAAGGTAATTTGGAAGAAGTAGTAAAATTCTTGAAAAATAACCGCAAATCTAAGGCAATTATAGCTGGAGGTTCGGAAAGCAATGGTAGTACCCTCGCCGAAGACCGTGCGTATGCCGTGCGTGAAATATTATATGAAAAAGGCGTAAATGAAAGCCAACTTTCGGTTCAGAATTCGTCAGTAAAAGACATAAATGCCAAAGTAGTGGTAAAAATAAAGCGATAGATTTTTGTCGTTTTATTTTTACTTTCCACAACCTTCTTTTCTACGAGTATCTACAATTCCGACAATTTTCCAGCCTTTGTCGGTGTGCATCATCGTAAAAACATCAACTCCACAATGATAAAATTTATCATTGACATAAAACTCGTAGGGAGTCCAAGCCATTGCCATATCTCCATCAATTTTGATATCGAAACTCAATAATCTTTCGTCTAAAATTACTCCCTCACGTTTAGTTCCGATTTGTTTCAACCAACCTGAAATTGGGTCTTCTTGTAATTTTACCTCACCTGTTTTGTTTTTCCCGATAGATTTCAAAAAACATGAGGAATGTAAAACTTCCCGCACAAGAAGCGTATCGTTTTTACGCATGCCATCAAACACTTGATTGATGCTTGCTTTGATTTGCTCTTCGTTGGTTTGGGCAAAAGTTGAAAGTGATAAAAAGAGTAAGCAAAGAATTGTTGAAATTTTCATAAGTAATTGATAGTAAGTATTTTATGTAAAATATTTTACTGAAACTTAGGTGCTTTATTATCTATTTTTAAATAATTACCAGAAACGGAAGCGGCATTTCCAAAGCCACATTCATAGGCTTCATCTACATAAATGATGGTTGCTCCGCCCTCAAAAAAGATAATTTTTAGCTTACATTTTCCAAATTCTTTGTTCTCATAAATGGCTTGATTTCCTACAAGTTTCAATGTGGTTTTTTCTACAATTGCTTGATTATAGCTCGGCCCACCCTTAATTGCTTGCATTTCTACAATGATTTTCGATGGGTCAACTTGTCGCACATAGATATTTCCTGTGCCGCCATCTTTGCCAAAACTATATGCATAAGTGCCTGTTACTGAGCTATTTTCAACTTTGTCAATCTGAACTGAAGTAGTCTTTTTTACACTAAATTTCATTTCTTTCCCCCCTGGACTTGTCCACGAACCACTTATCTCATCTCCTTTTTTTGTGCCGTAATAAACACCCGTAATATCTGCCTTTGAAGCAAATTCATGGATCAAAAAATCATCTTTTTCTATCGAACCAATCACTTTGATTGGCTGTCCAACTTTTTTGTAGGTAAGCGTTCCATAAACCAAATTGGCATCAAATGTTAATGACAAATTAATCGGTATTTTGTTATTAATAAAACCATCAAAATTTTGTTGCGAAAGTTTAGTTTGTGCAGAGCAAAAGCCCCATGGAAGCAAAAGAGCGAGAATCAAAATTATTTTTTTCATAGTATTTTTTTAATCAATGATGCAAGATAAAGATTTTAGCTTTTCTTTGTAAAAAAAACATTCTTCCTTAACAAATTTTTAAAATCTGAACTGTAATGAAAACAAAATCTTACCTCTTATTATTGTGCTCTTTTGTTTTTTCGCTTGAAATTTTTGCTCAAAAACAAAGCTTATTTAACAAAAAAGATCTTTCGGGCTGGAAAATTTATGGCACTGAAAAATGGTATGTAAAAGATGGCTTATTAGTTTGTGAAAGTGGTCCTGACAAAGAATATGGCTATCTTGGCACCGAAAAAACCTTTAAAGATTTTGAATTAACACTCGCATTTAAGCAAGAAGCCAACGGAAACAGTGGTGTGTTTTTTCATTCTTCTATCGAAGGTACAAAAGTTGCTGGTTGGCAAGTAGAAGTTGCTCCTCCTGGAAACTCGACAGGTGGCATTTATGAGTCCTACAAAAGAGGCTGGATTATAAAACCCGACCCCGAAAAAGACAAAGCCTTGAAAATGGGTGAATGGAATAAAATGAAAATTCGTGTGGTAGGAAATGTAGTAACAACTTACTTAAATGGCACGCAAATGATAACTTTAGATGATGCAGCGATTGGCTCAATAAGTGGCAGTATTGCCTTACAAATTCATAGCGGTGGTGGAATAAAAGTAAGCTGGCGAAAGATAAAAATTAAAGAATTATAGAAGTATGACGGAGTTCCTACTCCATCGTAATAAAAACAACCCTAAACCTAAAAACTAATATGAATCAAGAAAAAACAACCTTACAACACCTTTTCAGCTTACCAGTAATTGTAGCCGCATTAGGCTATTTTGTTGATATTTATGACCTCCAACTTTTCGGAATCGTACGAGTTCAAAGCCTTGAAAGCCTTGGTTTGAACACCAAAGAAGCTGTTTCGTCTGTTGGCACAACCATCATTAATTTTCAAATGATTGGCTTGCTGATTGGTGGCATTTTTTGGGGAATTTTAGGCGATAAAAAAGGACGACTTTCTGTACTTTTTGGGTCAATTATTACTTATTCGTTGGCAAATATCGCTTGCGGAATGATTCCTCACATCGGATTTATGGATAAAATTGAAGCCTATAAATGGCTACGTTTTATTGCAGGAATTGGCTTGGCAGGCGAGTTAGGGGCGGGAATTACACTTGTTTCTGAAATTTTACCTAAACAACTTCGAGCAATTGGCACTTCGTTAGTTGCCGGAATTGGCTTACTCGGTGCGGTAGTTGCCACCTTTACCGTAAGACTTTCGGGCGATTGGACAATCGCTTATCTGATTGGTGGTGGCTTGGGAATAGCACTATTGTTGCTTCGGGTAGGCGTAATCGAATCGGGTATTTTTAAAGATGTGGTTGGTAAAAAGAATGTAGAAAGAGGCAATTTCTTTGCGTTTTTTACTAATTGGGAACGTTTTTCAACATATATGAAATGTATCGGTATCGGAATTCCATTGTGGTTTTGTATCGGAATTTTGGTTTATTTGAGTAACGAATTTGGCGAAGCCTTAGGTATCGCCGAAAAAATTGACCCAGGTTTATCAATCATGTGGGCGTATGTAGGTATTTCGGTAGGAGATTTTGGGAGTGGTTTTTTTAGTCATGCCCTTCATTCTCGCAAAAAAGCCATTGCTTTTATGATGTCATTTGCTTTGATATGTGTGCTTGTACTGCTATTTTCGGGAAGCATCAAAAATGCTAATATGTTTTATGGACTATGTTGTTGTTTAGGCTTCGGCACAGGTTATTGGGCAATGTTTGTAACTGTTGCCGCCGAACAATTTGGCACAAATTTACGAGCAACCGCTGCTACCACTATTCCAAATATGGTACGAGGTTCAGTCGTTTTGATGACACTATCATATAAGTTTTTCAAGCCCACTCAAGGTGTAATCATGGCAGGGGCAATCGTAGGTTTGGTTTGCTTTGCGATTGGCTTTTATTCAACGCTCACCATTAAAGAAACTCATGGGAAAGATTTGGATTTTTTAGAGGAGTAGATAAAAACCCCTCAAGGTGTTTGAAAAAATGTTTTGAGGGAGTTTTATATCAAGCTTTTCTCCTCCTGATGCTTCCATAATTCTTGGAAAATACTTCCATTTTTTCGTAGAAAATCGAATGTCCCCTCTTCTACAATTCTACCATTTTGAAGAACATATACATAATCGAATTTTGTCAATAAATGCAACCGATGAAGTGATGAAATAATGGTTTTTTCTGCAAAAGTTTCAAATAATTTGTCGTAAATCTGCATTTCAGTTTT
The DNA here is from genome assembly GCA_031378345.1 of Emticicia sp. Taxonomy (GTDB): domain Bacteria; phylum Bacteroidota; class Bacteroidia; order Cytophagales; family Spirosomataceae; genus Emticicia. Next base: position 65,589 of record JANNDY010000105.1, on the reverse strand, counting down.
TGGGTCAACACTACTTGTTGGCTCGTCCATCAATACAATGGTGCTGCTTCTTGCTGCCAAAATTCCTCTTGCCAAAGCCAAGCGTTGTTTCTGTCCACCCGATAAATTTACACCTTTTTCTTTAATATCCGACTCCAAGCCATTCGGCAACTGCCCTATTACCTCTGTAAACTGAGCATTTTCGCATACTTGCATTATTTCTTCCTCACTAAAAGGAAGCCCCAATGTGATATTATAGGCAATCGTATTTTCAAAAATCTCAGGTTCTTGTGGAAAAAGCGTTACACTATCAGCAAGGCTTCCAAAATCTTTGTTCTGTGTATCAATATTTATGCTAACTTTATCATTTTCGGGCAAATACAAACCTCTCAACAAAGCCAAAAGTGTACTTTTTCCGCTACCACTTTCACCGATGAATGCAATTCGTTCTCCACGTTTTATTTTCAAAGAAATATCTTGCAAACCCTGCCCGTATTTTTCATCTAAAGAAAATGAATTATAAGAAAAGTTGAGATTTTTTATCTCGATTTTTTGCCAATTTTCTGATAATTCTTCTACCGCTTCGGGGCGGTGTTGTTGTTGGTAGGCTTCACTAATGATGCGTGCCGTTTGCAAATCGGTATTGTGTCGCACGATGTCAGTATATTGCCAAGCCATGTCGAAAAATGACGAGGTAAAGAGGTTGATATAACCCAACAAAGTAACCAAGCCTCCAATAAAAAAAGTTTGTCTTGGCACATAATTTTGATGAACATAACCCACCACAATAACGACATAAATAATAGCCACAAGCATATATGCTGTAAACCATTTTTTCTCATTTATAATCGTATTTTGCTTGAAATGAGGGAAAACGTCTTTAATTTTACTCATTAGACTTGCCTGAATTCGTTTTTCGAGCCTTAGCGTAATGACCGTAATTATGTTTGAAAGGCTATCAAAAAGTGTGGACGAAACGATGTGTTCACGCTCATTTACTTCGTTCAAAGATTTGATATATTGTTTATCGAAAAGCATGATTATCCAAACGGTAAATGCTCCCAAAACAATACCTATTGAGCCATAAAGCGGCGAAAAGTATAACATTGCTCCAAAAGAAAACACAAATTTTGCTAAAGTATGAATATACATAAAGCCATTTTGGAAGAAATCTTTAAGGGCTTCATAAGCTTTTCTGATACGATTGATAGAGTCGCCACTATGATGGTCTTGGTGCCATTTTACAGGTAAATGTAACACTTGGTGATATACATCATCTAAATAATTTTGACTAATCTTGAAAGCCAATTCTCGCTCCAATATACGTGCAGGATAATGAAAAATCCATTCGCCAGCCTGCACCACAAAATACAACAAAGCGTAAATCCAAACATACGAAATCACTTCGCTGCCTTTGCGTTGAATGGCATCAATAAACCAACCATAAAGCAATGGATTTAAGGAAGTAACGACATTAGCAAAGATAAAAAGTATATAAACAAAAACGTATTTTTTGCGTTCCTGTCGAGCATAATGCCAAGCAGTGCGGAGAAGACTTAGGTAAGGGTTTTGCATAAAGCAAAATTAGAGAAAAAAGAATATAATTCGTTCGTTAATGTCAAACATAAAGCAGAACACACTTAAAATCTATGCAGAGAATTTAGGGGAAAAGTCCATTCTGGCGTGTAAAGTTGAGTCATTAAATCTTTTAAACTATACCATGCTCCACCTTTTGGATTTTTGACAATGTGAATATCTTGGGCAGGCATATAACTTTGAGCCAAAAGAAAAATTTTGTCTTGGGTTTGTGGATTTCTGGCTACATCCATTACAATCATGGCGTGTCCATAACTCTTTGGATTTGAGACAATAAAAACATCGCCCAACTCTAAATCTGACAAGTTTTTTACAGCTTTCATCTCTTTTTCAAGCGTATAAGTATTGGCATACATAAATACCATATCTTGGTATTTCCTGAATCCAGCTTTGCTATTATCTGGTGATTTTGATTTTATAAAGCCTTGATTAGTAATACGATAGCCATTTTTATACTTATCATAAGTCATGGCTACTCCATTAAAAGTTTTGAAAGAAATAGCCAAAAATTGCTTTTGAGCGTACAAATATTCACTTCGTAAACGCATCACTGCATCGGCACATTGTTGTAGGTCTTGTGTGCCTCGGTCAATATCCAAAACTGCTACTTGCTGAGCTTTAGTTTTTTCTTCTCCGTTATAAAAATAGACTTTAGATTTGTCATTTTTCAAAGGAAAACTACGAAGAAATGCTCCAAAGGAATCATTTTGAACATCAATTCTTTGATAACCAGAAGGTAGTTTGAAGCGTGTTTCAACAGTCTTTCCTAAAGGATTGATACTTTGACTTTGTGAGTTGTTGAAAGCAAAAAAAAGTAAAAGCAAAATCAAGTAAGTCTTCATAATCATATTTTTATGAAGGAATAACTACATTTCTTTACTTTTATTTTCTAAAGATTACATCAAATCTTCAAATCGCTCCAACATCAATATCGAAGCCTGTGGTAAAATGACATATTTTTCGCCTTCGTATTGTACTTCAATGGCATGGCGTTGCAGATAAATTGCCAAATCGCCTTCTTGGGCTTGCAGCGGCATATATTTTACTTTTTCTTCGCTTTCTTTCCAAGGCTCATCTTCGGTTTGATTAGGCAAAGGATAACCCGGCCCAACTTTTATGATATAACCACTTTGAACTTCTTCTTTTTCGGTAACAGTTGGTGGCAAATAAAGCCCTGAATTGGTTTTGTCCGAAGGGTTTTTCGGTTTCACCAAAACTTTATCGCCAACTACGATTAATCTTTTCAATTTATTATCTGATGTTACGCCGAGCATAAAACTAATCTTGAATGATACAATGAGTGAATGTTAGAATGAATAAAAAGCATTGGTGCTGAAAAATATCTATGTAACAAAAATAGTGTTTCTTTTTGCGATAAAATTCTCGAATCTCTTGTCTATTGTCTTAAATCTATTGTTCAACTCAAAACCTGATAAACCACAAAAGCCGACACATACGCCAAAACTGACATATAAATCAACTGAATAATGGGCCATTTCCAGCCTTTTGTTTCTCTGTAAACTACTGCTAACGTACTCATGCACATCATGGCAAAAACATAAAATATCAAGAGTGAAAATGATGTAGCTATCGAGAACGTTGGCTTTCCAGTTTCAGTATTTACTTCATTGCGAAGACGCTCCTTAATGGTAGTTTCATTTTCGGCATCTGCCCCGATGCTATAAATCGTTGAAACCGTACCGACAAAAACCTCTCGTGCAGCAAACGATGTGATAAGAGCAATACCGATTTTCCAATCATAACCTAAAGGTTTGATGGCAGGTTCGATGAATTTTCCGAAATGCCCTGCATACGAATTTTCTAAACGAACTGAGGCTATTTTTGAATCTAATTTAGCTTTTTCGAGTGAACTATTCTCTTTAACTACTTGATTTTCAGCGTTTTGCATTTTATCGCCCGGTCCATAAGATGCCAAAACCCAAAGTACAATCGAGATAGCAATAATGACTTTTCCCGCCTCAAAAACAAAGGTTTTCACTTTTTCTAAAATCATAAAACCTACTTGTTTCCAACGGGGTTTTTTGTAGGTCGGAAGTTCCATGATAAAATAACTTCTTTCGCTTGATTTTAGCATAAATTTCATCAACCAACCTGCCAATAATGCCGAGAAAAAACCCAGCAAATAAAGTCCCATTAGAGCAACGCCTTGCATATTGAAAAAGCCTAAAACTTTTGTTTCAGGAACTACCAAAGCTATCAAAATCGTGTAAATTGGCAGCCTTGCCGCACAACTCATCAAGGGCGTAACCATTATCGTAATCAACCTATCTTTCCAAGAGCCAATCGTACGTGCCGACATTATGGCAGGCACTGCACACGCCATGCTCGAAATCAACGGCACAACCGATTTTCCGCTCATGCCAAAGTGCCTGATAAGTCTATCCATCAGCACAACTACACGTGCCATGTATCCCGATTCTTCCAGAATTGAAATGAACGCAAACAAAAAAGCGATTTGTGGAATGAAAATTAAAACGCCGCCGATTCCTGCAATTAATCCATCGGTCAAAAGGCTAACAAGCTGACCATGAGGTAGTTGCGTTTTCAAAAATTGATTTACAAAAGCAATTCCTTGGTCAATCCAGTCCATTGGAGCTTCGGCAATGGTAAAAACTGACTGAAAAATCAAAAACAAAATACTTAGAAAAATGACGTAACCCCATATTTTATGAAGCAAAATTTTATCAATTTTTTCTGTAATTGTTTCTTTTTTTATGCCTTCTTCATGAATGACTTCGGTAAGTGTTGCACTAATATCTTTGTAGCGAGCAATGGTTTCGGCAGATTGAAACTTATCGGCATTGAAGTCGTATTTTTTTACAATATTCTCCAAATCTTTCTGCTCACTTTCTCCCAAAAACATTAATTTTTGAGCTTGTGCAGCATATTGAAGAGCCAAATATTTGTTTTCAACACCAAATTTTGACTTTACTTCTTCGTAGATTTTTTCTGATTTATTATCAAAAACAGGGGGATTGATATGTGTTTTTTTGTGTTGAAGTTGATTAAAAATCGTGTGTTTCAAACCTTCGATTCCGATGCCTTCTCGGGCATTGAGTTCGACCACAGGAATACCCAAAATCTTTGAAAGTTTGCCCGAATTGATAGAAATACCAGATTCTTCGGCAACATCGAGCATATTTAAAGCCAGAATTGCGGGAACGCCCAAGTCGCTGATTTGCTCAAAAAGTAGCATATTTCGCTTCAAATTTGAGGCATCAGCAACCACAACTGCCAAATCGGGATAATCTGGGTTTTGTGGATTTGCCAAAACCTCCAGCACAACTTGCTCATCAAGCGAATTTGGATAAATACTATAAGTGCCGGGCAAATCCAAAATTTCGATGTCCATTCCACCACCCAAGCTACAAAATCCAGTTTTTTTATCAACAGTAACTCCCGGAAAATTGCCAATTTTTTGACGCAAACCTGTAAGCTGGTTAAAAAGCGATGATTTTCCAGAATTTGGATTGCCGAGAAGAGCTACAACTTGTTTATTCTTCACAAATGAATGATATTTTGCTATCGGCTTTCGGCGGTCAGCTTTCGGCTTCTTTTGATTTTAATTTATATTTACGGAAAATAAAAAATGCCGATTGTCGAAAGCGGCGTGCCGCCCAGCCGACCACCGAAGTTTATTTCAGCACAATTGTTGCCGCTTCTCTTTTTCTGAGCGAAAGATGATAACCTGCCACCGTAATTCCAACGGGGCAGCCCAAAGGTGCAATAAAATCTAACATTACTTCGGTATCGGGCAAGCAACCCATTTCGAGCAACTTTAATGACATGGCAGCATCTTTGAAATCATTGATAATTCCTCTTTCCCCTATCTTTAAATCGGCAACAGTTTTTTCGGCTTGCACGTTATATTTTATTTAGACTGATTTCAAATAAACGCAAAAATAGTCTTTTTGGTTCTAAAATAAAAAATGATTTTCGTCAGGTATTATACGGAGGAAAAATCAAGAAGAATTATAGAAAAAGAATCAATATCATAAAAATTCTAATTTTTTGAGTAGTATCTTTGTGCATATGAACGATTCTGGAGAATCGCTCCACAATAAAAATGCAAGAAATCAAAGCACTTATCGAAAAAGAAATCAGGCTCGAATGGCGACAACGCTATGCTCTCAATGGGATGATTCTTTATATCGTCAGTACTGTTTTTGTCTGCTACATCAGTTTTGCACTGAAAGTTAAAGGCCTTGAACCTATCACTTGGAACACGCTTCTTTGGATAATTTTGCTCTTTGCCGCCGTCAATTCAATCACTAAGAGTTTTACACAAGAGCGAGCAGGCCGACAATTGTATTATTATACGCTGGCAAGTCCGCAAGGCATTATTCTCTCAAAAATCATTTATAATATTGTGTTGTTACTGGTACTTTCGCTCATTGGTTTGTTTATTTATATTGTTTTTTTAGGAAATCCTGTACAGAATTTATTGATGTATCTGACAGCGGTCATGCTCGGAGCAATTGGTTTTTCTTCGACACTAACTATGGTTGCTGGAATTGCTTCAAAAGCAGAAAATACCTCAACTTTGATGGCAGTTTTGAGTTTTCCAATCATTTTGCCAATGCTTTCGATGCTCATTAGGCTCTCAAAAAATGCAATGGATGGCTTAGAATGGAACACCAGCTACGACGAAATTTTGATTTTACTGGCAATTGATGCCATTGTTATAACAATTAGTTATTTACTCTTTCCTTTTTTGTGGAGGAGCTAGCCCCCTTACCCCCAGAGGGGGAATAGAGAAAAAAAACTTCCTCTGGGGCGAGGGGCTTTTATATTTTATGAAAAAAACTTGGTGGAAAATTTTGTGTGTAGTCATACTTCTCTACACAATTATTCAAGGGCTGGTCGGTACTGTACCACGCCAGTTTGTCTTGAACGAAACTATTCGTAACGTATATTTCCACGTACCGCTGTGGTTTGGAATGATGACATTAATGACGGCTTCGATGTGGTTTTCGATTAAATATTTACGCAATGGAAACATTCAAGATGATGAATATGCGGTCGAATTTGCCAATGTTGCTATATTTTTTGGTATTTTGGGCTTTATGACTGGCTCGCTTTGGGGACAATATACTTGGGGCGATTGGCTTCCGAAAGACCCGAAAATTATTGCAGTTGAAGTTGGTCTTTTGATATATTCTTCTTATTTTATTTTGAGAAGTTCGTTTGAAGATGAACAACGAAGAGCCAGATTATCAGCTATTTATAATATTTTTGCATTCGCAACATTCATTCCATTGGTTTGGATTTTACCAAGACTTACCGATTCGCTCCACCCAGGAAATGGCGGCAACCCAGCTTTCGGAAAATATGACATGGACAATGGAATGAGAATGGTTTTTTACCCAGCCGTTATCGGTTGGACGCTCTTGGGCGTTTGGATTACGAGTTTACGCATCCGCTTACGCATTATCGAACGATTAAGTTCAAATTAAACCTTTGTTTTATCCGTTAAATTTCAATAATAATGAAAAAAATAATATCGTTTTTAGTTTTGCTTCTTACTTCATTCAATTTGTTTGCTCAGGAAGAAGTACAAATGGCCGACCAAATGCGTGCCGATGGTAAAATTTGGGTAGTTGTTGCCGTAATCGCCATCGTATTTATAGGAATTATTACCTATTTAGTTTTGTTAGATAGAAAGATAAGTAAGATAGAGAAGAATTTATAAAACTATGAAAAAATCACATATTATTGCTCTTGGCGTTATCGCCATTGCGGTTGCAATTATCATTTCGACTGTCGGAGATGCCAGCACTTATGTTGGTTTCGGTGAAGCCGAGCAAGTTGCCAAAGAAGGCAGCACCAAATCAATGCACGTAGTAGGTACTTTGAAAAAAGATGCTTCAGGAAGTTTTGTAGGAATGGTTTACGAGCCTTCGGTTGACCCCAATCGTTTTGAATTTGTAATGGTCGATTCATTAAACTTTGAGTCGAAAGTTGTTTATAACCAACCAAAACCAGCCGATTTGGATAAATCTGAAAAAGTGGTAGTCGTTGGTAAAATGGATTTGGCAAATAAATGTTTCAAAGCGGAACAAATTTTGCTAAAATGCCCTTCAAAATACAATAATAATACCTTAGAAACTGAAGAGCCAAAGAAGGCAGTTTCGATGAAGTAAAATGATAATTTTATTCGATGGTGTTTGTAATCTTTGTAATGCTTCTATCAACTTCATCATTGACAGAGATAAAAAAGGTATTTTCAAATTTGCAGCCTTGCAGTCGGAAATTGGTCAGGAACTTTTGAAAAAGTATGGTTTAAAGCTAAACGATTTTGATAGTATAATCTTAGAAAAAGAAGGAAAAATCTATCAAAAATCAGATGCTGCTCTCGAAATTGCTCGAAATTTGGACGGTTTATGGAAAATTCTATACATTTTCAAAATCATTCCATCTTTCCTCCGAAACCCTATTTATGAATTAATTGCCAAAAATCGTTATCGAATTTTCGGAAGAATCGATGCTTGTCGAATTCCTACACCAGAATTGAAAGCGAGGTTTTTGTCGAAATAATAACCACGTGGCACACCTATTTTCTGAGATAACAAGGCGTGCCACGGTTAAGTATCTACTCTACAATCCTCAACTTAGCAAAACTCAACAAAAGTGTTTTCTCACCTTGCCCCTGTCCATCAAATTTGATAGTTGCTTTGCGGTCATTGCCATTGATGTCCATTTTTGTAACTGTTCCATAGCCAAATTTTGGATGCTCCACTTTATCGCCTTGCTTCAAACCCGAAGTATCGCTTGCCACAAAATCGCCCGTTGGCGTGTGATTTACAGGCGTTGCTGTTCGCACAGGCTTTAAGTTTGAAATAATGCTTTCTTTCCTTGAAAAAGGCAAACTTGATGATGAAACCTTTTGAGCTGGCTGGTCATTTCGTTCTTCAAAATTTCCATAAGAAATGATTCTACTTCTCGAAACTTGCAAGTATTGCTTATCAATTTCTTCCAAAAAACGACTTGGCTCGCATTGATTCAAGCGACCATAAGTATAGCGAGTTTCGGCATAACTCAAGGTTAGTTTTTTCTCGGCACGAGTGATTGCCACATAAAAAAGCCTGCGTTCTTCTTCTAAATCGCTTCGTTTTGCGAGCATCATCTGCGATGGAAACAGGTTTTCTTCCAAACCAACAATATATACATACTTAAATTCCAAACCTTTTGCTCCGTGAATCGTCATCAAAGTTACACGGTCGTGGTCGCCATCTTCGTCCTCTTGGTCGGCGGTGGTCATAAGGGTAACTGTTTGCAAGAAATTACTTAAAGTTACTTCATCATTTTCTGGATTATCAACAAATTGCTTAATCGAATTGAGCAATTCTTGCATATTTTCGTAGCGATTAAGTCCTTCTACGGTCTTATCTGCATACAATTCTCGCAAAAGTCCCGACGTTTTAGCAATGTACGAAGCCACCGTATGGGCATCTTTTCCTTCCTCAATCATCAAACCATAGCTTTTGATGAGCGTTGCAAACTCATCAATCGTTTGTGCCGCCCGACCTGCCACATATTCATTAATATTGCTCACCACTTCCCAAATAGATTTATTATTTTCGGCAGCGGTAACAACTATTTTGGCAACGGTCGTGTCGCCAATACCTCTTTTTGGCAAATTAATGATGCGTTTGAAGGCTTCGGTATCGCTTTGATTTATTGTAAATCGCAGATACGCCACCAAATCTTTCACCTCTTTTCGTTGATAAAACGACAAGCCACCTACGATTCGGTACTTGATATTGAGTTTTCTTAAAGCTTCTTCAAAAGCCCTTGATTGGGCATTTGTGCGGTAAAGTATAGCAAAATCGGTGTTTTTTAAGGAATGATTGCCTTTTTCTTCAAAAATATTGGTCGCAATCAAACGTCCTTCCTCATTATCAGAAGCTGCTTTTATGACATCAATTTTACTTCCTTCTTCATTTTCTGAAAAAACGTTTTTCTCAATTTGTTCTTTGTTTCGAGCGATAACCGAATTGGCAGCATTGACAATATTTTGTGTAGAACGGTAATTTTGTTCGAGTTTGACAACCTTCAAATCTGGATAATCGGTCTTGAAATTCAAGATATTTTGAATATTTGCCCCACGAAAAGCATAAATACTTTGGGCATCATCGCCCACAATACAAATATTTTGGTGAACAGAAGAAAGTTTTCGGGTAATCAAATATTGCGAAACGTTTGTATCTTGAAACTCATCAACCATCACGTGCTTAAATTTGTGTTGGTATTTGTTAAGCACATCCAAATGGTCACGAAAAAGCACATTTGTATTGTACAATAAATCGTCAAAATCCATGGCATTTGCTTGAAAACAACGCAGCACATACATCTTATAAAGTCGTCCGATTTCGGGCATTCGGGCAGCTGCATCGTCTTCCATATAAATCGGATTATTGGTGTATGCCTCCCACGAAACGAGTGCGTTTTTGGAACTCGAAATGCGATTCAGCACATAATTTACTCGGTAAGTTTTGTCGTCCAAAGCCAATTCTTTGATGATTGACCGCATGACAGACTTAGAATCATCGGAGTCATAAATCGTAAAATCGGAGGTATAACCAAGCCTTTTGCCTTCAAAACGCAAGATTTTGGCAAAAACTGAGTGAAAAGTTCCCATCCAAAGGTTTTTGGCATCATTGCCAATCACGCCTTCGATACGCTTCCGCATTTCGCCAGCCGCCTTATTGGTAAAAGTCAATGAAAGGATATTGAAAGGGTCAACGCCTTGCTCTATCAGCCACGCAATGCGGTAGGTAAGTACACGAGTTTTGCCCGAGCCAGCCCCTGCAATTATCATCAGTGGACCTTCGGGGTGGGTAACAGCCTCACGTTGCGGTTCGTTGAGTTTTTCTAAATAATTATTTTCTGCCATTCAATTCTTTTTTGGACTGCAAATTTAACAGTATATTATCAAAAAGCATCATAAATGGAGAATTGAGATTTTGTTTGTTTTTGTAGTAATTACATCCCCCGCCGACGGCTTCGCCAGTCAGGCTGCCCCCTTCAAAGGGGGAATTTTGTACTCGTGAAATAATTCCCCCTTTGAAGGGGGTGTCCTGACGCAGTCGGACGGGGGATGTAAAAACCCCACCACCCCACAAAAAACTCAAATACCCTTTTAATTCTTAGTGATTTTATTAATTTTGGAGGAAAATATAAATGTAAGTACTATCTCTATGGAAAACACAACATTGGTGGCTGTAAAAAAACCACTCGTTTGGTACAATAGAATCTTAAAAATAGATTTCAAAAAACTATTTATTGCTCTTGGAAAATCAGCAACAATGTTTGTTGCAAAAGATATAAAAAGTGGCGTAAAAGAGCTTTTTGATGTTTTCAATGCTTTAGATTTGAAAAGCGATACAAGCGGTTTGGCATATCGCTTGCTTATCAAAGCAATAGTTAATGCTGCCCATAATTTAGCAACTGAAAGCAGGAATCAATTCAAACCTGAATTACAAGAAAAAGAAGAACTATATGATGATGACGATTATGTAAAGTTTTTAGATAGCCTGAATGAAGTTTTAGAAGCAAAAGAGCTTAGTATCAGCTCAGAATCTTTTAAAAATCCTCGAAATATTACGTTTCTGGCAGATTTTGCTGAATCGTTTAAGCAATGGCTTCAATACTTTGGTTTAGATAATGCTTCTGCCCAAAATGTTGCCAATCGTTTGCCCGCATACTTCATAATGGCTCTCAATGATGAATGGAGAAGCAATCCGAGTGAATACAATGCAATTTTACAGAAAACTGATACCCCTTTTACTATTGCAGCAAACCGAGAATTAGAATGGCAGCGGTATAATGCTTTTTTAGAAAAACAAATCAACGAACCTGTATTTGGTGAGTCTTTTGGTTTGAGCCAAATTTATATTCCATCAAGAGGTTATTACAAACAATATGTAGATAAAGAACAGGATTCAGAACTTAGTGAAAGGATTCATTCCGACGCTAACAAAATCTATAAGAAAGTCCCTTTTTTTGTAAGTGATGAGTTGGATAAATGGGTAAATACAAGCGAATCTAAGCATTGTATTAAATTTATTAGTGGCGGACCAGGTTCTGGAAAATCTTCTTTTGCAAAAATTTGGAGTGCTTCGGTTGCTTCAAAGCAAGCAATAAAAGTCTTATTTGTTCCACTTCATTTGTTTGATTTACAATCAGACATTATGGATGCTATTGGAAAATTTGTAGCATTAAACCAAGATATTCAGTTTTCTTTTAATCCTCTTTCTCCCAAAGAAAGTAAAGACAAATTATTGATTGTATTCGATGGCTTAGATGAGCTTTCTCAGCAAGGTAAGTATGCCACAGAAATTGCTCATAATTTTGTAACAACCCTTGATTCATTGAGTAAAAACCTCAATCGTGATAATAACATTCAGGTTTTATTTTTGATTGCAGGTAGAGAATTAGCCATTCAAGCAAATACTTCTCAATTTAGGCTATCTGAGCATATAATTCACTTCTTGCCATATTATCTAAATGATTATGAAAAACACGAATATATAGATGAAAAGCAAGCAATTCTACAAATTGACCAACGGAATGATTGGTGGGTAAAATATGGAAAGCTAAAAGGTATTACTTATAAGGGTTTACCTGACCAACTAAATTTAGACCGATTGAATGAAATTACAGCCCAACCCTTGCTCAATTATTTGGTTGCGTTGAGTTTAAAAAGAGGGAAAATTGCTTTTTCAAAAGAAACAAATCTCAATGATATTTATAAAGATTTAATCGAGGGTGTACATGAGCGAGCCTATGAAGGGCATGAACATAAGCAAATAGAAGGGCTAAATTTAATAGACTTTACAAGAATTTTGGAAGAAATAGCTATCTCCGCTTGGCATGGGGGCGATACCCGAACAACCTCTATCAAGCGTATTGAAAACCATATCAACCGTAGTAACTTAAAGCCCTTAATGGATAAGTTTGAGAAGGAGGCAGAGAAAGGGATTTTACGCTTACTTACAGCTTTTTATTTTAGACAACAAGGATTTAGTGATGGAGATAAAACCTTTGAATTTACCCATAAAAGCTTTGGTGAATACCTGACTGCCACAAGGTTAGTAAAACAGCTCGAAAGAATGTCAGATGAAATTGAATTAAAAATTAGAGAATACGATAAAGGTTGGAGTGAGGAGGAAGCACTAAAAAAGTGGATGGAAATAACAAGTTCAACAGCCATTGATGGGTATTTGTTTGAATTTATAAAAGATGAAATAAAAGAAAAATCTAAAGAAAAGGTAGCTATTTGGCAGCAAAATTTGGCAAAACTACTTTCGTATATGCTAAAGCATGGTATGCCAATGTTAGAGCCACGAAAACCTCATAAGGAGGAAATTAGTTTAGCCAGAAATGCAAGTGAGGCTTTATTGGTTTTACACGCCGCCTGTGCGAACAATACCCAAATTGTTTCTAAAATAAACTCACCCACCCCAGAGGGATTTGGTGAATGGGTTTCAACTTTACAACCTCAACGGAAGAATGGGGATAACGTTTTAGGGTTTTCTTGTTTATGTTTTTTGGATTTGAGTAATTTGATATTTTATATAAAAGATTTTTATGAAGTAAACTTTAATAATTCCTTACTTATAGGAACACATTTATATCTATCCTCACTATTAAATTGTAATTTAGCGAATACAGATTTAACAAATGTAAATCTAAGATACGCAGATTTGTCAGGAGCAGATTTGTCAGGAGCAGAGTTGTCAGGAGCAGATTTGTCAAATGCAGATTTAGAGGGTGCGGATATTGAAGAAAGTCAATTAATAAAAGTACGTTCATTATATAATTGTCGAGGTTTAAATGAGGATATCGAAAAAAGGCTAAGAGAATTAAAACCAGAATTATTTAAAAGATCGTAAATTCAAGTTTGAAATCCCACTCCTCCACAACCTGATATTTTGCCAAAATACTTTCGGCTTTATTAGCTAAAATATCTAATTTTTCAATTTTTTGATGAATTTTATTTTTCAAATTATCGAAATAGGGTTTTAGTTCTTTTTTGCCGTTTTCGTCTAAATTTTTATAATATGAGCTAAACTCATCATTTACAATTCTTCTTTCTGAGAGGTTTTTGCAGTCTTTAAGTCTATCAATATAGTGTTGGCTTTCAGTTCTCATTTCTTCAGTTTATTCTATACGAAAGTAGTATTTTTTTCTAAAAAAACAAAAATACAAAGTTTTCGTTCCTGATGTATCTTTGCACAAAAACCAAACAATGCTCAAGCAACTTTACAACCTCTCTATTCATTGTTACACACTGATTATCAGGCTTTTAGCTCCATTCAACCCAAAAGCAAAACTTTGGATTGATGGTAGAAAAGGCATTTTTGAAAAGCTTGGTTCGACTTCGCTCACCAACCATGCTTCGACTTCGCTCACCAATCGTGCTTCGACTTCGGTCACCAACCGTGGTTCGGCTTCGGTCACCAACCGTGGTTCGGCTTCGCTTGCATGGTTTCATTGTGCATCTTTGGGAGAATTTGAACAAGGGCGACCAGTCATTGAAGCATTTCGCAAAGAATATCCTACTTATAAAATCCTTTTGACTTTCTTTTCTCCTTCGGGTTTTGAGGTGAGAAAAAATTATGCAGGTGCAGATTTCATCTTTTATTTACCAGCCGACACGCCCGAAAATGCTCAAAAATTCATAGAAATCGTGCAGCCTTCGATTGCTTTTTTTGTAAAATATGAGTTTTGGAGAAATTATCTATCCGAACTCAAAAAACATCAAATTCCTGTCATTTCATTTTCGGCAATTTTTCGTCCAAATCAATTATTTTTCAAATCTTATGGAGGTTTTTATCGAGAAGTCTTGAAGCAATTTGATCATATTTTAGTGCAGAATCAAGAATCTTTTAATTTACTGCAAAGTATTGATATTCAGGCAATTACGTTGGCAGGAGATACCCGTTTCGACCGTGTAAAGGATATTGTTGCTACTAAAAAGAATGTTGAAGTTGCCGAAAATTTCAAGGCAAATCGGCAAGTATTTATTGTTGGTTCGGCATGGCAAAGCGACATGGAAGTTTTGATTCCTTTTATGAATGAATTTAAGTCGGAACTTGCTTTTATTATTGCTCCGCACGAAATTCATAAAGAAGAAATTAGTGCTTGGCAAAAGCAAATTCAGCTCAAAAGTATTTGTTTTTCAGAAGTAAAAAACGATACACAATTGTCCGATTTTCAAGTGCTTTTTATTGACAATATTGGTATGCTTTCGTCGCTTTATCAATATGCCGATTTTGCATTTATTGGAGGCTCATTTGGAAAAGGATTGCACAATATTTTGGAAGCTGCTACCTTCGGAATGCCTATTTTCTTTGGCAATAAATCCTATCAAAAATTTCAAGAAGCAAATAATTTGATTCAATTGGGTGGAGCTTTTTCTGTAAATTCAAATGAGGATATAGTGTTGATAGTCAATGAGTTATACGAAAATAAAAACAAAAAAAACATAGTTTCAGCCATTTGCCGAAACTATGTTTTGAGTAATATTGGAGCTACTGAAAAAGTGATGTTGGTTGTGAATTCAATTCTTAACGATTAGATAAACGCCTGCTACAATCAGCAGGCCGCCAGCAACTCTCCAAGTATTCATTTGATGTAATTTAAAGCCCAAAAGCCCGTAATGATCGAGTAGCATGGCAGTCAATAATTGCCCTGCCACGATTAAACAAATCATATTTGCCGAACCGATTTTCTGAACACTCAAAATAACGGTTGTTACGAAAAAAGCTCCTAAAACTCCGCCCGTTAGTTTCCACCATTCCAATGATTTTAAGGTTGCCATTGTCGGTACCGATTCTTTGAAAAACGGTGTTATCAAAATCAAGGCTAATAAGCCCGATGCAAAAGAAATAATAGCTGCATAAATTGGATTATTGATTGACCTCCGCAACTCGGCATTTACGCCAGACTGCGTGCTGTTGGTAACGCCACACAAAAAAGCTAAAATGTAGAAAATTATATTCATAATATCACCTTTTCAAGCATTTTGATATACATTTCAATACCTTCTTCAATTTCGTACAAATGCACATATTCGTCTGCCGTATGCGAGCGAGCCGAATCTCCCGGCCCCATTTTCAAAGACGGACAATCAAGCAAGGCTTGGTCGGAAGTCGTTGGCGAACCATAGGTTTCTCGCCCCATCGAAATGCCAGCTTGCACAATCGGGTGTTCCATCGGAATACTCGACGGACGAAGGCGTATCGAACGAGGCACAACTTCACTTTCGATATTTTGCTTTACCACGTCAGTAATTTCCTCCAAAGTATATTGTTCTGTTACTCGAATATCGACCGTAAACTTGCAAGTATCTGGCACAACATTGTGCTGCGAACCTGCATTTATCATCGTAACGCTCATTTTTATTGGTCCCAAACTCTCCGAAACTTTAGCAAATTTATGACTTTGAAACCACGAAATGTCTTTAATTGCCTTGTAGAGAGCATTTTCTCCTTCATCACGAGCAGCATGACCCGATTTTCCGTGAGCGATGCAATCCAAAACTAAAAGCCCTTTTTCGGCAACTGCCAAGTGCATCAATGTTGGTTCGCCCACGATAGCAAATTCGATTTCGGGCATATCAGGCACTAAAATTTCGAGTCCATCACGTCCAGAAATCTCCTCTTCGGCACTTGCCGCCATCACAACATTATATTTGAGGTCATTTCTATAATAAAAATAACAAAAAGTAGCAATCAACGACACCAAACAGCCCCCAGCATCATTGCTGCCAAGTCCGAAAAGTTTGCCTTCTTTCACCAAGGGGTTCAATGGATTGAGTGTCCACGAAGGATTTGGCTTGACGGTATCGTGGTGAGAATTGAGCAAAACCGTAGGTTTTGAGGCATCAAAATGCTTATTTTTTGCCCAAATATTGTTTTTGTTACGGCGATAAGGAATATTTCTTTCTCGAAAAAACTCTTCGAGAATAGCGGCTGTGCCATCTTCTTGCTTGCTAAAAGATTCGGTTTGAATTAAATCTTTCAATAGCTCAATGGCATCTTTTGTAAGTGTTTTGACTAAATCTGAATTTTGAAGCATAGAATTTAATGAGTGAATGAGCGATTGAGTGCCGCAATGGATATTGAATGAGTGAATTATTTTCACTTACTTTAACTCAATACTTCTATAATTTTATCTATTTTTTAGTTCGACAGCCGCTTGCTGAAAGCCGACTGCCTACATAATAATCTGCGTTCCTCTTGTACCTTCGGCAACGGCTTGTTTCAATTCGTCGGCATGGCAAATAATTACTTTCGACACGCCACGTTGCAAAGCTGCAAACGCATTGTCTAATTTTGGAATCATTCCTGCATTAATTACGCCCGAAGCTTTATACTCGGCATAAAGTGCAGGAGTCAATTTTGGAATAACAGAATCATTGTCGTCGGGGTCAGAAAGTACGCCTTTTTTCTCGAAACAATAAATCAAATTTACCTCAAAATCTCCAGCCATTGCCACAGCCACGGAAGAGGCTTGAGTATCGGCATTTGTATTGAGTATATTTCCTTCTTTGTCGTAGGTCAAAGGGGCAAAAATTGGCGTCAGATTGTTCTCTAAAAAAACCGTAATCAGCTTACTATCAACCTTTTCTACATCGCCGACATAGCCATAATCAATTTCTTTTACAGGACGTTTTTTTGCCAAAATCACTCCACCATCTGCACCTGTCAGACCGATAGCATTGCAGCCCAAAGCCTGTAATTGTGCTACAATTTGCTTATTTACAAGTCCGCCATAAACCATCGTAACAACTTCCAACATAGGCAAATCTGTGATGCGTCTGCCGTCCACCATTTTTGTTTCAACATCAAGTTTTACAGCAATTTTAGTGGCAATTTTTCCTCCACCATGAATCAAAATTTTAGCATCTTTCAACGCCGAAAAATCTTCTAAAAATTGCTTACAAGAACGTGGATTATCAATGACATTGCCACCGATTTTGATGATATTGAGTTTTTGCTTCATTAATGCAATGAGTGAATGAGCGAATGTAGTGAATGAGCGAATAATATTTTACTAAATCTATTCAAATCACCATTGTCTGCACCTTTTTATTAAAATATAGACTATTTTCTTATATTTGTAAAGTTGAATAAAACGCAAAATTACAAAATGAAACTCGAAACTCTCGCAATTCATGCAGGAAATCATGGCGATGCTACAACAGGGGCCGTTGTATCGCCAATTACTTTTTCTACAACTTTTGAACGAGCTGAAGATGGCAGTTTGGTAGAAGGTCGAGATATTTATACCCGAGCATCCAACCCAAATCGTAGAGCTTTGGAAGAAAAATTAGCTGCACTTGAGGGTGGCAGCGAAGCCATTGCTTTTGCCTCTGGACAAGCTGCAACGATGAGTATTTTTCATTCGTTGGGTGCTGGAAGCCACGTAATTTTGCCCGATGATATTTATTATAATACAAAGGTAATTATTGATACCCTTTATGCCAATTTCGGACTCACTTGCACGGAAGTTGATATGACCGATTTGAGTGCAATTAAGCGAGCAATTAAGAAAAACACTAAATTGATTTGGATAGAAACTCCGTCGAATCCAAGTTTGAAAATCACTGATATTCAGGCAGTTACAAAAATTGCCCATGCAAAAAACATTCTCGTAGCCTGCGATAATACTTGGGCAACGCCTTTCTTTACAAGACCTTTTGAGTATGGTGTAGATTTAATTATGCATTCAACCACCAAATATTTTGGTGGTCATTCGGATATTTTGGGTGGGTGTGTGATAACCCCACCCCCGACCCCTCCCCAAAAGGGAGGGGAGCTTTTTTCTCCCTCCCCTTCGGGGAGGGTCGGGGAGGGGTTTCTTGGAGGGGCTTTGCGTTCCTTCCAAACCATTGGCGGAGCCGTTCCATCGCCTTTTGATTGTTGGCTATTGAGTAGGAGTTTGGCAACTTTTGCTATCAGAATGCCTGTTCATGCCAAAAATGCTATAAAATTGGCTGTTTTTTTAGAAAATCATCCAAAAATTGAAAAAGTAAATTATCCTGGACTGAAATCTAATGAGTATCACCGAATTGCCAAAAAGCAAATGATTGGTGCAGATGGAGTAGCTGGTTTTGGTGGAATGATGTCGGTTTTGGTGAAAGGCGGACAAAAAGAAGCAATGGCTTTGGCTTCAAATCTAAAGATTTTCAAGCATGCAACGAGTTTGGGTGGCGTGGAAAGCCTTATCGAACATCGTTTTTCGGTGGAAGGTGTTCATTCAAAAAGTCCAGAAAATTTGCTTCGTATTTCGGTCGGTATTGAAAATATTGATGATTTAATAGCTGATTTTGAACAAGCCTTTAAATAAATACCACATAATGGGTTAAATAAATGTCAAACAAATTCGTTTACTTCGCAGTTTAATTAACATTTCAAGAGTAAATATGCTTTACTTATTTCTTAAAAATCTAATATTTTTACAATGAAAAAAACACTTTTTGCAATTTTAATTTCCTTCTTTTTTCTTCAAACATCTGCACAAGAATTAAAAACGAAAATCAATTGGTATAACCTCGATTATGAAAAAGATGGTGTGCGTGGCATGAGCGTTGAGCGTGCTTATAACGAACTTTTGAAAGACAAAAAATCAAAACCCGTCATCGTTGCTGTAATAGATGGCGGCACTGACGTAAATCACGAAGATTTGAAAGACCGTCTTTGGACAAACACCAAAGAAATAGCTGGCAACGGCAAAGATGATGATAAAAATGGCTTCATTGACGACATCAACGGTTGGGATTTTATTGGTGGAAAAGATGGCACAGATGTGAACCACGAGCAATTGGAAATGACTCGTCTTTTGAAAATCCTGAAAGATAAGTTTGGCGAAAAACCTTCCAAAAAAATGATTCGTAAAAACAAAGTTGATTACGATTTATTACAAGCTTTACAAAAAGAATTTGACGAAAAAAAGGCAGAAAGTGAGCAGTATGCCCCTTTTTACAAGCAATTATATACAAATTATCTTGAGTCGGAGAAACTTTTGAAAGAATATTTGAAAACCGAAACGCTGACAAAAGATGCAATTGTTGGCATTGATGAAAGCCAAGCGGACAGAAAAGTAAGAGCTGCAAAGAAAACTTTTGAAAAATTTTATGAATTAGGTGCTACAGGTGCCGACATCAAAGAGGCTTATGAGCATTATGAAAATGAGCAAAAATATAATTATAATCTCGATTTTAATGCCCGTACGGTAGTTGGAGATAATCCAAAAAAACTCGAATATGGCGACTATGGAAATAACGAGGTAACTGGTCCTGATGCTATGCACGGCTCGCACGTAGCAGGGATTGTTGGTGCAAATCGTAGCAATCCTTTGGGCATTATGGGCGTTTGTAATGATGTAAAAATTATGGTTGTGCGTACAGTGCCTGATGGCGACGAGCGAGATAAAGATGTGGCAAATGCCATTCGTTATGCAGCAGATAACGGTGCTGAAATTGTAAATATGAGTTTTGGAAAAAAATATTCTCCAGAAAAAAAATGGGTAGATGAAGCTGTAAAATATGCTCAATCGAAAGGCGTATTATTGATTGCTGCCGCAGGAAATGATAATAGCGATATGGACACCGACCCCCAATATCCAAATGATACTTATGACGGTGGCGGAATTGCGGAAAATTGGATTTCAGTCGGTGCTTTATCTTGGAAAAGTGGTGCTGATGCAGTAGCAACTTTTAGTAATTATGGCAAGAAAAACGTTGATGTTTTTGCTCCAGGCGTTGATATTTATTCGACAGTTCCGGGTTCAAAATATGAAGAAAAAAGTGGGACAAGTATGGCCGCCCCTGCAACTACTGGCGTTGCGGCTTTATTAAAATCTTATTTTCCTAACTTAACGGCTGCCCAAATCAAGAAGATTATTTTGGAGTCTTCGGTGCGTGTACCAGAATTAAGAGTTAAAAAACCGGGTACAGAAGAGATTGTGAAATTTGAAGATTTGTCAGTAACTGGCGGCATCGTAAATGCTTATAATGCTATCAAAATGGCAATAGAAATGAAGTAAATACCTTATAATCAATGTTTTATAATTTTAAAAAGGACATCTGTTAGCCAACAGATGTCCTTTTTTTGTAGTAAAATTGGCTATTTTTTTTAGATTAGATTAGCTTATGATTTTAATATTTTCAATAAATGCTCCACACATTACTTGTTAAAGTAAACTGATATTTCATATTTTTGCATAGATAATATCTAACAAAAAAATGAACCTCCAGCAATTAGAGTACATCGTAGCGGTTGATAAACATCGTCATTTTTTGAGGGCTGCCAATGACTGTTGTATTACACAAGCCACGTTGAGCATGATGATTAAAAAATTGGAAGAAGAACTCGAAATAATTATTTTCGACCGAAGCAAACAGCCCGTTGTTCCGACCGAAACTGGCAAAGGAATTATTACACAAGCCAAAGTTATTTTGAAAGAAACCTCTTACTTGAAACAACTTGCCCACGACACAAAGTTGGAAGTAAAAGGACAAATCAGAATTGGCATTATTCCTACGCTTGCACCATATTTATTGCCTTTGTTTTTGTATAATTTACTAAAAAACAATCCTCAACTCAAAGTAAAAATCAGTGAGCTAAATACCAGCCAAATTACGGAGCAATTAGAAAAAGATTTACTCGATGTTGGCATTTTGGCAACACCAATACATGTTGAAGGAATCAAAGAATATCCTCTTTTTTATGAAAAACTAATGGTTTTTGTATCAAATGAGGAAAAAACGCTCAAAAAGAAGTTTATTTTGCCCGAAGAAATTGACGTAAATCGTCTTTGGCTTTTGGAAGAAGGACATTGTTTACGCTCACAAATGATGAATTTGTGCGAACTTCGCAAGAAAAACACTGACTTTGGAAATCTCGAATATGAAGCAGGAAGCATAGAATCACTTTTGAAAATCGTAGAAATGAACAAAGGAATAACGGTCGTGCCTGAGTTGGCAGTTATTAATTTTAGCGAAAAACAAAAGAAACAAATTCGGGAATTTAAAGCTCCTGTGCCTGTACGAGAAATAAGTTTGGTAACATACAGGCATTTTGTAAAAACTAAATTATTGGAAGTGTTGGCAACCGAAATCAAGGCTGGGGTTGAGGCTTTTATTCCGCAAAATGAGGGTAAAAAGTTTGTGGTGGAGATTTGAAGTTTTTCAAAAAAACTATTTTTCAAATTGAAAATGATGATTATATTTATAAAATTTTCCAAATAAATTACTCAACAAACCCATGAAAAAACACTTTTTCTCCTTGTTTTTAATACTTATTTGCAGTTTTTCTATTTTTTCACAAACAGAAATTACAGCTTATGACAAAACAACTTCCATGATTCAGATGCGTGATGGTGTGAAATTATTTACGACAATTTTTACTCCAAAAAATGCAGGAAATACATTGCCAATTTTGATGATTCGTACGCCATACAGTGCCGAGCGAGGCGATGATTTTGACATCAAAAAATGGTCATACATAGCAAATATGGCACAAGACGGCTATATTTTTATTATTCAAGATTGTAGAGGAAAGTTTAAAAGTGAAGGAAAAATGGAAATTCATAGTCCGCTTATTCATGCCCAAAACGCTAAGAATGTTGATGAAAGCACTGACACTTTTGACTCGATAGATTGGCTCATAAAAAACATTCCAAATAATGGAAAAGTTGGTTTGTTGGGCATTTCGTACCCCGGTTGGTTAGCTTTGGTTGGAGCTGTTGACCCTCACCCTGCCTTGAAAGCATCTTCTGAACAAGCCTGCATGAGTGATTTGTTTTTGGGTGATGATTTTCACCATAATGGGGCTTTTCGCCTCAGTTATGGCATGGAATATACTTATGAGGTAGAACATGACAAATCAGGCAGTACATTTCCTTTTCCGCAATATGATTTATACGATTGGTATTTGAAATTAGGTTCTTTGAAAAACGTCAATGAGAAATATTTTAAGGGGCAAATTCCGACTTGGAAAAATTTTACGAAACACCCAAATTATGACCAGTTTTGGCAAAAAAACTCTACTCTCGATTACGTAAGCGAAGCCCAAGTGCCAATGCTGCACGTAGGCGGATATTTCGACCAAGAAGATTTGATGGGGCCGCAATTGATGTATAGCCACATGGAGAAAAAAGACAAATCGAATCAAAATTTCCTTTGTTTAGGCCCTTGGAATCACGGGCAGTGGTCGAGAGATAATGCCGAAAGTTTGGGCAAAATTAATTTTGAAAGCAATACGGCGGCATGGTTTCAGGTTTTACAAAAAAAATGGTTTGATTTTTGGCTAAAAGGCATCGGTGATGGAAAATTCGATGAAGCAAATTGTTTTCAAACAGGCAGCAATCAATGGAAAAGCTATCAAACTTGGCCTCCCAAAGAAGCAACGATTCAAAAATTGTATGCGTCGGCAGATAATACTTGTTCGTTCACAAAACCAAGCAAAAATGGCTCTGTGAGCTATACAAGCGACCCCGCAAAGCCAGTTCCGTACCGCACACAACCTATCGAAATGACTTATGGAGAAGGAAGTCGTTGGAATAGTTGGCACACCGACGACCAACGCTTTGTAACTTCTCGACCCGACGTGATAAGTTTTAGGGGTGATTCGCTCACCGAAGATTTGACGGTTACGGGCAAAATTATTGCTCATTTAATGGCAAGTACCACAGGCACAGATGCCGATTGGGTAGTGAAATTGATAGACGAATACCCAGCTTTTGACAAGAAAAACCTTGAAATGAGTGGCTTTCAACTTCCTGTGGCGATGGAGGTTTTTAGAGGGCGTTTTCGTAAAAGTTTTACAAATCCTACGCCTTTAACTCCCAACAAACCAGAAGAATTTACGATAGATTTGCACGATATTAACCATGTTTTCAAGAAAGGACATCGCTTCATTATACAAGTGCAAAGTACATGGTTTCCTGTAATTGACCGAAATCCACAGAAATTTGTGCCAAATATTTTTGAAGCCAAAGACTCAGATTTTATCAAAGCCGAACATAAAATTTACTGTTCGCCAAACATGGCAACTTATATCGAATTGCCTGTGATGAAGTGAGGCATTCATAAGGAAGGCTTCGTTTTGAGCGAACGTCGCCCGGCGAAGCCTTCCTTGATTTTCAATTACTTTTATTTCACCAAAATCGCCTTTTCTTCCTTCAAAATCATCTTGCCAAAAGGCTCGGCAACGATATTGTTTTTTGCTAAAATTGCTTCTAATGCCTCTTTTCCAGCTGGTTCTACGGCTATCAAAAGTCCGCCACTTGTTTGAGGGTCGGCAAGAAGAATCCTTTGCATATCTGTAATGGTCGAAACTTTATGACCGTAACTTTCCCAGTTGGTATTGCAGCCTTTTGGAGCACAAAATGGGTATAAATAATCGTTGGCTTCGGGCATTTTTGGTACTTTTTCGTAGTCAATTTCGGCACTTAGGTCGCTACCTTCACACATTTCTATTAAATGCCCCAAAAGTCCAAAACCTGTTACGTCGGTCATGGCTTTTACTTCGGGCATTTTTCCTAAATCTGCACCAACTTTATTCAACGTAACCATCTGATTAACAGCCACTTGTAAATATTCAGGGTTTGAAATACCCATCTTTTGAGCAGTAGCCAAAAGTCCTACGCCAAGGGGTTTTGTAAGATATAAAAGGCAACCTTCGGTAGCAGTTGAGTTTTGTTTTAGATGCTCAATTTTGACTTTTCCAGTAACAGCCAAACCAAAAAATGGCTCGGGAGAATCAATACTATGCCCACCAGCCAAAGGGATATTTGCAGCGGCACAAGTGGCACGACTTCCGTCCAAAACTTGTTGTGCAATTTCGGCAGGAATAGTATCAACGGGCCAACCCAAAATGGCAATTGCCATCATCGGCTCGCCACCCATGGCATAAATATCGCTGAGGGCATTGGTTGATGCAATTCGTCCAAAATCAAAGGCATCATCAACGATTGGCATGAAAAAATCCGTCGTGCTGATGATTGCTTCGCCATTACCTAAATCAAAAACTGCGGCATCGTCTTTGTCTTTATTTCCTACCAAAAGTCTTGGAAAAGCCCCTTGTAGCACATTTGTATGAAGAATTTGGTCTAAAACCTTGGGCGAAATCTTACATCCACAACCCGAACCATGACTATACTGCGTAAGTTTTATTCCTGACATTATATTGATAACGATTTAGTAATTTCATGCAAAATTACATAATATTGTAGCACGATTTTGACAAAATGAGTATTTAAAAAATTACAAATAATCAAGCCATAAAAACGGAACAACCTGTTCCAGAATTGAATTAAGCAAAATATGACCCTTTTCCTAATACCAACCATTCTCGCCCCCGACACACAAGAAAGCGTACTGCCTCCTCAAATCAAGGAAGTAGTAAGCGAACTGAATGTGTTTTTTGTGGAAGAACTCCGCACCGCACGACGATTTATTAGTAGTTTGAAGCTCAATAAAGTAATTGACAAAATTACTTTTTTTGAACTAAACAAAGATACGCCGCCCGAACAAACGCTTGCTCAACTAAAAAATCTAAAAACCGATGCAGGAATTATCAGCGAGGCAGGTTGCCCTGGCATAGCCGACCCCGGTGCTGTTGCCGTTGGTTTTGCTTATCAATTGGGGCATAAAGTTGTGCCTTTGGTTGGTCCGAGTTCGATTTTGATGGCATTGATGGCTTCGGGTTTTAATGGGCAAAGTTTTACATTTCATGGCTATCTTCCAATTGATAAACCATTGAAAATCAAGGCTTTACAAGCTTTGGAGCAAACAGCTAAGAAGAAACACCAAACACAGATTTTTATGGAAACGCCTTTCCGAAATAATCAAATGTTAGACGATATTTTGCAAAACTTAAATCCAGAAACTTTGCTTTGCATTGCTTGCAACGTAACTGCCAAAGATGAGTTTATCAAAACTTTACCCATCAAAGAATGGCGAAAATCTATGCCTGATTTGCACAAAAAGCCTACTATTTTCTTACTTTTGTAGTTAAACAAACAAATTGCCTTCCCATAGCTTAAAATCAATGATAAACATACATTCCTTTACTTTCTCTCCGATTGCCGAAAATACTTATATTTTGTGGGACGAAACTCACGAAGCCGTTATCATTGACCCGGGTTGTTTGGCTCAATATGAAAAAGAAGAATTAGCTGATTTTGTTTTAGATAATAGGCTGATAGTCAAGTATTTACTACAAACTCATGCACATCTCGACCATGTTTTTGGAAGTGCGTTTGTGAAGCGAAAATACGGTGTAAAAATGCTGATGCACAAAAACGAAATGCCGATTTTGGCAGATGTCGAAAACCGTTGCAAAATGTGGGGAATAAAAGGTTACGAACCAGTCGTTGCCGACGAATTTATTGATGAAAACAATAAAATTGAGTTTGGAAATTCTGTTCTTGACATTCTTTTTGTTCCCGGTCATGCTCCCGGACATTTGGCTTTTGTAAATCATGCTCAAAAATTTATTATTGGTGGCGATGTACTTTTTAGAGGAAGTATCGGACGAACAGATTTCCCTTTTTGTAGCCACGAAGCTTTGATAAATAGTATTCAAACAAAATTTATGACTTTGGACGACGATTACGCAGTTTATGCAGGACATAACGAGCCAACAACCATTGGTTACGAGCGTAAGACAAATCCTTTTTTGATTTGATAAGTTTCAATTATAAATGTTGTGATTTGTGAAAATACTTGAAATCCAAGGTTTATTCACTCATTCATAACGGGCGGCGTACCGCTTCACTCATTCACTCATTGAATTTTCATGAAATTATTTACAATACCCAACATAATGACTCTCGGAAACCTACTTTGTGGGTGCTTGGGAATTGTTTTTGTTTTTGAAGGAAACTTGCTTTTTGCTTCTTATTTGATATTTATTGCAGGGATTCTCGACTTTCTTGATGGTTTTGTAGCACGATTATTAAAGCAACATTCCGAAATTGGCAAACAACTCGATTCGCTTGCCGATATGGTAACTTTTGGAGTTTTGCCTTCATTTATTATTGCAAAATTGATGCAAAAATCACTCAATAAAGATTCCCTTTTAGCAACTTTTGTGCCGTCAGATATTATTTCTCACATAGCTCCACTTCCACTTTTAGCTTATATTTCCTTCATTTTAGCACTTTTTTCTTGTTTACGTTTAGCCAAATTCAATATTGATACACGTCAGTCAGAGTCATTTATTGGTGTGCCAACTCCTGCCAATGCCTTTGTGGTTGCTGCCTTTCCTTTGATAATAAATTTCAATCCTGAATATGCTTTTATTATTCAAAATCAATACTTTTTGATAGGCTATACTTTGATAATGAGCTATCTACTTATCTCCGAAATTCCCTTGTTTGCCTTGAAGTTTAAAAGTTTTTCGTGGAATGATAACAAAATCAAGTACATATTTCTAATTCTTTCCGTAATTTTGCTGGTGGTATTGCAATTCGTTGCCATTCCGCTCATAATATTTTTATATATTGTTATGTCGATTGTGAATAATTTTATTGAAAAATAAAAATCTCAAATCCCGTATCTCATATCTCATATCTTAAAAAATGACTTTTCTCGCTTCGATTGATGTAATGCCTATTAAGGAAATCCTTGACCCACAAGGAAAAGCTGTAATGTTAGGGTTGAAAAACCTTGATATTCACGCAATTAGTGATTGTCGCATTGGCAAACATATCAACATGACCATTGAAGCAGCCGACCAAGCTGCCGCCGAAAGTCTGGTGGACGATGCCTGCAAAAAGCTCCTCGCCAATTTGATTATGGAAGAATATACTTTTGAAGTAAAAGCTGTCTGACGGCACTTTTTACCAAAATCATCTCGTTTCTCAAATCTCATATCTCGAATCTATTTATGGAAAACCCTTTCGATGAAAAACAATACTCGGTTCGCCCGACATTTTTGACAATTTTATGTATTCTCACATTGGTTTGGAACGCCTATAAGTTTTATGGAGCAATTCCAAATACTTTTTCGCCCGAAACAGTCATGGAAAAAAAAGACCAAGCTAACGAAATGATGATGGATATGTTTTCGAAATACATGAAAGAAGATGACCTCGAAAAAATAGAAGAATCTCAAGCTGAAACTGCCAAACTTTTTGAAAAAGACAAGCTTGTTTTGTCGGGAGGCATTACTTTGATTTCAGCACTTTTATTGCTTCTTGGTGCGATTTGGATGTGGGGACTACGAAAAAAAGGTTTTATGGTTTATATCGCAGGAAATATTGTCGGAATTTTAGCTCCAATTATCATTTTTGGCGGACAAATTGGCTGGTCAGTTGGTATCATGTCGTTTATTGCCTCAGCTATTTTTACTGGACTTTATGCCATGAATCTCAAATATCTTGCATAAAATCTGTTAAGACTTTGTTAATGTCATTGAAAACCTGCCCAAATATGAGCAGGTTTTTCTATTTTTAGATGAAATAAACTTGTTTGTTGAACGATAATATTACAAACGCTATAGTTTGATTTCCTCAACATAATAGCGAACAGAATGTTCGCACCACAATCTCCCCCACAAAATCATGAAAAAATTGTTACTAATTCTTGTTTTTTTATCCCCCCTTTGGGTAGCTCCACTGTGGGGCGGTGGCTGTTTCGCTCAAGGCGATTTCACTCGAATTTATCACCCTATTATCAACGAAGCTGAGTTAGCAATTTGCGATACCAATTATTATGAAGCTCTTGATTTTTATAAAGAAGCCTTTGCCAATGTCAAAAAACCATTTGCCAAAGATTATTATAATGCTGCCATTTGTGCCGCAATGGCAGGAAAGTTGCCTTTAACATTTGATTATTTAGAAAAAATCATTGAAAAAGGTTATCCTTCCGACAGTTTACGAAAAGATGTTTTTTTTCATTATGTGGCAGATACTTGTAAGCGTTGGAGTGCTTTTGAAAAACAAATGAAATTAGTAAAGCCTAATATAAATTGGGCGTTGCGAGATAGTTTGAATAAATTGTATGCTTTGAGTACAAAAGAAATTTATACGCCTCTTACGCCCGAACTTAGAAAGTTTTATAAAGAAACTTTTAAGTATAAACCAGATTCTACTAAAAAAGAAACCGTTGCCTATCGAATCATATTCCCTACTGATAGCTTGATTTTCAATACTCAGATGCCCAAAAACATTAAACAGCAATATGATAGCCTTCAAAAAATCAATGATAAAATCTACAGCAAAAACAATGAAATAGCATTTCAAAAAACAATGCAATTTGTAGAAAATGATGGTTTCCCAGATGAAAACATTATCGGTTTGTCTGGAAATGACACAAAACGAGTTTCCAAATTTGGGAATATTTACACTTATTATCAAGACTATCACGAATTTGTATTTGTTAAAAGCCTGATCAGCAGCCTTTTAACAAATACTTTTGCCAGTTCTGATAAAGAAATGTTGCCTTTTATTATACAAGCAATTAGAGAAGGCAAAGTTCAACCTGACCAAATCAATCATATTATACCTTTGCGGTTTAATAAAATCACAAAAGCAATGGATGGTTTACCAATCGCTTACTCCATGGGCAAAGTTCAAGTAATTCAACTACAATTAGAGTCAAATCTTACTTGCGAAAATGCCAAAGAAATTGGAAACAAAAAGTTTTGGAAAAAAGAACAATTAGGTGAGTACAGCGAAGTCGAAATCAACGAAAAACGCCAAGATATTGGCTTAGAAAAAATGAAAGATGCTTACAAAAAGGCTTTTTTCAAGGCAAATCCTACTCCTTTTATTATCAATGGGGGACTTTATCAAAAAGAAATTTCCTACATTTCAAGTTGCGACGTTCTTGAAAAAATCATGAAAGAAAGTGTGCCTGTGAAGTAAAATAAGTAATTTTCATTATACAGCTACTCCAAATGACGGCTAATAAATTAAATCGTGGATTTCTATGTTACTTTATTTTAAAAAAAAGTCTAATATCTGTAAATGTAAAAAGGCGAATGTTACCGATTAGTAAATAAAAACACAAAAAAAGCGTTTTTTTTGTTGAACAAATTAAGTTTTTAATACATTTGCAAATAGTTTAATTTTTAAATCACAAACAAATTACTCAAAATGGGACTAATGTCATTTTTTAAGGGTGTAGGCGAGAAACTTTTCGGTCATAAAGAAGAGGCAGCACCTGTAGCAGAAAAAGAAGAATTAAAAGCAAGTGCTTTATTGGCACATGTTCAACAACTTGGCTTGGCATTCAACAGCCTTACTATCAAAACAAGCGGTGATACCGTAAGTTTAATTGGTGAAGTAGATTCGCAAGAAGATGCTGAAAAAATTTCTTTGGCAGTTGGAAATGTTGAAGGCGTACACATGGTTGATAACCAATTGGTAGTTGCTAATCCTGAGCCAGAAGCAACATTCCACACGGTAGAAAAAGGTGATACTTTGTCGAAAATTGCGAAAACTGTTTACGGCGATGCAATGAAATACCCTGTGATATTTGAAGCTAATAAGCCAATGCTTACTCACCCAGATAAAATTTATCCTGGTCAAGTATTAAGAATCCCTGCTCTTTAATTTTTTTATAGAGTACGTTTAAAAAAAAATGAGTCAAATATTAATTTATTTGGCTCATTTTTTTGTTATTGTTTTTTGTAAACCTATTTTAGGACAAGTCACCCAATGCCGTTTTAAAACTGGGTAATAGCTCCACTGCAGATAAAAATTTATCCGAATTTCCTCTTGTCTTTCTTATAACATAAAGGATAACTGGAGTGAACTATTGTAAATTTATTCGTAATAAGCTCCATTACATTCAAAAGGAAAAACTAAAATTTTTTGTTTTTTATGAATGTAAAACTTAAGCTCTCCTGTTTTTTTTATTATTGTATCACCTTTTTCAATTTTATCAATAAACCAATATGCCCAAGTATAATTTATCTTTTTGAAATATGCTTTATTTTTCGTTTGAGGATTTATACCCTCTAAATAAAATTTATATTCATTTGTTGAATGTTCTGAAACTACAATATTACAAGAGTCCGATCGTACTGAATCTGCAGCTTCTTCACAAGTTGCTTCTCTAAAATTCGAACAGCTACTTAATATAATCGTAAAAAATATAAGTCTTAATTTCAATTTAGTGATGAGTTTTTTAGTACAAATTTTAAATCTAAAGGAGTTTTTATGCTTCATTGAGTCAGTCGTTTTTAAAACGGCATCTACAAAAAGACCCCATCAACTAATCCGACTCCAATTAGTTTCATTACTCCGTAAAGCATTCATGTGAAGCCTAATCGGTTGATTATCAGCAGATTATATCTAATTATTTTCAAAAGAAGATAAAGAAAATAGTTATATTGCTTTTTAGAAATTAGTGGAACTACGCTATCTTGAAGCGTTTTTCAAAAAACAGAAGTGATAATTTTAGCTTTGACTAATTCCTGAAATTCTGGTTTTAAATAAATATTTCTTTTAGTCAAAATTTCATCAGAAGTATATTGTCCTATTAAATGAGTAACGAAATACCCTTTTTTATCAGAGTTTTTGGTTAGCATTTCAGGTGTTATTTCTATGGTATATTTTGGGAAATAATTCTTGGTACTCATCAAAACAGCATAAAAGAAATCCTCGTCCTCAAATAAATCATTATTTGAAATGACTAATGCAGGGTGCGGCAAAAAACGCTTATTGGGCATTTGAAAATTTACTTCAACTATTTCCCATTGACTAACCTTCATAATTATTTAATGACTTTGCCATCATTTTTTTTCCTCTTTTTAAAAAATAATTTCTGTAATCGTCCGCCGTTAGAGAATCTAACTCATCTTCGGTTTCTTTTTCAATGATAAATTTTTTGTCAGCCTTTTCCCATTCTTTTATAGGAATTTGTATCTGAACAAATTTACGAAATCCCTTTTTATCGGTTAAATATTGTAAGGTCATAATTGTCTGTTTTTATTTTACAAATAAACATATTTTCATTGAAAATAATTGTTTCACTAAGCAATTTTATAAATAAAAACGCCAAATAGCTTCACTCAACTAATCCGACTCCAATTAGTTTCATTACTCCGTAAAGCGTTCACATGAAGCCTAATTGGCTGATTATCAGTAGATTCTAAGTTGGGGTCGTTGTCTAAAATTGCCATGACAGCCTCACGGGCGTACTTCAAAATCTCACCATCTTTTGCCAAATCTGCTACTTTTAGGTCGAGCATTCCGCTTTGTTGTGTGCCTGCCATATCGCCCGGCCCACGCAGCGACAAATCAACTTCCGAAATCTCAAAACCGTTGGTTGTCCTTACCATCGTGTCCATTCGGAGGCGAGTATCGGCACCCAATTTATGGTCGGTCATCAAAATACAATATGATTGCTCCGCCCCACGTCCCACACGCCCACGCAACTGGTGCAACTGCGAAAGTCCAAAGCGATTGGCACTTTCAATGACCATTACCGAGGCATTTGGCACATCAACACCCACCTCAATAACAGTTGTGGCAACCAAAATCTGTGTTTCTTTATTTTTGAAACGCTGCATTTCGTAGTCTTTTTCTTTCCAACCCATTTTTCCATGCACAATGCTCAAAGGATATTCTGGAAATGCCCTCGAAATGCTCTCGTAGCCGTCCATGAGGTTTTTGAAAGACAAAGTTTCCGACTCTTCAATCAAAGGATAAACTATATAAATCTGCCTTCCTTTTTGAATCTCACTTCTCATAAATTCAAAAACTCTGAGTCGGTCAGAGTCATATTTGTGCATCGTTTTGATAGGTTTTCTGCCAGCAGGAAGCTCGTCAATGACCGAAATATCTAAATCTCCATAAAGTGTCATTGCCAAAGTTCGAGGAATCGGCGTGGCGGTCATTACCAAAATATGGGGTCTGAAATTTTGATTTTTCTCCCAAAGTTTTGCTCGTTGAGCAACGCCAAAACGATGCTGCTCGTCAATTACGCACAGCCCTAAATTTTTGAATTGCACATGGTCTTCAATCAAAGCGTGCGTGCCAACAATGATATTTATACTTCCATCGAGCAAGCCCGCATCTATAACTCGGCGTTGTTTTTTTCCAACCGAGCCTGTCAATTCAACAATTTTGATACCTATTAATTCGGCAAATTTTTTCAGTCCAGTATAATGTTGGTCAGACAAGATTTCGGTCGGTGCCATCAAGCACGCTTGGGCATCATTGTCTATTGCCAAAAGCATTGTGATAAACGCCACAATCGTTTTTCCACTACCCACATCGCCTTGTAGCAAGCGATTCATTTGTTTCCCCGACCGCATATCATGGAAAATTTCACGAATCACTTTCTTTTGAGCATTTGTCAGTGCAAAAGGCAAATGTTTTTGGTAAAATTCGGTCAATAATTGCGTTTTTTCAAAAACCTGACCAGCGTAATCATGCTTTCTGATGAGTTTTTGCTTGATTAAGCGAAACTGATTGTAGAATAATTCTTCAAATTTCAGCCTTCGAGTAGCTTGCCGAAGTGCCTCCTGATTGATAGGTAAATGAATATGATAAATGGCTTCTTGCTTAGAAATCATGCGAAATTTCTGCACCAACGAAGCGGGCAAAGTTTCTCGAATATTTGTAACCGCCGATTCAAGCAAGGTTTTCATCCACTTGCTAATCTGCTTACTATCAATGTATTTTTTGCGAAGTTTATCGGTCAAAGGATAGACCGCTTGCAGATGTCCAACACGCTCATTTTCGGGCGTTAGAATATCCATATCGGGGTGCTGAATCTGCCAAGTTCGGGCAAAAATACTTGGTTTTCCGTAGATAATGTAGTCGCCTTGAAGCCGTAGATTTTTTTCCATCCACGAAATCCCCTGAAACCACGTGAGTTCCATTGTGCCTGTGCCATCGGTAAATTGTCCAACTAATCGAGCTTTTGCACCTTCTCCAATTTTCTCCCAAGAGCGTAGCCGACCTTTGATTTGGGCAGCTACCATTCCTTCATTCAGTTCACTAATTTGATGAAATTGTGTACGGTCTTCGTGGCGAAAAGGGTAATATTCTATCAAGTCCCCAAAAGTAAAAATACTCAATTCTTTGTTGAGTATTTCACCCTTCGATGGACCAACACCTTTGAGAAATTCTATTTTGGTGTCAAAAAAAGACGTTCTACGTTCGCTCATGCTACTGATTTAGTGGATTTTGTAAATTTGAGAATTATTTTTTTGAAAATCTAATAAAACAAGCTACATTTGCACTCCGAAAGGAAAAATGGAGAGTATAGCTCAGTCGGTTAGAGCATCGGTTTGTGGTACCGAGGGTCGTGGGTTCGAGCCCCATTATTCTCCCAAAAATGGCTAAAAAAAGTCTGTCTTTTTACAAAGATGGACTTTTTTATTGGTTTGTGGTACTGAGGGTGTGTGGTTCGACATATCGACGGTGCGACGTTTCACTTCGAGCCCTATTATTCTCCCAAAAGTTCAAAAAAACCTTGTCAGCAATGGCAAGGTTTTTTTGTTTTTAGATATTTTCACTATATTTCGCCCAACATAAACTTTTTATAAAAATGGGTAAGATTTTGTTTTTTCTGCTAATTACATCTCAACTTTTTGCACAAACACTCAAAGAAAAACTTATTGGAGAATGGGTAAAAGACGATATTCGCCTAAAAGATGGCAGTCCGATTTTTGATGAAGATATAAAAAATATGCAATTGCGTTATGTTTTTTTTGAAGATAATAGTTTTCAAATAACCATTAATGGCAAAACAGGGAAAGGCACGTATAAAATTAAAGGAGATACAATTCTTGTAGGAAAGACAACACTTCTTGAAGTTTTAGAAATTGACGAAACAAAATTAGTTGTTCAAGAATTAAATATAGACCCACTTGCCCCACCTTCAAAGGCTAAAATTACATTTATTCCTGCTCGTTTTCATAATTTGGGGTTTTTCCCAGAAAAATACCGTACCAAAGGTCAAGACACTATTTATGTTTCAAAACACAATTATCTCGAACCGTTTTTCTTAGACCCCGATAAGTCGGCGGCACAGTTTATTTCTGAAAATTTTACTTTTCCGTACTACAAAGCAGGAGATTTTTATGCACGTTTTATTATTACTAAGTTAGGCGAAATAAAAGGCATAGAAATTTTAAATAGCACGCACGAAAGATATAATGAAGACCTTATAAAAGCCATCAAAGCAAGTAAAGGAAAATGGCTTCCTGCTACTTTGGAAGGAAAAGCTGTAAATGCCGAAATAAAAATGGGCTTTGATATGGGTTGGTCTGCTAAAATGGCAGGTAAAAATCAAGCTTCAATAGATGCAGCCAAAGATACAATTGACCCGACAGCATCAAATTATCACTTGATGCAAGCAAATGTCAATGTAGAGGAAAAAAGATATGCCGCAGCAATAAAAAATCTCACTTTAAGCCTCAATGCCGACCCACGCAATATTGATGCTTATTATGCCCGTGCGGCTGTGTATGCACTTACGAAAGATACGCAAAAAATGTGCGTTGATTTGCTTCAACTCAAACACATGGAGCAAGTAAAAGGAACGGAGCTTTGGACGAAGTTTTGTGAAGGAAAAAAATAGTAGTAACACAGATAAAAACTGATAAAAATTATCGTTAATTTTCCATAAAATTACCAATACTATGGAAAACAAAATCTCTCGCCGACAAGCAATCCAAAATACTGCGGTATTGCTTGGTGCTGGTTTAAGCTTCTCCTCGTTCATTCAAAAATCAAGTCAAGATGGCTTTCAAATTGGTGCTTGCGATTGGTCTATCGGACAAAGTGCCAACATAAATGCCGTTGAAGTTGCCTCAAAATTAGGGCTTGATGGCGTGCAAATCAACATGG
Source organism: Emticicia sp. (assembly GCA_031378345.1). Taxonomy (GTDB): domain Bacteria; phylum Bacteroidota; class Bacteroidia; order Cytophagales; family Spirosomataceae; genus Emticicia. Next base: position 30,156 of record JANNDY010000105.1, on the reverse strand, counting down.
GAATGCTTGCCAACGATATGCACTTGCGTGATTCTAAAATTCAAAAACAATATTTAGAGGCTTTTCAAAAGTATAATATCAAACCTTCGGGCTTTGCTATCGGAGAGTTGAATAATGTTCCTTACAAGTCAGATGACCGAACCGACCAGTGGGTTTCAGATGCTATTGATGTAGCGAAAATTTTGGGCATAAAAACCATTTTATTAGCCTTTTTTGCCAATAATGATCTTAAAAATGACGAAATAGGCACTCAGAATGTCATTAAAAAACTCAAAAAAGTGATGCCAAAAGCTGAGCAAGCAGGCATTGCTTTTGGCATAGAATCTTGGTTAAGTGCCCAAGAACATTTGTATATCATCAATGAAGTGAAATCTCCCAACTTGAAAGTTTATTATGATGTGGCAAATTCCAACTATATGGGCTATGATATTTATGCTGAAATTCGAGAGTTGGGCAAGCAAAACATGATTTGTGAATTTCATGCCAAAGAAAATAATTTTTTGTTAGGCACAGGAAAAGTTGATTTTCAAGAAGTCAGAAAATGTATAGATGAAATCAATTATAAAGGCTGGCTGCAAATCGAGGGAGCTGTGCCAAAAGGGCAACCAATGTTTGAAAGTTATTTAGAAAACAGAAAATTTCTAAAATCTGTTTTTCCAGCATAAAAAACCAACATGAAAAAAACACTACTTATCGGAGGAATAATTATTTTTTCAACGACACTTTATTCATTGAAAAAGCCATCTAATAATTTTTATATAACTAATTATAAAGAAAAAGACTTGGCAATTGAAGCTGATTCTAACAAACTTTTTTGCCCCGATGATATGGAAATTTCACTGTGGGCAGAGTCGCCGATGTTTTATAATCCAACCAATATTGACATTGATGCACGAGGGAGAGTTTGGGTAACGGAGGCTGTCAATTATAGAGATTTTAATAACAAACCAGCTACTCGCCTCAACCATGAAAAAGGTGAAAGAATAATGATTTTGGAAGATACCAACCAAGATGGAAAGGCTGACAAATCGACTGTTTTTGTAGAAGATAAAGAAATGATTTCGCCACTTGGCATTGCCGTCGTTGGCAATAAAGTGTATGTTTCGGCTGCACCTAATTTATATATTTTTACAGACGAAAATGGTGATGACAAAGCCGATAAAAAAGAGGTTTTTTTGACAGGTTTTGGAGGAAAAGACCATGACCATTCTTTACATTCAGGCGTGATGGCTCCCGACGGACAGTTTTTCTTTAATGTGGGAAATGCTGGCCCTCATATTGTAACTGATAAAGCTGGTTGGACACTTCGTTCGGGAAGCGTTTATACTGGTGGAACGCCCTATAACGACAAAAATCAAGGAAATCAAGTATCTGACGACGGTCGAATTTGGGTAGGTGGCATGGCTCTAAAAGTTGGAAAAGATGGCAAAGGCTTGAAAGTTTTAGGGCATAATTTCAGAAATTCGTATGAAGTAGCGATGGATTCTTACGGAAATATGTGGCAAAATGACAACGACGACCAAGTGATTGCTTGCCGTACGAGCTTCTTAATTGAAAATGGAAACGCTGGATATTTTTCATCGGATGGTACTCGAACTTGGCAAGCCGACCGTCGCCCCAACCAAGATATGTTTACTTCATCATGGCATCAAGAAGACCCCGGTGTAATGCCCGCTGGAGATAATGCCGGTGCTGGTTCGCCAACAGGTTTTCATGTGTACGAAGGCGATGCGTTTGGTGAAAAATACAGAGGAATGTTGCTAAATGCCGAGGCAGGGAGAAATGTGATTTTTAATTATTTCACTGTGAAAAAAGGAGCAGGATTTGAACTCAAACGTAATGACTTTGTGAGTTCGCAAGGCTCGGTTTCCAGCGAAAAATATGACTGGTACGAAACAGGAAGAGATACCCGAAAATGGTTCAGACCTTCAGATGTTTGTGCAGGAACTGATGGCTCAATTTTCATCGCCGATTGGTACGACCCCATCGTAGGCGGACACGCCATGCACGACAAAAAAGCGTATGGAAGAATTTACCGACTTACGCCAAAAGGAAAGAAATTGACAAGTCCAAAAATTGATATTTCAAGCATTGAGGGGCAAATTTTGGCACTAAAAAACCCTGCACAAAATGTTCGATATTTGGGTTTTGAGGCATTACTTTTAGGCGGACAAAAATCAATACCTGCATTACAAGAGATGCTTTTGGCAGAAAACCCTTTCCATCGTGCAAGAGCAATCTGGCTTTTAGCTCAACTTGGAAATGAAGGAAAAACGATTGTTGAAGAACTATTAAAATCGCCAGATGAAAACATTCGTTTGGTTGCTTTTCGAGCTTTGCGTGGGCAAAAAGAAATCGTTTCTTTGTGCGAAAAAGTAGTGAATGACCCAAGTGCCGAGATTCGCCGAGAAGTGTCAATTGCTTTACGTGATGTACCTTTTGAAAAATGTAAAAGCCTTATAACTAAACTATTACAACAATATGATGGACAAGATACATGGTATTTGGAAGCACTCGGCTCAGCATCCGACCGCAAAGAAACGCAGGTATATGAGTTGGCAAAATCTCAATTTAAAAATTCCTCAGAGCAATTGCAAAATATCGCCTGGCGTTTGCATCCAGCCATTGCGATTGAAGATTTAAAAGCAAATGCACTCAATGCTTCAAGCGAAACTTTTCGCTCAAAATCTATCACTGGTTTGGCATTTATTAAAGAAAAAACAGCGGTTTTGGCAATGATTGGATTATCAAAATCTTCCTTGAAAGACGTTTCGGAACAGGCACTTTGGTGGTTGAATTTTAGAAAGAATAATGATTGGTCAGATTTGATGAATTGGGCGAGTATTTCGGCTGAAATTACTTCTCCAAACATGAAAAGAATGTTGGCTTTGAAAGAAATATTGGTCAATAAAAAGACTCCTGACGAAGAAAAAATAAAGGTTGCAAAGTTGATGGCACAAGACCCTGACGGAGGAAATATTTTGGTTGACATGAAAGCTGGCTACCAATTAAATGATAAAATTGCAAAAGAAGTTAGCGAAGAAATCTTCAATAATCCAGAACAAAAAGTACGAATTTTAGCCAGTCAGTTTTTTCCAAGAAATGGCTCGCCTTTGAAATTAGATTTTGTCAATCGCATGGAGGGCAATGACGAAAAAGGAAAGATTATTTTTGCTACTTACTGCACAACTTGCCATCGTCATAGCGAAAATGGTAAAGATATTGGCCCAGATTTGACCAATATTCATAAAAAATTTGATAAACTAAGTCTTTTGGATGCCATTATTAACCCATCAGCAAGCATGGTTTTTGGCTTTGAGAGCTGGACAATCACAACAAAAAAAGGCAAATATTACATGGGATTTTTGCTCGGCGATGATGGCAAAAACATTATAATGAAAGATGCTACTGGAGAAAAACAAGTTATAAAAGTTGCAGACATTTTGAAAAAAGAAAAAATGTCCAAATCGTTAATGCCTGACCCAACTTCAATGGGCTTGAAAGAACAAGAACTGTCTGATTTGAGTAGTTATTTGATGAGTTTTAAATAAAATAGCTCGTAGAAAGCTTAAAACCGATACCTCACCTGCATTTTAATATCTGATTTATGCGGAGCATTGATTAGGTCAGTGCCACTACCAATAGTTTCACGGTCGCTGATTTGTGTTCGGGCAAAACGAAGCCACAAATCTAAGTGCCGATTGATGCCATAACGAGCAATCAAATAGGTGCGAAACCCCTTGCCATAATAGGCAGGAAGCGACACTGCATAAAGCACATCATTCTCATAAGCATAGATTCTGGAATCATAATCATCGGTGTTGAAATAGGCAACTCTGCCCTTTAATTGTAGGCGTTTTATTGAACCTTCAAGATCTTGCATTATTACATAACCTCTTGATTGTGAGGCGTTTGCATATTGAAAAGTGTTCATCTGCACGCGAGTTTGGGTCTTGAAAGTTCGATTAACAGCATACTCAAAATTTGCCGAAATGCTTTGTCGTTTAGTGCTTACAACATAGTCCGAAACTGTTGTATTATTAGGTAAATTTTTGCCCTTATGCTCTTCATGATATTGGGCATAAAACAGCGTTTTTTTATTGGGTTGATAAGTCATTCTGAGCAAATAATCGAAACCATCAGAGGGAGCATCAACCAGATATTTCAACCAAGGAAACTTAAAACGGTCATAAAAACCACTGAAAGTCAAGCCTTTTTTTGGCATATATTTCAAGCCCCAATAAATACCCTGCTCATTGATGGTTCGACTACTTTCGCCAAAAGCATTGGCATAAAAACTATGAAAATTCTTATCAAAACTGCGTACATTCACTGCCCATTCAACTTGTCGGCTGAGGGCGGCAACAAATCCACCAATCGCACCAATGCCTCCGCTACTTGAACGGGCAGCTTCGCCAAAGAAATTGAAATTTTGCCAAGTATAAGTAAAGTTCGTTCCAATAATCAAGTTTTGCTTTCCCGAAAACTCAAATTTATTATACAAATACGGTGTTCGTTGAAGTACGGCATCAAATTGTGTATTGAGCATTGTTGCCCCAATTTGCCCATTTCGTAGTCTAAAAAGAGCATTTATGCCTATATTTTGTTCTGATAGTTGATTTTTTCGAGCCAATTCTGATTCTGTTCGATGGTAGCCCCCTGTAAGAATCGAACTAAAATAATCTTCTCTTTCGCCATCAACTTCATCAACATTTGCATCTCTTTTTGTATAAGAATAAAAACCAGTTAGGTCTATTTTTCCTAATTGATAAGTAGCCGCAGCACCTCTAAAATAGCCTCCTTCGAGCAAAGAACCGTAGGGTTTTATGCCCAAATTACTGCGACGAGTTGTGGCAATTGCTTCGCTTCCTTTGCCTAAAGCAAAGCCAGCCGAACAAACTAATCCTTGCCCAAATTGTACTTGATAATCGCCCAAAACTAAGTTTTTTAACTTTCCTTTGTTGCGTAATTGAAAATGAAAAGTATAATAATCGAGGTAGTTTTTTTCGCCAGCATCTTTTTCAACAATAAAACCTACCTGAAAATCTTTCGGGTGGCTCAGGCGATAACGTGCATATAATCTTTGAGGTGAACCTAAGTATTTCCCGTCCTCAAAACCTTTGGCTTTTTCTAAAACTTGGTCGCTTCGTAGCACAAAATAATGCTCAGTGGCATTTGTGAGGCGATTTTTTAAATCATTGACCGAAAATTTATATTTTATTTCTACAAAAGGTAGCAAGCGATTAATGGTTTCTATGTCGAGATTTGGTACAGCTTGAAGCTCATAAATACTCAGAAAATCGCCATTTTGTTGCCGATGTTCCAAGATATTTTTGATTTGTGCTTGCGAAAGAACATAAATCGAAGATAGTTCTTCACTCGTTGCGGCGTTTAGGTCAAGTGGATTTTGATAAAGTTGGTAAAGCGACTCGTAGAGGTCGTCGTAGTTGATATTTTCTTGTTGAACAGGAAATACTCGTTGAATAAATTCATCCAAATTGATTTCAGGGCGTGGACGAGTTTGGGCGAAGGAAGTAGTGAGGCACAGAGATACAAAAGCACTAATGCACAAAGTACATTTAATTTTCTTAGTGTCTTTGAGTCTTCGTGGCAAAGAGAATATAGCCACCAAGACACTAAGGCACAAAGTTTTTATTTGTTCTTTTTGCAAAAATAAAGATAAAATTTTTCTCATATTTCATCAACTAAATTTATCTAATTGCTTGACCAGCACATTAAAATCTTTTGGATAAGGGGCTTCAATTTTTATAACTTCGTCATTCAATAATCGAAACGTAAGCGAATGTGCGTGCAAAGCCACTCGTCTGATAAGTGGCAACTCTTCAGTGCCATTTTTGAGGTTGAAATTTTTGCTTTTCAATTGCGAAAGTCGAATATCATCTCCGCCATACATTGGGTCGCAAACGATTGGGGCTTTCAAACACTGCAAATGTACTCGAATCTGGTGCATTCGCCCAGTAATTGGCATACATTCGAGCAAAGAATAGTAGCGATAAACTTTCAAAGTATTGAAAATTGTTTCGGCAATTTTACCTTTTTCTCGGTCAATTCTAACGCCAGTGCCATCTCGCAACTGAGCAATTGGCAAATAAACTGAAATATTTTCCAAACTATGTACGCCATTGACTACTGCATGATAACGCTTTGTTACTTCACGGGCTTCAAATTGCATCGCCATACTTCGATATGCCGCAGGATTTTTTGCAATGGCAAGCACACCCGAAGTTTCTTTGTCGAGGCGGTGGCAAAGCTGGGCATCGTCAGAATATTCTTTGGCTAAACGCAAAATACTATAATGTTTATCTTGCGTACGCTCGTCGAGGCTCGAAAGGTAAGGAGGTTTATTGATAAGAATATAATCGTCATTTTCAAAAATAATCAAATCTTTGAAGTTTACGTTTTTTACTAAATTCTTTATTTTAGGAATTTCTTTCTTATCAAAAATATCAAAATCAAATTCGTAGTCCATCTTAATTGCTGCTTTTTTCTGCAAAGTTAATCAAAGTATGTCGGTTTTGTGAGTAGGTTTTTTTAGGATGAAAAATAATCTAAAAAAAGCCTGTCTCATTTTTGAAACAGACTTCTGTAAAATTGTAGAATATATACTCCCCACTTGGGGTTAATTCAAAAACTCATAAATCCCAGCAACACCTTGTCCGCCACCTACACAGGCAGTTACCATGCCGTATTTTTTATTTTGGCGGCGAAGTTCGTTGATAACTTGAACTGACAATCTTCCGCCAGTTGAGCCAAGTGCATGACCCAAGGCAATTGCTCCACCATTTGGATTAATTTTGCTTGTATCTAAGCCTAATTCTTTGATAACTGCCAAAGATTGAGCCGCAAAAGCCTCGTTCAATTCAATTATATCAATATCATCTTGCTTTAAGCCTGCTTGTTTCAAAGCAATCGGAATGGCAGCAACTGGACCAATTCCCATGATACGTGGTTCAACTCCTGCCGTGGCATAAGCCATCATTCGAGCGATTGGTTTTAAGCCTAATTCGTTTACCATTCTTTCTGACATTACAATTACAAAAGCTGCACCATCAGATGTTTGCGAAGAATTTCCTGCCGTAACACTTCCACCCATCGAGAAAACAGGTTTTAGTTTTGCCAAAGCTTCTACGCTCGTTCCTGCACGTGGACCTTCGTCTTTTGTTACAATGTATTCTTTGTTTTTCTTTTTGCCAGAAACTTCATCAAAATAAGTTTCTTTTACAGTAATCGGCACAATTTCGGCATCAAATTTCCCTGCTGCTTGTGCTGCAAGTGCTTTTACATGAGAATTATATGAGAAAATATCTTGCTCTTCACGAGTAACATTAAATTGTTGAGCAACTTGTTCAGCAGTCAAACCCATTCCGATATAATAGTCGGGGTGGTGCGAAGCAAGTCCATAATTCAATGCCATTTTCCAACCAGTTGTTGGTACCATCGACATAGATTCTGTGCCACCAGCTACAATACAATCTGCCATTCCTGCACTTATTCTTGCCGATGCCATTGCGATTGTTTCCACACCAGAGCCACAATAACGGTTTACAGTTACGCCCGCTACGCTTTTACCCAATGCTAAAAGCGAAATATAACGAGCCATTTGCATTCCTTGCTCTGCTTCGGGAACTGCATTTCCTACAATTAAATCATCTACACGAGCAGGGTCAAGGTTGGGCACTTGTGCCATGAGATGCTTGATTACGTCAGCCGCCAAATCATCGGGGCGAGTAAAACGAAAAACTCCTTTGGGTGCTTTGCCGACTGCACTGCGGTAGCCAGCTACTATATATGCGTTCATATTTTTATTTTTTTTACCACAGAGGCACGGAGTTCACTGAGTTACACTAAGATTTTATTCTTTTGGTAATTTCGCAAATTCTTCTGTTACTAATGGAATTGTTTGTTCTTTTAATAATACGTTATTGAAATTTATCAAAAGACCCTTCGGTTTTTGACTTAACTTTAAATACGAAAGTAATTGTGCCTTATAAATTGGAATTAGTTGCTCAACGGCTTTTAATTCAACCACTACTAAATCATTTACTAAAATGTCTAATCTCAATTCACTTTTTAAAACTTTACCACGATAAATTAAAGGCACTTTTTGTTGTGAACTCACTTCTAAACCGTTGATTTTCAGTTCTTCGAGTAAACATTCCTCATAAACTGATTCCAAAAGACCAGGACCAAGTGCTTTATGAACCTCAATTGCACAACCAACAATCCGATAAGCAATATCATTTACATATTTTTGAGTAATCATCTTAGTGAAACTTTGTGTTCTTAGTTCCTTAGTGGTAAAGTTAGTTGCGTGGCACTTTTCCACCATTCAGCAAGCCTTGAATACGCTCCAAAGTTTTCTTTTCGCCCGTCAATGACAAAAATGCTTCTCTTTCTAAATCTAAAAGATATTGTTCCGAAACCATTTGCGGATAACTCAAATCTCCGCCCGAAATTACATAACCTAATTTATCAGCAATTTTGGCATCGTGTTCGGTGATGTATTTACCCATCAACATTCCCGTAATTCCAGCCTTGAACAAAGCAATTCCTGCTTTTCCTTGAACTTTTATGTCGGTACGTTGCTTTGGTTGCGTGTAGCCATCTTCTGCAATTTCGATAGCGGCTTGTTTGGCTTCAGCAATCAATCTGCTACGATTTAGCACAATACTATCTCGTCCAGTTTTCAGATAATTCATGTCAAAAGCCTCTTGTGCCGAAGTAGAAACTTTGGCTTGGGCGATATTCATAAAGGCATTTTGGAGAATATTTAGCTCAGGGTCGCCAGTTTGGTACATATCCGAACAACGTGCCGCCATTTCCTTTACGCCTCCTCCTCCTGGAATCAGACCAACGCCCAGCTCTACCAATCCCATGTAAGTTTCGCCATGAGCAACGACTTTATCGGCATGAAGATTTATTTCGCAACCGCCGCCCAAAGCCAAACTATGGGCAGCCGTAACAACAGGAATTGAAGAATATCTTGTTCGCATCATTAGTTGCTGGAACTGTGCAATCATCATGTTGATTTCGTCAAATTCCTGCTCGATGGCAAACATAAACAACATCGCCAAATTTGCTCCTGCCGAAAATGCCTCAGTAGAATCATTTCCTACAACTAAGCCTCTAAAATCTTTCTCGGCAATATTTAAGGCTTTGTTCAAACCTTCTGAAACTTCTGCCCCAAAAGTGTTCATTTTTGAATGAAACTCAACGCCTGCAATACCATCGCCCAAATCAAAAACTGTTGCACCTGCATTTTTCCAAATTACGTTGGTTTGACGAATATTATCTAAAATAATAAACGATTCTGTTCCCGGAATAAGTTTGTAGGTTTTTGTCGGAATATCATAATAGTTACGCTTTCCTGCCTCAATTTTATAGAAAGTTTCATTGCCCGATTCGAGCATTTCATAAACCCAAGCTGCTGGATTAAGGTTTAAATCTTCCATTATTTTGAGCATTGGGCGAACACCGATTGCGTCCCAAGTTTCAAACATTCCCATTTCCCAACCAAAACCTGCACATATTGCGGCATCAATTCTATAAATTTCGTCCGAAATTTCTGGAATTCTGTTTGTTGCATAACGGAAACCATCAGCAAAAGTTTTACGGTAAAACTCGCCTGCTTTGTCTTTTCCTACCAAAAGTACCGAGAAACGCTTTTTCAAATCATCAATACTTTTGGTACTTTCGAGCGTCGCAAACTTTATTTTTTCCGAAGGTTTGTATTCAAAAGTCTTCAAATCTAAGGCAAGAATGAGGGTTTTACCCTTTTCATCTTTTGTTTTCTTATAAAAACCTTGCCCAGTTTTATCTCCGAGCCATTTGTTTTCCATCAATTTTGCCATTGTTGGTGGCAAAATAAAGGCATCTTTCGACTCATCGTTTTCTAAGACATTAATCAAATTATTGCAAACATTCACAGTCGTATCCAAACCAACTACATCCGAAAGGCGGAAAGTCCCTGATTTCGGGCGACCAACGACCGTGCTTGTGAGTTTATCAACTTCTTCTACCGTCAAACCCATTTCTTCGGCAACTCTGATAGTTTGTACCATTGCATAAATTCCCAAACGGTTGGCAATAAATGCTGGAGAATCTTTACATAAAACAGTTGTTTTTCCAAGAAACAAATCCCCATAGTGCATCAAGAAATCAATAATAGCTTGGTCGGTTTTTGGCGTTGGAATAATTTCCAACAAACGCAAATAACGTGGAGGATTGAAAAAGTGAGTCCCGCAAAAATGCTTCTGAAAGTCCTCAGAGCGACCTTCTGCCATCAAATGAATAGGAATACCCGAAGTATTTGAAGTTACCAAAGTTCCTGCTTTGCGGAATTGCTCTACTTTTTCATAGATAATTTTCTTGATGTCCAGTCGCTCAACGACAACCTCAATAATCCAATCATAGGTAGCGATTTTAGGCATATCGTCATCGAAATTGCCCAATTTCACTTTCCCTAAAGATTTTTGACTATAAATTGGTGAAGGACTGGCTTTCACAGCGGCTTGGAATAATTCGCTAACGATTCGGTTGCGAACTGCGGGGTGCGTGATGTCTTGACCTTTGGCCATTTCTGCCTCATTTGGCTCTTTGGGTACCATGTCGAGAAGCAAAACTTCTACGCCAATATTAGCAAAATGTAAAGCAATTCGGCTTCCCATAATGCCCGCACCAAGAACGACTACTTTTTTGATACTGCGATTCATGTTTTTGTGTTTGTTTGTACTTATGTATAGATTTGACCACTTTTAAAAGTTGTCAAATCTGAATTTGTCAAATCATCTGACTCTGTAATCTTTTCACAAGCATCGTTATTATTCGACGATTCAGCTCAGTTTCCATCTTGATGAAAATTTGATATTGTTCGCTTGAAAGCTGCCCGATGATAGTTCCAACAAAATAGTTGCGTAATTGAGCATCTTTTTTGATAGTATTTTCGATATAATTTGCTTGGTCTTCTGGTGAATAGCGTTCAAACAAAACTTTATGTTTCATCAAATAATGCTTGAAAATTGCAATTAATAAATCGTTTTGTTCTTTCAAAATTGGTCTTAAAAACTCATTTTGAAAATTTTCTTCGTCTGAAATCATCTTTATTTTTTCTTCAAAACCCACGCCCAAATCATCTCTGCCACCACCACTTCTTCTCCAGTTTCATCAACAATTTTTACAGGAACACTCACATCTCCTTTTTCGGTTTCACGAATTAATTTTATTTGTTCACTTGATAAAGCCGCAATTGCTCTTTGTTGTCCTTTGCTACGCTTGATAAATTTCACCGAAAGGTTTTTCATCAGCGGCAATTTTTCATCAGGAATATTCATGCCGACTACCATTCCTGTGGCAGTTTCTGCCAAAAGAGTTGTTGCAGCGGCATGAATCTGTCCGATGTGATTTTGTACTTTGTTTTTATTTGGAAGTGTTATTGCGACTTCATTACAAGTCATTTTTTCAAAATGTATGCCCGCTGTACCAACAAATTTCACAAAACGTCCGATGGCAAAATCTCGCATAAAATCGTGCATAAATGCAGGCATTTTCTGCAATTTTGCTAAAGTTCGGTTGAGGTTATTGTTGTATTCCATTGAGTAAAATTAGTATGCAAGCATAATTTTCGGACAAATATACGGAAAGGAAATTAGTATGCAAGCATACTATTATGTTTTTTTATTTGATAAATTTCGTAGGTTTGTTTCCATATAAAAACAAAATTCACAATGCTCAAAAAAGATTTACGAAAAGAATATTTGACAAAAAGAAAAGCACTTTCTGAGGAAGAAATTGGGCGGTTTTCCAAGAAGATCCATGATTGGTTTTTTATGAGTATTCCTGTGCATGCTTATAGTACGATTCATGCTTTTTTGCCAATAAAACGAAACAATGAAGTTGATACTTGGCTGATAATCAACACTTTAAAAAAAGATTTTTCGACAAATATTGTCATTCCAAAAAGCCACGATGATGGCACAATGACCAATTATTTATTAACAAAAGAAACAGTTTTGCAAGAAAATAGCTTAAAGATTCAAGAACCAAAAGCAACTCACTCAGAATCGCACGGCGAACCGTTCAGAAGCGGAACGCCGCCCGTTCAGAACTCAGAACTAAATCTTGTTCTCATTCCATTACTTTGTTTCGACAAAAAAGGCTATCGAGTGGGCTATGGGAAAGGATATTATGATAGATTTTTGGCAGATTGTCGCCCTGATGTTTTGAAAATTGGGCTTTCAATTTTTGAGCCTATAGATAAAATCGAAGATATAAATGAATTCGATATTCGCCTCGACCATTGTATTACTCCTAATCGAATTTGGAGTTTTTAGAAAAGTATAACTAACTGATTATCAAATAGTTAAATTGCTAAACTCAATAAAAAAACACTATCTAAAGTTTTTTAGCCGTTTAATCAATTTATTTGTAATTCAGTATGTTTTTTAGTATTCTTGCAGAAAAATAAATTGCTGTAATTATATTACCAAAACTATGCACATCAAACACTTACTTCTTTTATTACTTATTTCTAATTCACTTTTTGCACAACGCACCATACCAAACCCTATTATATTAGTGCATGGCTTCACAGCAGACCATACCACATGGACAGATTTTCTAAAATACTTAGAAACTAACCTAAAACTAAAAATAGAACCAAACACACTTGCATACAACCTAAATTGCGATGGAAATAATGCAACATCAATCCTACAAAATGACGTTTGTGAATATTCATCGCCCATTGGCAACTACGATGTGTACGTAATAAATTTTGGAGTAAACAAATATAGTTCTCAGGCAGCCGCAGTCAAGCAAGGATATGCCATAAGGCTTGCCGTTGCACGAATATTGGCAGCCACAGGAGCAGACCGAGTAACCATGCTTGGGCATAGCATGGGAGGGCTTGCCATTAGAGAATATGTTCAAAACCAATCAAACTATCAGCAAGACGGCTTGCACCATGTGGCACGAATGGCAACTATTGGCACACCCCACGGAGGCAGCGACTTAGGAACGCAAGCATTAAATTTTGGTGGCATATTTGGCAAAGATGAATATTCCGAAGCTGCAAGAGATTTGAAAACCAATACAATAACAGGCAAAAAAGGCGTTTACCTCTTTGGTGGCAGCGAAACCGCTGCAAACTTAGGCAACATCTATTATAATAATGATGTCAATTGCAATGGAATCATTGGCAATAACATTGTCGGACTAAATCAAAAAGGATTTCCAAGTAATATCGATGTGTCATGTGTTGTCGGTGGAATAAGTTCAGACCTTGTAGTAACCACTTACAGCCAAAACATGAATAATTTTTATGGCATTTGGGCAAAAGTATTCAATTATCAATGCACATACCTAAGTTCATGCCATAGCGAAGAGCCAAGAAAGGCATTTACACAAATGGTGCAAGCACTTGACGAGCCTGATAAAATACCTACAACACTAAAAGAAGGACTAAGCAGTCAAGGTTTCTTTGCAAATGAATTGCAAGATGTACCCATAGATTATGATGAATACTATATGCCAATAAATCAGACAGGTATAGTTACATTGTATTTTACAGGCAATACAGTAAATAAAATTTTTATTAACATTAATGATATAGAAAGTAACAATGTTCTTGTAAATCATCAAGGGGGTGGGAGCAATGTATCCCTTACTTTTGTGGCAAAAAAAACAGGTAATTACAGAGTATTACTTCGGGCTGAAACGCCCAACGTCATAGCAAACTATTATCTAAAATACACCCTTTGCCCAACTGCCGATTTGTCAATAGCCGTAGAAGGAAAAACAACCCTTTGCGAAAACGAAAGTACAACCTTGAAAATATCAAACAATGTTTTTGAAGAATATACATGGTATGTTGATAGCAAAAAAATAGCAAGCAATACCCCAACAATAATCCCTAAGCAATCAGGCTTATATTATGTTACTGCAACAAAATGTGGTCAAATTCAAACAAGCCAACCAATAGCCATAAAAATAACCCCGACTCCCCCAAAACCAACCATAACCCTGCAAGATATTGGTTTTGTATCAAGTAGTCCCACAGGAAACCAATGGTACAAAGACGGCACTTTACTCAAAGATTCTACCAACCAAGTGCTGAAAGCCTACGGTTCGGGCGTGTTTATGGTTCGGGTCAATAATAATGGTTGCTACGGACCAGATTCAGATGCTTTTACAATAACACCAATTGAGCCAATGGCTGATTTATTCGTAAAATTATACCCAAACCCCAACGAAGGTACTTTTTGGGTTGAATTACCCGAAAGCCTTAAATCATGGCAAGTAGATGTTTTTGATGTACTTGGAAAGGGTATTTTTAGCAAATTGCATAAAAATAGCACTTCAAACAAAGAACAAATTATCATAAAAGCGATTGGTGGTAGTTATATTTTGAGAGTAATGACTACTAATTCAAGTCAAAGTATAAAATTTATAATTGATTAAAATATGGATTTAGTAATCAAAAGTCAAGACACTCTTAAAAAAGTGTTCATTAGTCATTCAAGTATAGATAAAGATTATATTGAAAAAGTAATTGATATACTCGAATTGATAGGCGTACATAGTAGCGATATTTTCTGTTCATCATTTGAAGGCTATGGTATAAAATTAGGTGAGAATTTTTTAGACCGAATAAAAGATGAGCTAAATAATGAGGTTTTAGTTGTTTTTATTTTATCTAAAAACTTCTACAATAGTCCAATATCTCTTTGTGAGATGGGAGCAACATGGATAAAGACAAATTACCATGTGCCAATTTTGATTCCACCATTCGATTATAAAGATATAAAAGGAGTGATTCCACAAAGTCATGCGATGAAAATTAACGAATCAGAAAAATACAATAATTTAAAAGACCTCATTGAGCATAAATTCAACTTAAAGACAATGAACTCTTCTATTTGGGAAAGAAAGAGAAATAAGATATTAGCTGAAATCAACTTAATAATTAAGCCAGAGTATGAGAGTGCTTTAACTTTTTTATTGCGAAAAGCTAAAGAATAATCATTCTAAGATTAAATCTTGTTTAAATAGCGGCTGTTTTTTAAAATAAATCCTAATACCGACTTCTTTAATATTCGCCTTTGACATCATAAGTTTTGGTTCAAACATCAACGCCACAGGCTTTGGCATCAATGATTTTAGATTTGGATTAAGTAGAAAATTCTAAAATTCAAAAATTTGTACTATTCCAAGAATATCGAACCGATTTTTAGCTTATATTTGCACTAAATTTACTCTACTCCTCTAATAGGGTTTATGTTTTACTTAAAATCACTCCCCTTTAGGGGCGGGGGGTTAATCAAAATGAAAATTGCAGTAGTTGGTGCAACTGGCTTAGTTGGCACTGAAATCTTGAAAGTATTGGCGGAAAGAAATTTCCCCGTTAGCGAAATTATTCCCGTTGCTTCCGAAAAATCAATTGGTAAACAGGTTGAATTTAAAGGTAAACAGTTTACGGTTGTAGGCTATGCCGACGCTATAAAGATGAAACCTGCAGTTGCGATTTTTTCGGCTGGTGGAAGCTCGTCTTTGGCTTTAGCACCTTTGTTTGCAGCGGCTGGAATTCCTGTCATTGATAATTCTTCGGCATGGAGAATGGACCCAACTAAAAAGTTGATAGTTCCTGAAGTTAATGCAAATACGATTACGGCTGAAGACAAAATTATTGCGAATCCAAACTGTTCTACAATTCAAATGGTAGTGGTGATGAAGCCATTACATGACAAATATAAAATCAAGCGTGTGGTTGTTTCGACTTACCAATCTGTAACAGGAACTGGCAAGGCGGCAGTGGATCAACTTTTTGCGGAACGTGCTGGTAATCAAGATGTTAAGATGGTTTATCCTCATAAAATTGACCTAAATGTGTTGCCTCATATTGATGTTTTCTTGGACAATGGTTATACTAAAGAAGAGATGAAAATGGTGAATGAAACCAAGAAAATCATGGGCGATGATAGCATTGGCGTAACGGCAACTACGGTTAGAATTCCGACGGTAGGCGGACATTCGGAGGCTTTGAATATTGAGTTTGAAAACGATTTTGATTTAGATGAAGTTCGCCGACTTTTGAGCGAAACCGAAGGTGTTATTGTGCAAGACGACCCAAAAAATTATATTTATCCAATGCCAATAAACTCGCATGGAAAAGATGAGGTTTTTGTTGGACGTATTCGCCGTGATGAATCTCAAAAGAACACTTTGAACCTTTGGGTAGTAGCTGACAACCTTCGCAAAGGTGCAGCAACCAACGCCGTTCAGATTGCTGAATACATGTTGAAAGCCAATTTATTGTAACAACTCGGTGGCACGGCTTCCTTAGATTTGGTTAAACCCCAAGGAAAAAAATAGCCGTGTCACCGTTAATAGTTTTGTTTGAGAATGATTTTTTTACAAATCATTTAGAGAATTATATTTTTTCTCAAAAATGTTATATATTTGTAAAACCTTATTCAACCTATACTTTTTTTTCGCTTAAGCGAATGTTCAACCCTACCTATTTTCACTTTTGTGAATTATAAAATATCATTATTAATGAAAAGTAGCAGCCTTAACACTGCTACTTTTTTATTGTCAAAAACGCTAAAAAGCGACCCTGAATTGGTCAAAACACTGCTCGTTTTGATGTAATAAACTACTCGTTTTTTTTAAGCCTCAAAAATATCTTTCACATTCTTTTTTATAAATTGTTACTTTTTTATTAAAAAATCGCATCAATAAGAAAGAAAAAATATTTTCAAAAATATAATTCATAAACCACTGATAATCAATTGTTTATAAAATAATTAATTTCTTTCAAGTATTTATTTTAGTAAAATATTTGGTGGTTAGTAAAAAAATATTTTCCTTTATTCATTGAAATTCATTCAGTTGGCACGAAAAATGTAGAGGGGTCTATAAATGTCCCTATAATGAATGAAATAATTCTCCCTATACAATGCAAAAATTAAGTCTTAACCAATCGCTACAGCAGAGGCTGTCCCCTCAGCAGATTCAGTTTATAAAACTGTTACAAATTCCATCTGCCGAGCTTGACCAGAGAATCGAGGAAGAACTTGAGGTGA
Organism: Emticicia sp.; assembly: GCA_031378345.1. Taxonomy (GTDB): domain Bacteria; phylum Bacteroidota; class Bacteroidia; order Cytophagales; family Spirosomataceae; genus Emticicia. Next base: position 13,054 of record JANNDY010000105.1, on the reverse strand, counting down.
ATCCAGCTTTGGAAGAAGGCATGGACAAGGAAGAGCGTGTGAAAGATGAATATGATGATGATTATGATGGAGATAGCGGTCAAGATGATTATAGTGAATATAGTGAGTATGAAACTTACGAAGGACTTGACGTAAAACAATACTTAAACCAAGATGATTATGCTGGCTATAAAATGCAAGGCGATGGTTGGGGAGATGATGACCGAGATGTTATGCCCGTTATTGCAACCAATACTTTAGCCGAATCTTTGGTGCAACAATTGGGTTTTTTACGCCTCGATGCTCGCCACGAGGCAATAGGCATGCAATTGGTTGGAAGCATAGAGGAAGACGGCTATATTCGCCGCCCGCTTAGGTCAATTTGTAATGATTTAGCTTTTACACAAAATATTTATACCGAAGAACCTGAGCTTATTGGTCTTCTCAAAAAAGTACAGACTTTCGAGCCAGCAGGCATTGGAGCAAGAGATTTGAGAGAATGTTTGTTGCTACAATTGGAGCGTAAAGACCAAGAAGATGTTGCCGTGGAAAATGCAGTGAAAATTATTGAGAATTTCTTCGACGAATTTACAAAAAAACACTACGAAAAAATACAACGTCGCTTAGATATTGACGACGAAGCAATCAAACACGCTATTAAAGTTATTACTCGCCTAAACCCAAAACCAGGCAATATAGGGAGTGGCGATAGCACAGCAGCATATTTGATGGCTGATTTTATTGTAACAAATAATAATGGAAAGTTAGATGTTATTCTGAATTCTAAAAATGCTCCCGAACTTCGTGTAAGTCGCTCGTTTGCCGAAATGCTTGATACTTATGACAAAACCGACAAAAATGGCTCTGCTCAACACAAAAGTATTAAGGAAACAGTAACATTTGTGAAGCAAAAATTAGATGCGGCCAAATGGTTTATTGATGCCATCAAGCAACGCCAGCAAACACTTTTGAAAACCATGAAATCTATTGTGGAATATCAACATGAGTTTTTCTTGGACGGCGATGAGTCGAGGTTGCGACCAATGATTTTGAAAGACATTGCCAATCGCATCGAAATGGATATTTCTACGGTTTCTCGTGTAGCAAATAGCAAGTCGGTACAAGCTGATTTTGGCATTTATCCATTGAAATACTTCTTCTCAGAAGGAATTGCGACGGATTCGGGCGAAGATGCTTCGAGCCGTGAAGTAAAAAATATCTTGAAAGAATTGATAGAAAATGAGCCTAAAAACTCACCACTTTCTGATGATAAATTGGAGAAAATGTTAAACAAGCGTGGCTATAATATTGCTCGTCGTACTGTTGCCAAATACCGTGAGCAATTGAATATTCCAGTAGCTCGTTTGAGAAAGCAATTGTAGCATAAAATAACGATATTTCAAGAAGGCTTCGCTAAAAGCGAAGCCTTCTTGGTATAAACCTATTGGTTTTATAGATTTTTTTATTTTATTCGCAATTAAAATGAAAAATCTTTGAAAGATTTTTGAAAAACAAATTAGAATTTTGTACCTTTGCAACCCGAAAAAGAAATAAGCAGATATTAAATATACAAAACAATGGCTAAGAAAGGCAATCGTGTACAGGTTATATTAGAGTGTACTGTACAAAAAACAAGCGGAGTAGCAGGAATGTCTCGTTACGTAACTACTAAAAACCGTAAGAATACAACAGGTCGTATGGAATTGAAAAAATATAATCCATTTTTGAAATCTCATACCCTACACAAAGAAATTAAATAACCCCCAACCCCTAAAGGGGAGTGAAGGGTTGATAGAGATAAAAATATCTCATATCTAATATCTCAAATCTCAAATCTAATTAGACAATGGCAAAGAAAGTAGTCGCTACGCTTCGTGATAAAACTACAGGTAAAAGTTATGCAAAAGTTATTAAGGCTGTAAAATCGCCTAAAACTGGTGCTTATTCTTTCAAGGAAGAAATGGTTCCGATGGAAGAATTACAAAATGCTTTGAAAGTATAGTTTTGCAAAGAAAATGTATAATCCTGAAACAAGTTAGTTAACACGGATTAAATTATAAAACTGTAGAAAAAAACCTCGAAAGAAATATCTTTCGAGGTTTTTTTACATTTTTTAAGAGATTTTATTCTACGCAATTCCTTCCATAGTATCCAACTGTGAATAATGCCCTATCCATAAAAATCATTGGCAATACCTATCAAAAGCTCGTTTTCGCCAGCTTTAAGGATTAATTCAAAAGAGGCATTTTTTGTTGAAATACGCCCATCAGGTTTCTTTCTTGGATATACAAATTCTACTCCCAAATCATCGCATTTCTACACTCATCTGTCGTCCATTATATGCCGTTCTTCTATTTTATTCTGACAAACCACGCCTTTTTTCTATCTTTATGACGAAAATACTAAAAACCTATAAATGAAAATCCGATTACTACTTTTTTGCTTTTTTAGCATCACTACGGTTTTTGTTAGTCAGGACACTTTTGCACAAAAAAAAGGCTTTTTACTCACAGGAACAGTGCGTGATGCCGAAACGAAACTACCTGTCGAAAATGCCAGTATCCTTTTTTCAGGCGTAGCTGCTGGAACTCAAACCGATTCTTCGGGCAATTTTTTGATATTACTCCCCAAACAAAGCTACCAAATGGTGGTACGAAATTTAGGCTATAAAATCAAAATAGAAAGGTTTTCTCTCGTACAAAACCTCAATTTAGAGATTGTTTTAGAAAAAGCTGCTCTTCTTTTAGACGAAGTGGTAATCACCACTGAAAAGTCTGATGTAAATGTCAATCGAACCATCATGGGCGTTGAAAAAATATCAGGAAAAACCCTAAAAAAACTCCCAAATTTGATGGGCGAGGCAGATGTTATCAGAAGTATTTTGCTCTTGCCCGGCGTTTCAACGGTGGGAGAAGGTGCTTCGGGTTTCAATGTGAGAGGCGGAAATGTGGACCAAAACTTGATACTTTTAGATGGTGTTCCGTTGTTTAATACGTCCCATTTATTTGGTTTTTTTACAGGTTTCAATGCTGATTTGGTGCAAGATTTAAGCCTTTTTAAAGGCGGAATTCCGTCAATGTATGGTGGTCGGGCTTCTTCAATATTAGATGTGCGATTGAAAGAAGGTAATTTTGACAAATGGAGTTTGCAAGGCGGAGTTGGACTTATTTCAAGTCGTTTGCTTGTCGAGGGACCAATTTTTAAAGGAAAAACCTCATTGATTATTGGGGCAAGAGGTTCGTTATCAGATTTTTATTTGAAGTATTTCCCAAATCCAGCATTGAAGCAAAGTAAGGCGAATTTTTATGACATTAATGCCAAAATAACGCATCAATTTGGCAAAAACCAACGCATTTCTTTAGCTGCCTACACCAGTGATGATGCTTTTAAATTTGGTGCAGATACTCGTTATTTTTGGAATACAAGTAACGTTAGTTTGAAACATAATGCCTTAATTAAAGGCAAAATAGCTCATAATTTCACAGCATTTCTGAGCAAATATCAATATGGCATTGATGGACTAATACCTCAATTTGAGTACCGTTGGCAGCCTTCTATCATTCAAAAATCTATCAGAGAAGATCTGAGTTATGAACTTTCCAACAAAAGCCGACTTGATATTGGGGCGGAGTTTAGTGCCTATACAAATGATGCAGGAAGTTTGTTGCCCAATGCTGAAAATTCTATTATTGAGGGTTTCAAAATGCCTGTTGAACACACAAGAGAAATGGCGGTTTATGTTGGGCATAGTTTAGCTTTGACCAAAAAAATTAGCCTTGATTATGGCATGCGTTATGCTCGTTATCAACTTTTGGGCCCGGGAAATTTCTACGAATATCAACTCGGAAAACCACGAGAAATTGAAACCATAAAAGATACTTTAACTTACAAAAAAGGCTCAATTATAAAGACTTATGGGGGTTTTGAGCCTCGTTTGTCGCTGGCTTTCAAGATTGATTCGAGTTTGTCAATCAAATTTGGTTTCAACAGAATGCAACAATTTATGCACTTACTTTCCAACACAATGGCGATTTCACCTGCCGATATTTGGAAAAATAGCAATGCTCAATTGCCGCAACAAATTGCCGACCAATATTCAATTGGCGTTTTCAAAAACTTCACGAATGCACAAAATAATGTCTATGAAACTTCACTCGAAGTTTATTATAAAGACCTCAAAAATGTCATTGATTATGTTGATGGGGCTGCACTTTATCTCAATCCGACAGTAGAAACGCAGCTTTTGGTGGGCAAAGGTTTTGCTTATGGAGCTGAGTTTTTCTTGAAAAAATCTCGTGGAAAAAAACTAACTGGCTGGATTTCTTATACCTATTCTCGTACTTTTCGGCAGATCGTAGCTACCGAAAATCAAACGGCTGCCAACTTTGGACTACGTTTTCCTGCCAATTTTGATTCTCCGCATAACATAAAATTTGTACTAAATAATAGATGGACAAAGCGAATTACTTTCAACTCAAACTTTACCTATAATACTGGTCGCCCAATTACGTACCCAAATGGCAGATATAAAATTTATGCCTTCAATGATGTTTTTGATTATACTGTTGCCAAAGGCTTAAATCCAAGACAGGGTTTAGATGCAAAAACTTATACTTTTAGGGACCAAATTATTGCTTTTTTAGACAATGCCACTATTCAAGAGCTTCAAGATGGTTATTCATCGCCAAGTTTTACACTCAGAAACGCCGAAAGAATTCCTGATTATTTTAGATTAGATGTAGGCATTACCCTTGACCCAAAAGAAAAAAGCAAGATGAATAGTAGTTGGAATTTTTCGATTTATAATATTCTAAATCGCCAAAATGTCTATTCTATTTATTTTAAATCCTTCACTGGTTTGCGAACTCAGGCACGAACTTACAAGCTCGCAATTTTAGGAGCTGCAATCCCCTCTTTAACTTATAATTTTAAATTCTGATGAAAAAAATAGCCTTCTTTTTTGTTCTCTGTGCCTTATTTTTTTCTTGCGAAACAGAAATAACGGACTTTAAAACTCAAAATCTGAGCAAAGCCATTGTAGTTTATGGCGAACTTACCAATATAAATGGACCATATCGTGTAAGAATAAATCGCACGAGTGCTTATTCACCTTTTGATGTGGCAGAATTTGCAGGCGAAGCCATTCAAAAAGCAGATGTAAAAATCATTGATGGCTTAGGAAATATTGCTCAATTGACAGAAATTCGGGCAGGATATTATCAAACAAATGCACTTTTTAAAGGTGCAATTAAACAAAAATATCAGTTAAAAATAAAAACTTCTGACGGTCTTGAAATTGAATCAGATTTTGAAGAATTGAAGGCTGCAACTTCATTGAGCGAGTTTTCTTCTAAATTTATCAATGCCGAAAAGGTAGAAGATATGAAATTTGAATTGAAAGCAACAATCAAAGATTCAAAAGAAACAGAAGATTATTATTTTATCAAACGCCAAGATTATATTCATTTTCTGACAACTTGCCCAGAGCCTCCACCTCCGCCTGCACCTGTGCCACCATGTTTTCCTAAATGTTGGAGAGCTCCACTCAATACGCAACCTATTTTGCTCAATGATTTTTTGGTGAATGGAAAAAACATTCCTTTAGAACTTGGCATTGTTGGCTTAGAAGATTTTCCAGAATGGGTTGTTCAATTAGATATTTTTGCTGTTTCAAAAGACATTTATAATTATTGGAAAAGACAAGAAGAACAAAGGCTCATTGGCGGAGGTATTTTTGATAAAATTCCTGCACAAATTATTGGAAATTTGAAATGTACGAACAAGCCAGAGCAACAAGTTTTGGGTTTGTTTTTAGTTGGTGGTTTGTCAAAACAGCGACTAACAATTGACCGTTTTAAGGAAATTCCGCTTGATGTTTACCAAAAAGTCGTTCAATATGCAGATTTTAAAGATATTCGATATAAAAATCTTAAACTCTGGGACTGTAAAAACGCAGGTTTTGTTGATTATAACATTGGTTATGATTTACCCCCTTTGTTTTGATAAATTAAAAATTTTGCAAAGTTATTTTGGGTGCATCGAGCAATTTATTTCAATAGTCATCTCTTAAAAAAATACTAAGAGATGACTATTTTTTGTTTTCAATTTGACATAATCGTTTTTCTAATTGAATAATATACAAGCTCATTTCTTCAATTTTCTCTAAAAGTTTGGCGGTCATTTCGGCATTATCAACGCCTTTTTTTACCACTTCTGTTGCCGATGGAATATTGGGCAAATGGTTATTTTTAGAAATAAATTTTTCTAACTCATTGATAGTAAGTAGTTTATAATTTTTTTCAAAAACCTTATCTGACCATTGGTTTTCGTTTTCATAACGCATTTTGAAATTTGAAACCCAAAATTCGCCCTCTTCACCAACGCCCATAAAATCACGGTCGTTGATTTTCATACTTGGGGAATTATAAGCAACACGCATATTTACCACACCTTTTACATCCAAAGGATAGGCTGGGTTGTGTATACCAATTCCTACTTTTATTGCGTCAGCATCTACTCCACCTAATACTAAAGCATTACTTACAGTACATTTGGCCCGATTCCCAATTGCATTTGCATTAATTAAATTATTGAAAGTAGCGGTTGGATTTGCATGGTCGTTTCCCAACCATGGCCCAGCTTGATTTCCAATAAATGTACAACTGTTGTTGTTGGTCACTCCAGGATGTCCACCATAATAGCCCCCAATATAAATATTCGATTGCCCTGTGGTGTTATGAGCACCAGTGGCATATCCAATAAAAGTATTGAAAACTCCTGATGTCAAAGCTCCGGCAGAATTTCCTATAAATACACTATAGCTTGGATTCTTGGCTACTGTGCCAATTCCATCATAGCCTGCATTTGTGCCTAAAATCATATTATGACTTCCTGTTCGATTATTTCCACCTGCATTGACACCTAAAAAAGTATTAAAACTTCCCAAGGTATTAAATACTCCTGATCCAATTCCCAAAAAAGCATTATTATTCCCATCTGTAGTATTTAACCCAGAATTTGTACCAACAAATGTATTTTCCTTAGAAAGTACTGTTAAACCGGAATTGTAACCCGCATTATTACCTAAAAATAAATTAGAAGTACCTAAAGCTCCAGCTCCAGCATTTTGAAGCAACTGCCCAGCTCCTACCCCAGACAATGTATTACTTGTGTTGACTACTTTAAAATTTGGATCTCCACCACCCGAACCTGCTACATCAGGTACCAAAATTAAATCACCAGAGGCATTAACACTTAATGCTTTACCGTTCGTGGCTGTTGTAGCTGATGCCGAAGTTAAGTTTGCCAAACGTACGCCATTGTTCCCAATAGTAAGTGGTGTCCCAAGTGGTGTTGTAATAGAGTTTTGGGCGATAAGAGTTATTGATAAAAAATTGATTACCAATATTTTAAATAATTTTTTCATTATTAGTATGTTTAAGTATTTACTGATTCTTAATTTCAAGTGTTCCACCATTTAGACTTATAATTCCACCATTCATTTGTATGGTTTTGACTTCGTTGCCTGTGTTTGGGATGGTTACAGTGTGGGTTGAATTTATTTTAGCAGTTTTGGTAGCTGTGGGTGGGGTGTTTGTATTCCATGTACTATTTACACTCCAGTTTCCATTGGTGATAGTTTCAAATAAAACTATGGAATCACTTATTTTTAGTATCCAATAATCGTAACCGCCATTGTTTACTTCAGTTTTATCTGCAGAAATTCCACCTTGAGAAATACCAACAGTAACAAAACCTCCGTCAGATGATTTTGTAATAGCATTTGCCCTATCAGTGGCAGTACTTCCAAAGGTTTTATCCCAAATTTTTTGCCCTAAATTGTCAATTTTTACTAACCAAAAATCTTCAAAGCCAATGCTTGCTTCGGATTTGTTTCCAGAAATATTGGATTCTGAACTTCCGACTATAATAAAACTGCCATCTACCAAGGATACTAATGAACCCCCTCTTTCAAGGCCGCTTCCTCCGAAGGTGTTATCCCAAACTTTCTGTCCCGAACTATTAATTTTAACAATCCAATAATCATCTGACCCAAAACATGCTTCGGTCTTTTCTGATATTATATCCGAATTAGAATTTCCTACTATTACAAACCCTCCATCGTTGGAAGCTACAACTGCTGATGGGTCATCACTTTTATTGCCTCCTATCGTTTTATTCCAAACTATCTGACCTGTACTATTTAATTTTACTATCCAATAATCTCGTTGTCCCCTACCCGCTTCTGTTTTATCATAACCAATGCCAGAAGTAGAATTTCCCACTACCACAAAGCCTCCATCGGTGGTTGTAGTTATTGACTTTACAGAATCAAATGAAGGTCCACTTATTTGTTTATCCCAAACTTTGATTCCTGTACTACTCAACTTTACTACCCAATAATCTCCATAAACAGAAGAAGATGGGTTGTCTTCAGTTTTATCACCCGAAATATCAGAACTTGAATTCCCTGCAATCACAAATCCCCCATCAGTTGCATTAGTAATCGAAAATGCCATATCATCATTGTTTCCTCCTATAGTTTTATCCCATTCTTTTAGCCCGGAGCCATTGATTTTTAGAATCCAAAAATCAATTAATCCTTTGCTTGCCTGTGTTTTCTCTCCAGAGATTCCAGAGTTAGAATATCCAGCTATCACAAAGCCTCCGTCGTTGGTAGCTACCACTGAGGTGGCAAAATCTTCCCCATTCCCCCCAAAGGTTTTATCCCAAACCTTATGCCCTAAACTATTAATTTTAACTACCCAATAATCATTAAATGGAAATCCAAATTCATTTATTCCGCCTCTGTTCGCTTCGGTTTTATCACCCGAGATACCGCTACTTGAGGGTCCTACAAGCACAAATCCCCCGTCATTAGTGGCTATGGAAGCTGTTGCAAAATCATAGTCATTTCCCCCGATGGTTTTATCCCAAATTTTGCTTGGTGCTTGGGCAACCAATTTATATGTGTTAAATAGTAGCAATATGTATAATAGTTTTTTCATTAATTCTTAATTTCAAGCGTTCCACCATTTAAGTTTATTATCCCACCATTCATTTGTATGGTTTTTATTTGATTTCCTGTGTTGGGAATATTGACTGTATGGGTTGGGTTTATTTTGGCAGTATTAGTGGCAGTTGGCAATAAAGTATTTGCAGGCGAAATCCAAGTGCTGCCCGTATTCCAGTTACCTGTGATGATGGATTCAAAGATACCAGTTGATGTATTATACCGCCATAGTTCCCTACCATTGATACCATCATTTGCCGAGAAATAGATATAATTATTGACTAATGTAAGATTTTGGGGATACGAACTGCCATTAGTATTAATGTCCGCAACCATAGTTGTTCCAATTGCTGTTCCGTCTGACATCCAAAGTTCATAGCCATTTGTACCATCTGTTGCCGTAAAATAGATAGTGCCGTTTACGTTCAAAAAAATATCCCCTGCTTGGTCATGATTAAAAGCATTTCCTGTTGGATTAATATTTTTAACCATTACTGTTCCAGCAGAAGTGCCATCGGTTTTCCAAAGTTCAAAACCATTTACACCATCATTTGCTTCAAAAAATATAGTGCTATTTGCAAAAGTTATTTTAGTAGGACTGGCACTACCGCCTGGATAAATGTCTTTAACCATGACGGTTCCAGCGGTAGTACCATCACTTTTCCATAAGTTATAGTTAGTGCTGAATGGCGGATTAGCTGAAGAAAAGTACAATACCCCATTGGCATTTGTGAGACCCGAAATATAGTTATTTCCAAAATCTTTTATGGAAACTGTCCCTGCTGTTGTACCGTCACTTTTCCAAAGTTTTCGGGTACCAATTAAATTTGTAAAATATAAAGTGCCATTTACATCGGTTAGATTGATTGGGTAAATATTATTTTTTACAACAGCAGTTCCAGCAGCTGTGCCATCACTTATCCAAAGATTATTTACTGCACCATTTACATCTGAAAAATACAATTTATTGTTTACTTTGGACAAATTCCCACCAGTTCCACTAAGCGATGCTAAAGAAACTGTTCCCGCAGGTGTACCGTCAGTCGTGTATAATCTATATATTCCATCTATACCTTGTGCTAAAATGAAAGGAATATTATTTAGACTTTCAATTTTATCTATCCACAAAAACTGCTTTACATTTTGTGTATTGGCATTTGTACCATCGGTTTTCCAAAGAAAAGAGCCATAATTGTTTGCATAAATTGCTGAAATGTAGGTCAAGCTATTAACATTAACTATCTGATTTAGACCAAGAACTTGCGTATTGGCAACACTAATATTTAAGTTAGATGTCCCAGCGGCGGTACCATTACTATTCCATAATGAAAACCCATTTGCATTTGTTGAAGCACCAAAATAAATGTTTGAACCTATCTTTGATAACGTCTTTGGCGAGGAGGCTCCATTGATAGGGTTATTCAAATTAACTGGAATTGTTCCTATTGCCGTGCCATCTGTTTTCCAAAAGAAATTTCCATAACTTCCATCAAATGCCAAAAAATACAGCATGGAATTTAGTGTAATAAATGAATTTGGTCTTGAACTTGCCCCAGCAGGATTAATTTCTTTTAGCATAAAAGTACCAGCTACCGTTCCGTCGCTTACGTAGAGTTCATCATTTATATTAGAAAAACCTATACCAGCCGAAAAGTAAACTTTATTATTGAACGAGTATAAGTTTTGAATAGAATTTGTAAACAATAATTCTATTGTTCCAGCGGTTGTGCCATCTGTTTTGTACAATTTATTATTTGAATCATCTATAAAAAACAGGCTATTATTATTTTCTATAATATTTATTGGAAAATTAATGCCGTTTATCAATACTGTACCTGCACCTGTCCCATCTGTTTTATAAAATGCCCCATTCGATGTGGCAAAATAATTTAAATTGTTAAATCTTATAAATTGAAAAGGCGTAGAACTTCCTGCTCCTGCTACTAAATTAGCTACCAAAACCGTTCCTACTGTTGTTCCATCACTTTTCCATAGTTCTTTACCATTTATGCCATCATCGGCACTAAAATAAAGTGTCCCTCCAAGATTTTTCAAATATTGAATAGATGAACTTCCTATACCAGCGTTAATATCTTTTACTAAAACGGTTCCACCTATTGTACCATCAGATTTCCATAATTCTTCTCCATTTACGCCATTATCTTCTGAAAAATAGAGAAAGCCATTAAAACTTGTAAGGTTATTAGGCTTAGTATATCCAAAAAAGCCATTTCCATCACCAGGGTTTACATCTTTTACGAATATGGTTCCTGCTATGGTACCATCTGTTTTCCAAACTTCAAAGCCATTTGTAACATCAAACCCGACAAAATAAAGCACCCCATTAACATCAGTTAAACTTTGAATGGACTTATCACTGGCAACTCCAGCGAATTTTTTTAATAAAATTGTACCCGATGTTGTACCATCAGTTCGCCATAATTGATAGGTATATGGTTCATTGTCTGGGGTAACGAAATATAAATAAGTATTACTGACCACCGTTTCAGCCCATGGAGGAAATTGAGAATTATTGTAATATTCGTTAATAAAGTAATTATTACTTGAGCCATAAAACCCTTCTTTTACTTTTATTGTCCCAGCTAATGTGCCATCAGTTTTCCAAAGGGTGGAGCCCAACCTTTCATCGGCATTCATAAAATAAATTGAAGTTCCAAATTTTATAGGTTTGTACGGAAAAAAACCTGATTGGTTTAAGTCTGTAACTAAAGTTGGAGCTTGCCCAAATGAAATATTTACCAAGAAGATTAAAAACAAAAATATTTTTTTCATGGCTAAAAATAGTTTCGACAAAGTTCAGTCAACTATTATTTCCAATCAATCCATGCTACCTTGTATTTTTTGATGCTACCGATACAGGTAAACCTGTATTTTGCCCAAAAATCTTGCATATTGATTATTTTTGGGCTTATTTCAAGCGAATTTTATAATTATTTGATGAGAAAAATATTTTTCATATTACTGTTGTTAATAACTAATAATGCTTTTGCAGGTCGCCCTGTGATTGATAGTTTGTCGAAAAATGTGAAATATTTTTCTGCTCAAAAACCTTCGTTTGGTAGAGACACTTCACTAATAAACGCCCTATGGGAATTGGGTTACTATGCTACTTATTTTCGAGAAAAAAATGCCAAATTGCTATTAGATTCGCTCCAAAGATTGACCAACCGAACACAATGGCAGACAGGAAAAGGAAAGTTTTTGATTAATAAATCTTTCTACGATTCGTATGTGCGAAACAATTTTTCAAGTGGGCTGAGTGATGCTCTAAAAGCCAAAGATATTTTAAGAAAAACAAATAGTTACAAGGCTTTGGCTTATGCTAATCTCCGTATTTCTTCAATAATGCTCTGGAATTTGAGTAATGAAAAGAATGATAAATTCAGTCTTGCTGGCATACATGCGGCTAAAGAAATGATAGTTTTAGGTGAAAAAACACATGATACTGACATCAAATGTCAAGGATATATTTATGCGGCCAATCACTACAATTTCAATAAAGACTCGCTGAATGCTAAGCAAAATCTAAAAAAAGCCGAAGAAATTATCAAAAAACACAAAGTAGGTTATTTGGCTGAAAACTCATTTTATGGCACTTATGGCGTACTATTTTCATATACCAATCAATTTGAAAAAGCACTCGACTATTGGGACAAATGCTTGAAAATAGCCATGCCACAAAACGACTACTATACGCTGTCGTCGATGAATAGACTAAAAGCTGATTATTATTATCAATACGCCAAAAAGAAAGATGTCGATACAGCTTTAAAACTTGCACTTGAGGCATATAAATATGCCAATGAATATGGAGTTTTGAGATTTATTGCCAATTCAGAACGTGAACTATATATCATAAATAGACTGAAAGGCAATAACACCTTGGCGTTAACCTATTTAGTTCTACTTTGGCACTCTGGAAAACCTATCAATATCAGTTTGTCTTTGCAGGTGTCTAACTTGTATTGCGTTTAACAAACCATCATCAGAGTTGAGTTTATTTAGTAATTTTTTGGCAAAAACGAGTTTAATATCAGGTAC